>JAXHTY010000024.1:0-68200 GCA_034189905.1 Thermodesulfobacteriota bacterium
AGATGCTGTTTTCTGTGTATTCAACGGTATGGCCGTGGATGTCGGTGATGCGCTCAATGCCGGTATTGCGGTTGAGGATATACACGGTGCCGTCGGGCCGGGTGAGCTGGAACCGCTGCGGCTGGAAAAGATCGGTGCCGTATTCGCGAAGCTGGCCGCCCACCAGCATAAGGTTGGTGCCAATCATGTCAATGGGGACCAGCGAGCCCTGGGTGCCGTCCTCAGGCGTGAACGTGGCTGTCAGGTTGAGGCTGCTGTACGGGATCAGGGTGCTGGTTCCCGGAGAGACATCCATTTTGAACTTGAGCACCTCTTCATCGGAGAACCGGATGACCACAAGATGGCGGTATTGCTCAACCAGGTAATAGGTAACAAAAAATCCCCCGCCGATCTCTTCGGTCCAGCCGCTGCCGAGATCCCGGGTGGTATCGGCTTTTACGGTTGAGGCGGGCAGCTGCCATCCCGGCCCGAAATCGCCGTCTGTTATCCGTGAATCATAGACCCGCTCCAGGACCACGGGCATGCCCGGTGCGGGGATGGTCAGGTCGGTCTGGGGCAGTGTAAGGGCGCCGAGCTTGAGGTTGCCGTCCACCAGCACACACCCGTATGCCGCGTTTGTGTTGCCGGACAGGTCCCGGGCTTGCAGGCGGATCTCGTAGACGCCGTTGGGGCGGATGCTGGGGTCGAACACGCCCAGTTCGCCGGAAATACTCGTGCCCGATCCGCTGGCAAAGGTCTGCCACTGGTTGCCGCCGTCGGGCCGGGCCGCCAGGGTATAGGTCAGGCCGGAAATATCGGATACTGATCCGGTTATGGCATACAGGTCGGTGACATCCGGGCAGTCGGTCCCGTCCAGGAAAACCGCCGGCGCCACGGTGTCGTCAGGGTTGGCCACGGACAGGGTGAGGGTGTCGGTGGCAATGTGACCGGCTGCATCGGCCGCCGTGGCTTCCACGGTGATAAACCCGGCATGTGCGGGTTCGTAATCGACGGTGTCGCCATCCAGGGGAACGGGCGTGCCGTCAATGGTCAGGGTTTTTTCCGTGACCCCGGCGTTGTCGGTGGCATACAGGGTGATGAAGGTGGACTGGCCCAGGGTGAATGTTTCGGGTTGGGCAAAAAGCTGTACCGCTGGCGGATCTATATCCACGCCGGTCCACACGCCCAGGGAAAGGGTCATGTCCACGGCTGATCCCTCGGCAACGCTGGCGCCGGGCGCGGGGTCCTGAAGCACAATATGACCGGCCGGGGCCGCGTCACTGTAAATTTCGGTGAGTTCGCCAAGGGTCAGGCCGGCATCGGTGAGCGCAGTCTGTGCGCCGGTCTGATCCATGCCGCGCAGATCGGGAACCGTCAACATCCGGACGCCCAGGGACACGGTCAGATCCACAGGCGTGCCCGTGGCAACGATGGCGCCGGGAACAGGAGCCTGGGTAATAACATACCCTTCCGGGACCTGGCTGTGATATTCGCTGGTGATTGCTCCGGTTCCAAGGCCTGCGGCGGCAAGAATGGCCTGAGCGTCGATCCGGTGCCGGCCCGCCAGGTCGGGAACGGTGATCTCCGGGCCGGCCTGGATGGTGACAAGGCTGACGCCGCTGTCGGACAGGCCGTCATTGACCACCAGTTGAAAGGTATAGGCGCCTTCCAGGTCCGGGGTAAACGAGGGGTCAACAATGGACGGGTCGGACAGGGTTGACTGGCTTGAATCGGGCCTGCTGACCATTGTCCAGGCATAGGTCAGGGAGGCGCCTTCAGGATCATATGATCCGCTGCCGTCCAGGATCACCAGGTCGTCGATAAACACGGTGCCGTCCGGACCGGCATCGGCCACAGGTGCACTGTTGCCGGTGTTGATGGTGTTATGGACGGTATTGTTGGTTTCAGTGGTTTCGCTGATGTGGCCGCCGTCAATCAGGCCGGCGCCGTCATCGTCCACCTGCATGTAGATGGTGTGCAGGTCCACTGTCGGCGCTTCCCAGGTGAATGTGACATCCTCGTACATGCCGGGGTAGATGCGGGTGGCGGTCCGGGTGGTGCCGATCAGAACGCCATCTGCTGCAGGATCCCCGTTGTAAAAGGAGACGTTCACCCCGGGGGCCACATGCAGGGCCCCGCCGTTGCCCACCCGGCCGATCAGGTCGATGGCGTCGGGCAGGGCCGTGCGGTTGGTCCGGATATGCCCGGCGGACAGGTCGGTGCACCCGAACGGGTCGGCCATTTCGTTCTGCCGGAAGTTGTTGAAGGTCTCCCAGTTGTTGGCGGCATATTGCGGAATGGTGCCGTCGTCATTGACATTGGTAATGCAATAGGCATGCTGGTTCCATATCTTGCGGGTGTTGACCCAGGTGTCGTTGGCGTCGCCGTAGACACGGATGCCGTGATCATTACCCCAGTAGTCGTTGTTACTGACAAGGACGATTTCTGCGTTGTTGTCATTATCCACATCAACAATAACCGGATATTCACTCCGGGTCCGGGAGCTGTTTTCAATGGAAAAAAGTTCGGCGCCGTCGGTTCCCCTGTAAATCCGTAAATAATGTTCGTCGCAATAGATCACCTCCGCGCTGCCGTCGCCTTCAAAATCAAATACAGAGGAACCGGTCCTGTAAGAGGAGTCGTCTTCCGTATCGACTGACCATTTGACGCTGCCGTCGTGCTCCAGAACGACATACTGATAGCCGCCGGCTATACCGATTTCCGGCAGGCCGTCCTGATCAAAGTCGGCCACTGTTGGTGGACCGCCATGATCCTTGTAAGTGCCGCTTCTTGGAAAATCGATGGGCCCCCATTTGATTTCGCCGGTATGTTCGAGCAGGTAAGCGTATCCGGCAGCTATCAGCACAATCTCCGGGTAGGGGTCATCGTCAAAATTGCCGGTGGCAGTATACCCGTCCGCTGCTGACTGGTTTTGCCACATAATGTCGCCATTTGAACGGTAGGCGGTATTGCCGGCAACCACTTCAGGCGTGCCGTCCATATCAATATCCGCCACAATTGAAAACAATTTTCCATTGCCTCCCTCACCTATCCATCTTTCGGTGCCGTCCGCGTTTATTACCCGTCTGCCCAGGATGATCTCCGGCGTTCCGTCGGTATCGATATCGGCGATGACTGGGCCGGCATCATCCACAGATGACAGCGGGTATCGCCATTTAACAGTGCCGTCATGCTCAAGTGCAATTAGTTGTTTGTAATTGCCCGAGATAAGGATAATTTCGACCAGACTATCGTTGTCAATATCCCCGACTACTGGACCGGTTCCGGCCTGAAATCCCAAGCCTATAACTGAAAAAAGCTCCCCGGAACCATCCCCGCTGATGGTCCTTAAAATACCGCCTCCGTAAAAATATCTGTTCGAATTTCGATAAGAAATAAATAGAATATCCGGAATGTCGGCATTGTCAATCATGCCGTCGTTGTTGTCATCATTCAAGTTGGCCACGGCCGGGGTAGATGCAACATTGTAAGAGGCACTATGCTCACTGCTCCCCGTCCATGCCCACTCCAGCACCGGATCAAACCCGCCGACCGGCGGGATAAACTCGCAGTCGGCCATGCTGTGGGTGATATTGTTGGTTTCATCGGTTTCCATGACCGTGTCGTTTGAATCCACAATGGCAAATATCCGGTTGTCCGTAAAGATCATCCGGTTTGCCACCGGCACGGTGATCAGGGTATTGCCGCCCGGCAGGGGATCGCCGGCCACAGATGCCTGAGTGCCCAGTATTTTGTCGATATCGGGGGTATACGTTTCATTATGGTCCATGTCTTCAAACAGCAGAACGTCAAATCCTTCTTCGGGCACGGTGCTGCCAGTGTTCTCAATTTCCACATCGACACTGCCGGACAGTTCCAGTGTCTGCGGGTCCACAACGGCCTGTGATGTATCGAGATGAACCGGCAAAAGATCGCTGCCCGTTACGATGACGGTTGTATCGGCGGTTACCGTGCCGCCGGGACCGGTCGTGGTAATGGTATAGGTGGTGGTTGCTGATAGTGTCACATCATGCGTTCCGTCCAGGTCCACCGGGCCGATATCCGGGGTGATTTCACAGGTGTTGGCATTAAAGCTGTCCCAGATCAGGGTGGCGGTGTCGTTGGGGTAGATTTTTTCAGGATTGGCCACAAATGCGATCTGCGGCGGGGCCGGGGAAACAGATACTGTTGCCGATGCCGTGGCTGTGCCGCCGGGGCCGGTGGCTGTCAGGGTATAGGTGGTGGTCTGGTCCGGAGAGACTTCATGGTCACCGGAAAGGGTGACTGCGCCGATGCCGTTGTCAATGGTAAGGTCCGTGGCATTGGCCGCGCTCCAGGAAAGGGCGCTGGTGCCGCCCTGGTATATTCCGGGCGGGCTTGCGGTAATGCTTACCTCGGGCGCGGGATGGACAACCGTGACCGTGGCGCTGGCGGCGGTTTCGCCGCCGGGGCCGGCGGCAATAATCGTATAGGTGGTGGTCTGTTGCGGCGCGACCGTGCTGCTGCCGGATGCGGGCAGTGTTTCTTCCGTAACCGTATCCCCCGCTGTCTGGCGGCCTGTCACGGTGTCGGCGTTGGTTGTGGACCACGTGAGATCAGCGGTTTCGCTGGCTGTCACCGTATCGGGGGTGACGGTGAAATCCACCGTGGGAACGGGAACAACTGTCACCGTGGCCTGGGCCGTCTCTGTGCCGCCCAGCCCCGTGGCGGTGATGGTGTATGTAGTGGTCTGTTCCGGTGAAACAGGCATGGTGCCGCTGGTTGCCACATCGCCGATATCCGGTGATATGGAACAAGTCGTCGCGTCTGTGGATGTCCAGGAAAGCGTGGCTGTTTCTCCCTGAACAATGGATGCCGGTTCTGCCTGGAGAGAGACGGTGGGATAAACCGCTTCATGGCGAATTTCGATCTCCAGGTATGTGCCGGGCTTGCTCCGCAGTTCCACTTCAAGGGTATTGGTTTCTGCCAGGTTGATGGGGCAGGTCATTAAATATTTGTGTTGCTTGAAATCCCGGGGGACGAAAACCGGTGCGCCGTTGATGGTTATGACGGCACTGGTGACCCGGTGCTTGTCGTTTTCCCTGCCGTTTCGAATGATCAGCTCCCCTTGTATATCAAATGCTGAAAAGGTGTCATTATAGATGTTGGGCGCGCCTTTGGTGCGGAGATACGTTTTGGGGCCAAACGCGGTGATCTCTGTGGCAAAAATGCTGCCCGAAGTAAAAAGGGCAGCAATAAAAATGACTGTCAGGCAGATCGCGAGTTTCTTCATCCCCTCCCCCCGTTCCGATTGAAAATTTAGTTTTGTTCAGTGAACATCGTTAAGCAACTTGAAGGTAACCGGGATGCGGATGCATGTCAAGGATAAATTCGCCATTATATTTTTTGTGAATTCATGCGAATTTTATTTGCATTTTGCCGGTTATGCTGATAACGTTCTTTGTCTATATGGCCCCTTGGGCCATGAAAATCAGAAGGCAATCATCCCCGCAGGTGTAAACCCCGGTTCCGTAAGTCTTTCTGATGCATCCGGTTGTATGATGCAGCTTGTTGCCGTTTTGTTTGCGGAACCGTAAATTTGCCGCTGGGATGAGCCGGTTAAGGGGGTTTTTTTAAATGACAGACAATGTAACAGAAGATTTGAACAAAACAGACGATGTAGGCGACGATCTGGACGACACATTTGATCCGGATGAAATGGATGATGGTGTCGAGGGCTCCGAAGGCAGCATGGAAGAATTGATGGCCATGTATGAAGACACCTTCAAGCAGTTTACCGAAGGTGAAGTGGTCAACGGCAAGGTTATTGCCGTGGACAAGGATTATGTGCTGGTGGATATCGGCTATAAGTCCGAAGGCCAGATCGCTATTGCCGAGTTCAGAAATGAAAGCGGTGAAGTCAATGTCACGGTCGGCGATGAAGTTGAAGTGATGATCGAGTACTGGGATGAGGAAAATGAAAGCCTGATCCTGTCAAAAGATAAGGCCGAAAAAGACAAGGTCTGGGAGATCATCAAAGAGACCTATGACGACGACGGCATTATTAAAGGTGTTATCGTTAACCGTGTCAAGGGCGGGTTTTCCGTTGATGTGGGGCTTCAGGCGTTTCTGCCGGGTTCCCAGGCGGACCTTCGGCCCATTCGTAACTTTGACGAGATGGTCGGCCAGACCTATGATTTTAAAATCCTCAAGTATAACCGGCGCCGCAACAATATTGTGCTGTCCCGGCGCGTGCTGCTGGAGCAGGATCTTGCCGCCAAACGGCAGGAAGTTCTCTCCTCCCTGGAAGAGGGGCAGCAGGTGGACGGCATCGTCAAGAATATTACTGAATACGGCGTGTTTGTGGACCTCGGCGGTGTGGACGGTCTGTTGCATATCACGGACATTTCCTGGGGCCGGGTGCGGCATCCTGCGGAACTGTTTTCCGTTGGTGACAACATCACCCTGAAGGTTCTCTCCTTTGATCTGGATAAGAAGAAGATCTCCCTGGGCATGAAACAGCTCACCCCGGATCCCTGGACCACGGCCAAGGAAAAATATCCCGTGGGGTCCAAAACCGTGGGCAAGGTGGTGAGTATCACCAATTACGGTATTTTCGTGGAGCTGGAAGAGGGCGTTGAAGGCCTGATTCATGTGTCTGAAATTTCATGGACCCGGAAGATCCGCCATCCCTCCAAGGTGGTGAACGTGGGCGAGGAAGTCGAGGCCGTGGTCCTGGATATTCAGCCGGAGAACCGGCGCATCTCTCTGGGTATGAAACAGGTGGAACCCAACCCGTGGGAAGTGATCAGCGAAAAATACCCCGTGGGGACGGTTATCGAAGGCCGGATCAAGAATATTACGGACTTTGGTCTGTTTATCGGCATTGATGACGATATTGACGGTCTTGTGCATATCTCGGATATCTCCTGGATCAAGCGCATCAAACATCCGTCTGAGGTTTATAAGAAGGGTGACCTGGTACAGGCCGTGGTGCTGGAGATCGACAAAAACAATGAACGGTTCTCAATGGGCATCAAACAGCTTGAGGCCGATCCGTGGGAAAGCGTGCGGGAACGGTATCCCATCGGCACCAAGGTGACCGGTACGGTTACCAATGTAACGGATTTTGGTATCTTTGTGGAACTTGAAGAGGGCATTGAAGGTCTTGTGCATGTTTCCGAAGTCAGCACCGAGCGGATCAAGACACCGGTCGGCCATTGCGAGGTCGGCGATGAACTCACCGCGCGGGTGATGAATGTCAATGTGGATGAGCGAAAGATCGGGCTCTCCATCAAGCGGCTTGAGATCGACGATGAGAAGACCCTGCTCAAGGATTATGTGGACAATTCAAAATCCACCACTTCCGCCTTTGGCGAACTGCTCCGGGAAAACCTGCAGAATGGCATGATCGGCGATCAGGACCAGGCAACGGAAGCCCCGGGTGAAACGGTTGAGGCGGATAAAGACGCCGACGAAGCGGATTCCGACAAAGACTGAAGATAGACAACAAGGATGCCACGGGCAAGCCGGAATGCGTTGCCCGTGGCATTTTACACAGTCCGGAAAGCCTGGTCCCTTGGGCCAGGATTTTTGACGCAAAGGGTATCTCTTTATGTTTTCCAGACGACACCCGTTCCTTTTTTTTGTTCTTGTTCTTACCGGCATGGTATTCAGTTTCATGATTATCATGTCCTCCCTGTTTGCCGTGTCAACCCGGAAAACCCGATTCGACCTGGGGGAAAAAATAGGGGTGGTGGAAATCAACGGCGTGATCCGTTCCTCCCGCACGGTGCTTGAAAATTTAAAGAAATTCCGGGAAACACCTTCAATTAAAGCCATTGTCGTGCGGATTAATTCACCCGGCGGGGCTGTCGGTCCGTCCCAGGAGATATACCGTGAAATCGTGAAAACCCGTGAAGCCAAGGTTGTGGTGGCATCCATGGGATCCATTGCCGCATCCGGCGGTTATTATATCGCCTCTGCCGCAGATACGGTTATGGCCAATCCCGGCACCCTGACCGGCAGTATCGGCGTCATCATGAGCTACACCAATCTTGAGGCCCTTTTTAAGAAGATCGGTCTGACGCCGGTGGTGATAAAAAGCGGCGAGTACAAGGATATGGCATCGCCGGTCAACGATTTGAAGCCGGATGAAAAGGTAATACTCCAAGCCTTTACCGATGATATTCATCAGCAGTTTATTACCGATGTGGCGCAGGGCCGGAATATGACGGTTGAGGATGTGGCGGCGCTGGCAGATGGCCGGATTTATACCGGCAAAAAGGCCAGGGAACTCGGACTGGTGGACAAATTCGGCAATCTGGCCGACGCTGTCGAACTGGCCGGTAAAAAGGCCGGTGTCAAAGGCAAGGTGTCTGCTGTATATCCGGAAAAACCCTCGAAGTTCTCGATACTGGAGTTGCTGATGGGGAGATCGGCAAAGGAGCTTGTCAACGATCTGCCGTTGAATTATGAAGGGGTGGCGGGGGGGTATCTCTACCGTCCCGACATGTAATCCGGTTTTCATGCGCCACCTTGGACGCATCTGCTTTGTTTCAGACCACCCGCAGTAGATTTACTTCAACGTCGCAGCCTGCGCCTTGCAGCTGCATCCAAATCGACCCGTGAAATTTCCGGGTCAGGCATTAAATCCCTTTTATCCAGATTCCAAACCCGTTCGATTTCAATTTGGATTCCGATTGGACGAACGCTGTTCAAGAGGGAATCCAGAGCCTGGCCCTATGGCCAGAATGCTATAAACGTATTAATTCCTGATCACCGCCTTAATTCTGATTGTTTTTCGGATTAATCATGGTATAATTATAAGAATCAGTTTTTTTGGGATGAAACCGAATTATTCCCGCGGTGGAAACCGCTGGTCAAGGATATAAAGCGAATGCAGCAGCAAACAGTTGTATCCCCTGCGTCGTTGGGCCACAACGACCGCGTCTTGTACCGGCAGCCCGACTTTCCGGATTTATGCCGGAACCATACCGTTGTTGACCTTCACTTCCATTCTGTTTTTTCCGATGGCGCCGATCTGCCGGCCATGATCGCAAAAAAAGCGCGGATAATGGATATCGGCGTTGCCGTGACCGATCATAATGCCATTGAGGGGGCGATGGAAATGGAGCGATACCCGGATGTCCTCTCCATCCCCGGCATTGAGGTCACCTCAAAGGAAGGCGCCCACGTGCTGGTCTATTTTTACGAAACCAGGGGCCTGAAACATTTTTACCGGAAGACGATCTATCCCGCCAAAGGCCGTGATATCATGTCTTCCATCGGCCTTTCAATGGAAAGCATTATCTCGCGCGCCCGTCAGAATGACGGCATTGTGATTTTTCCTCATCCGTATTGTGCCATGTACACCGGCCTCTGCAACATTCTGTTTTCTGAGGCCCGGCAGCAGGAATTACTGGCAAGGGCCGATGGTGTCGAAGTGATTAATGCCGGAAACCTGAAAAAATGGAATTTGAAAAGCACGATTCTGGGGTTTAACCTCAACAAGGCCATGACCGGCGGCAGTGACGGCCATTCGCTGGCGCACCTGGGCCGGTCGGTTACTTATACCAACACCCCGCGGGATCGTATTGCCTTTCTTGATGCATTGAAGCAGAATACCGGCCGGGTGATCGGCCAGGAAGTTCCCTTTCTGCGAAAAGTGGTGGACAACAGCGCAAAGCTGCCATCGCACATTAAAAATTCCGGCAATCTCATGGATAAGAACATGCGTTACAGCTTTGCGATATTAAACCGGAAATCCCGGCAGTTCAAGGCTGATATGCAACGCCGGCTCGGGGGGAACATTTTTTCAGAGATACGGCGAAAATAGCCACGCCACGGCATCCCGTATTTTTATCCCCAGTGATCGGTTTTTGATTTCGTGAAGTGATACCGGTTTTGACCGGCGAATCTGCTCAAGAATGTGTTCGTTGAGCGTTCCTGCCACTCTTTTTTCGTAAATTTCCACACACAATTCAAAATTCAACTGAAAGCTGCGGGGGTCGAAATTGGCCGAGCCAACCTGGGCATAATGGCGGTCCACCACAAACAGCTTGGTATGCACAAACGGCGGTGGCTGAAAATAGACCTTGACGCCCCGGTATAGAAGATCTTTCAGCATATGGCGGGTGGCCCAGGCCACAAACGGCAGGTTGTTTTTCCCCGGCAGCACAATGTTCACATCCACGCCGCGCAACGCGGCACTTTGCAACGCGGATACCATTTCAACGGAGGGCAGAAAATAGGGTGTCATGACCATGACCTGTTGCCGGGCAGCGGAGATGGCGCCGACAATGATGGTGCTTAGCTTATTGATGTCCTCGTTCGGGCCGTCTTTGATGGTCCGGCAGAACGCATTGCCTGCTGTTTCATGAAAGTCGGTGTGGGGGTGGAGGTTTTTCCCGGTGCAGAAAGCCCAGTCTTCCAGAAACGTCTGTTCCATCTGAAGCACGACCGGACCGGTCAGGCGGAAATGCATGTCAATCACCCGCCTGGGATTGCTGATATTCTGCGCCATGTGCCGTCCGCCGATGTTCATGCCGCCCGTATAGGCGGTATGACCGTCTGTGATGAGAATTTTCCGGTGGTTACGCAGGTTGATATGGATGGAAAGCGGCAGCAGGCGGGGCCGGATGAACCGGGCAACAGTGACGCCCCTTTTTTTCAGCAGGCTCCCGGCCTTCGGCCAGTTGTAATATTCCCCCACCCCGTCGATGATTACTTTTACGGATACGCCGCGATCAACCGCGCGGCCCAGGGCGTCAATAAACTGGAGGCCCGTTGGGTTGGTTTCAAAAATATAGGTGATTAAAAAGATGTGGCGGGTGGCCTGCTCAATGCTTTCCAGCATTGACTGATAAGCGGCCTCACCGTTGTGCAGTACATCAATGTGATTGCCGTATACCAGGGGAAGGTGGGTGACAGTGTCGGATATACGGGCGATCTGGGAAAAATACAGGGGCAGGGGCAAATCTTCCGCCTTCAGCGCGGCGTCGGCCGTGGCGTTGTGATAGGGACCACAATCCAGCGGACAATCGGAGACCTGGCTGTCCAGTTTTTTGGCCCGGGTTTCCACCCGGTTGATACCGAAAAGGAAATAGAGCAGTATACCGGCCACGGGAAACAGGAGGCACACGGCAATCCAGCCAAGTGCTGTTGATGGCGTCCGTTTGGTCAGCAGTGCGTGACCGGCCACAGACACGGAGATAAAAATGCTGAGCGTTACAAGAATCAGGTTCAGGGTTATCATATTATTCAAATATGGCCAGGTCGCCGATGCCTTCCCGAATGATTTCCGGCTCGTCATTAATAAGCGATATTACACTGGACGGCTCTGAGGGTACCGGGCCGCCGTCTATCACCAGTTCGATTGTTTTCCCGTAATGATCATGAATAAATGACGGATCGTCAAAAACGGTTTTTCCCGGGCTTGTGGCTGTGGTAGAGATAATCGGATTGCCCAGGGCTTCAACGATGGCGATGCAGATATTATGGTCCGGCACGCGGATACCGGCCGTTTTCCGTTTTGACACCATGGTTTTGGGCAGGGGTTTGGACCCTTCCAGGATAAAGGTATACGGGCCAGGCAGGAGCCGTTTCATGGTTTTATATGCATAATTGGAGACCTTGGCATATTCGCTGATATTTTTCAGGTTCGAGCAGATAAAACTGAACGGCTTGGAGCGATGCCGCTGTTTCATCTGGTAGATTTTTTCGACACTTTTTTTATGCGTGATATCGCAGCCGATGCCGTAAAAGGTGTCCGTGGGATAGGCGATAATACCGCCATCCCGAAGCACGTCCACAACCTTGTCGATTAATCGTTTCTGCGGATTTTGCGGATTTATTTTTATCAGCATGGTTGGTCTTGGATATTCATCAGTTAATATGGACGGCTTCGTAGAAAGTCCAATTTCTTTGTTGCGCTGCATCTCTCGTCATGTCACGTACAACTAAGTACGCTCCATTCCTCGAGATTTGCGCGCCGCGAACTTGAACTTTTTACTTTGCCGTCCCAAAATTGACTTTTTACGGGACTATCAATATGGATTCAAACAAAATATCCTACCCCGGCCGTTCAAGTCAAATAAAAGATTGTACAGTCGTCCGGCAATATGATATTTCAGTACGATAACGGTGATCGACCGACCGGATCGTTGTCTGTTTTGTTTGTTCATAAATTCCGAATAATTAGATATTTTAACAAAGATGCCGGAGGGTGAGGATGATTAAAGTAAACCCTGAAGAAGCTTATTCATTTGACGATGTATTGCTTATTCCTAATTATTCCAATATATTGCCTGAAGAAGTGGACACCACCACGCGATTGACACGAAAACTTTCACTGAATATCCCCATTATCAGCGCGGCCATGGATACGGTGACCGAATCCGAGACGGCCATCAGCATGGCCCGTGCCGGCGGCCTGGGGATAATTCATCGCAATATGAGTGTGGAAGCTCAGGCCATTGAAGTGGGGCGGGTAAAAAAGTCGGAAAGCGGCATGATCGTGGACCCGGTCACCACATCACCGGACAACCCCATCAGCGACGTTCTCAGTCTGATGCGGAACTACAACATCTCCGGCGTGCCGGTCACCAAAGGGGAAAAACTCGTGGGCATTGTAACAAACCGGGATCTCCGGTTTGAAACAGACCTGGACAAAAAAGTGTCAGCGGTCATGACCAGCAAAAAACTGGTAACGGTCCAGGAGGGGATCACGCTGGCCGACTCAAAGGAACTGCTCCACGAACACAAGATCGAAAAACTGCTGGTGGTGAACAAGTCGGGCGGCCTTGTCGGACTGATCACCATGAAGGATATTGAAAAGCTGAAAAAATTTCCCTATGCCTGCAAGGATGAGCTGGGCCGGCTCCGGGTCGGGGCTGCTGTCGGCGTTGGCGAGGAAGCGGTTCAACGGGCCGAAGCCCTGCTTCAGGCCGGCGCGGATGTGGTTGCCATTGATACGTCCCACGGCCATTCGGAAAATGTTATTCAGACGATTCAATTGCTGAAAGAAACATTTGACGATATCGAGATTATTGCGGGCAATGTTTGTACGTCCAAGGGGGCTGAGGCATTGATCGAAGCGGGTGTGGACGGTGTCAAGATCGGGGTGGGGCCGGGTTCCATCTGTACCACCCGGATTGTGGCGGGCGCCGGCATGCCGCAGCTGACCGCCATTATGAACTGCAAGTCCATCGCCAACAAGAGCGGCGTGCCCCTGATTGCCGACGGAGGCATCAAATTTTCCGGCGATATTGCCAAGGCCCTGGCTGCAGGCGCCCACTGTGTGATGATCGGCGGCTTGTTTGCTGGCACTGAGGAGAGCCCGGGGGAAACGATTCTTTACCAGGGCCGGAGTTACAAGGTTTACCGGGGTATGGGATCGGTGGAGGCCATGAAACAGGGCAGCAAAGACCGGTACTATCAGACGTCTGATGTGGATGACAGTGATCTTGTGCCTGAAGGCATTGTGGGCCGGGTGCCCTACCGCGGCACGATTTCAAATAATATTGTGCAGCTTCTGGGCGGCCTGAAGGCGGGCATGGGCTATGTGGGCTGCCGCACCATCGACGAGTTACGGGAAAAGGCCCGGTTTGTCAGAATCAGTCCGGCCGGTCTGCGGGAAAGCCATGTGCATGATGTTATTATTACCAAGGAGGCGCCCAACTACCGCCTGGATTAGAAGCTCTAAGCCGGGCTTCGTAAAAAGCCCAATATCTTCGTTGCGGAAATCCCTCGTCACTGCGCGTACATCCAGTACGCCTCGTTCCTCGAGATTTACGCGCCTTGATCTTGGACTTTTTACAAAGCCCTTAAGTAGTAGGTCGGGTTGAGGCACGAAACCCAACAACAGCAAAAGGCCGGATCCTGGGTTTTACGAGTTTAACCCAAACTGGGTGAACGTTTTCGTTATTTTTGTGTCTTTCGTGGACTGAAACTTCAGCTTTGGCATATTGGTTTCCGAAGGCACAAAAACACGCAAAGAGATATTCGTTGAATTTTTTATGAGGGTAGCAATGGAAAAACCCGACACCGCCGATTTCGTTCATCTGCACGTACACACGGAATACAGTCTGCTGGACGGGATTATCCGGCTCGGGGCGTTGTTCAAGCGGGCCGTGGATTACGGGATGAAGGCGGTGGCCATCACTGACCACGGCACCATGTTCGGGGTGGTGAATTTTTACAAAAAAGCCCAGGAGGCGGGCGTTAAGCCGATTATCGGATGTGAATGCTATATGGCGCCCCGGACCATCGCGGACAAAACTCCGGCCGACCATGACGGCATGACCCATATCGTGCTGCTGGCGGAAAACATGACCGGTTACAGCAACCTCTGCCGCCTCGCCACCATTGCTTCCTTAAGGGGATTTTATCACAAACCGCGTATTGATAAACAACTGCTGGCCGAACACAGCGAAGGTCTGATCGGCCTGTCCGCCTGCCTGAAAGGCGAGATATCCCAGCACCTCCTGCAGGGCGATACCCAAGGGGCCGATGAAGCGGCCCGGTTTTATGCCGACCTCTTTGGTGAAGACCGGTTCTATCTTGAAGTGCAGCATAACGGCCTTTCCGATCAGCAGACAGTCAATGACGGCTTGCGGGACATGAGTCAGCGGCTCTCCCTCCCCCTGGTCGGCACCAATGACTGCCACTATCTGAATATAGACGACAGCAGTCTTCATGAGCTTTCCCTGTGCCTCCAGACCGGTAAGACCCTGAATGATATGGACCGGTTCAGGTTTGAAACCGATCAGTTGAACTTCAAGACAAAGGCCGAGATGTGTGAGTTTCTGACGCCGTTTCCCGGTGCCGCAGCCAACACCGTTGCCATTGCCGACCGCTGCAATGTGGATTTCGATTTCAAAACCCTCCATTTTCCCAAGTTTGATACCCCGGCGGGCAAAACCGTGGAAGACGTGTTTGAAGAGAAGGCACGTGCCGGGCTCGCCGCAAAACTGCCCCAGATTCAAAAACAGAAAGAAGACAACGGCGAACCGTTTCCCGGTGACGCGGTTTATGAAGAGCGGTTGGACTATGAACTGGGCATCATTAAAGACATGGGATTCCCCGGTTATTTTCTCATTGTTGCCGACTTCATTGCATTTGCCAAAAGCAACGGTATCCCCATCGGTCCGGGCCGCGGATCGGCCGCCGGCAGCATTGTATCCTACTGTCTGAGCATAACAGACCTGGACCCCATTGAACACGGGCTGTTGTTCGAGCGGTTTTTGAATCCCGAACGCAAAAGCATGCCCGATATCGACGTGGATATCTGTATTAACGGCCGCGAGCGGGTCTATAAATACCTGGTGGAAAGATACGGGGGCGGCGACTATGTGGCGCAGATTATCACCTTTGGTTCCATGAAGAGCCGGGCCGCCATCCGCGATGTGGGCCGGGTCATGGAGATCCCGCTCTTTGAAGTGGACCGGATTGCCAAGCTGATTCCCTTTGACAGTAAGAACCTTGCCGATGCCATGAACAAGGAGCCGGACCTCAAAGCCCTGGTGGAATCCCGGTCGGATTTTAAAAATCTGATGCAGGCCAGCCAGGCGCTTGAGGGGCTGCCCCGCCATGCTTCCACCCATGCGGCCGGCGTGGTGATCGGGGATCAGCCCCTGGTCAATTATCTGCCGCTCTATTCCGTAAAAGATGGCGAAGTGCTCACCCAGTTTGACATGAAATGCGTGGAGAACATCGGTCTGGTCAAGCTGGACCTGCTGGGACTGCGCAACCTCACGGTGATCAACGATACCCTTGCCCTGATTGAAAAGCAGGGCGAGACGCCGCCGGATATGGCGACCCTTGATATCAACGATGCGGAAACCTATCAGTTGCTCAGCCGAGGCGACACCACCGGTGTGTTTCAGCTTGAAAGCGCGGGCATGAAAGAGCTGCTCGTCAAGATGAAACCCGAATGCTTTGCCGATGTTACGGCCCTGGTGGCTCTGTACCGGCCCGGCCCCCTGGGCAGCGGCATGGTGGACGATTTTGTGGAGCGCAAACACGGCCGGAAAAAGGTTACGTACCTGATTCCGGAACTGGAGCCCATCCTCAAGGAAACATATGGCGTCATTCTTTATCAGGAACAGGTCATGCAGATCGCTCGCTCCCTGGCCGGATATACCATGGGCGCGGCCGACGATCTGCGCAAGGCCATGGGCAAAAAGATTGCCGAAAAGATGGCGGCCCAGCGGGAGTTTTTTCTGGATGGCGCGGTGAAGAACAATATTGACAAGGGAAAGGCGCAGGAGATCTACGAGCAGATCGAATATTTCGGCGGATACGGGTTTAACAAGTCCCACAGTGCGGCTTATGCCCTTATTGCCTATCAGACCGCCTATCTCAAGGCCCATTTCCCGGTATCGTTTATGGCCGCTCTCCTGACCAGCGCCATGGTCAACTCGGATACGGTGGTCAAGTTCATAGCCGAATGCCGGACCGCCAATATCGAGGTCCTGCCCCCGGATATCAACGAAAGTGAAAAAACCTTTATTGTGGTGGACGGCAAGATCCGATTCGGCCTCCTGGCCGTCAAGGGCGTGGGCGAGGCCGCTATCGAGGCCATGATCGCGGAGCGTCACGAGAACGGTCCGTTTGTTTCGCTGTTTGATTTCTGCGAACGGGTGGATCTGTTCAAGGTCAACAAGAAGGTTCTTGAGAGCCTGATCAAATGCGGGGCCTTTGATTCCACGGGCGCGGCGCGCGCACCCATGATGGCGGCGGTGGAAGACGCCCTGGCCCACGGGCATACCATACAGAAAGAAAAGGCCGATACCCAGATGAGTTTGTTTGACATGACCGGCACCGGAACAGGCGTGAATGTGCCGACCCTGCCCGGGATTGACGAATGGGGCGAAAAGCAGAAACTTTCTTTTGAAAAAGAGGCTTTGGGATTTTACATTACCGGTCATCCCCTGGCAGCCTACCGGGAGCCGCTTGCCAGATTTGCCAATGCCGATGCCCTGACCATCCGCGAGATGAATGACAAAAGCAATGTGATTGTGGGCGGCACCATTATCAAGGTGCAGCACAAGCGCACCAAGACGGACAAGCAGATGGCGATTGTCGCTATTGAAGACATGTTCGGTACGGTCGAGGTGGTGGTTTTTCCGGCTGTTTACGAAGTGGTGAAGCAGCAGCTGGTGGAGGATGCGCCGGTGTTCGTGGGCGGCCGTCTGGAAAAGTCGGAAACCGCCCTGTCGGTCCATGCGGACCGGATCGTCCCCATTGACAAGGCACGGGATGTGTGGGCACCGGCGGTCCATTGCACCATTGACACAGCCAAAACCGATGCCGATGCACTG
Organism: Thermodesulfobacteriota bacterium; assembly: GCA_034189905.1. Classification (GTDB taxonomy): domain Bacteria; phylum Desulfobacterota; class Desulfobacteria; order Desulfobacterales; family Desulfosudaceae; genus JAXHTY01. Next base: position 17,283 of record JAXHTY010000024.1, read on the forward strand.
CCCCGGCTCAAGGATATTTTTCAGCAATATGCCGGTCCCTGTGATGCCTACCTCCATATTGCGGCGCCGGAAACCGGCGAAACCGTGATTGCCCTGCCTTCGGAAATGAAAGTCGCGGCTGGCGCAGCCCTTTGCGATGCCGTTGAGGGGCTGCTGGGATACCGGGCCGTGACCACTGCCTGTAAACTCCTGCCCGGCGCCAGCCAATGGGGCGTTCAGAAGAATGACAGGCGGAACAGATCATTTAACAAACATAGAAAGAGTGCGTAATGGATGTGCCACTGCTGGATTTAAAAGGTCAATACGCTGCCATCCGGGATGATGTCCTTGCCGTGACAGCGGACATATATGAAAGTCAGATGTTTATTCTCGGCCCTCATGTGGCGGCCCTGGAAAAGGAAATCGCCGAATATAGCGGCGTCCCTCATGCCGTGGGCGTTTCCTCTGGCACTGATGCCCTGATCATCGCCCTGATGGCAGCGGATATCGGTGCCGGGGACATGGTGCTGACAACCCCGTATACCTTTTTCGCCACGGCCGGCGCCATTGCCCGTGTGGGCGCCACGCCGCTTTTTGTGGATATTGAAGAAGCGACATACAATATTGATGTTCGGGCCCTGGAGAGGACCCTGGATCAGATGCCGTCCGAAATCCGGTCTCGATGCCGGGCCATCATGCCGGTGCACCTGTACGGCCAGTGCGCGGATATGGACCCGATTACGGCTATTGCAGAACAATACAACCTGGTGGTCATTGAAGATGCTGCGCAGGCTATAGGTGCGGAATACAAGGGCAGACGGGCCGGGGCCATTGGCGATTTCGGATGCTTCTCCTTTTTCCCGTCAAAGAATCTTGGCGCCTTCGGCGACGGTGGCATGGTGACAACCAGCACGGCTGAGAACGACGACACACTTCGCAAGCTCCGTGTTCACGGCAGCTACCCCAAGTACTACCATGCCCTGATCGGCGGTAACTTCCGGCTGGACGCACTGCAGGCGGCCATTGTCGCCATTAAACTGAAGCACCTGGACGCATGGACGGAAAAGCGGCGGCAGAATGCAGACCGCTACCGGGAATTGTTTCAAACAGCCGGACTTGATGACGCAGTGCGACTGCCGGCAGCAGTACAGGACCGGCATATCTATAACCAGTTTGTCATTTCCGTGGCAGGCAGGCGTGATGAATTACGGGCATTTTTGCAGGACAACAAGGTCGGTTCGGAGGTCTATTACCCCGTTCCCCTGCACCTGCAAAACTGTTTTGCCCATCTTGGTTATAATGCGGGAGATTTTCCGGTCTCGGAGTATGCGGCCGAACATACCCTTGCCCTGCCCATTTATCCGGAACTGACCGATGAGCAACTTGTTTACGTTGTGGATCAGATCGCCGCATTTTTAAAACAATAGAATATTTCTCAACGTTCCCACGCTCTGCATGGGAACGAAACCCGAATGCCGTCACCCGATGATAATTGTTGCCGACAACCTTCAGATCACCAATCCGCGCATTGCCCGGGCCATTGATGATATGGATGCCGGTCCCATCTGTGAATTGGTGAAAACCTGCGAATCTGCCGGTGCACAGGCTGTGGATATCAATCCCGGCCCGTTGACCCGCCATCCCGAAAAAATGGCCTTTCTGGTGGAAGCCGTGCAATCGGTCACCAATCTGCCTCTGTTGCTGGATACCACCAATCCAAAGGCGCTTCAAGCCGGGCTTTCCGTGGCTCAAAATCCCGCAATTATCAATGGGTTCTCCCTGGAACCGGCCAAACTGGACGGTATTCTGCCTCTGGCCGAAGCGTTTCAGGCCGATATTATTGGCTATCTGCTTTCCTCCGACAGTCAGGTGCCTGCGGAAGAAGCGGAATGTCTGGATGTGGCTGCGCAAATCTTTGAGGCCTTTCAATCCACCGGCCTTGATCCGGATCATCTGATCATCGACCCGGTGATTGCGCCCATGATCTGGGAAAACGGCGGTCGGCACAATCAGGCCGTGCTTGCCGTGCTGCGCCATCTTCCTGATCTGTTGGGCTTTCCCGTGCGCACCATTGCCGGCCTTTCAAACCTGACCACCGGCCCGGCCCCGGAAGGCAAGCGCCTGTTTCTGGAAACCACTTTTGTGCCAATGATTGCGGCTGCCGGCCTCACGTATGCTCTCATGAACATTCATCGCACCGGAACCATCCGCCGCATCCAGGTGTGCGAGCTCCTTCTTCGGCCCGGTATCTTTGCATGGGAGGCGGTGCCTTGACCTGCATATGGAATGATTGACAGCCAGTTTTGACGGCTGTACGGTTTTCATCTTGAAAAAGTATACGTCACACGTTCCTGTAGTGCATGCAGTGAATCTGGTTGGTGGCCATGGATTTGGATTTGTGTAGGGCGGTGTCGACCAGGGTGATGAGTTTGTCGCTGCTTGAGCAGTCTGTTGCCGGGTCCAGTACGGCAATGCCGAAACTGGCGCTTATGTGGATGGGGGGATAGGAGGCAAGGTCAATTTCTTTGATGCCTCTGTTGATGCGTTCTGCTGTCTTAAATGCGGTATCACGGTCGCATCCGGGCAGGGCGAGTATGAATTCATCTCCGCCGTAACGACCGGCCAGATCGTATTCCTTGCCATTGTGATTGTGCTGCCACTGATTTTTCTCCAGATACTCGTATTCCCGAATGCAGTTTTTCACAATTTCCGCCACTTTTATCAGGACCGCATCCCCCACCTGATGGCCCTGGGTATCATTGATTTGCCGGAAATCATCCAGGTCAATCATGATAACGGCCATGGATGTTTTGTCGGATCGGGCATTGATGAAAACTTCATCCAACCGGTCGCAAAAAGCCGCATGGTTGTAAAGGGTGGTAAGGCTGTCCCGTATGGCCATCTCCTTGAACTGGGTGTTTTTCTGTTCCAGTTCATCGGTGAGCCGGACCAGTGAGCGGGTTCGCTCCTCGACCTTGGTTTCAAGGTTGAGGTTCAGATCCTCGTTGGCTTTCATGATGTCGGTAAACCGGTACACCAGCACAATGGCCGTCCCCATATACAGGGCAGCGGCACTGGGCGGAAACAGCATGACATTGAAAAGTTTGCCCAGTCCGTCGAGGTTGAAGTACTGCAACTTGGCTGTATAGATAACACCGTCATGCATGGCGCCGATAATGTTGGTGATGCCGAACAGGGCAAAGAGCCTGGCATAGGGCCTTTTCAGGTAAAGGGCCGACAGGTGGCAGGAGATGTTGTAAAACCCGATGGTGCCGGTAATGTATGCCACCATCAGGCCATACAGTCTGAAGTGGTCCGGGGTGACAAAAATATAAAAGGGAACGGAAATCACCAGGTAGGCGAACAGCACCTGCTCCACACGTTTTCGTTGAAGATTGTATAAGCGGTGAAGGAAAACCGGATGAACCAGGTTGAGGGCAATCCAGGAAAATGCCAGCAGCTTGAACCGGACGTTAAGTCCGCCTGGAAAGCGCCAGAGCATGCAGGTATCCAGGACGATAAACAGGCCGCAAATCAATTGCAGGCAATAGTAAAAGTATTCCGACGATTCGCGGCGCCGGGCGTAGAAGAGGGCAAAAACCAGGAAGAGGGGCACGCCCATGGCGATAATGGTGTAATTGAAGATGATAACAGAAAACAGGGTATTGCGGCTGTTGCCCGTGATGGTATTGTAATCGGCCAGATAGAGTTTGCCGGAAATATCTCCATAGGTGTGAAACCAGACATGCATCCGGATGGTGTTTTGCCGACCCGGATGGACCAGGTCGCGGGGGATGGTGTAATAGCGGGTGATATTCCACATGGATGCGCCTTTGGGGGGAAAAGCGCCGGTCTTGCCGATTTTTTTGCCGTTGATAAAGGTCTCGTCCGCATGGGAGATCCGTCCCAAACACAAGCCCAGATCCTGGCCGGCCCATTCTTTTGGAATATAGACAGTCTTTTGCAGCCAGGCAGTTCCGATATAAATTCCTTTTTTTTCTAATGAATATTTTGCCACATTGCCCGGCAGGGTAATGGTGCCCCAGGAGGGGGGAGTACTGTTCAGCGATGTGATGCCGGCGGTCGTGTCTTCCAGGTGAATCTGCCATTCACCGGAAAGATCGAGCATCGGGGAGTCGGGGGACGAAGAAAATGCAGGGCGTGATATTAAAAAAAATAAAATTATTAAAAACAATATTTTATTGTCTATATTATAAGGCAATAAGTTATCCTTTTAGTGTTAAGTACTTTATATGATGTATTATTTTATTGTTTTTCATGAGCCATGGCTTTTTGCAACATCCGGGTCAATGCCTCGGCCTGTTCATCGTTAATGGTATTTTTTGCAGCAGCGATGGGGATTGTCCGGCACCCGAGGATGCTGTAAATATTCAACAACTCCTTGCGCTGGACCGCAATTTCCCGGAGATGATCTGCCACGGTTGTGGTATCTCCGCGTGCGATAGGACCGGTGAGCGCATCCGGGATGCCCACTGTGTCAATATTTGTCATTGTCCCTTGCACAAGGGGGCGCAGGATATCCCCGGCCCGGGCACGGTCGATACCGGCGGTTTCGAGCAAAGAAAAGGCCGTATCCATAAGGGTTACCAGATAGTTGGAAGCCACGACCGCTGCGGCATGATAGAGGGCTTTTGCCGGGGTTTTGATGGAAAAAACATTGGCCCCAAGCATACTGCCGATCTGACGGGCAATATCCCGGGCCTGGGGGTCCCCTTCGATGGCCATGTTGATGCCAGCAAAGGGATTGGTGCCGCTATCCCCGCCGGCAAAGCTCTGTAGTGGATGCATTGATCCCTTTGCAATGGTTGCATTGTTGACATTGAGGATGGTGGAGGGCAGGGAGCCGCTACAATGCAACACAACAGCACCGTCTTTAAATCCCTCATGGCGGGATATGTTTTCCGACACATCGGCGATGGTGCCGTCCGGGGTGGTTATAAATACGATGTCCGCGTTCCGGGTGACTTCCCATGGAACGGCTGTGGCACTTCCTGCGCCGATTTGGTCGGCGGCCGCCTGAGCGGACGGGAGTGTCCTTCCTGCAATCCCGAGCGGGGTGTAGCCTGAAGTTGCGGAAAGCTGAATGCCGAGAGCGGTACCGAGTTTTCCGGGGCCGACAATTACGAAAGAAAGCGACATGGCGGGTCCTTTTAGTGCCTTCATCAGACAATTACTTAAATGCAGTCTAACACAGTTTTTGGAAATTGACAATGTTAGGAAATTATGTTAAATATCAGATAATCATCAATTTTATTTGGGGGCAGGCGTCTACCGTCATTTTACGCATCAATATCATCAGACAGGAAAGTCACGCGGATGGGTCAGGAAAAATCAAAAAGAGAAAATCAACGGCAGTGGAAGCGATTTACCCTGAAGAATGGCGCAGTGGCCATGGTACAGAAGCCATCGCTGCTGAAGTTCGGGAAATCTTCTTATGTGAAACTCGGACCGATCAAGGATATTGGCATGAAAGGCCTTGCCGTCCAGTATGTGGAGAGCAAAAATCTTTTACGCAAGGTTAAAGAGTTATCGATCATGGTACCCGGTGAGGGCATGGTGGTGGAAAACATTCCCTTTAAAACAGTTCGTGATTTTGAGGTTGCCGAACTGCCAAATTCAAAAAAAATTCGCAATCTCTGCGTGGCGTTCAGCCAGTTGCGACCTGTTCAGAAAGTCCAGTTGGAGCGGTTTATTGATGAGCATGCCGATGAAATAAATTCTTGATGACGGCGTAAATTTTTAAACCGCTTCCCCCTCAAAATTGGCCACAATGACACTTCTGGTTTTTTCCATCAGTTGATCAATGGTCTCCATGGTATAGTCACTGGCGGGAATGGGATCGCCAATAATGAGTTCTATTCTGCCGGACGTATAGACCAGTGAGTGTTTCGGCAGCACACGGCGGCTGCCATTGACGGTTACGGGAAGGATGGGCAGTCCTTTCTGGATGGCCACGGAAAAGCCCCCTTTTTTGAATTTTCGAATTCGACCATCCGGCGACCGCGATCCTTCGGCAAAAAAAAGCACGCCCGTCCCTCCGGGCAGCCGCTCAATACCTTCATTGATGGATTTGACGGCGTTTTCCCGGTTGGATCGGTCAATAAAAATATTCTTTGATGCGTCAAGCGCGTAACCGAACAGGGGTATTTTTCGGATCTCTTTTTTAATGACCCATCGGTACTGCAATCCCAGCCTGACGATCAGGGCGGGAATGTCAAAGTGAGACTGATGGTTTGAGATAATGATATAAGACTGGCGCTTGTCAATTTTTTCTTTGCCTGTTATAGACGTCCGGACACCGGTCACCAGCAGCACAATCCGGGCCCATACCCCGGCCAGCTGAAATGCCAGGTTGCCTGTTTTGCTTGCCAGCGCGGCAATCACGATGGGGAAAAAGAGCAGAAGGGTCGCAGTGACAAGCCAGAAGGCAAGCCAGATCATTTTGAGTTTGTCGATAATCGGTGTTGGCATGGCGTAAAAACAGTCCTCCCGTACCTGGAATTGATTGATTGTTCATTTGGTGATATTTACGGTTTTAGTGGTTCGGTTTTGTTTTGTCAAGGATGACGGCTTCGTAAAAAGTCCAATTTCTTTGTTGCGCTGCATCTTTCGTCATGTCACGTACTGCTAAGTACGCTCCATTCCTCAAGATTTGCGCGCCTCGAACTTGAACTTTTTACTTTGCCGTTCCAAATTTGACTTTTTACGAGACCATCAAGGATGGCGGCCTGAAAATAGAATGAGAGCTTATCGATTCCTATTTTTGATAGCGATTTCGAGTTCGGGCAGAGTGCCATGGAAGCCCAAAGGAGACAATATCCATGAAATTCGTCGGAGCACATGTAAGTGCGGCGGGCGGTGTGGAGAATGCGCCGGTGAATGCGCAAAAGATCGGTGCGCGGGCCTTTGCGCTGTTTACAAAAAATCAGCGGCAATGGAAGGCCAAACCGCTGAGCCGGAAATCCATCGACGCGTTCAAGCAGAACTGCGAGAAATATGGCTATGCCCCCCGGCACATTCTTCCCCATGACAGCTATCTGATCAACCTCGGCCACCCGGAATCGGCACAACTTGAGAAGTCGAGGGATGCCTTTGTAACGGAGATGAAACGGTGCGAACAGCTGGGGTTGTGTTATTTGAATTTTCATCCGGGGAGCCATCTCGGGAAAATGAATGAACAGGTGTGCATCGAACGGGTGTCCGAATCCCTCAATATGGCCCTTGACCTTACAAAAGGGGTAACTGCCGTGATTGAAAACACGGCCGGTCAGGGAAATACTATCGGCTATCGGTTTGAACACCTGGCCCGGATGATCGACGGGGTGGCGGATAGGCAGCGGGTGGGTGTTTGTATTGATACGTGTCACGCCTTTGCCGCAGGATACGGGCTGTGTGACAGCAATGAATACGAAAAGACCATGGATGAGTTTGATACCATTGTGGGGTTTGAATATCTCAAGGGTGTACATCTCAATGATTCAAAAGCAGCGCAGGGCAGCCGGGTGGACCGGCACGAGCGGCTGAAAAAGGGAAATATCGCGCCGGACCTGTTTTCGTTGATTATGAATGATGAGCGGTTCGACGATATTCCCCTGATTCTGGAGACAAAAGATCCCAAGCGATGGCCAGAGGAGATCGAGTGGCTTTATGGATTGATGGCTTCGTAAAACGCTTCCGATAAACGGCAGGGAGGTTGGTTTTTCTAATGCATACTATTGCCATTCTGATAACCCTGGCGGCGTTGTTTACCTATATCAATCACCGGTTTGTCCGCATTCCCATGTCCATCGGATTGATGCTGCTCTCTTTAGCCATTTCCCTGTGCCTGATGTTTCTGGACAGTTTTGGGTTGCCTGTTGCTGATTATGCCCACGCGTTTGTCACGGGTATAGATTTTAATAAGGTGCTCATGCAGGGGATGCTGGGACTGTTGCTGTTTGCCGGGGCTTTGCATGTGAACCTGAACGATCTGGCAGCCCAGAAAATCGAGATCGCCATTTTTGCCACACTTGGTGTTATCACATCAACGCTGGTGGTCGGATATGCCGTCTATGGACTGTCATCTGTTATGGATCTGGGACTCAGGCTGATCGACTGCCTGTTGTTCGGGGCCTTGATTTCGCCCACGGACCCGATCGCCGTTCTCAGTATTATGAAAAAGGCAGGCGCTCCGAAAAGTCTTGAACTGAAAATCGCCGGAGAATCGCTGTTTAATGACGGTATTGGTGTGGTGGTTTTTCTGATATTGCTTGAAATTGCCGTTGGAGAAGGTCATCTGACGCCGGGGCATGTGGTCCCGCTTTTTGCCAAGGAGGTGATCGGGGGCGTGCTGTTCGGGTTATGTGCCGGTTATGTCGTCTATCGTATGTTGAAGACAATCAACAACTATCAGGTGGAAGTCATGTTAACCCTGGCCATGGTGATCGGCGGATACAGCCTGGCGCACCGGTTGCATATTTCCGCGCCCATGGCAATGGTTGTGGCGGGGCTCATGATCGGCAATCATGGCCGCTCATTTGCCATGTCCGCCGATACCTGCGAGCATCTGGATATGTTCTGGGAACTGATTGATGAAGTGTTGAATGCGATTTTATTTGTGTTGATCGGTCTGGAGGTGCTGGTCCTGACGCTGAAAGCCCAATACCTGCTGGCGGGTATAGTGGCGATTCCGGTGGTGCTGTTTGCACGATTGATCAGTATCGGCGGTCCGGTGATGGTGTTGAAGCGATGGCGCACCTACGCGCCCGGAGCCGTTCAGGTCATGACCTGGGGCGGTCTGCGCGGCGGTATATCCGTGGCCCTGGCCCTGTCTCTACCCAAACAGTGCAACAGGGAATTACTTCTGACCATGAGCTATGCTGTTGTTGTTTTTGCCATTGTTGTGCAAGGGCTGACAATAAAATACTTGATTCAGGATGATAAGTAGAAGTTTTTCTGGACGGAGACGTCACCGTCGTTCTTTTTTATTCAACGCCTTTTCCCTGTGAATCAGGCCCTGCTCTTTTTCCTTGAGCATGTCCTCCCAGTGTTTCAGGCGCTTTTTCTCTTTTTCGATCGCCGCCATCTGGGCGGCAATGCGGGTTTTTTCTTCGACCAGCTTGTTGGTTGTAAGGTTCAGGCGTTCCGATTTCAACCGATGAATGTGGTCCGATATCTTGGTTTTCAACCCGGTGTTTTCCATGCTGTCCAGAATGGACATATCAATGGAGAGGCATACACTGTCCGCCTGCGCCTTGACCGATGCAGACCGGCTGTCTCCGTCCAGAATGCTCATTTCGCCGAAAACCTCTCCGGGGTTGTTGAACACGGCTACGGTAATGTCGTTTTTGAGAACAGCAAACGCGCCCTTGACCACCCAGAAGGTCCAGCAGTCAAATTCCCCTTCTTTAATGGCCGTTTCACCGGCGGTATACCGGACGAGCTTGGCAATGCGCTGATGAAAATCCGCCCGATCCTTGCCCAGCAAACCCGTGAGTTCGTCACGGGAGAGGTTTTTCAGGATCTGAAACTTCAGCAGCAGGTCTATGGTGTCGTCCCGGATCAGATCGGCTTTGATGGTGGCTGGCATGGCATACCTCTAATTCTGTTGTGTGGACGGTAAAAGTGTGACGGAAGGTTGCAATGTCTGAATGTCTTATAAATATAGTATCTTATTTAAGTCAATCCGTCAACTTTTTCCTTTGCAAAGGAAGGGGTATGCAATCAGAAAGCAAAATACACTGTTTGATGTATTTATTTTTTATGATGCATGATTAGAATATTATTTATAAAGGATAATGTAAGGGTCAACCTTGAAAGGAGGTGGCACCATGAACATTAAAAATTGTGTTAATTCAAGATTAAGCAAGAACCTGATCGGTTTGATACTTTTAGGTTTTTCCCTGATTGCGGGTATTTCCGGTTTCACTGTACTGCCGGTAATCGGATTTATTTTTGCTGTTCCGTTTTTTGTGGCAGCAATTTATTTTTTCAGGCTTCAAGTGGATCAGGAATGTCAGTTTTCACCCTGACCCGAATATTACATGAAATTTTTTGATTAATATTATTTTAAGCAATTATTTCATTCACAGTGTTGTAACGTCATAGAAGAAAGGGCGGCTCATAAATGGGCCGCCCTTTTTTATTTGCTGTTGCGGCTTTGCTGTTTCCCTTTCCTGTTTTATTGACAGTTTGTTCAATTTCGTATACAACTGCTTAAAGACACTTGATATTTTCCGGGAGGACGGCTCAATTACGGGAGATGACGCATGGCATTGAGGAAGATGACACTTCGCAAAAAACTGATCATCTATTCTGTTTCCGGTGTAGTATTAATGGGGCTTATCGGTATAGCCATTTCAGTGTTCTTTTTACGGGCCATGAGCAGTCAGGAAATTGAGGAAACGCAGCGAATCCTGATCAGGGACCGGAAAGATCTGTTAAAACAATTTGTGGGCAACGCCCATGCCGTCGTCAATGAAATTCACGACATGGCAGATGGAACCGGGCAAGGCGGCGACGCAGACAGCGCGTCAGCAGAAAACAGCGCCCGCATGTTATATGCCTGTATGACCGTATTTTACCGTCAATTCGGCGAGAACGCCGGCGCTGATGCAGCTGTTCCCTTTAAGCAGGCGGCGTCAAAGAATTTTTCCCGACCGGCGGGATCATCATCAAGCCCCACAGACGCGACGGTGACGAAGCCGCTGATGAAAGCCGTCCGGGAAATGCCGATTTCCGGACCATGTGTAAACTGGATTGTAGATATGCAGGCGAACATGATAGTTCATTACCAGCGCCCTGGCCTGAACGGCCGAAATGTATCGAATGTCAAGGATGTCAACGGCAAGGCCGTGTTTGCCGAGGCGGTGGCGTTGGTAAAGGAAAAAGGCGCCGGCTTTATCCGATACGAATGGCCCGGTGCAGACACGGGCCGATCTGTTCAACGCCTGGCGTATGTGATGTTGTTTGAACCCTTGAACTGGGTGATTGGCGCGGCGGTCGAGCCCACCCCTGCCGGCGACGCCAACATGCAGATGGCCCTGGATATTGTGGGTGCCATGCAGTCCAGTGCCCTGGATATTAGTGGACCTGAACTTGCCGGGAATGTCTGGATATGTGATACAACAGGACGAATGCTGATGGATGCGCTTCATCCGGAAAGGGAAGGGCAGAATATCGCCGGCATTACCATGGCCGATGGCAGCAAGCCTTTCCATGCCATGTTGCTGATGGCGGAAAAGAGCGGCGAGGGTTTTTTTGAGTATCGACATGCCGCCCCGGACGGCCAGAAAGACCTCTCTTCGGCGATTGCCTATTCAAAACTGTTTGAGCCATGGGGGTGGATTATCGGCAGTTATGTGGACCTGGATGATATCGCCCGTCATATGGACAATAAAAAGGAGGTCATTGTCGCGGAAAACAGACAAAAGCTTTTTACGTTTATGGCAGTGACTGTGCTGGTATGTATATTGATGAGCTTTTCTGCCGTGCTGGTATCCCGCAGGATTGCCGGCTCCATTATTCATACCAGGGATATGCTCAAGGATATCGCTCAGGGGACCGGCGATCTGACAAAACGGCTTGCCGTGGCCGGCGGTGATGAACTGGGGGAAATGGCTGCCTGGTTCAACCGGTTTATGGAGCAACTGGCGCGCATAATGAAAGATATTACGCAGAAAGCGGAAACGTCGTCTACTTCTTCCGCTTCCATGCTGACGATGGCCCGTCAGTTGGAAAGTAGCGCGGAACATACATCTGTTCGACTGAATGCCGTGGCATCGTCCATGGAAGAGATGAATATGAATGAAAAAAGCATTGCCGCCAGTATGTCTCAGTCTTCGGCCAATGTGGGTATGGTTGCAGCCTCGTCCGAGCAGATGAATGCAACTATCAGGGAAATTACCGAGAGCAGCGAGCGGGCACGGGACGATATCACCAATGCAGTTGACTTTTCCGGAGATGCGGTTCAGCGCATTGAAGCGTTGAACAAGGCGGCCGGAGAGATTGATCGGATTGCGGAAACCATCACGGAAATATCTGAACAGACCAACCTGCTGGCCTTGAACGCGACCATTGAAGCAGCCAGAGCCGGGGCGGCCGGCAAAGGGTTTGCCGTTGTGGCGGATGAAATCAAAAATCTGGCCGGGCAGACCGCCGGCGCCACAGATGAAATCAAGCTGTTGATTCGGAATATTCAGAGTGCAACAGAATCCACATCCGGGGCGGTTGACCGGGTCAGGGAAGTGATCGGGAATGTTCATGAGGTGGTGGCCTCAATCTCCGCAGCCATGGAGGAGCAATCGATTACCACAAGAGAGATAACGGAAAATATCGGTCAGATCTCCGAAGCTGTTCAGGAAGTTTCGGCAAATGTAAATCAGAACGCAACCGTGCACACGGACGTTACAAGGGAACTGGCTCAGGTGAATACATCTTCCACAGAAGTGGCGAAAATCAGCGATTCCCTGAATAAGAGCGCCGAGTCCCTTTCGGTGCTGGCGGATGAGTTGAAAGAACTGGTGGCACAGTTCAAGGTCTGATGATTTACTGAAAGGCCCGATATTGACGTCCGCCCCTGGAATGCCGAAATAAGGGATTATAACAACGCAGGGAGCGCTATGCCGTTTCCCTGCGTTGTTTTTCGCGTGTTCCGGCCGGCCGTTTTTTCCTCAAACAAAACAGACCTGTGATAACTGTTATAAAACCGGAAGTGTATAATCCTTACACCGGTAATCCCAGTTTTTTCCGTTTGTTGTTGATGTGGGCAATCAGGGTTTTGGCGGTCTTTCGGGGATCGGTTTCCACATAGAATTTGCCACCGACCAGTCCCTCCACGTCGCCTGTCAGGAGCTTTGCCATGCTTTTGCTCCCCGATACATTACGAAGCCGTCAAATTTGAAACACGATTCTTAAACACCAAATGGAGCCATGTAACCCGCGCCCAGCTTCATACCGGCCACGAAAATCCACGGGAATCGGCAAAACATACCGGTCCCTTTTCCTCAGGCACTATTGGATTGTTGTCATGAAATGATTTTGTTGAAAATTGATTGACCGGAATCGTAACACAAAAAGAGGAATTGTGACAGACGAAAATTTTTCACCGGATAAAAAAGACTTTTTATGCCGGCTATGGTGACTCGCCTGTTTGGGTGGGAAAAGCCAGTATAAATGTGCTGCCCTTGCCGCGGCCATCACTTTCGGCCCACATCCGGCCGCCCATCTCCGTCATGTAGTTGGCGCTGGTGTGTAGGCCGAATCCGTGGCCCTCGGGTTTGGTGGTGTACCCGTGGGCAAAGATTTTTTCCAGATGATGCGGGGTGATCCCCGGGCCATTGTCCCGGGCCGCCACCCGGACAGTCCCGTTTTGTGACGTAATGGCGATACGTAGTTCCCGCTTTCCGTTTATGCCGGCCAGGGCGTCTGTGGCGTTTTGAATAATGTTGATCAGCACATGGATCAGCTTGGTTTTGTCCGCCATGATCGCCGGCACCGGGTCGAATATCCGGGTAACCTCAATACTGCGGCGCTTCAGTGATTCTTCCTGCATTGCCAGGGCATCATTTGCAATGGCCACGATATCCTGTTTTTCAGACAGACCGCCGGCGGAGGCATAACGCTGCTGGGCGGTGATAATATTGGTGATAACCTCAATTTTTTCGGTCAGTCGGTCAAGCTCTCCCCGAATGGCCTTCTGATTGTCCTGCAGAATATCACCGATATTCAGATAATAGTGCAGCAGGGTTTTGCCTTTGGGATCATTTGCGATAAAATCGTCAATCACGCTCATTTTTTCCCGAAGCATCTGATTGGCCCTGGCAATGCCCTCGAATCCTTTGGACCTTCTCAATACTTCATGCATTGCATGGATAGAGGTCCGGACGCTGTTTAACACATTGCCCACATTGTGAAGAACCCCCACGGCGATATCCGCCATACCCGCCTGATGGGCGTTGTCAATAAGCTGTTGTTGCGCGTCTCTTAATTGTCGGGTCTGTTTTTCGACCATACTTTCGAGGTTTGAATACAGATAGGCGTTCTCAATGGAAATGGATGCCTGAACGGCAAAAGACTGCATCAGGGCAAGCTCCTCCCGGCCAAACATGCCTTCGGCCAGGGAGCTGTCAAGATAGATAATGCCGGAAGATGTTTCTTTTGCCTTCAGATGAACGCACATCACCTGCTTAATGGCGTATCTCGCCAATTCTGATTTTATACTGTCAGGGGTGTGGGTGTTGCAGCCGGCAATGTAAGCCTGTTGCCGTTCTTCCACCTGCGTTATTAATGCATAGCTTATTTTGAATGTTTCATAGGAGAACCTTTTCTCTTTCACCGGAGGAAAGGCATTTTTAAGCACCAGTTCATCGGTTTCATATAAAAACAAAAATCCCCGTTCGGCCCCGGTGGTTTGTATGGCATAGGCCATGATTTCCGTTAAAAGGGCCTCGATATCAAATATGGACCCGATGGCCTGTGTTACCGAAAGCAGCGACTGCAGATGGCGGCTCTGGGTCAATGCATGGCGGGAATCAAGCGTTTCTTCTGGGGAAACGGTTTCCAGAAGGGCAGTGGCACGCTTCAAGTCCATGGTGCATCCCAGATCCCGGAAGATATCCCGGGCCTGAATGATATGCTGGTGAGCGGTTTTATTGCCGGGGAAATCCATCAGGAGAAACGTGGCTTTTTCCAGCAGAATAGACGCAATGCGATATTTGTCGCCGCCGGGATTCCCTTTGTTGTTATGAAGCCACCGCAATCCTTTGTCCCATAGTTTATATGCACGGTGTTTTCTGCCATTGTGCCAGTGATAGGTACCCCTTACCTGATAGAGCCATCCCCGGAAAAAGGGATAGAAAAAAGAAACCGCGCTGGCTTTTCGAATAAAACAGCCAGCCCTTTTCAAATAATGCTTTCGGGTTGTTTCATCAAGTTCAGGCTGTTGGCTGACGCTGTCTACGTAGATCTGGGCGGCAATGGTCAGGTCATTGAACGTCCAGGGCGCCTGAAAACGTCTAAACTGTTTGATACTCTCTTCAACCGTCTCGATGGCTTTATTGAATTCATTTTTACGTAGCAATGCCAAGGACAGAATGCACTTGGTATGCATGACGCTTGTCTTGTCATGCGTCTGCTGTTTCAGGGCCAGGCTTTCTTTGATGAGATCGAAGAGTTTGTCTGATGGCCCTTCGTATAAAACCAGCAGTAATGCCCTGTTGGAAAGGATCCATCCCAGGGGCTGCAACGCATCGACCTGCTTCAGTATTCTTATAAATTCGGTGTTTTCAATTTTTGCTTCTGCAAAACGGCCCAGGAGCATACTGGACTGATCGGAAAACGAGAAGGCAACGCCCAATCCCATGAATTCCCCTCGTTCCTTCAGGATTTTGATTGCCTTCCGGGTGTATGTATGGGCCTGGCTCATGTTATTGGTCAGGTAGCACCCCAGAGCGCCATAATAGGCATAACCGATACCTTCAAGGAGCGGGTCGTTGATTTCTTCAGCAATGGCGACGCCCTTTTTAAAATATTTTCTGACCCTGCCAAACCACGGCAAAACACTCCAGAAAGCAATCACGCTGATATAGGCATAGGCGAGTTCCTTGCTCGGACCTGTTTTTTCGATAAGATTCAGCCAGCGGAACATATAGTAAACCGCTGTTTTGATATCCCTGAAAAAGTAGATATGAGCCAGTTTTCTCAATGTATTGACCGCGACGATGCGTTTCTGATCCTGCCGGTATTTGGATGATATAAAGATAAAGGGCAATGCAATGTGGGCCATCTGTATGGAAAATTGCCACAACAGCCCGGCATTAATTGTCGTTTTCGAGTCGGGACAGGAAAGCCCCAGGAGCTTCAATATGTCTTTGAGGGTCTGAATACTCTCTTCCAGCCTGCCGTTATGCCAGAGGGTGTCACTTTGAAGGGAAAGGATGTGCACACGGCGGAGAAGGTCATTGTCGGCAACCAATTGTTCCGCTTCCTGAAGGTATTGCATGGACCGGTCAAATTCGCCGATGACCCGGTAGAGCTCACCTAAGTTTTCAAGGATTTCCAGGTATTCCTCTGAATGCTGGGCATTCCGCGCCGCCAAAATGTTTCGGGCGGTGGTATAAAGTTCCAGGGCGGTCTGGTAAGAATGAGCCCGTCTGGCCATATGCGCGGCAAGCCGTGAGTAATAGAGAGATTTATCTGTCATCTCCGCTTTGGTAAAGTGATAGGCAAGGTCGAGCAGCACCGGTTCCGGATTGGCCACATTCCCCTTTTCCAGTGTATTCCCGATATGTTCATGCAGCGGGATCTTTTCCGTCTTGCTGAGCCGCTCATAAAATGCCTGATGTATGCGGTCATGGGAAAAATAGAAGGTTTCCTTTCCCGTTACATCCCAGGTGAGCAATTGCTGGCTAATGCCTGCTTCTACTGCATTTAGTACAATTTCATGGGGCTGGCGGACCGTATCCACCAGCAGTTGGAATTGTATGGCGTTTCCCATTACCGATGCATATGAAAGAATGGTCCGGTTCTCCGGAGCGATGTTTTCGATGCGGTTTATCACCATTTCAATAACATTCTCCGGAAGTACTGCTTCCTTGACACTATCGATATCGTATTGATAGTGGTGATCCTTCAGATAGATGATGCCGGCATCTACAAGCGAATGGAGTATTTCAATAAGAAAAAACGGATTCCCCCTGGATCGTTGGGTAAGTTCTTCCGCCAATGGTAAAACGGCTTCCGTATTTTCCATCAGTATCTGGGCGGTCACCTGTGCTGTTTCCTGTATGTCAAACCGGTTTAACGGTATTTTCACAAGTGGTGCGGTTTTGGCCTGCAATTGCTGTATGGCATGGGCCAGGGGATGGTCATCATCCACCTCCTCATCCCTGAAACTGGCGATGATCAGAACGGCCTGATCAACAATGTTTTCGGAAATAATTTTCAACAGTTCGATGCTCTCTTTATCACACCATTGCATGTCATCCAGAAAGATTACGGCCGGTGATTCAGGGCTGCCCAGTGCCAGGATAAAGTTTGTGAGTGTGACCAGAAAACGGGTTTTTTCCTTTTCCGGTTCCAGTGTTATCAGCTCCGGCGGTTCTCCAAGCAGATCAACGACAGCCGGGGCAATTTTGACAATTTCGCCGCCAAGTTTCCCGATTGTGTGGTTCATTTTGGCCTTTATGGCGGTCTGTTTTTCCGGGCTCATGCGTTTAACTTTTTCAACATACGCCGTGATGGCTATGCTGAACACCCTGTAAGGTGTTTTGGATTCATACGGGGAATATTTCCCGGCAAGAAAAAGATCCCCCCGTGCATGCACATATCCCCGGATTTCATCAATCAGCCGCGATTTTCCCATGCCGGCTTCGCCGTATACAAGGCAAAGGGTTCCCCTGGACCGGGTGCATTCATCCACCAGGTGTTTTAAGTGATTTATTTCTTCGTCCCTGCCGATAAGGCGGGTGTGATAGCTCAGGGTTTTCAGCCGATCCCGCCGGGCAATTTGAAAGCTGATGGCTTTTTCCCCTTTTGCCTGGCGGTGTTGATATTCCTGAAGATCGTCGCACAGGGCCGAAAGGGTCTGATACCGGCTTTGCGGTTCCTTTTCGATCAGTCGCAACACCATTTCTTCAATAACTGCCGGTATATTGTTGTTGATGGTAGCAGGTGGGGCGGGTCGCCGGGCAATGTGCTGGTGGATCAGGGTGGTCATCTCATCGGCGTCGTAAGGCAAACGACCCGTCAAAAGCTCATAAAAGAGAATTCCCAGTGAATAGATATCGCTCCGGTGATCAACAGGACTACGCAGAATCCCGGACTGTTCAGGGGAGAGGTAGCCAAACACCGACACCACGTCCTCCGGCCGGGTAACACTCGTCAGATCAATCAGCAGGTTGTTGCCCAAGCCGCCTATTTTCAGAATATCGGCATTGTTGAAATATATGTGCCCCGGTCGGATATGGCCATGAAGTATACTGTTTTGATGCATCGCTTCTATTGCCGATGTCATCTGATGCATCATCTCAATGGACGTGTCAATATTCTGAATTTTCGGGATGCGGCTGGCCAGGGTTTCATTCTCAATGGCTTCATAAACAACATAAGGGGTACCGTTGAATTCGTCATGAGACAAAATGTCCAGCAGATTCGGGTGGGATACGCGGGAAGCCAGTTCTATTTTCCGTTGAAACTGGAGTTGGCGCTCCAGTGCCGCTTGGTTCATATCCGGATAAATAGCCAACGCAACCGGCATTTCCGTCTTGGTGTCCGTTGCCTGGCGAAGAACAGTCAATCTGTCGCTACGGATGATTTGTCCCAATTGATATCGTTTTGCAAAGACGGGCTGGATCATCTATACCTTCCGTTAGGAACGGATATTTGGATTAATGAATTTTGATGGCTTCGTAAAAAGTCCAATATCTTTGTTGCGCTGCATCTCTCGTCATGTCACGTACAACTAAGTACGCTCCATTCCTCGAGATTTGCGCGCCTCGATCTTGAACTTTTTACTTTGCCATCCCAAATTCGACTTTTTACGAATCCATCAATTTTACTTCAATCTAAAAATCCTGACCCGCGGGGCCAGAGTGTGAACATATCAATTAAACTATGTTAATTGTTCTGAACAGGAAATTCCAGCACAAACGTGCTGCCCTTGCCGGGCCCCTCGCTTTCGGCCCAGATATGGCCCCCCATTTCCGTTACATAATTGGCACTGGTATGCAGGCCGAATCCATGTCCGTCGGGTTTGGTGGTAAATCCATGGGCAAAGACGTGTTGGAGGTCTTCTGGCTCAATGCCGTTGCCGGTGTCCTGTAGAGCCATCTGAACGGTCTTATTATGAGATGTTATGGTAAGGGTCAGTTTTCGTTGCTCCGTCGGCATATTTGCCATGGCGTCTATGGCATTGCGGATAATATTGATCAGCACATGAACCAGTTTGGTTTTGTCCACCCGGACCGGCGGTGCCGGCTGAAAATGCCTGTCAACCGAAATGTTCCGGTTTTTGAGGGATTCGGCCAGCATGGCCAGGGCATCGTCCGCAATGGCCCCAATGTCAAGCTCCTCCGCCATAGCCCCGGCGGATACATAGCTTTGCTGGGCAGTAATGATGTTTGCAATGGTTTTTGTTTTTTCATCCAGGCGATTCAGGTCTGCGGCAAGGGCCTCTCGATCCCGGGCAAGGATATCGCCGATGTTCAGATAGTATTGCATCAGCTTTTTACCTTTGGGGTCGTTGACAATAAAATCGTCGAGCATTTGCATCTTTTCCCGGAGCATCCGGTTGGCCCTGTCAATACCGTCAAACCCCTTTGAGTTTTCCATAATTTCATTCATTGCATGTATGGAAGTGCGGACGCTATTGAGCACATTGCCCACATTGTGGAGGACGCCCACGGCAATATCCGCCATTCCCGCCTGATGCGCATTTTCCACCAGCTCGGCCTGGGCCGCCTTTAACGCCCGGGTTCGTTCTTCCACCAGTTCTTCCAGGTGATCTCTATGGATGCGAATTTCCTCTTTGGCCTTGTTGACTTCCTCAAACAGACTGGCGTTTTCAATGGAAATCGCCGCCTGGGCAGAAAGGATCGTCAGGGTCTCCAGCCCTTCCGGTGTAAATGTATTCGGGGTCAGGTTGTTTTCCGCATAAAAAATGGCGGTAATCTTTTCTTTACGTCTGACCGGTGCACAGAGAATGGATTTGATCCGGTTCTGTCTGATATAGGGGTCTCTGGAAAACTCGTTATCAAGGGTGGCATTCTCGATCACGACATTTTTACCGGTGGTGTGAACGTATTGAATGATGCTTCCGGGAAACCGGTCGCAGATGGCCAGGGGGGTGGTCCCGGATGTGGCCACATCGCCGTCAACGCTGCTTTCCGCTTCAATGAACAGTTCGCCGTTTCGTTCAAAGATCAGTGCCCCCCGCCGGGCGCCGGCGTTTTCAATGCTGATTTCCAGAAGGCGGTTCAGGAGTTTGTCCAGAACAATTTCTTCTGAAATTGCCTGGGATGCCTTGATAACCGTTGATATATCCAACATCGCGGTTTTTTTGGCCAGGGAAGCGGTGATGCCGGCGGGCGCGCGCTGGCGATGGCCGCTTGATGTAAGTATTTCAGCAGCGATTTCCGGATGGGCAGCCTGGAGTCGCAGGACTTTTGTGTGAGCGCCCCATTCGGCGTAGCACGCCATGGACTGCCTCAGATAGAGACCGGCAATATTTTTCAGGCCGCGATTCTTATAAAAGCCGGCCGCCAACTCAAATGCCAGGGCCTGTTCCTGAATGAAGCCATTGTCCCGGGCACCGTTGATGGCCTTTTCATATAACAGCTCTGCGTCTGCGTCTGCGCCACGTATGCGCTGTTCTTCCGCGTTGACCAGATCAATCTTGTGCTGAATGTTTGCCGGTGCATGGGCGGCCCAATGCGTTAACCGTTCCCTGGCGTATGCGATTTTCGGAAACATCTGTGCCTGCATGTCCGTCGGTTTCCCCTGGATAGCGGTGAGCCGGGCAAGACACCGGTAGAAATAATAGGGCACGATATGGTGCATACCGCCGGCAGCTGCGGGAAGGTATTCTTTCCCTTTTTCCGCAAACGCCAAGGCCTTATCCGTATCCCCGAAAAAAACAGCCAGCTCAAGTGAGAAGAGGCAGATCAGGAAAAGGGTGAGCCGGTCATTGGCAGCGATGAGATCGGTTTCCATGTCCCGGGCATTGAACAATTCCCCCTGAAGCAGAACAGGGGATGGCGGATTTTCTACCAGGTTCTCAATGGTCTGGGCGAGGGGCAGTTGATAATTGAGCGTCCTGAACATATTGTGGGTTTTCATGGAGCCGATAAAGGAATCATTCTCTTCCTGCAGCGTCTTCAATGGTATGCCCCCGGCAAAGCGCAGAAATGAATATGTGGCAAGCGCTGAGTAGCTGTATTCCAGATCTCCTAATTCCAGACCCCGCTGAAAAAGATCCCGAAGCGGCAATGTTGTGTCCTTGATGGATTCCTGCCAGTGGGCGATAAAAGTATAGACCAGAAATTCCGTACGGATTTCCTGTTGGACCGTGAACTTGTTTTTCAGCATCAGGGCCATGTCGGCAAACCGGAAGGCGATTTCAAGCTGGTTCAGGGAATATAGGGTCATGGCATAGCAGCTGAACCAGTAGGGGGTCTGGGGGGCGATGCCCTTTTTCAGTGACAGACGGATCATTTTAAGGACAATGATAATGATTTCGTCGGTGTACCCGCCGGAATAAAAAGCAGAGGCTGCAGTGGTCATCACCTGCAGGGCGGCCAGAGCGTCTGTGTCGGTCATGGGGGGAGTGTTTAAAATGGCATCGTCGGTTAAGCCGGCCAGTAATTTGTCGGTTTTGGCGATTTCCGCCATAATTGATTCACCGGTTATGGGATCGGGCAGGTTAATGCCCAGCAGGGGGAATACGTCCCGGGCTGCTTCAGTGGCGTCGCCCAGCCGGCTTTGCGTGCTAAACGCCAAAATCCGGATTTCATAAACCTTCACCCGATCCATAAGTGTCGTGGCATGGGTCAGAACGGTTTTCAGGCAGGTTTCCATGGTGTTGAACGCGCCATTCATGTATGCGGCTTCAGCTGCCTGAATATACAGGTCATACGTGATCTGGTAATGATGGTGCCAGTCGTCTTCAGTCAGCAGGGCCATGCCGGCCTGAAAATATTCGAAAGCCGGCTGATAGGCAGTGGCGGCCATGGCTTTTTTCCCCGCCATCAGGTTCAGTCGGGCGATGTGGATACGGTCTGTATCTGCCCTTTCCGCCGGCATTGCGGCAATCCCGGCATTGAATTGATTGGCAATTTGAAAGATGGCTTCCTCCCGGTCGGCTTCCGGTGTAATATCATTCATGTGCCGGCCGATGGCATAATGGGCAGAATACCGTTCGGTTTCCGGTATCAGTGAATAAGCGGCTTCCTGAATACGGTCATGAACAAAACTGCCCATGTCGCCGGAAAATTGCAGCAAGCCGGCATCCTGTGCCGGCAACAGATTATTGAGAACCATGTCTGCCGGTTGCTCCAGAATCTGTGCCACGATGGCGATGTCAAATGTATTACCGACACAGGCCGCCAGTTTCATGACGTCCCGGGAGTGAACCGGCAGTTCTGTAATTTTTTCTGCCATAAGATCGATCACATTATCCGTGACCGCCAGCGACTTGATCGCCTCAATATTCCATCCCCATCCCCCGGTTTCATCCGGTTCAATGAGCTTTCTGTCATATAATGTTTGTAAAAACTGATTAATGAAAAAGGGATTCCCCCGGGTTTTAGATTCGACCAATTCCACAAGCGGTGCCGTGTCTCTTGCATTAACACGAAGACAGTGTACCAGATACTCCCGGATCTCACTGGTTGTCAGGGGAGCGATATAATGGGTTTCAAGGTTTACCAAAGACCGGTTGATGGTTGCCACGACACTGTGGAGGAGATGGGTTTCCTGAATTTCATTGTGTCGGTATGCACTGATGAAAAACAGCGATCCCGTGCTGGCGTCGGAAAGCAGGGATTCAATAAATTGAAGGCTGGCATGGTCTGCCCATTGGAGATCGTCCAGGAATAGCACCAGGGGATGAGATGGATGCGTGAATGACCGGACAAAATTTTTAAAAACATACAGAAACCGGTTGCGGGCCGGTTCCGGTGCCAGTTGCGGCACTTCCGGCTGGTCGCCGATGAGCAGGGAGAGCATGGGCAACACGTCGGTCAAAATTTTTCCGGTATCGCCCAGGGCGTTCTGAATTATTTCCCGCCATTCGGCAATACGGTCCTGATCTTCTGCCAGTAACTGGTTAACAAGGTTTGAAAATGCATGAATAATGGCGCTGTATGGAACATCCCTCCCCAGCGGTTCGTATTTGGCGGCAATAAAATAGCCCTTTCGGGCTGTGACCGGCTTCACAATTTCATTCACCAGAAAGGTCTTTCCAATGCCCGGATAACCGGAGATCAATACGGCTTCCGGTCGTCCGTTATTCGCACAGCGGTCAAAAGCGGTGATTAACTTTTCTTTTTCCGCTTTCCGGCCGACAAATACATGGGGAATGCTGAATGTCAGGGGAATATCACGGGTTCCAATAGTAAAAGGCCGAATCCCGCCGGATTCTGACAGTTCTGCCTTGCATTGCCGAAGGTCATGCAGAAGGCCGAACGCATTCTGGTACCGGTCTTCTGCCGGCTTGGCCATCAGCTTCAGCACAATATCAGAGAGTACAACCGGAATGGCGGGGTTTATCAGTGACGGGGCATCTGGTGCAACGGCGAGATGGGCATGCATCAGTTCCATGGGATCGTCGGACTGAAACGGGGGGGCGCCGATCAACATTTCATAAAAGGTAATGCCCAGGGAGTAGAGATCGGTCCGATAATCCACCTGGCGGTTCATACGGCCGGTCTGCTCGGGCGAAAGGTATTGCAATGTACCCCGGATCGTCGTCTGATCATAGAGGGATTCATCATGATGTTTGAGCAGGTAGGAAATACCGAAATCCGTTATCCAGATCTTTCTGGAAATGTGATTGATCAGTATATTTTGCGGTTTAATGTTCCGGTGAATAACATTTTCTTTGTGCAGATGCCCCAGAATGTCGGCCAGTGCAATGGCAACATCAAGAAATGTCAGGATATCAAGCGGTGTCCCGCCCATGTATTGTTTGAGGGAGACGGCGTCGATTTCTTCCAGGATAAGCACGATGCCGTCTTCACATTCAATCAGGTCACGGGTTCTGACAATGCCGTCGATGTGGTCGAGGGTTTGAATAATTTCATGTTCCTGATGGAACCGGGCGATGTCCGACCGGGTAGGGGCGGCAGTAATCAATAGCTTTGCAATAACCGGCTCACCGTCCGGTTCCCGACGGGCTTTATACACAGCCGCTTTTGCATCCTGTGAAACGGCTTCCAGCAGTTGATAGTTGCCGATTTTGTCCATTATTCCTCTTTCAGCAATTATATGTCACATATTGCCAAAATACAAAAAACATCCGCTATGATGCTACGGCAGGAAACTCCAGCACAAATGTACTGCCCTTGCCGGGGCCGTCGCTTTCGGCCCACATGCGGCCGCCCATCTCGAGCATATAGTTGGCGCTGGTATGCAGGCCGAACCCGTGCCCGTCGGGTTTGGTGGTATAGCCGTGGGCAAATATGGTTTTAAGGTGATCCGGTTCAATCCCCTGCCCGTTATCGGTTGCTTCCACCCGGACAATATCATTCCGGCACCGGACCGACAGTTTCAGGTTTCGTTGGTCCATCGGTGTTGTATTCATTGCGTCTCTGGCGTTACGGAGAATATTGATCAGTACATGAATCAGCTTTGTTTTATCCACCAGAATTGCCGGCACAATCTCGACATTCTGCGTGACCGTAATGTTCTGGCTGCTGAGTGATTCCGCCTGCATGGTGAGGGCATCCCTGATGATATCTGCAATATCGAGCCGCTCCTTTAAAACGCCGGCGTTTGCATAGCTTTGCTGGGCAGCGATAATGTTTGTAATCATGTCTGTTTTTTCTTCGAGTCGATCCAGATCGGCATTGATCTTGTTTTTGTCAGCTTGAAATATTCTGCCGATATCCAGATAATATTCAAACAATTTTTTGCCTTTGGGGTCCTTGAGCACAAAATCCTCGATATGGTCCATATGCTGCTCCAGCAGTTCATTGGCCCGCAGAAACCCTTTGAACCCCTTGGCCGAATTAACCGTCTGTTTGACGGATTCAAGGGATGTTTTGACGCTGTTTAAAACATTGCCGACATTGTGCAGCACGCCCACCGCAATATCCGCCATGCCGGCCTGATGGGCATTTTTTATCAGTTCCTGTTGAGCGTTTTTCAGCGCCCGTGTCCGTTCCTCCACCATTTCTTCCAGATGGTCGCGATGGGCCTGGATTTCTTCCTTGGCTTCATTGACTTCCTTGAACAGGCTGGCATTCTGGATGGAGATAGCGGCCTGGGAAGAAAGTGTTTTCAAAACTTCGATACGCTCGGGAACAAACACATTGGCAATATAATTGTTTTCAAGGTACAGGATCGCCGCCACTTTGTCCTTGTTCTGGATGGGGGCGCAAAGAATGGATTTTGTCTGGTTTGTTTTTACATAAGGGTCATTGAAATAACGCTCGTCCTCGCAGGCATTGTTCAACACAATGCTTTCCCGGGTCCTGGTTGTGTAGCTGACGACACTGGCGGCGCATTTTTGATAGTCTTCAACCGGAATTGCATGAAGCACGTCGGTGTTGCCGTCGGCGTCCATTTCCACTTCCACATAGTATTTGCCGTTTCTTTCAAAAATCATGATGCCCCGTTGTGCACCGGCGTATTCGATAGCGATTTTCATTATTTTTTTCAGCAGATTCTCGAGGACAATTTCACCGGAGAGTGCCTGGGCGGACTTGATGACGGCATTCATGTCCATTGTTTTTACAAACTGGTGTGTTTCCCCGGTGGTCACGGCAAGCCCACTGCCGGCAGGGTGCTGTTTCTCCTTATTTAACCGGGCGATAAGATCCGGGTGTTCTTTTTCAATGGACAGGATCTTTGCAGATGCCCCCCATTGACTGTAACAGCTCAATGCCTGTTCCAGATGGGGTGTGGCATAGGTCTCATTGTTGTTGGCCAGCCAGAACCTTGCTGCCAGCTCGTGACCCAGAGCCTCATCCTGAATATAACGGTTTTCGCGTGCTTTCAAAATTGCCTTTTGGTATCCGTCAATGGCAGCCGGCAAATCCCCCTGGATTCCGTCCCGTTCTGCTTCCACAAGCAGATATTTGTGCATGAAGTTGGCCGGATTGAGGGTGGCCCAGTGGCGCATCTTTTTCTGGTTGCGCGCAACATCCCTTAACAGTTTTTCCCGCCGTTTCCTGTTGGCGTCTCTGGCAATGGCCAGCCGGGTCAGAGAGTCGTGAAAGTTCCATACGGCATATGTCATCACGCCCTTTGCTGAAGCGCTGAGAAATTGTTGATATTTTGCAGAGGCATCCAGGGCCTTTTGAAAGTTACCGAACAGGTAACCGAGAATCAGGTTAAAGACATGCACCGAATGAATGGCGAACTGATCTTCCGCTTTTTCATGGAGGGGCAGCATCTCCGCTTCATCATAAATGTCCCCTTTTAAGCGGCCGGGGTCTTCCGACTTGCCCAGGAGGTTCTGAACCGTCTGGCCGTAGATGCGGGTGAGATTAAGCTGGGATTGCTGCTGCATTTCGATGAGGGTCTCGATGTGCCTGAGAATGTTTTGTTCAACCGTTTGCAGTGGAAATCCGGCATACAGGCTTTGGTAGCTGTGCACCATGAGCGCATGGGCGGCAAATTCAAGGTCGCCCACTTCCATGGCTTTCTGATGGTTTTCAAGCAGCCGGCGGGGGATATCGCGCTGGTAATCCTTCCAGTGTTTGACCCATGTGAGGAAAATGAACCGCGTCCGCGGTGCCAGGCTTTTGGATTCCAGCCGTTCAAAGATGGTCTGTGCCAGCCGACCGAAATTGTACGCGGTTTCATAATGTCCCATGCTGGACATGGCAATGCCGTATCCTGCCAGCATGATGGGCGACATATTGGATAATCCGTATTTGACGGTGTAATAGACGCCGGTAAAGGCAATGAGCGGAACCGCCTCGGGTCTGGCCCAATAGGCAATGGGACTGTAATAACCGATCATGTTGATCTTTGCCTGAACATCGGGGTCGGTCATGAGAGGGAGATGGATCAGGTCTGCCACCTTTTTGCCGGCCAATGCCGATTTTACTTTAATGAGGGACAGGATGAGGTGATATTTTCTGGGATACTCCGGAAAGTTCAGCTTCAGTTGCCTGAAAACGGACCGGGCCGTCATGACGGCCTCTTTTTTCTGGCCTTTTGCCATAAAGGCGCGCATTTTGATTTCATAAACCGCCAAATGCTTTCGGATATCATCGGTTTGATGAATCAATTGTTCCGTGAATTGTTCCATAGTTTCAAAGTCGGAATTCAGGTAAGCGGCCAGGGCGGCTTCGCTGTATACTGCTTCAAAGAGATCAGTGCCGGTGCCGGCGGATGTTTCGGTCAATAAGGTGACCGCCGTCATGAGATAGGTATATGCCGCCTCAAACGCGGATGCGTTGATGGCTTTCCGGCCGGCCATCAGGTTCAGGGAGATCAGTTGTTCCTTTTCCTCATCAGTGGTCAACAGGCGTTTGCCGATATTGAGCTGATTGACAATATAGAGGATGTTTTCCTGAAGGGATTCTTCAGTTGCCTGCTGATGCTCCGTGCGTCCGATGCGGTGATGAATATGTTCTTTCTCTTCCGTTGGGATAAGTGTGTAAGCGGCCTCCTGAATTCTGTCGTGATGAAAACGGTAGATGTTGTTTTGGAAATAGATGAAGTGCTCATCCACGGCGGTTTTAATCTCGCGCAATACCGTTGGCAGGGGCAATCCGGCATATCGGTTGACGGTCTCCAGGTCGAAGCTGCTGCCAATGCAGGCACAGACTTTTAAAACATGCTGGGTGGTTTCGGGAAGTTCGCTGATTTTATGGGTCAGCAGGTCAATGACGTTATCGGTCACTGCCATTTGCGCAATTTTATCCATATCAATTGTCCAGTTGCCATCCGTACCTCGGGCTACGCGTTTTTTCTCATACAGGGCCTCGATGAACTGAATAATAAAAAACGGATTCCCGTTGGTTTTTTCATATATGATGCGGGAGAGATAGGACAGCGAAGCATCGTCTAAGGCAAAACAATTACCGATAAATTCCCGGGTATGCTCTTCGCTCAAGGGGCCGACCTCGATTTCGGAGACAGGGACACCGCTTGCGCGAACGTCTTCCAGTATTTGATAAAATAGATGATTCCTGTCGATTTCATTATTCCGGAAGGTCAGTATGACAAAGAGATACTGGACGGTTTTGTCCGTCAATATCGATCTGAGCAGGTGAAGGCTGGCGCTGTCCACCCATTGAAGGTCGTCCAGCGACAAAACAAGCGGGTGTTCCTTTGCGCTAAAGGCCTTTAAGAAGTTTTTAAAGACAAACATGAACCGGTTCTGCGCAGCCTGGGCGCCCAGGACCGGCACATCGGGAGGGACGCCGATAATATGGGTCAGTTCGGGAATGACATCCGTGATCACCTTCCCGTTATCCCCCAGAGCGTCAAGTATCTTCTTTTTCCATGCCGCCGTCCGGTCGTCACTTTCCGTCAGCAGTTGTTGTATCAATCCCTGAAACGCCTGTATCAATGCGCTATATGGAATATCTTTCTTGAACTGATCGTACTTGCCGGACAAGAAATAACTTTTTCGCGCCACCATGGGTTTATGGATTTCATTGAGTAACGCGGATTTACCAATACCCGGATGGCCATATACCATCAGCGATTCGGTCCTGCCGCGGCTGACAGAATCGAAGACCGACAACATCCGGTTGATCGCCCGTTCCCTTCCCACGAGTTTATGGGGGATATTAAATTGCAAGGGCGCATCGGCAGCGCCCGGTTCAAAATCAGGGATTGTGCCCTGGCTGATGATGGCCCGTTGACATTGTTTCAAGTCCGCAGTCAGGCCGAAACAGCTTTGATATCGCTCCTCTGCCGCTTTATTCAAAAGCTTGGTGACAATAGCGGATAAGGCGGGGGGAACATCCGGATTGACATCTTTCGGCGGCTCCGGCATTACCGCAAGGTGGGAGTGAATGATCTCAAACGGATCCTCGGACACAAACGGCGGTCGCCCGGTGAGCATTTCATAAAAGATGGCGCCGATAGAATAAAGATCTGTTCTGTAATCCACTGCCCGTTTGATTCTTCCGGTTTGTTCCGGCGAGATATAGGCCAGCGTGCCGTTGATGATTTTGATGTCAAAAAGATTTTCATTAATACAGGTAAATCCGGGAATGATGCCATAATCGGCAATTGTGACCCTGTTATCCTGAATGAATATATTGCCGGGCTTGATATCTTTGTGGACAATTTTATTTTTGTGCAATTGACACAAGGTTTCTGATAATTGAATCGCGATATCCAGAAACCAGTCGATAGCAACCGGTGTACCCATGAAAGCGCGGAGCGGGTCTGCGTCGATCAATTCCATGACAACGGCGGGCTGGCCGTTGAAGTCGCCGATTGCAAATGTCTTTACAATATGGTCTGTATCCAGGGCATTGATGATGGCGTACTCTTCCCGGAAACGGACAATATCGGCTTCAGCCGGTTTTTTTATTTTCAGGATTTTAATGGCCACAGCACGGTTATTGTTGTCCAGCCCCTGATGTATAACTGAACTGTGGGTTTCAGCGATTTTTTTTACAATGGTGTATGTGTCTTCAAGCTTTGGTGTCATTACAGGCGCGCGATTGGTCATTGTTATTCCTCCGGAAATTCCAATACAAACATGCTGCCCTTGCCCGGGCCGTCGCTTTCCGCCCACATGCGGCCGCCCATTTCGGTCATGTAGTTGGCGCTGGTGTGCAGGCCGAATCCGTGACCTTCATTTTTTGTGGTAAACCCGTGGGCAAATATCTGATTCAGGTTTTCGGGTGCAATCCCTTCGCCGGTGTCGATGGTTTCAATTTGCACATGGCTGTTTTTTGCATAGACATTTATTGTTATTCCCCGCTTGTCCGGTGTTGTTTTTATCATGGCGTCCATGGCATTACGCAAAATATTGATCATGATGTGGATCAATTTTGTTTTTTCAATCATCACCGGGGGCACGGGCGCGAAGTTTTTTGTGACAGTGACATGGTGGCTGTTTATGGATTCCCCCATCATGGTCAAGGCGTCATTGACAATATCTGACACATCCAGCTCTTCAGACAGGGAGCGGGCTGATGCGTAACTCTGTTGCGCCGCGATAATACCGGTTATTATTTCGGTTTTTTCCTCAAGCCGGTCCAGGTCTTCCGTAAGGGCTGTACGATCCGATTTCAACAGGTTGCCGATATCCAGGTAATATTGCAAAAGCACTTTGCCCTTCGGGTCATTGGCAATAAAGTCGTCGATTGTGCTGAAATTTTCCGCCAGTAAGCCGTGGGCCTTGTCAAACCCCTCAAAACTTTTTGATGATGTCAGGATTTGATTCATGGAATAAATCGAGGTCCGGACACTGTTTAAGACATTGCCCACATTGTGCAAAACCCCCACGGCAATATCCGCCATGCCGGCCCGATGGGCGTTGTCGACCAGCTCCGCCTGGGCGGCGCGCAGCTCGCGGGTGCGTTCTTCCACCATCTCTTCCAGGTGATCCCGATGGGCCTGGATTTCCTCTTTGGCCTGGCTGACCGCCTTGAATAAGCGGGCGTTTTCCAGAGAGATAGCTGCCTGGGCCGACAGGATGGTGAGAAGCTCCAGTCGCTCGGGCGTAAATGCATGGGTGGATAGATTGTTTTCCATGTATAAAATGGCGCTGATCTTTTTTTGGTGTTTGACGGGGGCACACATGATGGATTTGACCTGATTCGATGTGATATAAGGGTCCATGCCGAACTGGTTGTCTGATTCGGCATCATCAATCACCAGGGGGGTATCGGTGGTGTTGACATAATGGATAACGCTTGCCGGCAGACGGTCGCATGTATTCAGCGGCAGGGATTCTGTCAGGTCCACCGTGCCCTTGATGTCACTGATCGCTTCCACGAACAGGCCGCCGTTGCTTACAAAAATCAGCGCACCCTTCTGGGCACCGGCGTTTTCAATGCTGATGTGCAGCAGCTGACGAAGGAGATTGTCCAGTTCTATCTCTCCGGAAATCGTCTGGGATGCCTTGATAACCGTGGATATATCCAGGGCGGTGCTCTGGCTGGTTGCAGATCGGGTGATGGTCACCGTGTCATCAAAGGTGCTTATGGGCTGAGCAGTAAAGGAGGGAAAGATATGTCCGTAAGTTTTCATCAGTTGCTCTGCCTTGGCCCTGGCGCCCCACTGGTTGTAACAGGCAATGGCATTCTGCATATAAAGCCGGGCAAAGTTTTCAAACCCATATTGTTTATAAAAGACTGCCGCCAGTTCATAGGCAAGGGCCAGTTCTTGAACAAATCCGGCCTTTTTAGCGCCATTGATGGCGTTTTCGTATGATTGCGCCGCTGCCGGCGCGTCCCCTTGAAGCCGGCTTTTTTCCGCCGCTACCAGATCAATCTTATGTTGAATGGTCTCAGGCACAAATGCCGCCCACACGCGCAGTTTGTCCTGGGCATAGTCGATCTTCGGGAACATCTTCGCATGTGCTTCCTGGGGCTGATCTTCGATTGCCGCCAGTCTTGCCAGAGACCGGTAAAAATAAAAATGTACAATATGATGCATACCACCGGATATGGCGCCCGTATATTGCTTGCATTCTTCTGCCTTGGCAAGCGCACGTTTTGAATCACCAAACAGATAAGCCAGTATCATGGCAATAAGATATATTTTACACAGCGAAAGATGATCCTGGGCGGCCACCAGCTTTGGAACGCGTTCTGATTCACTGAGCATTTCACCCTCCAGCACGGCGGGATTTTCCGCATTCCCCATCAGGTTCTCCACAAATTGTGCATATGTTGCTTCATAACTCAGACAGGCCAGCATCTTATAGGTGGTCATGGATTTATGAAACAGGGCGATTTCTGACTTAACTGTATCCAGTGCCACACCACCGGCCAGACGAAGAAAGGTGTATTTGCCAATCGACAGATGGGCATATTCTATATCGCCTGCCTCCAGGCCGTGTTTGTAAGTTTCCATCAGGCGGGACGCCACTTCATGCAGCGGACGCTGCCAATGGGCAATAAATGTATAAACCAGCATGTCGGCCCTTACACCCCGGTGTTCGGGGAACCTGTTCTTAATGGACAGCGCAAGATCGGCGAACCGGAACGCTCTTTCAAACTGATTCAATCCATAAAATGTCATGGCAAAGGTGCTGAACCAGTAGGGCGTCTGTGGCGCAATGCCTTTTTGCAGGGACAGCTGCATCATTTTTAATACCATTATAATAATTTCATTGGTGTATCCGCCGGTATAAAGCGGCGCTGCAGCGCTGGTGGCAACCCGTATGGTCGCCAGATCATTAGGGTCGGTCATGAGAGGGGTGCCGAGGATATCATCGTCGGTTTTATCGGCGAGTATTTCGTCGGTTCTGGCAAATTCTTCCATAATCGCATCCCCGGTGATCGGGTCGGGAATAACAACGCCCAGAAGCGGCATTATCGACTTTGTGGTTTTAACGGCATCGTCGAGCATGTTTCTGGAACTGAATGCCTGTATGCGGATCTCATCTACCCTGGCCTTGTCCACCAGCCGGGATGTACGGGCCAGGATGGCTTCAAGAAACGCTTCCATTTCCGTGAACAGACCGTTGACATAAGCCAGCTCGGCCGCATAAATATGCAGGTCGTAAGCGAGATCATAGTGATCCTGCCAGTCTGTTTCCCGGAGCAGCGAAATACCGGCCTTCAGATAGACATAAGCCGGCTCATATGCTGCGGCATTCCTGGCTCTCCTGCCGGCAATGACATTGATTTTCGCCAGTTCAAGAATTTCTTCCCTTTCTGCGTCGGGTGATATTTCCGCTCTTCCGGCATTCAGGTGGTTCGCAATTTCAAAGATTGGGGCGGCATGGTCCTCAGCAGGAATATGCTGAAGCATATACCGGCCAATGGCCAGGTGAATCCCGGAGCGGCGTTCCGCCGGAATAAGCGAGTATGCAGCCTCCTGTATCCGGTCGTGCAGATACGCGCCCTTGTCACCGGAAAAATAAATCATTCCCGCGTTCAGGGCCGGTGAAAGATGGTCCAGAATGGCGTTAATATGGGTTTCCATGACAGCTGCAAGAATTTCAAGGTTAAATGTGTTGCCGATACAGGCGCCCCGCATCAATGTCTCCCGGGTGGTTTCCGGAAGCTCGACAATTTTTTCGGCCATGAGTTCTATAACATTATCGGTCACCCTGAGTGTGTTAATGGCGGTCAGGTCCCATGACCACGTTCCGGTTTCATCGGGCCGGACCATATTCTTTTCGTAAAGAGTTTTCAGAAACTGGTTGATAAAGAACGGGTTGCCCCGGGTTTTGGTTTCCACCACTTTTGCCAGTTCTTTGACGGCACCGGTTTCCACGCGAAAAAAACGGGCCAGATAATGCTGGATATCGGGTTGTGACAATGGGCCGATATGATAATGTGCCGCCGGAATATGGGATTGGTTGATTACGGTCAGTACGTTGTTCAGCGGATGGGTATCATCGATTTCCTTGTGCCGGTAGGCACCAATGAAAAAGAGCGCCCCATTATCTGCATCTGACAATACGGATTCAATAAAATGAAGACTGGCATAATCCGCCCATTGCAGGTCATCCAGAAACAGTACCAGCGGATGTTGCGGCTTCGTGAATACCCGGATGAAATTTTTAAAAACATACAGAAAACGATTCCGGGCATCTTCGGGCTTTAAAGCAGGCACTTCGGGCGTGTCACCGATGATCAGGGAGAGCATGGGGATGACATCCACCACCAGACGACCAGTGTTGCCAAGCGCGCTTTGAATCCGGTTCTGCCAGAGAGCAATCCGTTCGGGCCCTTCCGCCAGGATCTGTTTTACAAGGCTGTTAAAAGCCCGGATGATTGCGCTGTACGGGAGATCTTTGCCCAGCTTGTCATATTTTGCGGCAATAAAATATCCCCTTTTTTCTGTGATGGGTTTGTGAATCTCATTGATCAGGAAGGTTTTGCCGATACCGGGATGTCCCGACACTATAGCGATTTCAGGATGTGTCTGCGCGACGCACCGGTCAAACGCGGCCAGAAGCTGTTTTTTTTCCGCTTTGCGGCCAACAAAAATATGGGGGAGAGTAAAGAGAAGGGGCATGTCCCTGGTGCCGATGTCAAAGGCGGGGATATTGCCGTTTTCATCCATGGTTTCGCGGCAACGGGTGAGGTCATGCAGCAGACCAAAGGCGTTCTGGTAACGGTCTTCAGCCGATTTTGCCATAAGCTTCTGCACAATCTCAGACAATACAACGGGTATGCCGTTGTTAACGGTTGCCAGGGGGACAGGTGGCCGGGCCATATGGGCATGGATCAGTTCCATGGGGTCCGCAGCCGCAAAAGGCAGCCCGCCGGTCAGCATCTCATAAAAGGTTATCCCCAGGGAATAGAGGTCTGTCCGGTAATCGACCCGTCGGTTCATGCGGCCGGTCTGTTCCGGGGAGATATATTTAAGTGTTCCCTCGATCACATCGGGGCTATAAATGGCTTCGTCCGCCTGAGTGATAAGCTTGGAGATGCCGAAGTCGGTCAGTTTGATTTTCCGGGTATCTGCGTTGATCAGGATATTGTGAGGCTTGATATCCTTGTGAATAATATTTTTCTGATGCAGCCGGCCAAGAATATCCGCCAGTGTGGTGGCGATTTCAAGAAATACGGGAATGGGCAGGGGGGTGCCATTGATAAACTGTTTAAGGGAGATCGCATCCAGATCCTCCATGACAATCGCCATGGAACCGTTTTGTCTCACGAGTTCGTAAATGGCGATAATGCCATCAATATCATTGATATTCTTTATTATTTCATATTCCTGGGTGAACCTGGCAATATCGCTCTGACTGGGATTACAAGCGGATAACACTTTGACAACAACCGCCCGCCCGTCCTGTTGACGCTTTGCTCTGTAAACGGTGTAAGCCTTGTTGCCATGGATCTGTTCCAACAACTGATAACCACCGGTCAGTTCCATGATGATTCCTCGTTGAATAATGGTTTGGGATAGTACCGGCCTCGGGTCCGGATAGGGTTGTTAAAAAGCGAGATCCTACGTGTGCGTGATTGAGCCAGTGTCCGGGATAAAACAGCCGGAATTTTTGATTGAATTCTACTTATTATACAGTAATTTAATTATTTTTTCAAGGACAATCAAAACGGTGAGATACCTGTGTGCCGGCGGTTATGGCCGATTTCACGGGTGCGGCCGTCGACGGTTTGGGCTTGCATGACCCGGGGGAATACGTTAAAGTCCAAAATATTATGCGGACTTATCTTGACTGTATGCCATGCTTTATTCAGCAGACCCTGGATGCCGCCCGTATGGCCGGTGGAGATGATCTTCTCCAGGCGCGTGTTTTGAAGCATATTCTTTTGAAAATCAATGAGATGGATATAAGTCAGCCCCCGCCGCTGATGGGGCGGACGATTCACCGCACGATCCGGGAGATGGTAAAGGATGGAGATCCCTACAAGCAGGTCAAAGATCGTTTTAATCAATTTGCCCTTGAGTTATATCCAGCACTGAAGCAGCAGGTTGCATCGGCCGGTAACAGGCTGGAAACGG
The DNA here is from genome assembly GCA_034189905.1 of Thermodesulfobacteriota bacterium. Taxonomy (GTDB): domain Bacteria; phylum Desulfobacterota; class Desulfobacteria; order Desulfobacterales; family Desulfosudaceae; genus JAXHTY01. The sequence continues at coordinate 52,560 of JAXHTY010000024.1, forward strand.
CTGCAAGAATTGCCATTGCCGGCAACATCATTGATTTCGGGGTGCAGGGGGATGTGAGCCCCCAGGCCGTGATGACGACCATAGATGAGGCACTGGCAAAACCGGTTTTCGGAGACATGGCCATGTTCTCCCGGGCAGTGGCCGATGCCGGCACTATTTTGTATCTGGCGGATAATGCCGGAGAGATCGTGTTTGATCGTCTCCTGGTTGAGGCACTGCCCGAAGACCGTGTCACCCTGGCGGTTCGTGGCGCGCCGGTGATTAATGACGCTACCATTGATGATGCCAGAACAGCGGGCCTGGACCAGTTGGTGCCGGTGATCGATAATGGCACGGATATACCCGGCACGGTACTTTCCGAATGTTCGGAACCATTTGTCAATACGTTCAAGTCGGCGGATATGATAATTTCAAAAGGGCAGGGCAATTATGAAACCCTTTCCGAAACAACAGATCATAACAATATCTTTTTCCTTTTTAAAACAAAGTGTCCGGTTGCGGCCAGGGATGTGGGGTGCGAACAGGGGCGGTTTGTGCTGACCCGTCTGGCTGGGAAATGAACAATCGCTGAAGAACAAAAGGTGACAAACAATATGACATTTACCATGAAACCCATCGGCTATGTTTACACGGAGGCCGCGGATATCCCCCGACACTGGCGCATCTCGGATGTGGAAGGGCGGATTGTAATTGATCCAGAATATGTGGCGGGCCTTGCTGATATTGATCCGGGACAGCGGATCGTGGTGCTGTTCTGCTTTCACAAGAGCCCGCCGTTTGTGCCTGAACTGTTGAAGCAGACCCCGCCGCATCGGGATCACCCGATGGGGGTCTTTTCCATTTGTTCCCCCCGCCGGCCCAATCCCATCGGACTTTCAGTTCTGGAAGTACTGAATATCAACGGCGGGGAGATCCATGTCAGAGGTCTTGACATGCTGGATCAGACGCCGGTGCTGGACATCAAACCGCATATTGAAGAAATTCCTGATTGACCCGGTTGCAATGAGTGATGGGGATAACCGCTTTTCCCGGTCGATTCCTCAACTCAGACGATGCCTGTAAGGCGAAAATCCGGAAATTGGAAATTCGACATTTGTAAAAAACCGGAGTATCGAAGAATGATACGACAGCCGTTGCGATTGATTTTGAGAATTTTCGTTCTGACCACAGTGGTTTGTATTATTGCCACAGCCGGGTTTGCCGTGGAAAAACCGTTGCCGGTATTTGTCAGCATTCCGCCGCAGAAATATTTTGTTGAACAAATCGGCGGGGACCGTGTAACGGTGGATGTGCTGCTGCCGGCCGGGAAGAGTCCGGCCACCTTTACCCCTGAACCCTCGCGGATTAAAAGGCTGGCAGCGGCGGATATCTATTTCCGCATCGGCGTCCCTTTTGAAAATATGGTTATGCCCATGATGAAAACCATTGGCGGTCATATCCGTGTGGTGGATACGCGCCGGAATATTCCGTTGCGGGCCATGACGGAGGTCCACAGGCATGCCGACGATGACCATGCCGAAATGGACGGCAAAGATCCCCATGTCTGGATGGCCCCTATGCTGGTAAAACAGCAGGCGTTTATCATCCGGGATGCGCTCTGCAATGCGGATCCCCGGGGATGCGATGTTTACAGGGCCAATACGGCGATTTTTGTAAAAACCCTGGCAGACCTCCACCGGCAGTTGGAAAAGGTGCTTCAGCCGGTAAAGGGGGAGCGATTGTTTGTGTTTCATCCGGCGTTCGGGTATTTCGCCGATGCCTACGGGCTAGAGCAGGTGGCCGTGGAGATGGCTGGAAAGGCTCCGAAAGGCCGTCAGCTTCTGGCGTTTATCAAACAGGCCCGTGGGGCAGGGGTGAGGGTGATTTTTGTTCAGTCCCAGTTTGACCGCCGGGCCGCGCAGAAAATCGCCGATGCCATTGGCGGTGCCGTTGTGCCGCTGGACCCGCTGGATCCGGATTATATGACCAATATGACACGCATGGCCGAAACCATTCGACAGGCGCTTATAAAGAAAAACGGAGGTACAGGGCATGGTAGATGATACGGCCATCTCTCTTCGGGATGTCTCCTTTGCCTATGGTCGGCAGCCGGTTTTAACCCGTGTCGATGTGACTATCAAGCAAGGCGAGTTTACTACCATTGTAGGACCCAACGGCGGCGGAAAGACCACGTTGCTGAAATTGATTCTCGGTCGCATCCGGCCGGATACCGGAACCATCCGCGTGCTTGGTACAACACCGGAAAAAGCCTGTTTGCGCGTGGGATACATGCCCCAGCATGCCCACCTGGACCCCAGATTTCCGGTGACGGTAATGGATGTTGTGCTGATGGGCCGCCTGGGCGGCAATCGCCCCGGATTTTATACAAAGGCGGACCGGCAGAACGCCTTGAAAGCCCTGTCATATACCGGAATGGCCGATATGGCGGGTCGTCATCTCAGTCAGCTTTCCGGCGGACAGCGGCAGCGCGTTCTCATTGCCCGGGCGCTTAGTACGGAACCGGAACTGCTCCTGCTGGATGAACCCACATCCAACATTGATCCCGGTTCGGAATCTGCCCTGTTCGAAATTCTTCAGACGCTTAACAAGACCATGACTATCCTGATTGTTTCCCATGATCTGGGGTTTGTTTCCCGGCATGTGAACCGGGTGATTTGTGTGAACCGGTCCCTTGTCGTACATCCCACCAGTGCGGTCAATGGTATGGTTATCAGCAAAATGTATGGACAGGATATGTGCATGGTACGCCATGATCATCAATGGTCCCCCGGGTCTCAGGTATCTGAAAAAATCAGTTTCCCCAACGGCGAGGAGACAAAGAATGGCTGATCTGTGGCGTATGTTTTCGGATCCGGATCTGCAGTTTCTGCGGCTGGCATTCTGGCTTGCCACTTTTGCCAGTGTGGCATTCGGTGTTATGGGCAGTTTTGTGGTGACCCGCCGGATCAGCTATCTGGCCGGGGCCATTGCCCATTGCGCCTTCGGAGGAATCGGCGCGGGGCTTTACCTGCAGAATAAAATCGGTATCGACTGGTTTGATCCTATGTATGGCGCCGCATTAACAGCCGTACTGGCCGCTGTTGTCGTCGGGTTGGTGAGCATGTATGCGGAACAACGGGAAGATACTGTTATCGGCGCTCTGTGGGCCGTCGGCATGGCAGCCGGTCTGCTGTTCATCGATCTAACCCCCGGGTATTACGATCTCTCCAGTTATCTGTTCGGTGATATCCTGCTGATCTCCGCAAGGGATGTGTGGATGGTGATCTGCCTGGATACGGTTATTATTCTGTTTGTTGTAGGGTTTTACAACCGGCTGGTGGCGGTATGCTTTGATGATGAATTTGCCCGTCTTCGAGGGATACAGGCCGGTGTTTTTTATATGATCCTGCTGTGCCTGACCGCTCTGACCGTAGTGCTTCTGGTGCGAATGATCGGGATTATTCTGGTCATCGCCCTGCTGACACTGCCGGCGGCAATAGCAGGGCAGTATGCAAAAAAAATATGGCACATGATGACGGCCGGTACCGGCCTGTGTATCCTGTTCAACTGGTCCGGTCTGGCGATCAGCTATCGGCTGGACCTGTCCAGCGCCCCCACCATTATCCTGATCGCCGGTATCGGATATCTTTCCGTAATTGCCGGCACAAAGGTGGTGTGCCGCTGGCAGAAAGTTTCCATTGTGAATGGGGATAACCATGAATAGAATCTGTTTGTTTTCGATAATGCTGATGGTATTGGTGCAGGTAGTGGCCTGCTCCCCGCAGCCGTCGGGGCCAACGGAACTGCTGGCCGACGCCAAAGCCTTTTCAACGGGAAAAGACTACAAGCGGGCTGTTGCGGCATATAAAAAAGCCACGGCACTATTGCCCGAATCGGTGGAGGCCTGGTCCGGCCTCGGGGATGCCTATCTGAAACTCGGCCAGACCCGGGCGGCGATTGATGCCTATAACCGTGTACTGGAGATCGCGCCGGACAACACCGACGCTCTATTGCGATTGGCCCGGTTTGATCTTCTGGGTGAGCGGTTTGACGCAGCCGAAGGAAAGGTACAGAAAATCCTGAAGATCGAGCCGGTCAATACGGCGGCCCTTTTTCTGCTGGCGGATATCTATCAGCAGAGCAACCGGCTTCATAAGGCGGCCGATACCTATCAGCGGATCATCATAATAGCGCCTGACAATAAAGAGGCATACCTGCGTCTGGCCGATGTGCTGGCCCGGCAGGGGGATATCGCCTATGCGGAAAGCAACCTGCTGGATGCGATCCGGGTTTCTCCTGAAGCCGCCACGCCCCGGCTCATGCTTTTTAATCTCTATTATCAGCGCAAGGATTATCAAATGGCCGAGGCCGTGCTGTTGGATGCAATCCGGGTTCTTCCGGACAATGCGGACCTCTATATCGCCCTGGGAAAATTTTATTTTTCCCGAAATAACACGGCAAAAGCCGAAGATGCATTTACCAGGGCCATTGAAAAAGCCCCGGAGAATGTGGGTGCGTATCTGCTGGCCGGTAATTTTTACAGCGCCACCGGGGATACGCAAAAAGCACTGGCCATGTATAACACGGCACTGGATCATGCCCCTCACAATCCCAGAATCATGACCATTCTGGCTGAATTCCATCTGGAAACCCGTGATATCCCGTCTGCAAAAAACTACATTGACACCATTTTGAATGAACGGCCCGGGTATTTCCCTGCCCGCCTATTGAAGGTTCGTCTGCTTACAGCAGAACAGGCTTATGATGCGGCCCTTGCCCTGAGTGATCGCCTGCTCGGTGAACGCCCGTTTTCCGATGAACTTTACCGGCTCAAGGGGACGATATATCTCCAGAAAGGCGATACGGACCTGGCCAAATCTGCTTTTGCCAAGGCGGTGGAGATATCGCCCGGCGATATCAACGCCCGTATCCGGCTGGCCAATATTTATCTTGAAGAGGGGGAGATTGAAAAGGCACGGCAGTTAAATCAGGAGCTGTTTTCGCTACTGCATGAAAATTTTAATGTGGATGTGATTCTGGGGGCGGCGTCGCTGCAGAACCCAACGGATGACATCAGCCTGGAATCTTCCCAGTCACTGTTTGACGTGGCATCCGGCAATCCCTTCGGGACATTTCGAGTGGAACGGCTGAAGGGATTAAGGGAAAAATATGACGAAATGATCGAGAATTTCGAAACCGTGCTGGCGGATAATCCCGCACTGATCGGTGTTTTTGAATCGATTATTCTGATGCATGTGGCAAACGAGGCGTATGAAACCGCCCTGAAAAAGTGCGACCAGCAAGTCCTCAGGTTGAAAAACAATACGGCGTTGCCCCAGGCCCGGATTAATTCACTGATCGCCGCGGTTTACAATCTTAAGGGCGGCGTCTATCTGGCCATGGGAGAGCGGGCTGAGGCGGAAGCCCTATTTCAAAAGGCCATTGCATTGGCGCCTCATTATCTAAAACCGTATTATGCGTTGGCCAGGGTTTATCTGGCAGACAGGGACCTGGACAAGGCCATTTCGCAATACCAGGTGCTGCTGGACAGAAATCCGCGGGAGGCAGAGCCGCACATGATGCTGGGCGTGTTGTATAAAATGAAAAAGGATTTCCGGCAGGCGGAAGCTCATTATCGTCGGGCCCTTGCCATTGATCCGTCATTCGCCAAGGCAGCCAATAATCTGGCTTATCTCCTTTCCAAACAACCCGATAAGCTGGATGAGGCGTTAAAATTTGTCCTCAAGGCCAAATCCCTTGAGGGCGATGACCCTTACATCCGGGATACACTTGGATGGATATACTACAAAATGGGATTGTATGAGGATGCATTGCGGGAGTTGAAGCTGTGCGTTGAAAAAATTCCCAACAATGCAACGGCCAATTATCACCTGGGAATGGTCTATTACAGAATGGGCGACACGGTCAATGCCGCCCGGTATCTCGAAAACGCGCTTGATTTAAGCCAGCATTTTTATGAAGCCGAACAGGCCAGAGAAATACTGAACCGGATATCATGAAAAATTTCCCCCTGAAAATATTGTTGCTGCTGGCGGTCTTAACGCCGTTGATGGATCTCTTGGCGGTTCATGCCCTGGAACGGTTTCTGGAGAAGCAATACAAGAGTGACATTGAAAATGTCTATATCGGCGATCCCCAGGTGTTGCTGCAGGGGACCATCCGGCTGAACAATGCGGTCAGCGCCAATATCGATGCCTATCTTCAGGAGTGCGAACTGCTTCCGCTGGGCGTCCGGCTTGACGTTCTGGTGACAGCCGGGGAGGACACCATTGTATATCCCGCGCCCGCAACATCGGATGCCGAGACTTTGAATCCCCCGTCTTCACGGGACATTGCCGCGGAAAACTACCGGTTGATGAACAAGGGGCTTTCGGTACAGCTGGATCTTTTTATTCAGCGCGGGTCGATACTGGACGTTCTTATTCTGGCCTTCTTCCTCGTCGGTGCCGGTGGTGTATTTGCCTCTTTCTATCTTGCCTGGGCCCGATGGGTGAGGGCTGAAGATGTTGACAGGAAGCGGGAGATCAACCGGCTTCAGTTCCTTCAGCAGCAGCACTATGAACGGCTGATGCAGCTTAATGAAGAAAAAAACCGGCTGGCCGATGACATGGATGCCGCAAAAAAGAAGCTGACTGAATATAGAATTCAGGCAAGCCAGAACGAAGACTATATGATTGACGAGATCATGTCTCTTGAAGAAAAGATGCGAAAGAACATTCAGCTTCGCGAAGAACTGGAAAAGGAAAATGAAGCCCTTAAAGAAGTGACCGATCAGTTCAATACCGAAAGCCAGAAAAACAGAAAAAAGGGGGGCGGCTTGCCCGGTATTGAAAAACGATTCAAAACCCTTTATAAGAACGTCACGATGCACAAACGGGCCATTGATGGTTATCTTGGCCTGACCGAAGAGATGCAGATCAAGGCGGAAGAGGTGGTGAAACAACTGGATGCCCATTCGCCCGCAATTAACATTAAGCGGAAAGTGGATCTGCGAAAAAGCAGGGAAAAGATTTTCGAGATAATTTTTTCCTATAACGGCCGTATCTATTTCAGGAACCTGAAAGACGGCAGTATGGAAGTACTTGCAATCGGGACCAAGAATACGCAGGGAAAGGATATGTCGTTTTTAGATACCTTGTAAAGATTCGAAGGAGCCACACATAATGATATCCCGTCGCGCACAGGCCATCACCCCGTTTCTGGTGATGGATGTGCTGGAAAAAGCCAAAACCATGGAAGCAGATGGTATTGATGTGATTCACCTGGAGGTGGGGGAGCCCGATTTTGATGTTCCCCCGTGCGTCAGGGATTCAATGACAGCCGCCATGGCCTCGGGAAACACCTGTTATACCCACAGCCTCGGAGACATGCGGTTGAGAGAGGCGATCAGCCGTCACTACAGGCGCCGGTATGGTGTCGATGTCCCGTCTTCCCGGATTGTGGTGACCGCCGGCACTTCTCCGGCCATGATGCTTGCATTTGCCGCTTTGCTGGACCCGGAAGACGAAGTAATTTTATCGGACCCGCACTATGCCTGCTATCCCAACTTTATCCGGTTTGTGGATGGCAGGGTGGTGACCGTGCCGCTCAGTGCGGCAGGCGGATTCCAATTGAATGTTGAAGATGCGGCATCGGCCATAACGGAAAAGACCAAGGCGATCTGTATCAATTCCCCGGCCAATCCCACGGGCGCGGTTCTATCGGCGGAATGTATGGCATCGCTGGCCGGGCTTTCGCCGTATATCATCTCAGACGAGGTTTATCACGGGCTGACTTACGAAGGCAGGGACCATTCCATTCTCGAATTTACCGATCATGCCTTTGTACTCAACGGGTTTTCCAAGTTATATGCCATGACCGGGCTGCGGCTGGGCTATCTGATTGTGCCGGAAGATTTTGTTCGAACGATCCAGATTCTCCATCAGAATCTGCTGATATCCGCCAATTCCGTTGTGCAGCTGGCCGGCATTACGGCTTTGGAAAAAGCCGGTGACGATGTGGCGAAAATGCGGGAGATATACGACCAGCGGCGGGTGTATATGCTCAACCGGCTCAGAAAGATGGGATTCGGCATTCCGGTGTCGCCCACCGGCGCATTTTACGTGTTTGCTGATGCCCGCCATATTGACAATGATTCTTACCGGCTCGCGTTTGATATTCTGGAAAACGCCCGGGTGGGCGTGGCGCCGGGTATTGATTTCGGGCAAAACGGTGAAGGATACCTGCGGTTTTCCTATGCCAATGCCATGGATAATATCGAAGAAGGATTGAACCGTGTGGAGGCGTATCTTGGCCGGCGATAAACCACCCAACACCAATCAAGAGCGGAATGTGAGAAAAGGGGACATCCTGACGCTTGAGATTGAGACTCTGGCCTTTGGCGGCATGGGGATTGCGCGAGTGAACGGCATGGCTGTATTTGTGACCAATGCCGTGCCCGGCGACACGGTTTCGGCCAGAATTGTGAAAAAGAAAAAGCAATATGCAGAAGCCCGGGTGCTGGAAATCCTCAACCCATCACCGCACAGGACCGACCCCCAATGCCGGTTCTGCGGGTTTTGCGGGGGGTGTCGGCTTCGCATTCTCTCCTATGAAAAGCAACTGGCGTATAAGCACGAGCAGGTGAGGGACGCATTGGCACGGATCGGGGCAGTGACCGATGCAGTGGTACATCCGCCCATACCGGCCCGGCAAACCCTTGCCTATCGAAACAAGATGGAGTTCTCCTTTGCCGACCGCCGGTGGCTGATGCCCGAAGAAATGGACAATCCCGATGCAGATGCCGGATTCGCCCTTGGACTCCATGTGTCCGGCACCTTTTACAAGGTACTGGACATTGATCGGTGTGATCTTTTTCCCGATCAAGGCAACCATATACTGTGTGATGTGCGGAATTTTGTGCGGCAGTCTGCACAGCCGGTTTACGGGTTGCGATCCCATGAGGGATTCTGGCGGTTTCTCATGCTCCGTCATTCTGTGGCCCATGATCAGTGGATGGTGAATATCGTGACCGCCGAATCGGATCGTTCAGCGGTGCAGCCCCTTGCCGACCATCTTTATGAGACCTGTCCCGGGGTGGTATCCGTGGTCAACAACATCACCGCTAAAAAAGCCGGCATTGCCGTTGGGGATGAAGAAGTGCTGCTGCAAGGGGAGATGGTGATTGAAGATCAGCTGGGAGACATGCGGTTTGATATATCAGCCAATTCATTTTTTCAGACCAATACCCGGGGCGCAGAAACCTTATATCAGGTGGCAGCAGCATATGCCGGGCTGAAGGGCCATGAAACCGTTGTGGATCTTTATTGCGGCACCGGTACCATCGCTATCTGGCTGTCGGGCATGGCAAAATCCGTTGTGGGCATTGAGGTGAATAAAAGCTGTACAACGGATGCCGAAATCAACTGCCGGAAAAACAATATCACCAATGTAAGCTTCCTGACCGGGGATGTAAAGGACCGCCTCAGGGAAATTCCCCATCGTCCTGATGTGATGGTTATCGACCCGCCCCGGGCGGGCATGCACAAAGATGTGGTCAGCCAGGTTCTGGCCATGGCCCCTGCACGCATCGTATATGTTTCCTGCAACCCCGCGACCCTTGCCAGGGACGCGGGATTACTGGCCGAGCATTATACGGTCACAGAGGTACAGCCGGTGGATATGTTTCCCCATACGCCGCATATTGAATGTGTGGCCCGGCTGACGACGGTGTGACGGAAAAAGGATCACTCAACTTCTCGATCTTGAGTCTTTAACTGTCTCAGGAACATCTTTTGTCGTTGCGCGGGTTTTAATTCCTGGTACATCAAATGGGGATTTGCTGATTTTTTTTGAAAGTGACAGAGAATGCTTCCCCGCCTTTTTTAGTCCACGAAAGGCACGAAAAACATGAAAACATGATGCCAGGATAATCCGGTCCGGCAGCACCTGTATTGTTGCGAAGCAGATCGTCGACCGGTTTCTGATAAAGAGTCAAGAGCGGACTTGACCCCATGAGACCATGACCCCATCGTATCGTCCATTACATCATGATTTTATCCCCTGCCGGTTTTAATGAATGGTGTTAAGCCGTTCATTGAAAAAGGCAAAGCCGTTTGCCGCATAATAAGCCCGCATGTCACCTTCCAGAACCGAGCCGAGCCCGACCTTAAAATCTTTTTCCTTGAACCGGCCCAGCCGGGTTTTCAATTTTTCCAGCCTGGCCGTATCCAGCGGAGGAAGGCCAATGCCCCGGCGCAGCAGAAATTCAATATCAAAGCCATCCCGGATTTCAGCCCGATCCAGCAGAGCGGCCACTTTGTTTTCCATGGTCTGCTCCAGGGTGTGGGTCCTCACCAATACCTGCCGGGTGTCAAAGCGGGAAAAGGCAATTTTTTGCTGACAGTCCCACTGCCGGACCTCCCGGCGGATTTCAATCTTCAGGCGCCGGGGGTAACGGGCGGAGCGGAGTTCAACCACAAGAGAATAGTGTTTGAGCTGCGCGTCCGTGATCTCATAGTTTGCCTGAAGCAGGTCCTGCAGTTGTCGGGAATATGCTTTTTCATCCACTGTTTTGATAAACCAGAAATCAAGGTCCACCGAGTAGCGCGGCAGTTCATGGCAAAGCCGCAGCATAGTGCCACCGCCAAAGACCAGCGGTTCAAGTGCACCGGCCCGGTTCAGCCGGTCCAGCACTTCTATCTCAAAAACTTCATGTTGCTCAAAGGTATCCATGGGTCCTCAGCAGTTGTCGGGTTTTTTCGGGAAAATCCCGGCTTACGTCTCTGATGGTTTTCACATCCAGCCGCGTGCCGTCCAGGGCGGACAGATCCAATGCATACCGGCCCAGGGACATCAGGTAAAAAGCGTCCACCAGGGCCTTTTCCGGCGTGGCGATAAACACTCCCTTTTCTCTTCGGAATCCTGAATATAGGCCGGGCGCGATACGGGTATACCGAAAAATCGTGCCGTCGACCTGGACCGCTTTTGTCCGCACGGTTGCCACGGATTCATAATATGCCCGCTGTATCTGAGTCGTGATATCGTAATAATCAAGGGCCGTGGTTAAAGAGATATAGGAGGGCACCTGGACAAGGTTGGCAATGGCAAACACTTCCTCTCTGGCGGCGGACTGCCAGACTTCCCGCAGCATATACATGTTCCGTTTTATCCGCACCAGCACCCCCTGGCGAACAAAACGGCTTGCAGCCACACGGGCCGATGCGGGAGCAATCCCCAGCACCCGGGCCAGTTCATCATAGCCGAAGTAGCGTTTCCTGATCTGCCGCAGCTGGTTCAGTCTCATATTGAAAAATATAAAAAGTTAACATTTTTGTTAATTTAGTATATTTAACGTTAGCAGGCCTGTCAAGATAAAATTGACATGGCACCCGTCCATCCAAGGGTTATGCATATATGGTCTCTCTGGCGGAAACGGCAGGACTGTTGGGGATAACAACATCAGGTGTGGCAACAATGGTGAGGTTGCAGACGTTGGAACGCCTTGCTCTGGATGTCCCGCAAACCATGCATATCCAGAGCAAACGCCAAGGTTTTCGTGGCTTTCGTGTATTTTGTGGTCATTAAAACCGGCCAGGGCAAACGTCTTTTGGTCCACGAAAGTCACGAAAAACACGAAAACATGACGTCAGGATGATCCGGTCCGGCAGTATCCGCATTGTTACGTAGATGACAGCCGTCCAGTTTCAGGGAAAGAGTCAAGAGCGGACTTGACCCGACCACCCGACCATGGAATGCGATTGACAATCTGCATAGAGTTCATTCACTTCATGTCCGGTGAATGCCGGTATTCGGGTGATTGGCGACATATCCGGCAGATTTCATATTTTTTCCAGGTGCCGGTTGATGGCGTCTGCCAGTCGTTGGATGCCGGTGTGGATGGTTGGTTCGTCAACACAGGAGAAGTTGAGGCGGAGGGTGGGGGTGTGGGTTTTGTTGATGTAAAAGGGGTCGCCGGGGACGAAGATGACCTTGTCGGCCACGGCGGTTTCAAAGAGGTCAAGGGACGAGAGGTTGCCGGGCAGCCGGACCCACAGGAACATGCCGCCCTGGGGTCGGGTGTAGGAGATGCCGGGCGGAAAATATGATTTTATGCTGTCGCGCATGGCCCGGCACTGGGAGCCGTAGACTGAGATAATGGTTTCAAGGTGCCGGTCGCTGTCGTTGTCCTGGAGGTATTGCCGGATAATGCTCTGGGTAAAGTGGCTGGTGTGAAGGTCGGTGGCCTGTTTGGCGATGACCAGTTTTTGCAGGATGTGTTCCGGTGCAACCAGCCAGCCCAGGCGGAAGCCCGGGACAATGGATTTGGAGAACGAGCCCAGCAGCACGGTCTGTTCCGGAAGCAATTCTTTGAAAGACGGTTCGCGCTGGCCGGAAAAGCGCAGGTCGCCATAGGGGTCGTCTTCAATGAGCAGGGTGTTGGTTGACTGGACGAGTTCGGCCACTGCCTGTCTGTTGTCTGCGGGATAGGTGATGCCCGAGGGGTTCTGGAAATTGGGCACCGTATACATCAGTTTGGCGCTGTTGCCGGCCAGGGCGGCTTTCAGGCGTGCCGGGTCCATGCCGGTTTCAGATACCGGCACCGGCAGGAACCGGGGCTGGTAGATGGAAAAGGCCTGGATGGCGCCCAGGTATCCGGGTACTTCGATGACCAGGCCGTCGCCTTTGTTGAGGATGATTTTCCCCAGCAGGTCCAGGCCCTGCTGGGACCCGCTGGTGATGAGAATGTTTTCCACGGGGATGTCGAGGTTCTGTTTTTCCCGGTATCGTTCTGCGATATATTCACGCAGGGGGGGGAATCCTTCGGACGTGCCGTATTGAAGGACGTCCCGGCCGCGGGTGTCAAATACTTTTGCCGTGGCGGCCTTGAGCGGTTCCACGGGAAAGAGGTCGCGGTTGGGCAGCCCGCCGGCAAAGGAGATCACGGCCGGGTCCAGGGCGACCTTTAATATTTCCCGGATAAATGACCGGGGCACGTCGCTGATGCGGTCTGAAAAGATCTGGTCCATGTTCTTTCCCTGCAATGTGGTTATGCTCCCTTTTTTAATTTCCGGGCCAGCACCGCGCTGGTCATGGCAAGGGATTCGGGGTCAAGATATTCTTCGGCATGCCGGTTAAAAAGCACGGAGCAGGCAGCCGGAAATTCATCATCCTTGTCATTGAACAGCAGCAGCAGTGAGATCTGCGGCAGTGCCGTAAATTGCATGACAAGGTCGTAGGGATAGTCTGCTTTATGGGGAGTGCCGCCGGTCTGCTGGCAGGCGTTTTCAAGCGCGTCAAATCTGCCGGAAAATGCCTTTACAATGGCCTGCTCCGTGTCACTGGTGAAGAAGTTGACATTCAGAACAGCGGCTTCTTTTTTGAAGTCCTTGAAAGAAACCCAATCCGGGTCGTTATGGGGCTCGTCCGGGCAGTTCAGGATGTACCGGGCCAGGATCACGCAGGTGATGTAGTCCGGCCGGTTGCCGGAAGCGTCTGTTATCCCGTCTCCTGAAACATGGCAGGTTGTCTGAAAAAACGGAACCGCAAGCCGGTTATTTTCAAGCCTGATCCCGAGAATGCGTGATATACGGCTGAAATCGGTTTCTGCCAGCCGGGCGCAATAGTCGTTGTAGTTTTCTTCAAATACCGCTGATTTTGCAGCCATGGAAGACCTCCTAGTTTATGCAGGTTATACTATTATGTGACTGATCTGCAATATCCTACTGAAAAATATTCGGGCGCGCATCGCCCATTTGGGGGAGGGCACAGGTTTGTAATAGGAGAATTCAGGGACAGGAATTAAGGATTTGAGATGTTGATTTATTGGCATGGGATTGCTGTCTGCCGATTATCTTTTTTTTTCTTCTCCCCCCCCCAAATGGGCGATGCTTACCGCTTTTAAAGGTCGTATTCTTATATCTGATAAAGACCTCAGCATCATTTAAGATAGTCCCGTAAAAAGTCAATTTTGGGACGGCAAAGTAAAAAGTTCAAGTTCGCGGCGCGCAAATCTCGAGGAATGGAGCGTACTTAGTCGTACGTGACATGACGAGAGATGCAGCGCAACAAAGAAATTGGACTTTTTACGAAGCCGTCATTTAAAAGTGTCCACCCATTTCACATGGATGAAAAGGGAAAAAGAAAGGGGGCAGTTATGGCGACGGTTGAAGATTATACATCAGGCAGGGTCTGTGACCAGATTAAAATGGTTTTTTCTATTTATGATACAGCAGAGGAGCGCCTGAATGGCACTGAAACCGGGCAAAATGTGTTGGCTGCGATCAATAAATTTGAGCCGCGCAAGTTGAGTGTGGAAGAAACGATTCAGCTGGTTGAAAATGCGGACCAGTGTGCCATCGGAGAGCGGGTCTGCCGGGCTGTATTCACTGAGACCCCGTTGACGGAAACGATATTTCTGGATGAGCTGGCCCGGGGAATGGTGGCGGCGGGTAAAGCGCGATATGCCACCAAATCGGAAGCAATTGATAACATTTATAAATACAGTAAAAAATCGATCATTGTGTCCAAAGTTTCCGGAAAACATGCCGAGATCTGCTTTACCTGGCCGAAACAGTGCGTTTACTGGAATGCGGAGAAGCACGGGCTTAAATGTATTTTGCAGTCGTCTTGAGCGTTCCGGGTCAAATCGCTGAAAGGGACACATGAGGCGCAGTATTAACTTTTAAACAGGCGGAGCAATGAAAAACAACGACATCATCTTTATGATTCACTGCACCTGGGGACGGGGCAGTTTCTGGCATAATTATATTTCTTATTTTTCCGAACGTGGTTATCAGTGTCTGGCGCCGGATTGGCTTTACCATGATCAGGTCCCGGGGGTGCCCCCTGACCCGCGGCTGGGAACCACAAGCCTGCTTGACTTCGTGGCCGACTTTGAAAATCAGATTCTGCAACTGGAAAAAAAGCCGATTATTATGGGGCACTCAGTCGGAGGTCTGATGGCCCAGATCCTGGCCAGCAGAGGGGTAGGGAAGGCAGCGGTTGCAATCACCTCGGGCGTGCCGGCGGGAATAAATGCATTCACCCCCTCCGTGTTGTGGAGTTTCAAGAGTGTCACCGGTCGTTGGGGGTTTTGGCGTAAGCCTCATAAACAGACTTTCAAGGAAGCTGTTTATTCGATGATGCACCTCATGCCGAAAGAGGCGCAAATCCGGTTTTATGATGAGTTGGTGTATGATTCGGGGCGTGCAACATCGGAAATCGGTTTCTGGTACTTGGATCCACAAAAAGCGTCGCGGGTTGACGAAAAAAAAGTGACTTGCCCGTTTTTGGTCATCGGGGCCGGTAAAGACCGCATTACACCCGTGTCCACCTCCCGCAAAATTGCAAAAAAATATCCCCATGCGGATTATAAAGAATATGAAAACCATGCCCATTGGATACTGCATGAACCGGGCTGGGAGACGGTGGCACAGGATATCTATTTTTGGTTGCAAGAAAAAAAGGGATAAGACAGCAGGCAGGTTATAGTTACGGTTTGTCGGTATGAAGATATCCTTACTGTACTTGATGCTAGTGTGTGTCCATCCATTTCACATGGATGGCACAATCTGGGGTTTCCAATCCAGAAATGTGAATTTTTCCGCAAGATCAAGGAAAACAAGGGGTTGCGCGGAGGCGTACTGGACGTACGCCGCACA
>JAXHTY010000025.1:0-62610 GCA_034189905.1 Thermodesulfobacteriota bacterium
ATGAAATTTTTTGATTAATATTGTTTTAGGCCATTATTTCAATATATTGTCTTGTTTTCAGCAGTCATTCCAAATTTGCAAATTGTCATGCGGAATAAAAGCAATTTTATATCAAAAAATTCCACCCTCCGGGCGAGCGGGGGATAATGGCGAAAAAACCGTTTCTTATTTGACCGGCGGCATGCTAACGTGACAGGGATGCAACAGGAGAGGGATACAGCAGAAGAGAGATTCAGCCATGATGGGAATGGATTTGACAAACACAGTTAAAAACAGGAATGACATATGCAACTGAGCAAAGAACAACAGATGGTGCAGAAGATGGCGCGGGAATTTGCCCGCAGGGAACTGGCGCCGCTGGCAGCGGAGCGGGATCAGAAGCACGAATATCCCGCTGAAAGCCTGAAAAAAATGGGGGAACTGGGATTGCTGGGGATGCTGGTGCCGGAGGAATATGGCGGCGAGGCCATGGACACGGTCTCTTATGCCCTGGCCCTGTACGAGATTGCCCGCGCCTGCACCTCCACGGCGGTGATCATGTCGGTGCACAATTCCATCTGCTGCGGCAGCCTGCACCGGTTCGGGAGCGAATCCCAGAAACAGCAATACCTGGTCCCCATGGCCGGCGGCGAATTTATCTGTTCCTTTGCCCTGTCCGAGCCCGAGGCCGGTTCCGATCCTGCCGGCATGGTTGCAACCGCGGAAAAGGACGGCGAGCATTATGTATTAAACGGCACCAAACGATGGATCACCGGCGGGGCCACATCAAAGCTGTTTATTGTGCTGGCCAAAACCGATCCCACCGCCGGGCATAAGGGTATTTCCGCCTTTCTTGTGACCCGGGGCATGGACGGCTTTTCCACGGGCCGGCTGGAAGACAAGATGGGCCAGTGTGCCTCGGACACCACCGATCTGATTTTTACAGACTGCCGGGTGCCTGCCGAAAATCTGCTGGGCAAGGAAGGAGATGGATTCCGCGTGGCCATGTCCGGGCTGGACGACGGCCGGATCGGCATTGCCGCCCTGTCGCTGGGCGTAGGCCAGGCCGCGCTGGATGAAGCCACTGCTTATGCCGGGCAGCGGGAGCAGTTCGGCCGGCCCATTGCCGACAACCAGGGCCTCCGGTGGATGATCGCGGATATGGCCACGGATGTGGAGGCCGCCCGCCTCCTCGTGCTGAACGCTGCCGCTCAGAAAGACCGGGGCCGGCGCTGCAGCAAAGAAGCTGCCATGGCCAAGCTTTACGCCTCTGAAATGGCAAACCGGGTGACCGGCCAGGCAGTCCAGATACACGGCGGCTACGGCTACACCCGGGAATTCGCCGTGGAGCGCCTCTATCGCGACGCCCGCGTGCTCACCATCTACGAAGGCACCTCCCAGATACAGAAAATCGTCATTGCCAAAGAAGTGCTTGGCGATTTGCGCAAAAAGTAAAAAAGTCCAAATACGACGACACATGTTGCTTGAACTCATCCTTTGTGTTCTTCGTGGTATAAATAACCAACCAAATTGAACCACGAAGGACATGAAGAAAAACAGATTACCGGATCAAGCGGATGGTCAGGGGGTAGCGATAGGCAATACCCTTACTTGTTTTCAGGCAGGCAAGGATTATCAGGACAAGGTTTGCAATGAGCAGGACGGGCAGCAGGAGAAAGCCGATCAGGACAAAGCACAGAAGGACGGCCAGCATGGTGTAAAGGGTCATGGAGATCTGAAAGTTGAGGGATTCCCGGCCCTGGGCGTCCACAAAGGGGAACTGGTCTTTTTTGATCAGCCAGACGATAAGCGGGCCGATGATATTACCAAAGGGGATGCCGGTTAAACCGGCAAGGGCGCTGAGATGACAGAGCATGGCCCAGTTGCGGGCCGGATCGTCATCATCAGTGGCCGGGGACCCGGCCGGGCTGCCGGCGCCGGTTTGATTCAGACGGATCACGCCCCAGATGATCAGGCCCAGGCCGGCCAGAAATCCGGCCATGGCCGCGGCCACGCTGCCGAAAACACGCATCAGCAGGTTTTGCAGGATGGACCTGGAAAAGAAAAAAATCCGCTCCTGGTCGCTGCCGCTCACATCAATCGCAACGGTTGCCGGCTGTTCAAGGTCGATATAACCAATGGCATTACTGGCGCGCGCGCCGGTGGTGGAAGAAATATTTGTATCGGTTTCAAAAGGAACCGGCCGGCCGGTGTCGGCGTTAAAGATACGGATGACAAGGCCGTCGGGAAGGTTCTCGGAGCGGTTGTAAGTTTTGCCCTCAAAAATGGTCTGGTACTCGTTCCACAGGTAATAGCGGCCGGGGGTTTCCACGTCCACCCGAATGCTGCCCGGGACCCGGAAACGGGCCTGGCCGGTGTCCGACCAGAAAAGGGGCAGTACCAGCATCAGGGGTACCACCACAACGCCGATAAAAACCAGCATAGCCCCTGCGATAATGCGTTTTGTTCCGGATTTCATGGTTCCCTTTTTTGATGGTCTCTTAAAAAGTCAATTTTGGGACGGCAAAGTAAAAAGTTCAAGTTTGAGGCGCGCAAATCTCGAGGAATGGAGCGTACTTAGCCGTACGTGACATAACGAGAGATGCAGCGCAACAAAGAAATTGGACTTTTTACGAAGCCGTCTTTTTTGATGTTTGTTAAAACATCTCTATTCAACATCCAGGGTGAAAGGGTACGTTTTTATCAACCGGTCGGCAGCCACCATCACTTCCACCCGCACGGGTTCGTCGGGAAATCCATAGTTGATGGTGGTGGTATCGTCCACATTGCTCCAGGAAGAAGAATGCGGATCCATCCGGTTATCCCCGGTGTCATAGGCAACGGTGGCGATATGATTGTCGCTGTTGCCGATCAGAACCATGGAGACCTCATTCCCCTCTATTTTCTTCAGACGGGCGGTGAATCCGTGTGCGTTTTCCTCTGCCGCGCCTGAAGGGGACAGGCTGAGCCGGCAAATGTTCAGGGGTAATTCAAACACCAGTTCGCCGGTCACCGAGGCCAGATCCGTTTCCGTGGCACCGGGCAAAAGATGCACATCCCGGATAGCTTCCAGCCGGCGCATTTCAAAGCCCTGTTCCTGAAAATCGAGCTGCACAAACATCCCTTCCTCAAAAAAACTGTCACGGTCATGAACATTCTTGCCAGCTTTATCCAGTACGTTTTTGATATAAAGCGAGGCCGGCTTTCCCTGGGTGAGGTTTGCCATGGGCGGCATCACCACCTTGAGCCAGAAGTGCGGGTTTTCAGCATCGGCCCAGAAGGTTCCGTAGCGTACCAGCGCCGGCCCCAGACGAAGGTGCGGATGCTGGCCCCTGTCCTCCGGTTCAGGGGCTCTGACCGTGGCCAGGAGCCTTTCATAGTCTTCACGGCCCAGGTTCTGGAAAGCGGGACCGGCCTTCTCTTTTCGTATGTCCGGGGTTTGCAGTACCTGGTTTATCTGCCGTCCCGGTTCCTGAATGGCACCGGCCATGCCGATCAGTGGTGCCAGAAAAGGGCTGATAACAAAAGTGGCCAGTCCCCAGCAAAGAGCGGTCAAAAGCAGAAAAACCAGCAACGTCCTTGTGAGAATGCTTCTGATAGGTACCGACGCGCGGTGGTCGTCATTTTTAAAGGCCAGCCAGACGGGATAAATGATCTGCACCAGAGGCAGCAGGATCAGTAGTCCCAGCCATTGGTTGACGCCGACACGTTCGCTGATGCGCATCCAGAGATAGATAAAAACCACCAGCAACGCCAGCCCCAGCAAGAAACCCACAAACGGCAATACGGAAAGCGCCATGGCCCCGATGATGA
This sequence comes from Thermodesulfobacteriota bacterium, assembly GCA_034189905.1. GTDB lineage: Bacteria > Desulfobacterota > Desulfobacteria > Desulfobacterales > Desulfosudaceae > JAXHTY01. The sequence goes on from JAXHTY010000025.1 coordinate 3,793, forward strand.
CCGCCGTCCACCAGCCCGGCAGTCCGGCTGCCAATACCTGGGGATGGATCTGGGCGACAGGCACCCAGGCCAGCCAGGCCAGGGGCACCGACAGCTTACGGGCAATGACGTAAAGGCACAGGCAATAAAACAAATAAAAGAAAAGGCAGACCGCCATCGCGAAGGCAATCACCGCGCCGGACAACATGGGGAGCAAAAACAAGAAATTGACCGGCCCCGTGGGCGTAGCGGTAACGGGGAACTGCTTCCCGGCAAGCGGCAGGTCGGAACCTGTTGGCCGGCTGCCCTGAAGCCCGGTTCCCTGTGTTGGAGACCGGGACGGAATTTTGTGCCGCGGTCGCTTGCCCGGTTTTTGTGTGACCGGTTTATCTTTGACGGGCATTGTTTCTGCTCCAACCGCATCTTCAGCCCGGAGCTGGCGATTTTCGAAAACTTTCCGACTGTATTCTTTTTGAAGCGTTGCGATTTGCGCTTTGTATTGCTCCTTGAAGGCAGCGGCTTTCTCCCGGAATGTTTCGTCGGGTGCCACCAGGGAGATGGCAAGATCTTTGATCCACAATCGCTGGCCGGAATTTTCCGGCGTCCGGCAGACACCGGCATTGATCCAGACCGCACCGAGGCCGCTTTTCAGGGTGGCCAGGTAGTTATGGTAGGCAAAATCGCATTCCACCTGATCGAGCACGTCACTGTATACCGCGTAAACTCTCGAGAGTTGAAATTTTTCCTGGGAGGGGACGCCTTTGTATAAAGCTTTGGTGGGGCCGAAGGTGTCGAAGAACAGCTGGAAAAAATCATGGGCCTGACGCCGCAGCTTGAATTGTGCCTCTGGCGTGGCTTTGTCCGGGAAAAAATCGAAAAGCTGAAGAATCTGGCCGGGCTGTCCGGTTTGGAATCCCCTTTCAAGCTCACGGGCCAGCTGTTCGGACGTCATATCCTGCGGCGCGCCCAGAGTGACTGTTGGCAGGCAGTACAGTCCGGAAATACATATCAACAGGGCAACGAGAATGACTTTCCACCGGCCTGAATACCCGGAGACAGTTCGTCGCAACAGTATTGCCAGCCAAGTCCTGAACTCAATGCCCCCCATGATATCCTCCCGGATATGATTTTATGATATGCAATTCAAGCAAAAACTTGGAGAACCGTGTCTATGATTCTTACCCTTTTGCGAGGCAGCTGTCAAATGCTCATTGAGAAAAACGAAACAGGGGAAAATCAATCGTGCGGGCAACGATGATCCCGGATGCTTTCAGGAAACCTGATCAATTTTTTTGCAGCGCCTGTAAAATCTCACTATCTCACTACATGATCAAACGTGAACTGTTACATAGACTGTGTTCCGGCGGTCTTGAGGAAGCCATTTGATGCCCATATCACTTGCTGCAAAAACACCACTACACGGGGTACACCGCTTTTTACGAAGTCATAATCATTTCCCTTGACAGGGGTGACAGGCGGCTGTATAGTTACGGACAATAAAACGTGTTCTTGGTCGTAAAATTTACGTAAGCCCCGGAAACGCTCCGGGGCTTTTTTGATGGCGATGTTAAAAGTTCAACAATCCGCGTCACTGCATATCCCGCCGGGTGACGTGATCTAAGCACTTTTCCCTCAGCAATCAAAAACAGCCGCTTACAGAATTGTTTATACAAGAGCACACAGCAGATGCGCTCGCAAAAAGTCACTGAACCTGTTTTGGTTTTTGTGTAAACAGGAATGCCAGAAATTTAGTATGTGCCGATTTCCGGAACGGATCCGGAATTGGCGTCGGCTTTTTTCGAGACGTCACAACAGAAAGAAGGTACATATTTTGAATTTCAATGCATTTGAGTTTCACCCGGCCGTTACGGCGGGCATTAAGAAAGCGGGCTACACAGACCCCACACCGATTCAGACAAAAGCCATTCCCTTGATTATGAAAAACCGCGATGTAATGGGCCTGGCCCAGACAGGAACGGGAAAGACAGCAGCGTTTGTACTGCCGATCCTGCACCGCCTGCTGGCGCATGCACCGGCAAAAAACACCAAAAGCTGCCCGCGGGCATTAATTCTGACGCCCACGCGGGAACTGGCCGAGCAGATTCATCAGGCCATTCGGGACCTGGGCCGGAAAACCGGTATCCGGAGCGCCACGGTTTACGGCGGCGTTAACATCGGCCCGCAGATTCAGGCCCTGAAGAAAACCGATATTATCGTCGCCTGCCCCGGACGGCTGCTGGACCATATCCGGCGGCGGACCGCAAACCTGACCCGGTTGGAAGTACTGGTGATCGACGAAGCGGACCAGATGTTCGACATGGGGTTCCTGCCGGACATTCGACGAATTCTGACCAGCCTGCCCCAAAACCGTCAGACCATGCTTTTTTCTGCGACAATGCCCGATTCAGTCAAGCGGCTGGCCGGGGAAACGCTCCACAATCCTGAAAAGGTAAAGATCGGGACAACCGCACCCGCGGAAACGGTAAACCATGCCATGTATCCGGTGGCGCAGAACCTGAAATCGCAGCTTCTGCTGAACCTTCTGGAAAATACCGAGGCAAAATCAATCCTGGTTTTTACCCGGACCAAACACCGCGCCGTGACCCTTGAAAAGAAGCTGGCCAAAGCGGGGTACAAGTCGGCGTCACTCCAGGGCGATCTCTGTCAGAAAAAACGGCAGGCCGCCATGAAGGGATTCCGGGACGGTCGTTATCAGATCCTGGTAGCCACGGACATTGCGGCACGGGGCATCGATGTAACCCGTGTCTCCCATGTGATCAATTACGATATGCCGGCAACACCCGAGGCATATATTCACCGCATCGGCCGTACGGGCCGGGCCACACGATGCGGCGAGGCTTACACGTTGATTACCTGGGAGGATAGAACCATGGTGCGGGCCATCGGTCGTATTGTTGGCTCTGTTGTGGAGCAACGGCAACTCCCGGATTTTGACTATGGCCCACAGGGATGCCGGCCCATGAAAGAGCAACGCAAGGGATGGGGGCAACGGCCCAAACGACGAAGATTTTAAACCGAAAACAATACGGATCAGCCATGCCTACCGGACTTGACCGGCCCCAGCCCAAGCAGGTAGAGCATGGCAGTCTTGTCTTTCAACGACAGCACCTGTGCGGCTTCCCGGTCGTAAAAAGCGCCAATGCCGCAACACCCGAGGTTCATGGCGGTGGCGGCAAGATAGACGGCATGGCCGATCCGGCCGGCGGTCATCATGGCGTAGCGATAGCCCCGTGCGCCCCATACCTTATCCACCCACGCCAGGTCAGCCATAAAGGCCACATGTACCGCAGCATTGGCAAGCCATGCCTGATCCAGGCAGATGGTGGCCATGACCTTTCGCAAATCACCTGAAAAGACCTGCCCCAGCCGGCGATTCACTGTATCTACCATATAAAAACCAGAGGGTGTTTCCGTCACATTGCCCACCAGGCAGCCGCAGGCTACACTGCCCGGGTTGTTTTCGGGCAGTGTCTCGGCGGCATGGGTACAGCAGATCAGATTCAACAGGCAGGTAAACTGATCCGCCGTCATGGACCGGTCGATAAAGTTGCGGCGGGACCGCCGGCGTAATGCTGTTTCCGTAAAGCTTGCCCCGGCCGTTATACCGGGCCCAAGGGGCTGCCAGGTGTGGGGCTTGATTTCAGGCCCCACCCCGGAGACACGATCAGCCGGTATGTGATGTCCGGCCTGGTGAATGTCGAGGATTGCGTCGTATGTTACCTCCTGGTCCGCCACCCGGCTGGCAGAAGCCAGATCAGCGGTCCCGGGGAAATCGACAGATGCCCCCGCCCCGTCTGCCTCTGAAGGCCCGTCAGCCAGCACAATAGCACCAAGCGCCACTTCTCTGGCCGCGTCAAGGCAAAGCCATTGATTCACTGCCGTATCATCAAAATCAAACGCCAGTCCTCCGGCAAATCCGGCTGCGGCTATGGACAGACGGAGATTTTCCAGCAAATGCCCGGCATCCAGAAGCAAATAGCGATAGGCCCGCTCTCTGTACTTCCATGCACTGCGAAAGAAGATCCCGGAAACCACAAAAACCGCGCTACACTGGTCTGGCTGGGGCACAAAGGCCGGACGAAGGGCATTGTATCCATGCCTGTCCCGCAGCGGCGTGAACCCGCCGCGGTGGGCGCTGTAGTGGTAGATTCCCGATGCCAGACGTTCACTGCCCGGCCAGGCCAGATACACCTCGTTCGGGTAAAGCGCGCCGGCCGACGGTGCACTGCGGAAATAAATATCCCCGCCCGGATGACGGGCTTTTGCCGTCAACCCGCAAGCAACCGCAAAGATACGGGCCAGATCCATGGGATCGGGTATGCCCGCATTTGCATCCGCACCCGTCCCGTCACAGGCGCTGCCCAGAGACATGTCCGGCAGATCATTGCGCGAAATTTCCGGCAGTTGCACCAGCTCAATGGATGGATACGCCTTGAACGGCAACGGCTGACTGGCCCAGTCTATATGGTGAGGTGTCATTTTGTGCCGTTCATAGGCGGTCCGCCAGTGGTATGCGTCAGCAGTCTGGTTCATTGTTCTCCCTGTTGATGGCTTCGCAGGAAGCCCGGGGGCGGCAATACACCCGAGACGTTACCATTGAACTTTCTACTTTGCCGTCTTCTAACGTTTTGAGGGCTGCATTTATTACAGTATCAACCTTGATGGTCTCGTAAAAAGTCAATTTTGGGACGGCAAAGTAAAAAAGTTCAAGTTCGAGGCGCGCAAATCTCGAGGAATGGAGCGTACTTAGTTGTACGTGACATGACGAGAGATGCAGCGCAACAAAGAAATTGGACTTTTTTACGAAGCCGTCAACCTTATTTACATCAATAATTAATATTTGACAAATGCCCCGATGAAAATATATATACCAGAACAAGGGGAGACGAAACCAACACATCCGTACCATCTTTTGTTTCCTGACACACAATACGACATTGCTATTGAAGGGGGGCCAGTTATGGAGAACTGGGGGATCGACCTGGAAGGTCGAATGATGCGGCATGACCCGTGGCCGGTCAATCAGCGCGGGCAATACCAGGAGCCTTTGCAAAAGGAAATTACGGGCACGTACGGCATATCCGGCCAGGCCACGGCAGAGACGCTCCGCTACTTTGAGAAATGCGGCGGCGAGACTGGACGGCTTGTGCGGTTGTTAAACGGGCATATACCGGACCGCATGTTCACCCTTTCCCGGCAGCATCTGCTGGACGAAACCCGCTGGTACACCAATGAGTACTATTTTTACTTTCAGATGTTCTGCAAAAAGCTGATCGGCCGTTATGACTGGCATTTCGGGGAAAACAGCAAAACCCCGCTGTCTGTTTATCACAAGATATGGGAAAAAGGGTTTCTTCGGTACACCCCTTATGCCGGCAAAGAAAAAGATTCCACCTTCAGTATGTTGATTGCCATTTTCCGCGCCTATACAGCCAAACAGGTTGATTTCACCGACCTTTACGACTGGGCTGACCTTCTATGCCGGGATATGGCCACCATCAGTTTTAAAAACGAAATCCTGAACATGCGCAACACATGGCTCAGTTCGGAATTCTGGTACTATCTGATCGAGTTTATCAAGATTGTCACCAACCAGAACAACACCCGGCAAATCGTTGAAGAGAGCTTTGACTTTTATGACCTTGAAGGTTTTTCCTTTGCCCCCGAGGGAATGCTGCTGCAGATTCTGGAATATATGCTGAACAAGTCCACCCATGCATATGCCGTGGAGATTGACTATCCTGGCAAAAACCGGGCGTTTTTCCGGTTGTCACGGCCGCCGCAGTGGGATCCCAACAAGACGGACAAGTACTTTACATCGGCCACTATCAACGGCGATGAAGCGATTATGACCGCTTACAGGCTGGTGATACAACGCTTTTTCAAGCTTGATATCCCCCCCGAACTCCATGACGTCCGGGGTATTGGCACCGGCCGGGTCTCCTTTGCCATTGTGTGGGAGGAACGGATCCTCTCCATTCCCTATCTGTCGCTTATTGCCGCAAATGCCTTGCTGCTACCGGTTTATGCCGCTGTCAGTCGTTTTTCAAGCCTGACCACCATGGGGGTTCTGTTCAGCAGCATTCTGAGTGTGAACTTTATGATCATTCTTCTGCGCATATTCAAGTACAACCGCAACCGCGTCCGCATACTGAAAAATCATCTGGCCCGGGTGATGGAAAGCAACCAGAAAAAGGTGGATCAGGCTGAAAAAGTGACCGGTGAACTGCTGGAAGAGAAAAAACGGCTTCTCAGAGAAAAGGAGGAGACCGCACGGCGGTTGAAGATTACCGGGGTTTACACCAAGAAATCACTGGTAGACATCATCGCTGCCGGCGACGACCCCACCCGCTTTCCCACGCAGCGCCGGCAGGTCTGTGTGCTGTTTGCCGATATTTACGAGTTCACCCGCATCTCCGAATCCAAAACCCCCCTGGCGATCGTGGAGATGCTCAATGTCTACTTTGAACGCATGAACCAGTGTATTATCGGGGAAAACGGCGAAATCGACAAACTCATCGGTGACGGCATCATGGCTGTTTTTTCAAGCCCGGATGGCTGTGTAAGGGCCGCCATTGAGATGTGCCGACAGGTAAAAGAATTGGCATGCCTTCAGGACTGCTTTGCCGAACAGCCCGTCCGGACCGGTATCGGCATCAACTTCGGCGAGGTTGTGGCGGGTAACATCGGCTCCCGGAGCAAGATGGACTATACGGTGATCGGCGATATTGTCAATTCCGCGAGCCGGCTGGAGGCCCTGACACGTCATTACAGAACTCCGTTGATCATTGCAGAAGATGTCGTCGCCCGTTTGAAAGACAATTATCATATCCAGTTTCTGGATATTGTACAGGTAAAAGGCAGGGAATCACCGGTAAAGATCTATGAAGTCTATGATTACTTGGATGATGCCGCCATCGGTGAGAAACAGGCCATCAGCAGTAAAATGGATATGGCCTTCTCCCATTACCAGCAGGGGGATTTTGACACCGCCGCCGGCATCTACCTGGATCTAAAGTTAAAAATAATGTCAACCGACAATAACGACCTGAAGGGCACAATAGACACCATTGACTTCTTTCTCAGCCGATGCAACGACCTGTTGCGCCGTCAGGAAAAGGGACGGCTGGAAACATGGGGCGGGGTGTATTCTTTTGCAGTGAAGTAGCCCGCTTCAATCATTCATGCGCAACACATACCCCAGCCACATATCACCGGAATTGGCGACCGAGGGACCGCCGGTATGGTCGAGAAGGCTCAGGGACAGGCGGCCAAAAAGGTTGCGGAGCATATCATCCTGCCAGTAATAAAAGGTCCGGCCGGTATCGTCAGTTCTGACACCGTCCCCCTGTTTGAGCGAAATATAAAAAAAGCCCCGGGCCACCAGCGCATCACATATGTTCGCGATGACCCGGGAGAGCCGGGCATGCGGGATATGAACCAGGGCCCCGGCAGCAAGAACGGCGTCAAACGACAGGGCTGAAAAGTCAAAGGTTTCAAAATCTCCTTCAATGACTTGACACCCGGCATTCTGCCGGGCAAGGGCGGCCAGCCCCGGCGATTTTTCAAACCCGGTCACCCGGAGGCCTCTTGACTGAAACCAGACCAGGTCGCGCCCGGAGGCGCACCCCACATCCAGAAGCGATGAATCAGGCGGCAGTACTTTCAGAAAAGGATCCAGAAAGACGCCGGGATCGATAGAATAGGTGCGTTCGTGAAATGCCTGATAATGGGTATGGTAGTAATCTGTCATTGCCCGTGATCAGTTGGCAACAGCCCCCTGGGCGGCAAAAATTCCGATGGATGAACCCCTGTCAACCAGACGGCTTGACGTCACCGTATTATTTTCAAACACAAGGACCATATCCTTTGCCCGGGTCTTGCCGAAAAGCAATACATAGACCCCCTTTTTGTTGGCATACCGCCAGTAGTCAACCCCTTCAAAAGTAACCACCGAATCAGGCACCCCTATCATTTGAATAATTTCCCCCTTGTTTTGCCCCTCCAGGCCGGGCGGAATATTGATCCCATCTTCAAAATTGGCATATCCGAACTTACCGAACGCACAACCGGATACCAGGACTGCAATACAGCACAGCAGCACCAGCAGCCCCGGCAATGAGAGTGATTGTTTCATTGAATTGAACTCCTTTTCGATTTACCAGCAATCCTTAATTGGCGACACTTGCGGCTGGCGAAAAAATACCCAGCCCCGAACCGTATTTCAACAGGGCAACATCCGTCACCCGGTCATTCTCCAGCGTGAGGATCAGGTCTCTGACATCTGTGGTGCCGAACGAAATGTAGTAATTAAAGAAAAACCCCTTATCATTCCGGTATCGCCAGTATTCCATTTCCCCATCGGTCAGCACTGCATCCGGATCTCCCAGGGTGTCCAGAATAGCCTCTCCGGACCGGCCTTCAAATTCAGCTGTCAGTGCCGCCTCATCATAAAGGATGTCTTTGGGCACATTACCGAATTTACCATAGGCGCATCCACTGGCAGCCAGCATGAAAAATGCAAGCAGTACACAGCCCAGTGCTCTCCTTGATATCAACATATAAGCCTCTTTCTTTCCTCCATTATTGTTTTTTCAGCACCTCCCGGATAGGCGGCGCGATTTCCTTCATACTGAAGGGCTTCTGAATAAAACCATTGCATCCCCGGTCCATTATGTCCTGGGCCTGGCCGTTTATGCTGTACCCGCTTGACAGAAGCACTTTGACGTCGGGATTGATGGCCTTGAGCTGTTCAAAGGTTTCGCCGCCCTCCATATCTGGCATGATCAGATCCAGAATGACAAGATCGATATCATCCTTCTTTTTTTTATAAATGTCAACAGCTGCTGCGCCGCTTTGCGCAGTAATCACCGCATACCCCAACTTGGTCAGCATCCGCCTGCTCACATCAAGAATCATCGCCTCGTCATCCACCAGTAAAATCGTGTCGTTACCTTCCTGGATTTCCGTCGCAACAGACGTTTCTTTTTCTACCGCCGGCTTATTACTTGCGGGCAAATAAAACGTGAGGGTGGTGCCAACGCCCTTTTCACTGTCAACCTGAATACCGCCCCCATGGTTTTTGATGATACCATATACCGATGCCAACCCGAGGCCGGTCCCCTTTTCCACCTCTTTGGTGGTAAAGAACGGCTCAAAAATGCGCTGACGGGTTGCCTCATCCATGCCCTCGCCATCGTCGGCAACCGATACGCTGACATACCGCCCGGGTTGAATACTGAACGGCAGGGCCTCGGTTTCATCCATGACGGTATTCCCGGTGCGAGTGGTGATATTGCCGCCCGCCGGCATTGCCTGCCATGCATTCACGTATAAATTCATGAGCACCTGCTGAATCTGTCCCTGATCCACCTCCACGGCCCAGAGTTCCGGATCATATTTCCCCTGCACAGTAATTTCCCGGCGCGTACGGCCAAAAACCCGGTTCTGGTTTTTGATAAGGTCATTTAAATCCGTTGGCTTGGGCTCATATTTACCGCCCCGGGCAAATCCCAGAAGCTGGCGGGTCAGATCCACGCTGCTTCTGACGTACTGCTCAATGTTGTGAAGACTCTCAACGTCCGGGTCCCGGGGGGGCTTTTCCATAAGCATCAGTGACACCTCACCTTGAATCCCCATGAGCGTATTGTTGAAATTATGGGCAATACCGCCGGCCAGGGTGCCGATGGACTCCATTTTCTGGGCCTGACGATACCGGCCGGCCATCTCAATCTTTTCCTTTTCCGACTTTTTCTGCTTTGTAATATCCGTATGCACCCCCACCAGATTTACAATCCGCCCTGCCTCATCCTTAACAGGGAATGCCCGCAGGGAGACGTCAAGGATTTTGTTATTCAGCCCTCGCATCTTGACTTCACCGCTCCAGGGCTTTCCGTTCATGATGGTTTCAAATACCTTGCGGCCGACAGCTTCCTCACAATAAACACTCCCCGGCGGATCTTCACCAATATCCCCGAACATCCGGGTAAATGCCTCGTTCTGGTAATAATGCTTTCCGTCGGGCGTGGACATGCAGATGCCGTCCGTAGATCTTGTCACGGCCTTCTCAAAAACCGAAATTCTTTCTTCGGCTTTTTTCCGTTCTGTTACGTCCCGCACATTTTCCAGCACATACGCCACTTTGCCCTGCCGGTTAAAAATCGGCATTACACTGATCTCTTTGAAACTTCCGTCAATCGGGTTCCTGCCTTCATACCAGCGGGGCTTCCCATCGGCAAAGGTTTTCATGGACGGGCATCCTTCGCAGGGCGCATCCAAATTTTTCATGGCCTTATAGCAGAGAAGCTTTTTATCCCGCTGCTCTTCGGGCACCCATTCATGATCCTTCCAGTTGCACAATACAATCTGATAATTTTTATCAATGACGAGGAACAGACTGTCAATGGCATCTAACGCACCGGTGAGGATGTTCTGAAATTCGTCCCGTTTGGCTTCGGCTTTCCTGAGGCCGGTAATATCCTGAAGCGAGCCGAACAGGCAGCAAACCTTTCCGTCCGGGCCTGTTTCCGCAAACCCCCGTGCCTGAAAGATTCTTGTCTGGCCATCTTTGCGAAGCGCTCGAAGTTCAAGTGCATAGGGGGTGCCATACGTAATGGCGGCCTTGACAGCTTTTTCCAGACGGGGCATATCATCGGGATGGAACAACGCCGGCAACTCATACCAACTGGCCGCCTTCTGGGCGGGATCCATTCCGAAAATGCGGTAAAGCCCTTCTGACCAGATCACGGTATCGGTTTCGATATTCCACTCCCAACTGCCCACATTCGCAATATGCTCGGTTCGTGCCAGCATCGCCGCTTCATTCCGGCGGCGCGCAACGCCTTTTGCGGGCTCTGGCCTCTTGGAAAAATCGATTGACATGATCGGTTGCCGGATATTTTCAGGAAAGGGGGGTTTTTTCATTATAATTATTATACCATTGGATATATTGAATTTCAATCGCGTATCATTTTGTTGGACGCCGTATGAATAGGGTGGTAGAGTTTTGATGATGATCCGGATTAACGTTACTTGATAAGCTGAGAATCACATGCAATCACCCAAAGCCCTCTTAAAGGCAAACCACATAATACCAAAGAAATCCCTTGGGCAGAACTTTCTCTGCGATCGTCAGGCATCGGAAATGATTGTCCGGCGATGCGGCATCTCCACCAATGACACGGTGGTGGAAATCGGCGCGGGAACGGGTGCGCTCACCGTGCCTGCGGCAAAAGCGGCGGACCGGCTCCATGCCATTGAAACAGACGGCCGGCTGATAAAGATCCTCGAGAACGTAGTGGCGAAAAATCAGCTGAATAATGTGGTGATCCACCATCAGAATGTGATGGATGCAGATCTGTCCGACCTGGCCGATGACGCCCATGGCAAACTGATTGTGATCGGGAATCTGCCTTATTATCTCTCTTCACAGATACTGATCCGCCTGGTGACCAGCCGGCACGTTATCAACAGAGCCGTTCTGATGTTTCAGCAGGAAGTGGCCCAACGGATCAGCGCAGCACCGGGCACCGGAGAATACGGCCGGCTGTCAGTTATCATGGGATATTGCGCGGATGTTACCCCCCTGGCCCGCCTCAAGCCGGACTTGTTTTTTCCCCGGCCTCAGGTTCATTCGGAAATTATTGAAATAAAATTTAAACCCGTACCGTCACACGCCAATTGCGACGATGATACGCTCTTTGATATAATTAAACATGCATTTGGAAAACGTCGAAAAACATTGAAAAACGCCTTGACCAGCGGCATGCCCGGGCCCGGCGGGCAGGCATGGACGGATATTCTCACCCGGGCGGGGGTTGACCCGGGGGCACGGGCGGAAACATTGACCGCAGCGAATTTTGTTAGTATCTGTAACAGCTATAAATTGCGATACCAAGAAAAGGAGATATCCCGCAATGAATAACGCTGAAAAAAAAGAACTGGAAGACCTTATCGCATCCTGGACCGGGACGGAGACAAAGACCCGGGCCGCTTTCCTGCATCTGAAAACGCACCTTGAATCAAAAGAGAACGCCGCACTGACGTTCAAGGCAAGGCCCGGGGTAAGCTATTCTCTGCGTGGGGCATATCCCGGCCATAACCGGCAGCTGTTTGTAATGATCGATGTCATTGACGACGATCCGGACAACCGCTGGCTGTCGGTCTGCTTTTACGGAGACATGATCGCGGACCCGGATGAAATGGGCGACATGATTCCCGGCGGCCTGCTGGGGGAGGACGGATACTGTTTTGATATAGAAGAAGCCGGGGATGAACTGATCGCTTATGTCGAGACGCGAATTGACGAAGCGTACCAGTCAGCGGTGACAGCTTCGTAGAGAATACTGGCCCGGAGGGCCAGGCGGTTATAGGGAGTAAAGCGTTGATGCGCTCGTAAAAAGTCAATTTTGGGACGGCAAAGTGAAAAGTCCAAGTTCGAGGCGCGCAAATCTCGAGGAATGGTCTGTAGAAAGGGGCGAGCCTTGTGTTCGCCCGATCAAAGGGCGAACACAAGGCTCGCCCCTACATCGTACGTGACATGACGAGAGATGCAGCGCAACAAAGAAATTGGAGTTTTTACGAAGCCGTCAAGAGTTATGACCATGGAAAACTACATATACGGTCCCGTACCCTCCCGCCGTTTGGGGCGGTCCCTGGGTGTGGACCTGATTCCGTGCAAGATATGCACCTATGACTGCATCTATTGCCAGCTGCAGAAGAAATCGTCCAAAACCCTTAAGCGGGAATCTTACCGGCCTGTGGATATTATCCTGTCACAGCTCTGGAAGAAGCTGGACCAGGACGTGACGCCGGACTGCATTACTCTGGCGGGTTCCGGTGAACCCACCCTGCACCGGGACATCGGCGCCATTATCCGCCGCATTCAGGCCCGCACAACGATCCCTGTGGCTGTGCTGACCAACGGCTCCCTGCTGTGGGATCCTGCCGTTCGGGATGCCCTGATGACGGCAGATATGGTAATCCCATCTCTGGACGCGTGGTCTCCGGAACTGTTTGAAACCGTAAACCATCCCCATCCGGGGATTGCTTTTCAAACCATGTACCAGGGGCTGGTGGACTTTGCTGAACACTATACCGGCGACATGTGGCTTGAAGTCTTTATCATGGACGGCATTAATGGATCGCCGGCCGATGCGTCACATTTTCTGCCCATGGTTCAGGCGATCAATCCCGGACATCTTTACATCAATACCGCGGTGCGGCCCGCGACAGACCCGTCTGTCCGCCGGGTACCGGATACGGGAATTGCGCAGTTTTACGAGATTCTGGAGCGTCCACGGCAGGCCGATGTTGCCCGTCCCCAATCCCAGAAAAGCCAATTTTCACGGGATACCGTCAATGAAATCCTGGCCATGACCGCCCGGCGGCCTGTTACCATAACGGATATTGCAGCGGGGCTGTCAATCCCTGAATCATCCGCCACCCGGCATATCAACGATTTGCTTGCCAATAACGCTGTGGAAATGGTAGAAAAAGATGCAATGAAATATTATCGAAAGATTACCAAATAAAGGTGCAAGCCATGAAACGAGTCACCGTTGCGGCGATATTTATCCTTGTCCCGGCCTTTCTGGCTGCATGCGGCAGCCAGCGTCAGGTTGTCACCCCGCAACACCAGGCGCTTTCTGCTGCCGGCAATACCATGCAGCAGGCCATTGCAACGTATAACCGGGGATGCTACCGTGCCGCACTAAAAGAATTCTACCGGGCTCACGAATTGTACACCCTGAACGATAATTTAAAGGGCATTGCCATGTGCATGAACAATATGGGCAATATTTACAGAAAAATGAATGCCCATACGGATGCCATCGCTTTTTTTGATAAAGCCTTTGAACTGAACCAGCAGATCAGCAACACGAGCGGTGCCTTACAGGCACTGGCTAACAAGGCGGCAGTGGTGATCGCCGACAATCGACTGGAAGAAGCCGGGGCCATGCTGGACAAGGCCGTTGCCATGCTGCCCCCCAAAGCCCCAATACCGGTCCCGATACTGAACAATCGTGGCATTCTCTATGCAAAACAGGGGAAAACCGATGCGGCAGAAGCAATACTGCATACCGCATTGTCACAGACAGCCCCGGATGACCTTGCCCTGAAAGCCACGGTCAACGCCAGCCTGGGTAACCTGATGGCGGAAACCGGCCGGCATGCGGAAGCCCTGGCATTCTTCACAGCCGCATATGAGGCAGACAAACAGCAGGGTGCCAACAGGAATATGGCAGAAGACCTGTCATCAATGGCCTCGGCCTGTATGGCCATTGGCACAGACAGGAAGGCCGTCGAATATCTTGAGCGAAGCATCAACATCTTTGCCCTGACCGGCGATGTGGTCCGGGCCCATAAGGAATATGAACGTCTGGTCTCTCTGGCGGAGACAATCCGGTATGATATTTCAATCACCAGCCATTTTGTGAAAAAATGGCTGAAGGGGGATATGATCCGGACCTACTGCAGATAATTTCCCCCCATAAATGTCAAGCTTTTTAGGACACCACAATGAAAGACCCGGATCCCCTGAACAGCAGCAAGACAAGCCTTGATGCGTTTGATCCCGTAGATAACCATACGCTTGCGGCAATTGAATCAATTACTGCGGCACTTTTTAAAAATGCCAAAGGCAGTCACGACTGGGAGCATACTCGACGGGTGGTCAGCTTAAGCAAAACCATTGGACAGGCTGAAAAGGCGGAAATGGATGTGGTGATTGCCGGAGCCCTGCTGCATGATATCGGCCGGTGCAATCCGGAGGATACCAAGGGAAAGGACTGCCATGCCCGAAAAGGCGAAACAATGGCCGGCGACATTCTGAAACAATTTCCAATGACCGATGAAAAAAAAGCGGCAATTTGTCATTGCGTTGCGGCCCACCGGTTTCGCCGTCCTCCGGACCCTGAGACCCTGGAGGCCAAAGTGGTGTTTGACGCGGATAAACTGGATGCCATCGGTGCGGTGGGTGTGGCAAGGGCCTATCTGTTTGCCGGCGAGCTGGGGGCAAAACTTCACAATCCCGATGTTGATGTGACAACCGTGGCTGCCTATTCAAGGGAGGATACCGGCTACCGGGAGTATGTCGTCAAGCTTCAGTATATAAAGGAACGAATGCAGACGGCCTGTGGCCGGCGCATGGCAGAAGATCGTCACACATTCATGGAAACATTTTTTCAACGCTTTCTTTCCGAATATGCGGGGGGTGTTTAAAAGGTGGTATGGTAGGTCAACTCAACCCCCTGCCGGCGCGGCTGCACCGTAACGGTGGACGTGTGGCCATTGTCCTTTGGCTTAATCCAGTCCGGCGCCCAGTCCTGTGTTTTAATAAACCGGTAACCATGTACCAGAGATACCGCAACAATGGATGCGGCAAATACATTGGCCGTATCTTCGCCTTTGTGGTATTCAATCCCCTGAAGATCCCCTTCATAACCGTTCGTCTTTTTCTTATTGGTCCGGTTGATAAACCAGTAATCAAGGGCATAACTGATGGGGTTGAGGATGTTCCAGGCGACCATGCCCCGGACAAACGCATCATCCTTGTTGATCTTATCCACATCCAGAATAATTTCCGTGCCCACCAGTTGGGCGGTCAGACCGGCGGCATTGATGTACATGGCATCGGTACTGCTATCTGCATCTTCCCGGAACTGAATGGGCTGGTTCAATGTACCGGGATCCCAGGAAAGGGAGTTGCCCGTGGCATTGGCGACCAGTTCATGAGCGGCCTCATGGACCATAAAAGCACTCACCATACCGGCGGAAAACTTCACCACTGACAACGGCGTTATTTTTTCATTTTTTACAGCCGGTGGCTTTTCCGCATCCTCTGCAGCAGCTGCGTTGGCGCTCAGGATCCATATGGTGGCGGCCATGAGCAGAATCAACAAACGAATTGTTTCAGAATTATTTTGGAAAGCCCTTCCAGGGGCACAACAGGCAAACATGTCAGACCTCCGCATCGAAAATGGTGTCATTCGCTGATGTGAACGTGAGTTTAGTACGGGTCTGATTCATTCACCCGGCAGGAGGAGGGGGGGGGAGCCTTAGCACGTTTTGTCGTGCTGGCGAATGAATCAGACGTACCGTACATCGGAAAGAACCGCTTCACAGCGGCCTTACCGCAATCGGGCCCGGCAGATGGCGGCGCCAACTCCGGGCAAAAACATCAACGCGAGAAAGAACAACCTATCGATAGGAAGGTTATTTCTGGTTAAATCAAAAACCGGGCCAATCCTTTCATAAAGGGACAAAAAATAAACTGAATATAAAATAAACTATTGATATTACAGGTATATTTTTTACACTAAATTCTCACATATCGACAATTTTCACACAGTTTCCGGGTCTGCTTCCTGAGGTTTTGGACTGGCCTGACGTCCAATAAAATTTGACTTTGTCCTGCTGTAAAGTACATTCCCCTTATCGCGAGACATTCTGAAATCCCCGTCAGCAGTAAAATCATCTTGCGCCGTTTGCATGGAATCATATAGACTGATCAGAAAAAATCATTAATGAGTGTCCATCCGGAAATTCGATATTTGGGCCGGTTCAAGATAGGAGAACTTTTAACCGGAGGAATACTTGTCGTATTTCGAGGATTAAAATGTGAGCCTGACGCAGAAATCGGACAAATAGCAGTTTCCGGACAGACACAAAGGAGTTGATCAACCATGAGCATAAATACCGTCGAACAGATCGACAACCTGGTGCCGGTCAGAAATGTTCTGGTCAGTGTGTCTGACAAATCAGGCATTGAACACCTTGTGACACGAATGACAGCCATCAATCCGAAAATTCATTTCTACTCAACCGGGGGAACCTATGCCAGGATAAAAGAAATCCTTAAGGACCGTGCGGACGCTTTGTTGACACAGGTTTCAGACTATACCGGACAGCCGGAGACACAAGGCGGTCTTGTAAAAACCCTGGATTTCAAAATCTATCTGGGGCTGTTGACGGAAACATACAACGATGCCCATATTGCCGACATGGAACGCACCGGGGCCGTTTACATCGACATGGTCGTGGTCAATCTCTATCCCTTTTCCCAGACCATCACGCAGCCGGATGTAACGCCGGAGAAGGCCAGGGGGAATATCGATATCGGCGGGCCCTGCATGCTGCGGGCAGCGGCAAAAAACTTTCTGCGGGTGGCACCGGTGGTTAACCCGCTTGATTATGATCGTGTGATGGATGAGATGGAGGCGACTGACGGACAATTGTCGCTTGAAACCCGGTTCAAGCTGGCCCGGACCGCGTTTGCCCACACCGCTGCATATGACCAGGCAATCGTGGACTTCCTGAATATTACAAATTTTGACGATGTGACGTCATGTTACAAATGGGAATAGGGAGGATATAGTAATGGCCCGGGATATAAAAAAATCATACAGCACCATCATGGACGATCATTTCCCTCCGCGCATGGAGATTACCTTTGCCGATGATGCCGGCCGGCAGACCCTCTTTTTTGAGAAAGTCACCTGGCGGA
Source organism: Thermodesulfobacteriota bacterium (assembly GCA_034189905.1). Classification (GTDB taxonomy): domain Bacteria; phylum Desulfobacterota; class Desulfobacteria; order Desulfobacterales; family Desulfosudaceae; genus JAXHTY01. The sequence goes on from JAXHTY010000025.1 coordinate 21,299, forward strand.
TCGACAATGTGGAAAAAGGGTTGCGGTATGGCGAGAACCCCGGCCAGGAAGCGGCCCTGTATCGGCTGGTCAACGGGAACCTGGTGCTGGGAGAGACTGAAACCATTGCGCCGGGGCAATATCTGGCATCAGATGTCGAACTGCTGCAATCCGGCAAGCATCCGGGAAAAACAAACCTCACGGACGCAGACAACGCCCTGAATATGCTTCGCTATTTCAGCGACAGGCCAACGGCCGTTATTGTGAAACATAACAACCCCTGTGGCGCGGCAAGGGCGGACGCCCTGGCCGAAGCTTATGAAAAGGCGTATATGGCAGACCGGATTGCCGCCTTTGGGGGATGTATCGCGGTGAACAGGCCTCTTGACAAAACCACGGCAGCGGCGGTTGCCGCCCAGTATGCCGAAGTTGTGGTGGCACCCGAATTCGAGGAGGGGGTAATGGACTTGCTGGCCCGACGGAAAAACCTGCGGGTTATCAGAATCGGCAATATTGAAAAGCTCCAGTCTTTTGCGGGTAAACGGGTCGTGGAATTCAAAAACCTTATAGACGGCGGCATCATTGCCCAATGGTCTTTTGTGCCCGCCGCCCGTACCCGTGACGACCTGACCCTGGCCCAATGTGAATACCAGGGGCAGTCCTACACAATTAATCGCCCTCCTTCAGACCGGGAATACCGGGACCTGCTGTTTGGATGGCTGGTGGAATCCGGGATTACCTCAAACTCGGTCATTTATGTCAAGGATGAGGCTACCGTTGGCATCGGTACCGGGGAACAGGACCGGGTCGGGGTTGCGGAGATCGCCAGGGACAAGGCGTATCGAAAGCTGGCGGACCGGTATTGTTTTGTCGAACATGGCGTGCCTTACAAAGACCTGGATGATACAGATAAAAAAGCCGCCATTGACGACAGGGTAGCGCAGGAAAAGGGCGGACTGATCGGGGCATCCATGGTCAGTGATGCATTCTTTCCATTTCGGGACGGTGTGGATGTAGGGATCCGCGAAGGCATCAGCGCGGTGATTCAGCCGGGTGGCTCTCTTAACGATTACCAGGTTATAGAGGCGTGTAATGAGGCTGATGTTACCATGGTCTACACCGGACAGCGCAGCTTTAAGCATTAAGATGGCTTCGTAAAACGTTCAATATCTTTGTTGCGCCCCATCCCTCGTCATTGCGGCTTACAGCCAGTACGCCTCATTCCTCGGGACGGGGCGACGCCTCGATCTTGAATGTTTTACTTTGCCATCCACAATAATTTTTCTACAAAGCCGGCCAGGCCATGTTTTGCGGACATGGACAAACTTTTTAACCTACTGGAACATAGTAGTGGTCTAAGAGAGTGCAAACAAAAGCAACCAGAACCGAGCACATATGAGAGGCGCTGGGCAAAAAACACGCCCAGTTCATCAATTTACCGTTGGTCAACGATAATTGACCAACGACTCAATTACTTAAGGCTGAAGGCTCACAGCTAAAACCAGCAGGAGGACCATGAGCAGCCGCACCCGATGGCTGATAGCCGTTATTGTGATATTTATCCTGTCCTCGGTGGCGTTGGGGATTTCCCTGTTTCTGTATATTTACTGGTATATCAAGGTCCGGGCCGGTCTTCAGCAACTGGTGCAGCGGTTCAATCTGGTTCATGTGGACATTGCCGCATCTCATACCTGGGTGGTCATCACCGTCCTCTCCATTCTGGTGGGGGTCATCCTGCTGGGAATCTTCGTCATCTTTATCTATAACCTGAAAAGCTACCAGCTCTTTCGGATGCAGCGTAACTTCATCAACAACTTTACCCATGAGTTAAAGACGCCGGTCACCTCTTTGCGCCTTTACCTGGAAACCTTTTTAAAGCACGACCTGCCCCGCAAGGACCGGATTCACCATCTTGATAACATGCTGGCCGATGTCAATCGGTTGAACGTCACTATCAACAGCATTCTGGACCTGGCGGAAATTCAGGCCAAAACCTATGCCGGCGCATTTATTGACACCGATATTGTCAAGACCATCGAGACCTTCAGCCGGAAAAACCAACACCTGTTCCAAAATATCACGGTTACCCTTTACCCCCCGTCAACCATCTGTTATTGCCCTCTGAACGACCATCTCTTTGATATGCTGCTGATGAACCTGTTTACCAATGCCCTTAAATACAATAATTCGGAAACACCGGAACTCATCATCACTTTTAAAAAACGGAAAAAAAAGCTGCTGATTGCCTTTACAGACAATGGCATCGGCATCAGAAAGTCCGACCGGAAAAGAATATTTAAAAAGTTTTACCAGACCGGGGACGCAGAAGATCGCTCAGCCCGCGGTAACGGCCTGGGACTTTATCTGGTTTCGAACATTGTGCGGCTTCACAGGGGGAAGATCTGGGTGGAAAGCCGGCCGGATGTCCAGGGAACCGTTTTCAAACTACTGTTGCCCGTAAAAACCGATTCGGCAAACACAGAAAAGGACCCCCGCCTTGAATAACGAAGCTGAAAAAAAACGGATTCTGATCATTGAAGATGAAAGCCATATTGCCGAAGCACTCAAGCTCAATCTTTCGTTGCGGGGGTATGACCCCATGGTTGCGGACAACGGCATTGCCGGCCTGGAGATGTGGCAGACACATGCCCCGGACCTGATCGTGCTGGATATCATGCTCCCGGGCATTGACGGTCTTTCCGTACTGCAGCATATACGGCTGGAAGATGAACGTATCCCCGTGTTGATCCTGTCGGCAAAGAATGAGCCGGCCGACCGCATCAAGGGCCTTGCCTATGGTGTGGACGACTACCTGACAAAGCCCTTTGAACTGGAAGAATTTCTGCTGCGGGTGGACCGGCTTCTGACACGCTCGGCATGGGCCCGGGTAGAAGCCCCCTCCGTTTTTCCCGCAAATTTCAGTTTTGGCGACAACGAGATTGATTTTGAAACTGCCAAAGCCACTTGCAAGCAGGGGGAAATCACGCTCACCGATCAGGAACTGAAGCTGATTAAAATTTTTATCATGAACAAGGGCAAACCCTTGTCCCGCAAGCAGTTGCTTGAAATCGGATGGGGATACAGGGGGGAGACCTCAACCCGCACGCTGGATAACTTTATTGTCCGCTTGAGAAAATATTTTGAAGACAATCCCAAAAAACCAAAATACTTCAAAAGCATGCGGACCGTGGGGTATGTGTTTGACGATACACCGGATGAATAGCTATGATATCCGATCATTCCACAAATTCCCCGCCCCCTGCCTCAATACACCAGACACCTGGATTTTACATCCACATCCCTTTCTGCCGGCAGAAGTGTCGATACTGTGATTTCTACTCAAGTACCGGACTGAAAGGAATATCCGTTTTTGCACGGGCCTTGAAGACCGAAATGGAATTACGCCAGGCAACGATCTCCGGACCATTCGGGTCTCTATATATCGGCGGCGGTACCCCGTCGGTGCTGCCGGCAGCCATGATTTCAGATATTCTTAAAAATGCCCGGCACTGTTTTTCTTTTCTCGACCATGCCGAAATAACCGTGGAAGCCAACCCCGAATCCCTGACACCGGCATGGCTCCGGCGACTCAAAGCAAGCGGCGTCAACCGCCTCAACATCGGCATCCAATCCTTTAATGACACCATGCTGGCATTTCTGGGCCGGATTCATTCTGCATCCCAGGCGACAAAAGCAATTGCCGATGCCCGATCCGCAGGATTTGACAACATCGGCATTGATCTGATTTACGGTATTCCCGGCCAGACGCAACGTCATCTTCAGCAGGACCTGGATATCGCCCTGGACCTGATGCCGTCGCATATCGCCTGTTACATGCTGACTTATGAAGCGAATACCCCGTTAACCATTGCCAGGGATAAAGGCACACATAAGGCGCCGCCCGATGCGCTTACCAGCCGTTTCTTTGCACAGGTTGCTGAAGTGCTGACAAATGGCGGCTATCATCATTATGAAATTTCCAATTTTGCCCGCACACCCGCACACATGGCCGCCCACAACACCAAATACTGGCGGCGCATTCCCTATTCCGGTTTCGGCCCCTCGGCCCATTCTTATACCGGTACCCGGCGGACCTGGAATGTCCGTTCAGTTGACCAATACACCGATATGCTCTCTCAGGACAGATTGCCTGTGGCAGATCAGGAGCGCCTCAACCGCGAACAGCATATGTTGGAAGCCGTCTATCTGGGATTGCGCATGGCCGAAGGTATCGACATACAGGCATTTGAACGTGAATTTTCCTTGGATTTTTCAGAGGCATTTGCGCCGGTTGTTGCGGCCGGTCCGTCCAGCGCACTGCTGAAGGTCAAAAACCGCCGGTGCTTTCTTACCGACCGCGGCATGCAGTTTCATGAAACGGTTGTCAGAGACTTTTATGAGGCATTCAACCACAAAATGATATCTGCTGAAAAAGGGACTGGTGCCGGTTTACAAACACCAGACGGTGTGATATAGTCTCGGCAGTAAAGAGGGGATGGGTACGTTTAAGATCTAACGATGGTGTGACATTGTGGCCATGACAATTCAGCAAAAAACCGAGGGGCGATGGGATTCAATGGTACTCATGGGGATCGGTATCGCCATCGTATACTGGTTCCTGGACTCTTTTCTTCATCTTTTCATATCACCGGACACCTACCTGTTTTCACAGTTGCTGGGAGAAAAAACGTATGATGTGCTTACCCGGCTGGTGGCGCTCTGCCTTTTTCTGATTTTCGGGTCTCACGTGCAATACACGATCAATAACCGGAAAAAAGCGGAAAAAGCCCTGCTTGATTCTTATCAAAGACTCCATAATGCCAGGGTTACGACCATCATCGGACTGGCCAAACTGGCGGAATCGCGGGATCATGCCACCGGCGCACACCTGGAACGCATGCAGGCCTATTCAAAACTGCTCGCCGAAGCGCTGGCCAACCATCCGGTGTATAAAGGGTATATTACCAATGAGTATATCGAAAGCCTCTACAATTCATCAGTGCTGCATGATATCGGCAAGGTGGGTGTGCCGGATTCGATTTTGTTAAAACCCGGGGAATTGAATACGAAAGAATTTGAACTGATTAAAAAGCATGCCACGCTGGGTGGCGACGCCATTAAAGCCATTGAGTCCAAAATCGAGGGGCAGTCTTTCCTCCGCATCGGCAGGGAAGTCGCCTACCACCACCATGAACGGTGGGATGGCACGGGGTACCCCGCCGGCCTTAAGGGGGAGGACATCCCCCTATCGGCAAGAATCGTTGCACTGGCAGACATATATGATGCCCTGACATCCGAAAGGCCTTACAAAAAAGCCATCCCCCACGAAAAAGCCGTGGAAATTATCCGGCAGGAACGCGGCGGCCATTTTGATCCGGTTATTGTGGATACATTTCTTTCTCTTGAGGCAAAATTTGATGCGGTCAGGCAAAAGATGCAGACCGACAGCAGCGACACAAGCCGATAAAAATACGTCATATAACAAACAGTCCGGTTGCCCCGTCCCAAACCATGTCCCGACTACAAGGGGATTGAGACTCAATAACATCCCCGGCAGAGAACCCCCCATGCGCCATGTTCCAAACTATGACCCGACTATGAGAGAATGACTATGAGGGGATTGACCGTCTGCGGAGAAAGAGGTTTAACGGCGGGGCCGTTCGCATGCGTCATGCCGGACCACGATCCGGCATCCATCGTAAAATTGATCTTCCTACCTTCCTTCCCGGCCGTTCCGGACCCCGGCTCGGGGGCCGGGGTGACGACAGAGGGGGGGGCAGCCATACCAGTAATCGTTATGGGTGCCTTGAAAAATTAAGATTGTGGTCCGAGGTCAAGGCCTGCGAAAATTTTATCCGGAGGCATACCTGATGTATTGCGAGGATGCAATTTTGGCATAACGCCGAGATCGGGCCAAAAGACAATTTTTCAAGGCAGCCTTATTTCATCCCGTCATCAAGCTGCTTTAATGCCCGAAGAATGCTCAGCGGGCTGGACCCCACGGAAAGCGATTCGATTTCGGCCATCTGCTTGGCGTTCTGGTCGAACTTCTTTCGCAGACGGGTCTCGTAAGCGTTCTTCAGCATATCCAGCAGCTTGTCAAAATCATAGGGCTTTTCCAGGTATCCAAAGGCCCCCAGCTTCATGCATTCCACCGCAGAATCAATGGACGCAAACCCCGTGAGGATGATTACCTCCAGAAACTTATGGTTCTCCTTCAGGGTCTTCAGCAGGTCGTTTCCTTTCATGCCGGGCATGTTGAGGTCCACGATGGCCACATCAAAAACACCCTGCTCGGCCGCTTCCAGCGCCTTTTTCCCTTCCGCCGCCGTGGTTACGTCAAAGTCTTTCATGCCGAGCCGTTCGGCGATGGTATTTAAAAACTTTTCATCATCATCCACAATCAGCAGTTTGATTTGCTGGAGATTATCCATAAGCAGCCTCCTTTTTTTAAGTTTTCGCCAAAGCGACGCTCTGTTAATACCCAGAATTCTTGCCGCCTCGCTCTTATTGCCGCCGGTGGCATACATCACCTCCATGATATACCGGTCCTCGAGTTCGGCGAGCGTGACAAAATGCTTATTTTCGCCGGAGCTTGCCCCGGAACCCTCAGGGGACGTATCATTCCCCCGACGCTTTTTGATTCGTCCCGGCAGGTGTTTCTTTTCCAGATGCTGTCCTTCGCAGAGAATAACCGCATGTTCAATGGCATTCTCCAGTTCCCTGACATTACCGGGGTACGAATATCGGGAGAGGGCCGCCATTGCATCATCGGAAATCGCCTCTATGGATTTCCCGAATTCCTTCCGGTATACATCCAGAAAATAATTTGCCAGCAGCGGGATATCATCCACCCGTTCCCGCAGGGGGGGAATCCGAAGCAAAAAGGCATTCAACCGTTCATACAGATCGGCAGAAAGATTCGCGGATTGCGACGCCGATTCCAGCGTCATACCGGCCGTCGCAATAACCCGCACATCAAGGGGGATGGGTCTGATACCCCCTTCCCTGAGAATCGCATTTTCCGTCAGCAGCTGCAAGAGTTTTTGCTGAGTGGAGGCCCGGGTGCCATCGATTTTCTTCAGCAGCACCGTACCGCCGGTCGCGGTTTCGAGAACACCTTTTTTCCCCTGCCCCGTTTCCGGCGACGCCTCCCGCCCGAATAATTCGTTGTTGAACAAGGTCTCGTTAAATGCGCCCGCATCCACCGGAATAAACGGGGCTTCGCTCCTGGGGCTCAACCAATGAATGGCGCGGGCCGCCAGTTCTTTGCCGGTCCCCTTTTCCCCCAGAATCAGGACGGGACAGTCCAGTGACGCCACATTCCGGATGTGGCGCTTCAGCGCCCGCATCTCACGGGTCTCCCCGATCAACCGCTGAAGGGGCGGAGGGGCGGCATAAAAGGCGGGACTTTCAGTACCCGTCCCGCCACCGGCTTCCGGCACAGGCGCCCCCAGTTCTACATTCCCGGTGCGAGGGTTGAACACAATCCGGCCGTTCTTTTCCCCGAATTCCCTGATAAAGGCCCAGAACGACCGCATTTCGTCCTTTTCAAAATAGCCGGTATCCAGGGCCCGGGCCGCTTCCCGCAGCTTCTCATTGCCATATCCGGTCAATAGCACAGTCTGAATGCCGGGCTGTAATTCCTTCAGCTTGGTGATGGCCGTAAGCCCGTCCATACCCGGCATTTTCTGGTCTACGATGGCAATGTCAATATCAGTCTTTCGGGCCGTCTCCAGGGCTTCCTCACCGCTAGTCGCAGTCAGTTCCACAAATCCCTTCAGGCGGATTCGCTCGGAAAGAGACGCCAGAAATTTGGGCTCATCGTCCACCAGCAGCACAACCGTTTTGTTGTCAGTCATTGCCGCCTTTGCCCGACTTGGATTTTGAATCCTCATAACCGCCCATTGTGGCGGCAACCATGCTGTTTTCCAGATTCTTCTGAAGGCGTTTCATAAAATTCCAGAACCCGCCCATGGCATCTTTTTCAAAATAGGCGGCGTCCAGGGCTTCTGCCGCTTCCTGCACCTTGTCGTCCCCAAAGCCGGTGAGCAGAACCGTTTTGATATTCGGACGAATCTCTTTGAGCTTGGTAATGGTGACCAGGCCGTCCATATCCGGCATCTTGAGGTCCACCACCGCTGCATACACCTGCTCTTTTTTCGCAATATCCAGCGCTTCCTTACCACTACTGGCCAGCAGTGGCTCAAATCCCTTGAGCCGGATCCGGTCGGCGATGGTATCCAGAAACTTTTTCTCATCATCCACCAGCAGAATGTTCAGCCTTTTTTCGCCCATGGTCATAAGAAACTCCCAGAACCCGCCCATGGCATCTTTTTCAAAATAAGCGGCATCCATGGCTTCAGCCGCTTCCTTTGTTTTTTCATCGCCAAAACCCGTGAGCAGCACAGTCTTAACATCCGGCTGGATCTCCTTGAGCTTGTTGATGGTCTCCAATCCGTCCATATCCGGCATCTTGAGGTCTACCACAGCGGCATAAACCGTCTCTTTTTGGGCAATATCCAGCGCCTCCTGGCCGCTTGCAGCCGTTAGCGGCTCAAACCCCTTAAGCCGGCTCCGTTCTGACATTGTTTCGAGAAATTTTTTCTCGTCATCCACCAGCAGTATCTTATGTTGTTTTCCCGTCATGGCAATTTCCCTTTATAGTTAATTAGAAGTGAGAAAGGCATTGGATTAATGGCCCCCTGAGCCGAGAATGCCGGAAGCAGCCAGGCTGAGAACCAATATTTCCAGGACACAGATGGTACAATAGATCCAGTCCTTTGTCCGCGCGAACCCGACCACCAGAAATAAATAGCAAAAAATGGTGAGGGCCGCAAGCAGGGCCACGCCGATAAATGTCAGATAATCACCCTTGCCCAGCAGGCTCAGCCAGTTCCACCCGTCCGGAGAGTGGGTGATATGCATGAACTCACTAACCCCTTTGTTCCAGTTCTGGGTTACCAGGTTAATATCAATGTGGGGTTCAAGAACCCCTGTTACATAAAGAATATATGAAACAGCCATAATGATAATACCGCCCCATGCACCAAAAAAGAGGATATTGGCATAGCCGATCTGTTCCGGCATGGGTGTCAGTCGTTGTGTATCTTTGTCTGTCATGATGATATCTCCTTATTAAATAATCATCCGATGAGATTAAGGCCGAGCCCCTTGTCAATTGCCTTGAAACCGGCGAACAGCAGAACACCGATCACCATGTAACGGATAAATGTCGGTTTGGCAATAGCCAGCAGCCGGACACCCACAAACGAGCCCAGCATCAAGCCGATGATGGAGGGGATCGCCATCAGGGGAATCACACAGCCATTGTTCAGATAAATCCATGCCGCCGATGTATCGGTAATGGAAAGCAGGAACTTACTGGTGGCAACCGATATTTTCAGGGGGGCGCCCATCACCAGGTTCAGCACGGGGATATTGGCCCAGCCGGCCCCCAGACCGAACATACCCGCCAGCAGACCGATGAAAATGAACAGGAACAGACCGATAGCCGTCCGATGGGTCTTCCAGTCGATCAGTTCGCCACTGGAGGCATCTTTGTAAAGCCCTTGAATACCCAGGGCCAGCCCCACGGCATCCTGCTTTTCCACCACCGGCTTTTCCGAGTTCTTGGAAACAATCAGCAGCACGGCAATGGCCATAATGGTTGACCCCAGTGCCACCTGGACGATATCCGGGTTCAGGCTGGACAGATAAAGCCCCAGCATGGCACCGACGATAGAACAGGCCGAGGCGATCAGCGCCACGGGAATGGCCAGGCGCAGGCTGGCCATGTTCTGTCGCAGCAATCCGGGCCCGGCGGCCAGTGCGCCGGCCAGTGCCACCATCAGGCCGGCCCCTCTGACAAAGTCGATATGAAAGGGGAAAAACCCGCTGACCAGGGGCACATACAAAACCCCGCCGCCAACACCGGACAATACGGCGATGATACCCAGCACAAAACAGAAAAAAAACAGGATACACGGCCAGAACCACCAGGCATCGGTTACGGAACCGCCTGTTGCGACAGCTTCATGGGCAGCCAGTCCCACGCCGGTCCCGGCCAGCACTATCGCAGCGCCCAGGGTCAATGAAAGACGCCATTTAGCAAAAAATTGAAATAATCTCGGCATTCACTACCTCCCTTTTTCATGTTGTGTTATCAAAATCTTAAACAATCGCTTCCTTATATATCCATCACAATGATAAATTTTTATACACCACATGCAAAAAAGTGTTTACATTTGAAACACGTCATGTTTTATTATATAACAAATTGGAAGTCAATAAATTTTTTGTTGCAAATTTCAACATTCGGCACTATTTAAATGAAACTTTTAATTGTGGACGATGAGACCAAAATCGCCGACGTTCTGGCTGAACGGCTGGGAATGCGGGGATTTGACACCACACCGGTTTATGACGGGGAAAGCGCACTGGCCATGTTGCAAACCGATACATTTTATGGCATGATTTTAGACCTGCGATTACCCGGAATAGACGGAATTGAAGTGTTGAAAAAAACACGAAGCGCTTTTCCCGACCTCAGGGTTATTATTCTTTCCGGCCATGCCAATGACCAGGATTTTGAGACCTGCCGGACACTTGGGGCAGTGGCCTGTTTTCAGAAACCCGCGAATATTGATGAAATCGTCAAAAGCATAGAATCGCCGGAGGCACCGCAATCATGATTGCAAAAAGCCTGCTTGCACTGATTCGACCCAAGTTCCTGCTTGTCAGACGAACCGATGGCAGCGACCAGTTCCTGTTCAACTACCGGAAGGTCTGGCTCATCTCTTTTATCCTGCTGACAGTGGTCTGCACGGTACCGGTGACATTCTTTCTGATTGTCAACTCACGCCTTTCCCATGAGGCCATTCAAAATGAAAATCACCTGCGAACGCTCCGACTGACCTCCAACTCCCGCCGTACCATCACTTATTTTCTGGAAGAGCGCATGGATGCGCTGAAGTATATCATTCAGGAAGAGGATTTTTTCAATCTAAGCAGCGATACCGGCCTTTCCTATATTCTGGGAAATCTGAAAATGGGATTCGGCGGGTTTGTGGATCTGGGGCTTATCGACAACACGGGTATTCAGACCAGCTATACCGGCCCCTTCAATCTGCAAGGGAAGAATTACAGCCGCCATGAGTGGTTCATCAACTGCGTGGAGCGGGGGTCCTATATCAGCGAGGTCTTTCTTGGCTACCGGCAGATTCCCCACCTCATCATCGCGGCCAAGTCCCCTGTTATCAACGGAGAGTTTTATATTCTCCGGGCCACGCTGGACATCAAGAAATTCATCAGCATCATCACGTCGACGGAAATGGTGCGAAAGAGCGATGCCTTTATCTGCAACCGGGAAGGCCTGCTCCAGACCCCGTCACGCTATTACGGTGAAATTCTTGACAAAATCGACCTGCCCATCCCCCCCTTCTCGTCTTCTTCCCAGGTGTTTCAGGCCAGGGATCCGGACGGCGATCCCGTGCTGATCGGGTATGCCTATATTGAAAATTCACCTTACATCTTCATGGTGGTGAAAAAAAACCGGGAAATAATGAAAGGCTGGTATTCTCTTCAAAAAGAGATGATCTGGTTCTTTTCTATCAGTATTGTGATCGTGCTTTTCGTTATCCTGTGTATTTCAACTTTTATGGTGAACAAAATATACGATGCCGACCAGTCCCGGCTCAAGGCCATGGAACGGCTGGAGGGTTCCAGCCGGCTTATCTCCATCGGACGACTGGCCGCGGGGGTGGCCCATGAAATCAATAACCCCCTTTCCGTGATCAATGAAAATGCCGGGCTGATTAAAGACATGTTCATGCTGAAAAAAGAATATCAGGAAGACGAGCGGCTGCTGGAACTGATCGACGATGTGACGGAATCAGTGACCCGGTGCGGGGAAATCACCAAACAGCTCCTGGGGTTTGCCCGGCAGTTCAGGCCCAGCATTCAGGCAGTGAACCTCAAAAACACCATCAACGCCACCCTGAGTTTTTTTCGAAAAGAGGCCCAGTACCGGAATATCAGCATTACCGTAGACATTCCCGAGGACCTGCCGATTATCCACTCGGATTACGGCAGCCTGCAGCAGGTATTTTTCAACCTCATCAACAATGCCTTTCAGGCGGTCAGCAAGGACGGCGCCATTGAAATCACCGCATCCGCCAGAAAGCAGAAGACTGTTGCCGTTAACATATCCGATACCGGCTGCGGCATATCAGCTGAGGACCAGAAAAAAATCTTTGAACCGTTTTTTACAACCAAAAGCACCGAAGGCGGGACCGGACTGGGGCTCTCCATTATTTACGGTATATTGCAGAAACTCAACGGCGACATTTCCGTTCGCAGCAAACGCGGCAAGGGGACAACCTTTACCGTAATTTTGCCAATCCAATTCGAAGGAGATATTGACGGTGAAAATACTACTTGTGGATGATGAGAAAAAATTTGTCTCCTCTCTGGCGGAAAGATTGACGATGCGAGGAATTGCGGCAGACTGGACCACCACCTGCGAGGAGGCGCTTGAAAAAGCGCCCCGGCCCGAATATGACATTGCCATCCTGGACGTCAAAATGCCCCATATGAGCGGCATTGAATTAAAAAAAGAGATTGAGGCCAAAAGGCCGGATATGCAGTTTATTTTTGTGACAGGACACGGATCCGAAGAAAGTTATAAGGCTGGTACGCGGGAAGCCGCCAGTTATATTATCAAACCGTTTAAAATAGACCTGCTTATTGAAAAAATAAATGAACTGAGGGAAAAGTAGCATGGAAGACGCGTTGGCAACCACCTGTGCCGAAGGGCTTGCCTTTTTCAGCAAGACCAATCGGCTGATCTCCCACGAACTGAAAAATATTCTGGCGATTATTTCCGAAACCCTTGGCCTGATGGAAGAATTAACAAGCCTGGCCAATGCCGGCAAAGCGCTGACACCGGGAAAGCTGGAGTCCCTGAGTGCCAGTATTATCGAGGAGGTGGAGCGGGCAAACACGCTCACCCGGGGTATGAATACCTTTGCCCATACCGTGGATGAACTGAGTGCGGACGTGGACGTACGGCAGGCGGTGATGCTCATTGTGCAACTGTCTCAACTGGATGCGGATATAAAACACACCGGCGTTAAAGTCGCCCCCGGAGACCCCTGCCGCACCCATACCAGTTCGTTTTTTCTTCAAAACCTTATTTACAGCATACTGAAACATGGATCGGGCGAACCGCCGGCAGGCGGGGAAAAGGGCATCACGGTATCCGTTGCCAATGCCGGTAGTGGGGTGCAAATTGCTTTTTCCAACCTGGCGGAAGGGGCAACAGCCTCATTCCCGACTGAAAAACAGGTATTTATGGCCAAAATGCTGTCTGCGGAACTGATTACGGACAGCGGCACCAACACGATCACCATTGCCCTTCCCGAAAAACCGGAGGACCGTATTATTGAACAGATCGCGTCGCCGCTCTCCGATGATACTTAATAAAAACAAAGCGTTAAATAGATATCCCAATTTATGGGAATTAGTGTTGACTATTAGAAAAGAATCCACTATAGCAGTGTCAGAATGCAACAGGTTAAAATCGCAGTGTTGAATTATAAAAAGAACAGGCAGTGGATCGAAAACATGCACATTGTCATGCAACTGGGCCTGACAATGGCGGGATCCATTATGTTCTGTTTTTTTGTGGGGTACTATCTTGATAAATGGCTGGGAACAAAAGGTATTTTCATTACTCTATTTATCATTTTCGGCGTGCTGGGCGGAAGCAACGTGGTTTACCGACAAATAATGGAAATCACTAATGAATCATCCAAATCGAGCCCGCTGGACGATGACAATCATGGCAACCATGGATAAAATACGCGAAACACAGAAAAAATACTGCTCCCGGGCGCTGACCACGGCAATTATCATCTGCATGGTCATGGTTATGGCCGGCCATCCCGTCATGGGGAAAGGCCTGCTGCTGGGCACGATATTCAGTATTATCAATTTTATTCTCATGGGCGAAACCTTGTCAGCACGAGTGGGGGGGGGGCCAAAAAAAGCGTTTGCCGCTTCCCTGGGGAGTATCGCCCTGCGATATTTACTGATGGCCATCCCGATGGTCGTTGCCATTAAAGGGGATTCTTTTGATTTGCTTTTCACCGTCATCGGCGTATTTTCCGTTCAGATACTGATAATGGTTGACCATGTTTTGCTTTTTTTTACCGTAACAAGGACACAACATCATATAAAACCTTAGCAATATTTTAAGAATATAAATGTGAAGGCAATTACGCATGGAGATTAAAACCTGGATTGAAGTAGCAGCAATAGGCGGTGCAGCACTGTCAATGGGACTGGGTGCGATCGGCGCGGCAGTGGGCGAAGGGTATACAGCGGCATGTGCCAGCGAGGCAATCAGTCGTTCTCCGGACAGATCGGGTGATATTTTCAAAAACATGCTTATGGGCGAGGCCATTGCCGAAACCGCTGCAATTTTTGCACTTCTCATCGCCATGATGCTGCTGTTCACACAAATCGGATCAGAAACCACCATTACCATTTTTGTTCTTTTTTCCGCAGGTCTGTGCATGGGATTCGGCGCCATCGGTTCCGGCATCGGTTCCGGATTACCCGCCGGGGCATGCTGTATCGGTATCTCCCGGCAGCCAATGGCCAAAGACAAGATCACCACCAACATGCTGATCGGGTCTTCCATTGCCCAGACACCGGCTATTCTTGCTCTGGCCACATCACTTATTCTTTTGTTTTCAAACTTTGAAGGACGTCCGGTATCGCCCACCTGGGCGGCACTGGTGGGTGCCGGTATCGCTGCAGGGGTGGGGGCCATCGGGTCCGCCATCGGTGAAGGGCTGGTGGCACAGGCAGCCTGCGAAGGCATCGCCCGAACACCGCAAACATCTTCAAGGGTTACCAATATCATGTTTCTCGGCATGGCGGTATCGGAAACAACCGCCATCTATGGCCTGCTGATTGCCATGATTCTTATTTTTAAAACATTTCCGGAATCAACCGCCCTGGCACCGGCCATGGCATTGCTCGGGGCGGGGCTGTGTATGGGCATTGGCGCCGTGGGACCGGGAATCGGCGAAGGGCTGACCGGCAGCAAAGCCATCGCCTGGGTTGCCAGAAACGAAAGTGAATCCGCGATATTGGCCCGGACCATGCTGGTGGGCCAGGCTGTCTCCGAGTCCACGGGCATTTATGCACTGGTAATTGCGTTTGTAATGATATTTGTTTTATAACCATTCACCGGCGCACCCTGCGACCGGCATAAAAATACAGGAGAGACGCGACAGTTATGGAAGAACTGGGGAAAATACATCAACTCATTGTTCCCGTCTTCGGGCATGAAATGGCCTTTAACATCGAAGTCATTATCATGACATGGATCGTGATTGCGGCACTCATCGTTTTTGCGGTTTTTGCAACCCGGAAACGGGGCGTTGTACCCGGGAAAACACAGGTTATGGGAGAACTTTTCGTCACTCAGCTTTATGCGCTGACCATTGATGCCCTGGATGAAAGGCTGGGCCGCAAGTTTGCACCCATGATCTGCGCCCTGTTCATGTTCCTTGTGATCAGCGACTCGTTGGGAATCATCCCCCACCTGGAAGAACCCACAAAAGACCTCAATGTCCCGCTCAGCCTAGGGATTATGGGGTTTGTCATCGCCCATTACTGCGGCATCCGTGAAAAGGGTATCAAAAAATATATCAAGGAATACATGGAGCCCTTCATTATCATGCTGCCACTGAACATCATCGGCGAACTGGCCAAGGTTATTTCGGTTTCCTTCAGGCTGTTCGGCAACATTATGGGCGGCTCCATCATTATTCTGGTGGTGTCACATCTGATTTACAACCTGGTGCTGCCGCCGTTTTTATGTTTTTTCTTCGGTCTGTTTATCGGAACGATTCAGGCATTTGTGTTTACCATGCTTACGATTGTCTATATTGCCGTGCAGGTAAAATAGAACGTTTCTGCTTTGGGAATTACCAGCGATTGCGGATCGCTGAAAAACAAAAAGATTATTTGGACGTAACATTTTTTACAGGAGGTTTAAAATGGCTATTGAAGGTACAGATCTTATTCAGGCAAGTGCATTTTTAGGTGCAGGGCTGGCCATGGGGCTGGGCGCCATTGGCCCGGGGATCGGCGAAGGAATGGCGGCATCCAAAGCATGTGAAGCAATCGGGAAAAACCCGTCCGAGGCCGGTCTGCTGACACGGACCATGCTGGTTGGTCAGGCCGTTTCCGAGTCCACCGGCATCTACGCCCTGGTGGTGGCATTGCTGTTATTGTTTGTTGTATAAGCCGAATCTTGATTGGGGTATGTCGCCCGGACTCGTCAGCCGCATGGCGTTTTCAGATGAGCCTGTCCGGGCGAACCGTTGTGATTGCCCGTGGATTTTGTACAAAAACGGAATAGAATAAAATGGAAATCATTTATACATCCGGCATGATAACCATCAACGAAACCATGATTGTTGTTCTGGTTTCGTTCCTGCTGCTGGTATTTATCCTGAATCGGTTAATGTTCCGACCGTTACTTAATACAATTGACGAACGAAATAATTGTATTCAGGGCCTCAGCCAGGATATCACCACTTTGAAAAAGCAATCCGAACAACTGACAAATCAGCTTCATGACAGGGAAGAGCAGGCCCGGCAGGAGGCTTTTGCTCAAAAAAAAGAACTGGAAGCGCTTGGGAGTCAGCAGGCGTCAGACATTTCCGAACAGACCCGGCAGGAAATGCAGGCCATTAAGGCAAAAGCCCAACAGGAAGTTGATGCGCAATATGAAACAGCAAAAAAACAGATCCAGCAGGAGGCGGAAACCCTTGCCGCCGATATTATGGAAAAAATTCTGGAAAGAAAAGTGGGGTAACATGAATTTTAAAGCATTGACATACCCGAAGGTCGTCCTGTTAACGGGCTTCGTTTCACTGCTGTGTTGCAGCAGTTTGCCGGCACTGGCTTCGGAAGCAGCTGGCGATGGACACGCATGGCGACCGCTTTACGATCAGATAATGATGTATGTCAACTTCGGCATTCTGGTCTTTTTGATTGTCCGGTTTGGCAAGCGGCCGTTTCAAAACTTTCTTCAGAGCAAGCATGATGAAGTGGTGGAGGAAATAAAATCTCTTGAAGAGAAGAAGGAAAAAATGAAGGCCGAGGCCAAAGAGACGGAGGAGAAGGTTGCCGCCGGTGACCGGCACATTCAAAGGATCAAGTCGCGTATCATTGAAGAAGGGGAGCGTGTCAAGCAGAGTATTATTGATGACGCCAAAACCCAGGGCGAATTCATGATTGCTGAGTCCAGAAAAAAAGCCGGCAGCCGTTTTCGCGAGGCCCGGCAGGCGTTTCGTGCCGAATTGATCGATCAGGCTGTGGCCATTGCCGCGGACCGGCTTCCTCAGGCATTACAGGCCGAAGACAGGGACAGAATGCTGAGCACCTTTATAGACCAGGTGGCGTCAGCCGGGCAAGGCGGACCGCACTCCTAAAACCTTGCCACGCCACGCGCCATCTGGTTTTATTAAATAGTGCCCATCCATTCAAAATGGATGGGCACTATTTAATTTTCATGCGGTAATATCCAGCCCGGCCGGAGGGAGGCTCGGTTTTGGTTGCCCTCTGAAAGCGGACTTCGAATCCGGGCAGGGGCAATTTTATGTCTGACGCTTTATTGTACCAGGCTTGACGTGCAATGAACGATTGCATCTGACAATCCCGATTTTGATATTAAAATCTTACAGATGGCCAAACCGCGCTGCCGCTGGACCCGGCCCAAAGGACCCGGCGCTGATACCGAAGTAAAAAAATCAGCTGAGAATGCCGCTTTCCCTGAGCCGATAGGTATACACACAAACCGCCACAATCACCGCCAGCCCGAGAAACACCCCGACAACACTGCTGCCGGAAGTCAACGCCACCGCCCCCCGTTCAGCAATGAAATACTTCAGCATGTTGCCGACATTCAGCACAAGCGCAAGGCTAAAAGCATAGAACGCCCAGCGATGCAGCAGCAACAGCAGCACACCGCCCGTCAGGTTAACCGCAGGGATCAGACCATACATGCTCCAGGCAAGGGCTTGCTGCCTTAGCGTCTGAAGCTCTTCGGCAAGGTTTTCGGCGACGCCCATCCCCAGAATATGGAAAAGGGAAAACAGCGCAATGGTGCCGGATAACAGGTAAAACAGGGAAATAACCCACACCCAGAAGGGACGGCGTTTTGGTGAAGAAGAAGGAAGTGTCATTATAAAAAGAGGTTCTCCCGAAAACCGGCAAAACCGGTCTTCGGGAGAATCGTAGTATTGACATTAATGGCCGCCACCGCCGCCGCCAATAGCACCACTGCCGCTTTCCAGCGCCTGACGGGCGGTTTCAAGAATGCCCTCGGGAAACCCGACGATATTGTAAGTTCCCAGAAAGCCAACGACCCAGACCGCCATCATGCAGAGTACCCACAAGGCGAATCCGTATTTGATAAAATCGATGGGCTTGATTGCTCTCTCACCGGTATCCGGAAAAGTGCCAAGGCCGTAAACAATCGCGTTGTTCGGGGTACCCACAATCAGGAAGTGGGCAAACGACGTGGCAAAGGCCACTGCCATACCCGATGCCCAGGGTTCGCCCGGGAATCCGCTCATAATACCCATGGGAATAACAATGGGGCCGAGCAGTGCGGTGGTCCCGGCGTCGGACATAAAGTTGGTCATCAGGCCGGAAAAGGAGGACAGCCCGACCCAGAGGCCGAATCCCTGACTCATGCCCGCGGCACTCAACACCCCCATAACGCTCTTTGCCAGCCACAGGGCGGCGCCGCTTTCCTTAAGCAACGCGCCCAGGGTCAGCGCACCGCAATACATGAACCAGGCATCCCATGAGATACCATTCAGAATCTTTTCCCAGCTTGTGGTCCGGAACACCACGGGAATTAGCAGGGCCAGCAGGGCCGGGCCGCCCAGTCCCAGATCGTGCCCCCCGAAGATCCACAGTACCAGAATCAGCAGCAGCATGCCAAACGTGACATACTCCCGGTATTGCATCTTTCCCATTTTTCGTGTCTCTTCACTGATGGCCTTCAATCCGGGCGTCAGGTCCTTATGCCGGATCTTTCTGGAAAACAGCCCCAGCATGTAAATGGCAACCAGCAGTCCCAGCACCGGGACAATAGGAAAGCCGTATTTCATCCAGGTAAAGAAGTCCATGGTAACGCCATACTCGCTCCAGAAGCCCATCATGATCACATTCCGGCCACCGGCCGCGGGCGACCCCACACCACCCACATTCAAGGCAAAACACAGGGTAAACAGCAGGAACTTGGCAAGGTTGGTATCGTGCTCGATCCGGCCGGTCGGGCTATTGGCCGTGACCACCCCGAAATAGACCGCCATCATCACCGGCGTCATGAACGCGCACATGGCGTGAGCGGAAATAAAGGAACCAATGATCGACATACTCAGACAGAGCACAAATATGGGCACATAAAAACCTTTGGTCCAGCCCAGTATCCAGGTGGCCAGGCGCTTGTGAAGTCCCACATCAATAACAGCCACCCCCATGGCCAGCACCCCCAGCAAAAACAGCGGGGCATCGCCGGCAAAAGTCTCGCCGATCATTTTGCTGGGCAGCAGACCGAGAAAGTAGGCCAGAATCGGCATCAAAATGCCGGTCAAGCCGATGGGAATTGCCTCGGTGGCAAAAAAGATGATTGCCATGGGGATGATGCCCAGCACCAGCATGGTTTTTTGGGCGGCCTGGGCCGCATCATTGGCCACATGCCAGTCAATCATTTTATCCGCAAAACCGTTATCCGCAACAATATCAACGATACTCTGGGGAACGGGTATCAGGTACCCCACAATGACAAAAATACCGATCCCGATGCACAACCACAAGGTTTTGTTGGCCATCAGGCCGCCTTCACCCTCTTTATGATCCAGTTCATGTCCGTGACTCATATTATTAACTCCTTGAATATTCAGTAATTTTTATATTTCCATGACATTGGCGCATGCCTCCTCTTTCCGGTTCAGCTCTGGCCGGGCCCGGAGATGCCGTTATGTGGCCTGCGATACGATGCGCTAAATCTTCTTAATTTCCTGACATATCTTGTAAAACACATCCACCAGGCGCAGGATGCCAACAATCTTGTCGTCTTTGAGAACGAGCAGCGAATGATGATTTCCCATGACAAGCTGGTGAATGGCCCGGCTCATATTATCCTGAGCCCGAATAAACTCGCCTTCCAATGGAATATACATGCAGTCCTTGACCTTGAGCCCGGCCGCCTTGCGACAGATGTCGGAAAGCGGCTGGTCAAACAGGTTGTTCTGTTTCAGCATGGAAAGCAGATAACTGGCGCTCAGGCCGCTTGTGGCGATTCTGCCCAGCGGACCCGATGCCGTCATCTTGGCATACTTCGGCTCCAATGCCTTTAATACATCCAATTGACTGAGTTTCCCTGTGATATGCCCGTGATCCGGGTCATACACCAGAAGAGCGCGATGGAGATACTGTTTTTTGTCCTCCTGTCCGAACTCTGCCTGAGCTCTCTCCAACTCCAGTACCGCTTCCTTCAATGTCGCCTCCTCGGACACCGTGGCGTACTCCTCCAGCGGAATCATCAGTTCCTCCACGGTCATTTGCTTCATATTGCACCACTCCTTTCTGTACCGGTTTTCTATATTCATAAACCCGGCCTGTACATCCGGGAACATGTTGATATCGGGCCGGGAGACACCTGCCTCCCGGTTTTTATGTTTGTCAAATTGTAGATTTTCAACATGCCTGCAAAAAAAGTCAATCATAATCGGATTTATGGCATCGAATTTTAAAAATCGGGAAAAAATCATTGACAAACATACCCAAACCACCTATTTTTCAATTTTGAGTATATGCTCATAATCATAGGGGTAAAACACGAGAAAAAATGACGGCAACTTATCTTATTGGCGCAATTCTTATCGCAGGCATCGGCCTTGTTCTTACAAAGCAGCTGCGCCTATTGCAAAAAGGCAACGCCCGCGTGACGACAGAAATCCGGAATACCCGTTATGACAAAATATCAGATATCGGCGTCACAAACCGATTATCGGTCCTGCCGCTGGTAGACTATTTTACAGACGATAATCACCTGAAAACGGAGGCAGGCGTCTCTTACCTGATCAAAACAGACGCTGCCACCATCCTCATGGATGTGGGGCTGAATAAATCCGGCGCTCACCCGTCGCCCATGCTTCACAACATGCAGGCTCTCGGTATTTCCGCGAGCGACATTGATGCCCTGTTTATCAGCCACCTGCATCTGGACCATGTGGGCGGCCTGGCTGAACAGAAAAACAGCGAATTCAGCCTCTCCCGGGGTAACGTGCCGCTGAAAGAAATACCGGCCTACACGCCTGTTCCCATGTCACCATCCCGATGGAACCCAGGCCCCTGCGTCATTGTTAATACAACGCCGACAGTCCTCTATCCCGGGATTGCCGATATCGGGGTAATTCCGCGAAACCTTTTTCTTATGGGCTATACCCTTGAGCACAGCCTCGCGGTAAACGTGGCGCAAAAAGGCATTGTCCTGATTATCGGATGCGGCCATCAAACCATTGAAAAAATTATACAACGTGCAAAAGAATTGTTTGATGAGCCTATATACGGCATCATCGGCGGATTGCATTTCCCGGTCAAAAGCGGCCGCATCATGTTCGGCCCTGTCAACATCCAGAAACTGGTCGGATCGGACCGCCCGCCATGGCGCGGTCTCAATGAAAAAGATGTGGATCGTGCCATTGATGCGATCAAGCAGATTAATCCGGCATTTATCGCGCTGTCCCCCCATGACAGCTGCGACTGGAGCCTTGACCGTTTCCGTACGGCCTTTGGCGACAAGTATCATGATCTCAAAGTGGGCAAGGAGTTGATAATATAATGCGGATAGCCGTTGCATCAGGGAAAGGCGGCACAGGAAAAACCACGGTTGCCACAAACCTGGCGGCCAGCCTTTCGGGCGCCGTCCAGCTCCTGGATTGCGATGTGGAAGAGCCCAATGCGCACATCTTTTTGAAACCGGAAAATGAAGATGTTCAGCCGGCCCACACCATGGTACCGGCAGTGGATCTTGAAAAGTGCACCTGTTGCGGGGCGTGTGACGAAATCTGCCGGTTTTCCGCCATTGCCCAGTTTGGCAAAGCGATTCTGACATTCCCCGAAATGTGCCACAGTTGCGAAGGATGCGTCATGGTCTGTCCGGCAGATGCCATTACCGCATCCACCCGGCAGCTGGGTGAAATCGTCCGCGGCACGGCAGGGCATATCGACCTGATATACGGCCGGCTTCGCGTGGGGGAAGCCATGTCACCGCCGCTGATCGACCGGGTCCTGGAACTGGTTGATCCGGGAGCGATTTCTATTATCGACGCACCACCCGGCACCTCATGCCCGGTAATCGCCGCTGTCCGGGATGCCGATTTTGTCCTGCTGGTGACAGAGCCCACGCCCTTTGGCCATAACGACCTTGTTCTTGCGGTAGAAGCGGTGCGTATGCTCGAGTTGCCGTTCGGCATCGTGGTCAATCGCCACGACGCGGCCAGCCCCATTATTCATGACTATGCGGAAAAAGAAGGTATTCCCGTCATGATGGAGATCCCGGACAAGCGCGAGATCGCCGAGAACTATGCCAGAGGCGCCATGATGGTGGACGCCCTGCCGGAGATGAAAGAACAGTTTCAGGCTTTATTTAATGGTATTCAAAAAAGGATAAATGAGTAGTGAGTAGTAAAGAACTTACCATCATAAGCGGAAAGGGCGGCACCGGCAAAACCAGCATTGTCGCCTCCCTGGCGACGCTGGCCGAAAACAAAGTGCTGGTGGATGCGGATGTGGACGCGGCTGACCTGCATCTTGTGATCGCGCCGACGGTAAAACAGGAAACCGACTTTCAGGGCGGCAGTATTGCGGTGATTGATCCGGATCAATGCACCCGGTGCGGGGAGTGTATCGAGCGATGCCGGTTTGACGCCATCAGCGATAATTTTGTGGTGGACAGAATCGCCTGCGAAGGATGCGGTGTGTGTGTCCATTTCTGCCCGGTGGATGCCATTGACTTTCCCCGGCAGATTTGCGGCAAATGGTATGTTTCAGACACCCGCCACGGCACCATGGTGCATGCCCGGCTGGGGATAGCAGAAGAAAATTCCGGCCTGCTGGTCAGCCTGCTGCGGAAAGAGGCAAAAAATATGGCCGAACTGAACAACCACGACCTCATCCTGGTGGACGGGCCGCCGGGCATCGGGTGCCCGGTAATTTCATCGGTCACCAACAGCAGTGCAGTACTGGTGATTTCCGAACCTACCATGTCGGGCATGCACGACATGAAACGGGTCAATGAGCTGGCGACATTTCTGAAAGTCCCGGTCATGTTCTGCATCAACAAGTATGATATCAATGAAGACATTGCCGAAGAAATCAAACAATACGGCAAAGAAAACAATATGGACTTTGTGGGTGCCATTCCTTATGATAAAGAAGTAACCGCTGCCATGGTAAAACAACAATCACTTGTGGAATATTCCGACGGAAAAGCGGCCCGGGCGGTGAAAGACATGTGGCAGGCGGTTTCCGGGATACTGGACAATCAACATAATTAAGTAAAGGAGACAATAACATGAAATTTGCTATTCCCATGGCAGCCGGGAAACTCACAGCACACTTCGGCCACTGCCAGGAATTTGCTGTCATCGATG
The DNA here is from genome assembly GCA_034189905.1 of Thermodesulfobacteriota bacterium. Lineage (GTDB taxonomy): Bacteria > Desulfobacterota > Desulfobacteria > Desulfobacterales > Desulfosudaceae > JAXHTY01. The sequence goes on from JAXHTY010000025.1 coordinate 45,037, forward strand.
TTGAAGACAAGGCGATCAAAACCAAGGAAGTGCTTATTCCGCCGCCCCATGAACCGGGTGTTCTGCCCAAATGGCTCAGCGACATGAACGTCAATGTGGTCATTGCCGGCGGCATGGGCCATCGGGCCATCAGCCTGTTCAACCAGGCCGGCGTCGAGGTCATTACCGGCGCACCGGTTGAAGACCCGGAAGTGCTGGTGAATGCCTACCTGAACAACACCCTGGCAACCGGCGAAAACGCCTGTGCCGGCGGTCACGGCGAAGGCCACGAGTGCGGTGGTCACTAAGCCGTTTTATTGGACCAGACCCCCTTGTGAAATGCTTCGATGCCCGTGATGATGTGATGGGAATACCTCCTGTGGGCATCGAGGCATTTCATTTTTTCAATGGATTAATTGAGGAGGGTCCGCACCGTTCCCAAAAGCCTGCCCACATGAAACGGCTTGTCAAACATGGCCGCCACATTGCAGAATCTGGATTCCAGTTCCTGTACGCCCTTGTCTTTACCGGCTTTCAGCATGATCACCGGCGGGAAGTCCTTTTGTCCGGGCGTGTCTTCCAGCACTTCCATACCGGACACCCCGGGAAGGCAGGATTCGGAAATAATGAGATCAAGCTTTTCTCTTCCAACCCCTTCCGGCAGAAGAAAGGCAGCCAGGTGCGTCAGCATTTCCATGCCATCCGGGCATTCCACAACTTCATAGCCGGATTTTCGCAACACCCTGGCCAGCAACGTCCTTGTTTTCCCATCATCTTCCGCCAGCAGTACACGATAAGGGGTCATCGCTTTGTGCGCACTCGGTTGTTTGCTCATCTCATGCCTCCATTAAATTGAAAGTTAATATCCACGGCAATAACCTGCCATGATTATAACAAGAAGCATGCCAAAATAATAATTCTGTAAAACCAGATAGTTAAAAATAAGCAGGGTGTATCTTTTCTACCCGGTGGGGAAAAAAGACCCGGGGATAAAGCGGCTTGCGGGGCCAGCATCTTGCGCCGAAGCCCTGAAATGGTCCACGAAAGATACCAAAGGGACTTTCGATCTTTTTTTGATGGAAGCCTTTCGCAGCTGTCTCGCAACCCGTCATTCCGGCCAGTGGAGCGAAGCGGCACGTGAGCCGGAATCCAGTATAAAATTGATAGGATACATTTTTCTCAAACACCGTCAAGGCGGCGCTGGAAGCTTTTTACAAAGCCATCCGATCCGAATCATCGCATGTCCGGACGCAATTCCCTGACCGCCGTCAAAACCTGATCCACGGAAATAGCAGCCATGCATTCACGGGTGCGGCAGTCCCGCTTGAAGCAGGGGCTGCAATCAATACCGGTACGGACGATCCGGTTATTGTTGCCGAACGGGCCGGTGCGCCAGGGCGCCGTGGGACCGAAAATAGTGACCACCGGGGCATTTACGGCAGCGGCAATATGCATGGGCCCGGTATCGGTGGTGACCACCACATCCACCTGCTCATACACGGCGGCAAGCTCCAGCAGTCCGGTCTGCCCGGCAATATTCAGGGCGGAATGATCCATGAGCAGCCGGATCTCTTCTATGGCCGCCTCGTCTTCACGACTGCCGGTAAACACCACGGCTGTGTCGTGCCACTCAATCAGCATATCGGCCAGGCGGGCGAACTTGTCGGCTGTCCACAGCTTGGTATCCCATTTGGCCATCGGATTCAGGGCGGCAACATAGCGGTGGCCGTCTTTTGCCCGGTTTATCAACGCTGCCGCCCGTTTCCTATCTTCTTCTTTTACAGGCAATCCATATTCCACTGCACCTTGCTCAACAGCGGGTATACCCAACGGCCCCAGCATTTTCAGGTTCCGGACAAGGGCATGAATCTCCATGCTGACGGCCGGGATGCGTTCATTTAAAAAATGGTAGCTGTGTTCCTGATGCTCCATTCCCCGGCCAAAACCGATCTTTCGTTTGCCCCGGCAAAGGGCGATGAGCATGCCGCTCTTGAGCAGCCCCTGAAAATCGAGCACAACATCATACCGGGTATCCCGCAATGTTTTCAAAAACACCCGGATTCCCCTGAGGGCCTGTTTTCTTGTGGCAGAAGACCGAAGCTGCCGCAGCCAGGTTTTTCGGCGGGATACCAGCACCCGGTCCAGGGCCATATGATTCAAAAGCAGCGGCGCTGCCGCCGCTTCCACCAGCCAGGTGATGTGGGCATCGGGATAGTGCTGCCGGAGACGCATCAATGCCGGCAGGGTATGCACCACGTCACCGATGGCGCTCAGTTTTACAATCAGAATGTTCATTGCCAGAAATAGTCTCACCAGAATTTGTGTTAATGGGTTGCTTGCCGTTTACCTGACATCACTTCACGGGCGGCACCAACTACCATATCAACAGAGACCTCCGCCATGCAACGAAAATGACCTTCCGGGCATTGGGATTTAAGACAGGGGCTGCAGACGACTTCCGTTCTTACGATCCGGCTGTTTTTGCCCAGCGGCCCCGTCGCCACGGGATCGGTGGAGCCGAACACCGCCACCAGGGGAACATCCAAGGCTGCGGCAACATGCATCAGGCCGGAATCATTGGTGATAAAAAGCCCGCACGTCTCAATCAGGGCCATGGCTTCGCCCACGCCCGTCCGTCCGCACAGATTAACGGCCGGCGCGGCCATGTGGCCGGCAATGGCTTCAGAGATGGCCCGGTCGCCGGGACCGCCCAGCAGCACAACGCGCCAGTCGCCTTCTTTGCACAGTTGATCGGCAACAGCCGCATACCGTTCCGGATGCCACTGCTTGGCCGGACCAAAGGTTGCACCCGGGCTTAAACCCAGCAGCGGCCTGTCGGCCAGCCCGTGCTCCGACAATACCGCTTGCGCTTTTTGTCGATTCGCGTCACCGATGACCAGCTCCAGGCCATTATTCACCGCATCAATGCCCAGGCCCCGGAGAATCCCGAGGTAATAATCCGCATGATGGCCCTGCTTGTAAAATTTCGGATTTTTCACCGGATGGGTCAGCAACAGACGCCTGCCGTCAGTGGTGTAGCCGATACGAACGGGGATTCGTGCGATTGTTGTTATAAACGCGGCCTCAAAAGCGTTTTGCAGCAGCAGAGCCGCATCATACCCTGCCTGCCGAAGATCGCCGGCAAGCCTGAATTTCCCGGCCAGGTCGCTGTGCCTGCCTGCATCGTCATATACAACCATCTGATCGACATGGGGGCTGTTTTCAAAAACAGGCACCACCAGCGGCTTTGCCAGCATGGTAATTTCCGCGTTACTGAATGCCTGCCGAATGGCATTTACCGCCGGGGTGCTCATCACCGCGTCCCCGATCCAGTTGGCAGACCGGACCAGAAGCCGCCTGACGGCTTCGGGCTGTAAAGCGGTTCGTTGAAACATTTCTTTCCTTTTTATAAAATCATAAGCCTTGTAACGATATCAGGAAACTATTCAGGGGTAAAGTTTTGGCAACAAAATTCTTGAAGATATCGGTCATAGTCTGATATTGATACAGATTGGCATCCAGTAAATCAACAACAAAAGGCATACCATGAATACAAAAAACCATACCTACGGACATTTCCGGGCGGGCTTTCGAAACGCGCTTTTTCATCTTCTGATTGCCGGAACGCTTTGCTTTTCTGCTGCAACAGCATTTTGCCAGACACCATCTTCAGAACCTTCACTGACGCTTCAGGCGGCATATGAAACCGCGCTGAAAAACAACGAAAACATCCAGATGTCATGGGAAAATGTCAATCAGGCCGAGCAGAATGTGGATGCGGCCACCGCTTATCTGTATCCCCAGGTATCGGCAACCGGCTCCCATATCCGGGAAAAGGAGCTCTATGCCCGGCAGCCCACCGAATATGAAATGCTGACCCTGGAGGCGGATCAGCATCTCTACCAGCTTGGCAAGGTCTGGACAGCCCGGCAGATAGCCAAAAACCATCTTAAGGGGTCCCGCCTGTCCCATGAACGGACCACCCGGGAAATCCTGTTTCAGGTGAGCGCGGCTTACTATAATGTCCTTCTGGGAAGACGCTCCGTAGACATTGCCGAAAGTGCTCTGAAGCGGGCGGAAAAACAGATGGAGCGGGCACAGGCCCAGTTTGAAGTGGGCGTTCTGACAAAAAACAATGTATTGCGGGCGGAAGTACAGGTTGCCCAGGCCGTGGAACAGCTGGAACGGGCCCGCAACCAGTACCTTGTGGCCAGAGAAAACCTTGCGCTGGAAATGGGTGTTTTTCAACTGCCGGCTACCATAGCCGAGCCGGAAAATCTTGTTTTCCCTGGTCAATCTCTGCAGGCCCTCATTGAAACCGCCATAGCAAACAGGCGGGATCTGAAAAAAGCCGGCATTGACGTAGAGCAGGCGGATAAACAGGTGGACTGGGAAAAAGCGGACTTTTTCCCGAAAATTTTTCTGCATGGCGAATATCAGCGCACCACCGAAGACGACATCTTTTATGACAATGACGACAACTGGAGCGCTTCGGTCAATCTCACCTATCCCCTGTTCACAGGCGGCAGAAACCGGGCCGAAGTGGCGGAAGCCCGGTCGGCCGCCCGCCAGGCCGCCATCCATCGGAAACGCATGGAAAACGAGGTCCGGAACGAGGTCCGGCGGGTATACCTGGACCTGCAGACGCAGCGGAAAGTACTGGCACAGAACCGGGCCCAGGTCAGGGCAGCGGAGCGCAACTATCAGCAGGTAACCGCCCAGTTCGAAGAGGGGCTGGCCACCTCGGTGGATCAGGTGGATGCATTCACTGCCTTAAATGAAGCGGAAAGCCGGCTGGCCAATGCCCACTACGCATACCAGTTGAACCTTATCAAGCTGCAACTGGTCACCGGCGTGTTTCAGGGCTCAGAGTAATTGTCCGGGAAAGATAAACCGCCGGCACCGGGTATTTTGTGTCTTGACCGGGCGGACGTTTTTTGCCATAATAAAAAAAATATATGCCATACAGAACCTGTAACCGATTTTCACACAAACTGATGAGCGGCTGAAGAGCAAATGATCTGTGAGACACCCAGCCCCGAGATCATAAACGCCTGCCGGGTCCTCTTTTCCCAGTCTACACCTGTTGATGCCAGTTTTTTGAATGCCATAGCCGTTGCCGATGTAAAATCCGCTTTTCGCAAAAAAGCCAAGGAAACCCATCCGGACCGCGCCACCGCACTGGGGGTGGACCGGGATGCCTTAAACGGCATGTTCCGCGATGTGGTTGCCGCCTATGATGTGCTGAAAAAGCTGGTGGACAATCCGGTTGCCATGCGCAAAGGGTTCAGCACCACAAACGCCGGCAAAACAACCGCACGCCCGAACACGACCGCCCGAAAGGCCCCGCCAAAACGCCCGCAACAGAAGGCATCACAGCAGGACTTTCAAAACCGCAAGGGCTCCCATTGGCAGAAGGCGTCCCGGCCTGACGACCGGAATCGGGCGGGCTTTCATTTTAAAGGGGTATTTCCCAACCGGGAGCTGAAGCTGGGCGAGTTCCTGTATTACGCCGGCCAGATTTCATGGAAATCCCTGATTGAAGCCATTATCTGGCAACGCCAGCAACGGCCCCGCGTGGGAGAAATCGCCATTTCCTGGAATATTCTGACCATGGCAGAGGTCATTGAAATTATTCAGAACAAATCGTATACCCAGCGATTCTGTGAATACGCCCTGGAGAACGGTTTTTTCACCCCGTTCCAGCACCTGGCGGTCATCAGCCGGCAGAAGCAGCTTCAACCCCGGTTTGGCGAGCACTTTATCCAGACCGGCACCTTTACCCAGGACCACCTGAAGCGAATCGTCCGTCATCTCCAGGACCATAACGCGAAAATACGCACCACCTGAACCATCCTCCCGCCGTCTCTGACACCGATGCCTTTGAATATTGAAAGTGATTGCAGTCCCCCGCCAAATACGGTAGAGTGGATAATCAAAATCGCACATGATGACATGGGGCCTCTCCAATTCAATCTCTAATCAACGGAAACCACAACAATGACTGAAAAACAACGCCTGATCGAGCTGGTCCGGGAACGGGCCTTCAGGCAGACCGAAACGCCTGAATTCACACTTGCCTCCGGTAAAAAGAGCTGTTTTTATTTCAACCTGAAGACGGTCACCTGCTCTTCAGAGGGACTCTACCTGGTGGGAAAAATAATCTATAACCAGATTGAGGAGATGTGCCTTGACCCCGATGGCGTGGGCGGCCTGACCATGGGCGCAGACCCTATTTCCTATGCGGTCGGCTATACCTTTCACCTGAACAATCGTACAATTGAAGCCTTTTCCATCCGCAAGGAACCCAAAGATCATGGTACCGGCCTTCAAATCGAAGGCAATGTGGACCATATCAGAAACGTTATTATCACCGAAGACGTGGTCACCACCGGCGGCTCCACGATCAAGGCCATCCATATTGCACGGGAAAACGGCCTCAATGTTATTGGCGTGATCACCCTGCTGGACCGCTGCGAAGAAAACGGCCGGCAGAATATTGAGGCGGAAGGCGTTTCCTTTAACGCCATTCTGACCATCGATGATTTCCGGTAACTTAATGGCGCCATATACCAATATCATATTTTTCGGCCTGGGATTTGCCGTTATCGCCCTGGCGTCCAAACAGATCGGCCAGTATTTTCTTAAATTTTCCCTGCCGCTGATCAGCGGCTTTCTGTTTACCGGCATTCTGGTCGGCCCGTACATGCTCGATCTGATCCCGGCGGAATCACTGCCGCACCTGCGCTTTGTGGACCAGTTTGCCCTGGCATTTATCGCATTTGCCGCCGGCAGCGAACTTTATGTAAAAGATTTGCGCGACCGGTTGAAAAGCATCCAATGGGTCACTGTCGGCCTTGTCATCAGCACGTTTGCAATATGCGGTCCGGCCATGTATGTGCTGTCCGCATACCTTCCCTTTACGAAAACCATGGCCCCGGCCGGCCGACTTGCGGTCTCCATTCTGGCCGCTTCCATTCTAGTGGCGCGATCCCCCTCATCGGTCATGGCCCTGGTCAATGAGCTTCGCGCCAAAGGGCCGTTCACCCAGACCGTTATCGGCGTAACCATGATAACGGATGTGGTCGTTATCACCCTCTTTGCCACCAACATCGCCATTGCCAACGGCCTGCTCACCAACATGGGCGTGGATGTCAGTTTCGTGGCCCTCCTGCTTGCCGAGCTGCTGCTGTCACTCCTGCTGGGCGGGCTGATCGGAAACCTGATGCGATTATTTATGACGTGGCCCATGCATTCGCGGATCAAGGCGGCATTCATTCTTATGACCGGCTACGGGGTGTTTGTTTTTACCGCCTGGCTGCGCCATTTCACCCACACGCACCTGCCGTTTGAAATTTTTCTGGAACCGCTCCTGATCTGTATGGTGGCCGGTTTTATCGTAACCAATTACGGCAATAACCGTATTGAATTCTCCACCATTATTCAGGACACCGGCCCCATGGTCTACATCGCTTTTTTTACGCTCACCGGGGCATCCCTGACCCTTGATGTGCTGGTTTCCACATGGCCCGTTGCCATTGCCATGATCCTGTTCCGCATGGTGGCCATTTTCGTGGGGGCTTTCACCGGCGGCATGGCGGCCGGCGATCCGATGTCGCATAACCGTCTGAGCTGGCTTTCCTATATTACCCAGGCCGGCGTCAGCCTTGGACTGGCCAAGGCCGTGGCCGACCAGTTTCCGGGATGGGGCGATCCATTTGCCACCACCATGATTGCCATTATTGTCCTGAACCAGATTATCGGCCCGCCATTGCTCAAACAGGCCATCAACCGTATCGGCGAGGCCCGTGTCAAAGCGGAAAAAGCCGTTGGCGACGGTATCCGAAAAGCCCTGATTTTCGGGCTCGAGGACCAGTCCCTGGCCCTGGCACGGCTGCTGAAATCTCATGGGTGGGAAGTGCATATCGCATCCGTGGGGGTTGCATACGACAATCTTAACGAAATCGATATTCCTATCACCCGCATTCCCGACCTGACCCTGGGCACAATGAGCCAGTTAAATGCCGATCAGGCAAATACCATTATTGCCATGCTCACCGACGAAGACAACTACCGGATCTGTGAACTGGCGTATGAACACCTGGGCACGGAAAACCTTGTGGTCCGCCTGAACAACCGGGCCAACATGAGCCGCTTCAATGAACTGGGGGCGTTGATCGTGGACCCCGGCACCGCCATTGTCAACCTGCTGGATCAGTTTGTGCGGTCCCCCTCGGCCACCTCCCTGCTGCTCGGCATGGAAGAAAGCCAGGATATTGTGGAACTGGAGCTCCGCAATCCCGGCCTGCACGGCATTGCCCTGCGGGACCTGCGCCTGCCCCTGGACACGATCATTCTTTCCATTCGGCGACAGGGACAGATGCTGATTTCCCACGGCTTTACCCGCCTGGAGGTCGGGGACTGGGTGACCCTGGTGGGGCCTTCAGAAAGTCTCAAGGAAGTGGCCCTGCGGTTTGACACCAACCGGGAACATGCACTGGTCCAGCTTGTGGGCAAAGTCACGGCAAAAGAGCTGGCCGGTAAATCTCTGGAATCCGATGTTCAACGGATTATTCGCGAAAAAAAGAAACGTCCCGACCGGCAGGCCGCAGAACCACAGGCCTCGCGCCAGCCAAAGGACCGGTTCGACCGGTTTATTGAAGAAAGCATTGTGCTGGACCTGGACCGGCCCATGGACGCTTCGGAACTATTCAAGGTCGTTGCCGATGCCATGGCCGGCCGGCTCGGCACCCCATCGGATGTCCTGTTTGATCTTCTGACAAAACGGGAAAAAGAGAGCAGCACCGCCATCAGCAAAGGGCTTGCCATCCCCCACATCATCATCGAGGGGGAACACAAATTCTCCATCCTGCTGGCCCGCTGCCGCCAGGGCGTTCATTTCTCCGATTCCGCGCCCATGGTCTATGCCATATTCGTTCTGGCCGGCTCCCGGGACGAACGCAACTTTCACCTCCAGGCCCTCTCCGCCATCGCCCAGATCGTCCAGAACCCCAGCTTCGAAAAACGCTGGTTCCGCGCCAAAGGCAAAAACGCCCTTCGCAGCGTCGTCCTCCTCTCCAACCGCAAACGGCAGGTATAACCGATCCACAAAATACAAGAAAAATAACTGGTTTGAATCCTCACCCCTCGGAAACAGCCTTGCCCACCCTGTCCTGATCAAGCTCCAATCAACCAATTTATTTTTATAACATCTTGTATCTTAAAAAAATTACCTGAATAAACACAATATACGTTCTCACGCACCTTGAAACTTACTTGTTCCAGGGATATCATTTTCTATCGAGTTTTCATCTGCACTGAAACCAACATTTTCGTGCTTTTCTTGTGTTTCGTGGACGGGTTATGCGGCTGTTGTGCCTTTGGGAACAAGGGCCTTGGGGATTTTGATGGCAACCACTTCACCGCGGGCGCAGACTTCGTTGTTGGCGGAGACGGTGCTTTCGATGACGACCTTTTTGCCTTTGATCTCTTTTATCCGACCCCGGATTTCGAGCGTCGGTCCCATGGGGGTGGGTTTGAGATAATCCACGTGAAGGGAGGCGGTGACAAACCGGATGGCCGGATCGGTGCCCATTTCCCGGCCTTCCTCTTTGTGGGCTGCTGCGGAGGCGGTTCCCGTGCTGTGGCAGTCGATGAGGGATGCGATCAAGCCGCCGTAGACAATGCCGGGGACTGCGGTATGGTAGGGTTTGGGCTGAAAACAGGACACCGATTCCTCGCCGTCCCAGAAGCTTTTGATTTGATGGCCGTGCTCGTTTTTCCAACCGCATCCGTAGCACCAGCTCAGGTCCTCGGGATAATAGTCCTGAAACCCTTTTTGTTCCATGATTGCCTCCTGTGTATAATTATAGCGGGATGGACATTGTTTAACGATTTTTTATCGTAATCGTTGCCGTAATCCAAAGGCAGCCAAACTGCATATCGGCAGATAAAACAAACCAGCACATGTGCTATTATCGCAAAGGCAAGGAGGACGCGGAGAGGATCCACGCCGCGTCCTCGCGCACCTCTTGCTCCCACGCTGAGCGTGGGAGTAAGAGCTAACATGCCAATTTTGTTTGATTTTTCAGTTTATTGCCGGGTTTTTCAGTTGCCGGAACAACTGAACAGCAACACGTGCCCCGCCCCTTGCAGCGCAGCCGAGCAGGGGCGGTTTTTTCGGAAGACGCGGGCAGACTGTTTGAGCAGACGAGGCTTAACGCACCTGTACAAAATGACAGGCGAGTTTCTGCCCGCGCCGAAAAAACCGTTCCTGCGAGGGTAGCCGAAGGCCAAGCTGCGTGGCGCCCTTTCTTTTGCATCCTTTTCTTTGGGCGAGCAAAGAAAAGGATGAAAGAGAAATTGGCCGTTTAGTAAAAATAGCGGGGTAAAACCAGGCCTCGCGCAAATTACTTACTGCGAAAACGCCGCAGCGGGGTTGGGCGCTTTTTACGAAGCCGTCCAATAAAAAGAGCCTTTTCCGCGGCATCCCGCCGAAAAAGGCTCTTTTTCAGTCGTCTGTTTCCCGGCAGAACCCGGTTTCCGAATGCTGTCTACACTTCCAGCCAGGAGTCGGAATACAGTGAATGACCGAGGATAACCTTGGCGGTCTTCATGTAGTCCTCAAGCTCCTTGGTGGGGGTGTCAGGGGTTTCACCGTCCATCACAGCCAGAACCACGTCGCGGATATCCTGACGGCCGCCCTTGGCAATTTCCGTCAGTTGCTCATCCAGCGGATCGGAAATCACGGAATACATGCCGTAGCGTTCCAGCATGATCATGTAGGTCTGGTTCAGAATGGGGCGCAGGTTGGCCGGGGGACCATTGGAAATGTTGGAAAGACCGCAGGTGCTCTTGGCGCCCGGTGCAATGTCGGCCAGCATTTTCTGGAACTCAAGCAGGCACATGAGCTGGTCCTGCTGAACATTCACAGGGGTTACAATGCCGTCAAACCACATTCTTTCATTCTCGATGCCCGCTTCATTGGCCGCATACATCAGTTCAACCGCCAGTGCGGCCCGCTCGTTTTCGTCCCTGGGCAGACCCTCGGGGCCCCACATCAGGGCGATGAAATCGGCGTTGTATTCCGCTGCCAGGGGGATCATTTTTTCATAGCGCTCCGCACGGGCCATGATGGAATTGATCAGCGGCGGCTGGGGGGTTTCCTTGTAAACCTTCAGCGCGGCCTCAATGGCGTCGATGTTGGAGGTATCCAGGGCCAGCGGAACGTCGGGAACCACTTCCTGTACTGTCTGAACCACCCAGGGCATCAACTCATGGCCGTCTTTTTTTGCAGGGCCCAGGTTGATATCGATGTAGTCCATTCCCTTTTCCTTCTGATCCAGCGCCTCTTCCTGAATCGGCTTGGGATCGCGCTCCTTGAAGGCAGTACCGATCTTCTTTGATATTACGTTTAAGCTTTCACCAATCAGTATCATAACAGATTCCTCTTCTTGGTTGGTTTAATTTTATCCGGGGCACCGGTAGCCGGCCGGTCCCCGGAAAATCTCTCTGGCCTCTATCGGGCTTTGAGGAATGCGGGAATATGCGGTGCTTCCCTGGGACCGACGGTAATTTTCCAGCCGGGCAGCTCTTCCTCAATGTCACCCACGATGGGGGCGGCATATCCCGGAATAATCAGTTCCTGATGTTTCACCTTGTCCATGATGCCGCTCTTTTTGACAAAAGCGCCCACATCGTCGCCCGCAAACTTGCCGGCCGCCCATGCGGTAAGAACGGACAGACCTTCGGAGTCTTTGATAAGAAGCCATGTGGGGACCTTGCTGTTTTCAATTTCACCGGAAACAATGAAGTAGGTCAGTGCAAAGTTGGTGGTCACCAGCACAGGTGAGTTTTCATCGGGATTACCGATCTCGTAAATGCCTTCCACGACCGTCATGGGACGCTGCGGGTCGGTGTAGATATTCAGCCGTTCGAGCAGCAGCGGAAAAACGGTTTCGCCGGCGAAATCGGACAGGACCACAATACCGCCGTATTTTGCGATAAACATCGCAGCCACCATGGTTTCCACTTCCTTGTTGGCGGCCATCTCATTGGCCAGCCCGATGGTCGGGAATCCGAAGGACTTGTTGCCGGCCTTCAGGGCCGCGCGGCGGATAGCAACCTGATCTTCCAGCGCCTGCTTGACTTCTCTGGCCCCTGAATCCAGCACCAGGTCTTTCAGGCCCATACCGGTCAGTTTGTCGGTCAGCGCAACCAGACCCTCCACGGAGTCAGCCTTTACAGCCAGAGGCAGATCGCTGTCCAGCGCGATCTTGCCAAAATCATCCGCATTGTCATTTGTCGCGGCATACATCAGCGGACGCTTGAAACCGCAGGCCTCGACGCCCGCCTTCATCACATCCACATTTTCAGTCATCAGGATAACGTTAAACTCCGAGGTTTCCGCAATCACCTTGGCCGCTTCGGCAAAGGCCTTTGCATCTCCGCTGGTATCCTTTACGGCCACCATTTCCGGCCGCAGGTTCAGGCCGACCCGCTCGTACTGAATGGCGTTCCACGCTTTAAGCTTGGCCTCGAGATCCTTTTTCTTAATGCCCGCATCCACCTGCGCGGCCATCACGGTCGGGTTATAAAAGGTTTTTTCATGCCGGTACAGCACCGTCTCACCGCCTGCGGTGCAGGCTCGAACGCCCTTGCCCAGCTTGACCGGCCGGATCGGCGGCGCGGAAGCTTCCGCAAGCTGATCCCTAGCTTCATCTGAAACGTAGGGACAACTGTCAAGCTCTGCTTTACCGGATGCCAGGTTCATGGCAAAGGCAAGACATGTGGGCGCGCCACACTCCTTGCAGTTGGTCTGCGGAAGGAGCTTGAAAATCTGAATTCCGGTTAATGCCATTGTTCTCTCCTTGTTATCTATAAAATATTAAACATATTTTCTTATGCAAACCCGAAAAACGATTCACGCAGCCGGGGGCTGCGTGAATCTATGGGTAGTCTTACATCAGCGGGTCCATGTTCAGCGCGGGATGACCCTTTTCTTCCAGGAAGGGACGGATCTCCTCTTCCGTGGTGCCGACGGTTTCATCCGCGATCATATCATACAGGTCCGGAACCCCAAGTGCTTCGCCGCGCATCTGGATACGCTCTTTGAGTTCCTCTTTCAGCATCTTGGGCATCCATACCATGCGGAGCAGCCCGCCGTCGCCCTTGATGAACTTGGCCTGGGTGATGTTAAACTTGGAGTGCCCCACAAACCCGGGGGAAACAGCGCCACCGCCCATAACACCGGCCAGGGTGGTGAATTTCATACCACAGGGCGTATCGCCGGTATATTCACGATTGACAGTCATAACGCCGTTGAGCCCCGGCAGGGTAGCGGCGATACATTCGCAGCACCCGCAGGTGGTCATGGGATCATGGACCATGGAGTAGAAGTTGTAGTGAGTAACCGCGCCCCTGGAAGCTTTGTAAACAAAGTCATTGACACCCTTCCATTGGCCCAGCACGGGATCAAGGCATTCACCCTTTTCAATGGGCTGGTTCGGACCGGTGGGGTTGATCTCGAAAGAGGCCCGGCAGTCCATCCAGTTGTATGCACCGCACAGGCCGGTCCGCTCGGGACTGACCGTACAGACATGGTTCGGGGCAAAAGACTGACAGAGCGTGCAGGAGTAGTAGGTTTCCACGTCTTCGTCGGTCATCTTGTCAACCCGCTCATCACGCGTCTTGTAAGCGGCCCGGGCTTTTTCGGTGATCTTGTCCACATCTTCCTTGTTGGTATAAAGGGTGACCTGGACCTTGTCCAGAATCTTGCCGAAATCCTGGTGCATCTTTGCATGCAGCACAACACCGATATCTTTCAGGGTAAACCCTTTTTCAACGGCACCCTTGCCTACGCGAATCCAGGAGATATCCCGCTGTCCGATATGCATGATGCCCTGAATATAGTTGACGAGATGATGGATCTGGCGTTCGAGAATCGGCTCAAAGTCGTCCTGGAACTCACGGCCGGCAATCTGGACATAAATGCCCAGGGGCAGGGTGTCGCCTTCCTTGAGATCGGGGATGTCCTTGCCGATCACCTCCACCTTGCCGTCCTCGATATCCTTCATATCCGCGGACTGAACCAGCTCGGTACACTGGGTCTTGCCGCCGCCCATCTGGGAATGCAGGTCTTTCCCGCGCACCCGCTCACCTTCGTAAGCAGGACCAAAGGCGCACGGAATATCAATGTCAGAAACCGTAACCTTGAGGCCGCGGACTTCAACTGACCGCTGCACCATTTCGTCATGCGGCACATTGGCAACAACATGTTCATAGGTACAGATACCGGTGGGCAGAATCTCTGGAATATCCGTATCCGCCAGCGTGGGGAAGCCCCAGTTAACACAACCGGCCGCCGCAACACCCCATTCGGTGCCGATGTCGCCGAGCGCGTTGACAAACGCAAAAATACGGTTCTTGTTGTACATCAGGATTTTCTTGTAGTCGCCGGGTTCAACACCGCCGAACGCCATGGCGGCCCTGTTGGCAAACCCCAGGGCAAATATGGCCGAAGAAATATCCGGGCCAAAGGGAACGATACGGGTGTTCCACCCGACCTGAACATCCGCCTCGATCAACTGATCAATCAGGGTGGTGCCGTTGTGATTGGCCGCACAGAAAATATAGAGGTTCCGTTTCTGGTAGTCTTCCACGATCATCTTGGCGATTTCCGGATTCGGAGCCGCACCGACCATGGCGGCAAATCCGGGAGCGGAACCGTCCACGAACTCGACCCCGCGTTTTCGCAGGATGATGTCGTCCGCCGGGCCGACCCATTTTTTGCCGTTTTCAAGATCCGGATCTTCTTCGGGGAAGTAGAAATCAGGCTCCCGGACGATCCGCAGGGCTTCCTTGATTTCATAAGCCAGAATTGCTGCCATACCGGCGTCCAGAAGGGGGCCGAGGTAGGGCAGATGATTCTTGCCTTTAATATGCGGGGGCAGGAGTTTTCTGGCAAACTCCAGCGGTGCTTTCATGTCTTCCAGTGTCTCGACCTTCATCCCCAGCAGTGAATAGATAACCGGCAGGAAATACCCGGTATTTGGAAATTCAACCTTTGTATCCGCATTCATGGACTGGAGCGCCGTTTCCAGCTCTCCCTCCACCTGGGATACAACTTTGTAGCCGCCCTGAATGGCAGCAAACGCAACTAACCTAGACATATCTTCCTCCTTCGTTGAGGATTTTTTTCATATATTCCAATATCAACACAGTCGTTTGTTATACCTCAAGCGCCTGCCTGTCGGCCATATCCATGAGCACACGCTCCCTGGCCTTGTCGATTCCAAGGGCTTTGCGCTTTTTGTCAATGTGAGCGATCATCTTGTGGGCGTGCTTGATCGGGTCGACTTCCAGATCCCACATCCCGCCATACAGCTTTTCGTAATCCTCGAAAATATGTTTCTGGAATCCGGGGGCGCCGGAAACGGGCAGGGTTACGCCGAATACGGTGTAAACACCGGATGCCACAAAGTAGTGACCGATACTGATGGCTTTTTCACTCATCCACTCGGGCGCACTTCCGGCTGCCGGCAGATCGCAGATGTCATTGCCCAGACCGCCTGCCTTGACAACCTCGGTGGCGGCCAGCAGAATCCGGCTGTTATCCACACAGGAACCCAGATGCAGGACGGGCGGGATACCGACGGTTTCACAGACTTCAGCCAGGCCGGGGCCGCAATAGACGCCGGCGGCTTCCGGGGTCAGCAGACCGTCCATGGCACAAGCAATGCCGTTACAACCGGTGGTCAGAACGATAACGTCGTTTTTGATCAATTCCTTGACAACGGCCAGGTGACCTTCGTTGTGACGGGTCCGTGCATTGTTGCAGCCCACCACGCCGGCGATACCCCGGATGCGGCCGTTAATAATGTTGTCGTTCAATGTATAATAAGTACCGCGGAAAGAGCCGCCCAGGTGATACTCAATGGATTCCACGCCGAAACCGGCTACCTGGGACGATTTATGACGCGGGATCATGACCTCGGCTTCTCTGTTGTTGAAGTTCTCAATGGCCATGGTGACGATCTTCTTGGCGTCTTCAATGGCATAGTGTTCGTCGAACTCGATATGGATCACATTGTCCTGCTCCATCTTGGCGATGGGGTGGGTGGTGATCAGTTTGGTGTGAAAACACTTGGCCACGTTGGCCAGGTTCTGGAAGATACATTGAATATCCACGACCATGGCGTCGCAGGCGCCTGTAACAATGGCCAGTTCCTGCTGCAGGAAGGTCGCCGCCGTGGGAATTCCGTGCCGCTGAAGAATCTCGTTGGCCGTACAGCAGATACCACCGATTTGGATGCCTTTGGCGCCCTTCTCCTTGGCCAGTTTTTCCATCTCTTCGGTCTGGGAAACCGCAACGATCATCTCAGACAGAACCGGCTCGTGGCCGTGAACGATGATGTTGACATGGTCTTCTTTCATGATGCCCAGGTTGGCTTCGGACTGAAGCGGGGAAGGCGTACCGAAGACAATGTCCTGAAGGTCGGTGGCCAGCATGGAGCCGCCCCAACCGTCTGCCAGTGCCGCACGGGTCCCCTGTTTCATCAGATTCCGGTAATCCTGGTCAACGCCCATATGGGTCCGGTGCATGATCTCGACGATTTCCCGGTCGATATTCCGGGGCAGAACACCCTCTTTCTTCCATTTTTCATAGAGCGTCTCGGGTGCCCGCTTCAGGTAAACCAGTTCGCCTTCAGATTTACCCCATTCGGCCAGTGCCTTTTCGGCGGTCTCAAGGGCGATTTCATCGATATCGCGGAGTTTCATCTCGCCGTCGACTTCCACCTTGGTGTCCACTTCCAGGGCCTCGGCTACGGCCAGGAGTTTCTGGGTATCTTTGATCTGGTAGTCGTGGGATTCCTTGCGTGCCACAGAAAGGAAAACTTCTGCCACACACCGGCCGTGATCCGAATGGGCCGCCGCACCGCCGGCGATCATACGGATAAAATTTCTGGCCGCGATGGTATTTGCGGTAGCGCCGCACAGGCCCTTACGATCATCTTCGCCTTCAATTCCGCCCTTGGGAAGCGGAAGCCGGCAAGGCCCCATGGCGCAGTTTTTACAACAGGTTCCCTGCTCGCCAATGCCGCAGGGTTTCATTTTTTCGGCCCTGTCAAATACCGTTTCGATACCCAGTTCCTGCGCACGCCGAATCATCTGTTGGGTTGCAGGATCAATGGATGCCTTGACAGGATCAGCCAGCTTGGGCGCTTTTTCTTTCTTAGCGACCGCTGCCTTTGCTTTTTTTTCTTCGTCTGCCATTAGAGGTACCTCCTCATATTATGTTATGCTTTTTTTTATCATTACGGCATTCTGCCAGATGTATAGTCATCATTCCGGCCACAGCGTCGGCCCTCGGACTAGCGTTTATGCATCCTGCTCAGGTTCACAATGATAATGTCCAGATCCGACATCTGTTCGTCGGAAGCGGACTTCTTGATGGTGGACTTGACCGTGGGTTTCCGTTTTTCCGCCAGCTTGGCGCGCTCTGCAGCGCGTTTCTGACGAAGCGCCTTTTCTTCTTCTTCGCGTTTGGCGCGGGCTTCTGCTTCGGCCTTTTTCTCGGCTTCTGCTTTGGCTTTG
>JAXHTY010000026.1:0-53837 GCA_034189905.1 Thermodesulfobacteriota bacterium
TTTCAGCCGGAGCGGGAAAAGTAGCCACCAGGAAGAAGCTGGTAGAAAGACGAAAAAAGAAATAAAATTCAATTTGTTAGTCGTGGTATGACTGCTTTAAAATGCTGGAACATCCGTTGAAACTCAGAAACATGGTATCAAGTGTTGAAGTGGAAGAATATTCCCGGCCGGTAAACGATCTGGTTAAATTTTTAGTGGATTGGTTTACTGCCCACACGATCACTGTAGATAAAAAACTGGCGGATTATCTGTCAACGTTTTAGCTGTTCGCTGTCTCAATTGAGATAGTTCAGACTGGATCTGAACTATCTCATTTTGATTTTTCAAGAAGCTGATTTCCCCTCTGCTTATCTGTTCATCAGTGTGTCCGGCCATGATCAAACACTTTAACATTTGCACAGCAGGATCGAAGTGGGAATCTTGCGTACGAGCCGGTCGTTGGTTTTCCCAAAAAGAAAGTGTTCGAGCCGCCCTTCCTCATGAGCCAGCATAACGATCAGGTCGACTTTTTCTTTTTTGACGAAATCAATAATCACTTCATCCGGTTTACCTTCTTCAACAACCTCTGTGATATCCACTCCTTCTTCCTTCCCGACACGGACCTTTTTCTCCAGCTCCTTGCGGATTTTTTCGACAAGTCTCTGATATTCCTCTTCCAGATAAGGAACCGGCAGATTCCAGCCTTCCATGTAAAAGGGGTCATGGATTACATGCATGAGCGTCAGATGGGCATTAAACTGTTTTGCCAAAGTGATGCCGGTTTCAAAAACCTTCGGGCAATCTTTTGACGAACGGCTGACCACCAGAATATTTTTAAAGTTGTTCATAATAACCTCCTTTTTGAATCGGATTTAACATTTTTGTTTATAATTTGTGTTCCCTTAAGTTCCGTTTGTGCGCCGGTTGCCATCCTATCTCCTGAACTTGATACTGGAATGATCCAAAAGATCATAAAAAAGCAGTTTCAGGTAATCTGTCAGGGCAAATGCCAGGATACAATATCCCCAGACAATCAATGCAAGATGCCAACCAATAGATGCCACAAACCATCCGTAAACCGCCACCAGGGTCGCAAGGACCTTGGTGATTACCGCTGACCAGAAAAGTGCCCCGCTGGGCCGGTTGCTCCAGAAAGGCCCCCGGGTCCGGGTCAGGAAAATAGTTAAATGGCCGGCCACAACCAGTTTTAAAAAAATAAACGATTGAATCATCTCATTGCTTAGACCCAGCAAATTGAGACCGATGTATAACATGGTGAACGAAAAAAGGACCCCGATCGTGCCCAGAAACAGAGACATGCCCATTACGATGCGCATATCCCATCGTTCGGGATCATCTGACAAAGGTACCCGGTCATAGGCAATGGCCATAATGGGGGCATCATTGAAAAGCGCCAGAAGCACAATCATGATGGCAGTGATCGGATAGAAGTTAAATGCCAGAATCGAAAGGGTGATAAAAAGCAGCACCCGGATGGTTTCGGTGATCCGGTAAATGGCGTAACTGTTCATTCGCTGAAATATCTGGCGGCTTTCTTTGATGGCATCAATAATGACAGATAACCCCGGCTCGGTGAGTACGATATCGGCCGCTGATTTCGCGGCATCCGTAGCACCTTCGACGGCAATGCCTACATCGGCTTTTTTCAGTGCCGGTGCGTCATTGACGCCGTCGCCGGTCATGCCGACAATGTGGTTGTTTTTCTGCAGGCGTTCAACGATATTAAATTTGTGTTCCGGAAACACCTGGGCAAATCCATCGGCCTGCTCAATAAGTTCCGTTGCCCCGGATTCCGGTGCGTTTTTTATGACATCGCCGGTTTCAATATGTGTGCCCATTTTCACCTGACGGGCGATTTCCTTTGCAATGGCCACATGATCCCCGGTGATCATTTTCACCGCAACTCCCATATCCGTTGCCGTCCCGATGGTTTCGGCGGAATCTTTACGCGGGGGATCATACAGGGCGATAATCCCCATATACTGCCAGTCCCCTTTTTCATCCGTCCGGGCGACACCCAGCGGGCGAAAGCCTTTTTTAGCCAGCTCATCCACTTTTTCATCAATGCGGGCGGACAGATCTTTGTCCGCGGATGTCTGATCCACCAGAGACAATACAGCCTGGGGCGCACCTTTGGAAATTTTGATCTGATTTCCCTGTTCATCGGCCACTGTGGCCTCGGTTCGTTTGGATACGGGGTCAAACGGAGTAAAGGATTTATTGACATAGGTTTTCAGTTTGGCTGTCAGTCCCCCGGTTTTTTCAGTTTTTTCGACAATGGCCGTATCAATGGGGTCCTGGTTTTCAATTTTTGATGACAGAGATGCCGATATCAAGAGATCTTCTTTGGTGTAGTCTTTAAAACAGAGGATCTCCCCCACCTTCAGTTTGTTCTGTGTAATGGTTCCGGTTTTATCCGAACAGAGGATGTCCATGCCTGCCATTTCTTCAATAGCCACCAGTTTGCTGACAATGGCCTGACGTTTCGCCAATTTGATTGCGCCCACGGCAAGGGTGACGGACATTACGGCCGGAAGGGCGGCGGGGATGGCCGCGACGGTAAGAATAAGTGCGAATTGCATCGTTTCCAGCAGGCTGGCATGGCGGAAAATGGATACCAGAAATATAACGGATACCAGAAATAATGAAATGACGATCAGGTAGTTGCCGATTTTGATAATGGTCTTCTGAAAATGGCTGACTGTTTCCGTTTCTGCGACCAGATGGGCGGTTTTTCCGAAAAACGTTTCCATCGCCGTTGCCGAAACAATCCCTTCCATCTCGCCCTGCCGGATAACGCTCCCGGAATAGGCAAGCTCAGATGTCTTCTTTTCAACGGGCTGGGACTCGCCGGTCAACGCGGATTCATCAGCCAGGAGATAGTCGCCGCTGGTCAGCCGGATGTCGGCCGGCACAATATCTCCCAGGCGGATTCGAATGATATCTCCAGGTACCAGTTCCCGCGCGGCAATTTTAGACCATTTACCGTCACGCAGGACCCGGGCGGAGAGTGCAAGGCGCTGTTTTAGCAGTTCAATGGCATTGTCTGCTTTGTATTCCTGCCAGAAACCGACAATCGCGTTCAGCATCAGCATGATGGTGATAATGATAAAATCTTCCCAGTGTCTCACTACCAGTGATAGAATCGCTGCAATTTCAATCATCCATGGGATCGGCCCCCAGAAATAGCTCAGAAATTTCAAGAATGGACTGGTGTGTTTTTCGGTGATTTCATTGGGTCCGTATTTTTTTAGCCGGGTTTCCGCTTCTTCCGGAGAAAGGCCATCTGGGCGGGTATTAAACTTTTTAAAGAAATCTTCGGTTTCTTGGTCGGAGGATTCCGGGGAATGTTTTTCTGTATTCATCGTTGAACCCCAAATAAAATTTTTAATTTACAGCACCTTTTTTGTACTTGCCTTATCCATGGTCGAATATCATAAACGAAACGATATGAATTTTCGGGCCGTATGATGAAGAGTGTGCCGTCATTATTATTGGCCATTTTAACGAATCATCTGTTTCCCTCTTATCGATAACTAAGGATAGGACATCTGAAACACGTCACAAATACGATGAACTACGTATTTGTTTTCTAAATTGTAAGTATTTTCATCCACGGATTTTCACAGATGGAATAAAACAGCGATTTTTACGACGGGTTCCTTATATCCCGATAGATGTCAAGGGGAGGGCGGACAGCGTGGGATTTGCCGTGGGTGAATGAGCGAATTCGGGTTCTGCAAGCTTAAAGAACAGCAGGGTCCCGGTCAGCTTTATAGAACATGATAGGGCAAGGCCCCGGGCATGCCGTGGGGATGTATCTGTCAGATTCAAGCGACTGCATTTTACAATCAGATCGTGTCAGGATTTTACCTTCTGGTAAAGTTTTTCGAAATCAATGCCTTTTGTATAAACCAACCAGCCCGGCTTTTCCCGGAATATGCCCGGTCATTGCTTTTTCAAGGGCGGCCTTTGTCGGGTTTTTTAAATCCGGAAGTACGGTGTCAAGGGCGTAGAGCTTGTGAAAATAACGGTGGATTCCGATGGGCGGGCAGGGGCCCCCGTATCCGGTGCGTTTCCAGTCATTGATGCCGTTTAAAATATCAAGGAATTTGAACAGGGGCATAAAGAAAAATTGCAGACAACAGACTGAAAATGTATGAAAAATAAGCTATAATGGTCTGAAAATCGAAGAAATGTCTTGATATGCGGTTAAACATAACAGTATTCCGGTAGGTAACGTTCAATCAGGAGACATATAGTTCCAATGCTTGATCCCAAACTTGCGGTAAAATATGAAAACCAGGCGAAGATGCTGGCAAACAAGGTGAAGAAGACCTACAAACACTTAAAAAAACGGTTTGCCAGACAGAACATCGATGTGTTCCGGCTGTATGACTGGGATATACCGGAGATCCGGGCAGCCGTGGACTGGTATGCGGGGCATCTGGTGATTGCCGAGTATACCCGCAGGCAGTCCACTCCGGAATGGCTTCCCATGATGGGGAGGGCGGTGGCGGAAGGTCTCGGGGTCCCGCTGGAAAAACTGCATTTAAAAGAGCGGCGCGCCGGCAAGCAGGATGGGGTCCGGTATGAGGGGGCCGCTTTGGGGACGCCCTTTATTTTTTCACATTTAAAAATTATTCGGGATATGGGGAAAGTCCAAAAGTTGGGTTTCGCTGCGCTCGACCCAACCTGCCCAGGCCTTTAAGGTTGGGCAACCACCAGGGACTGTTGCCGGAATTGTAAAATCTTTGTAAAACCCCCGATATGACCTTCCCTGTCATCCTCCCCCGTGATAAGATGCTTTGTATATTATATCGGGAATCAAGATTGCCTGATGGGTTGCGGATGATGCGGCGCTGGACCAATAAGATTTGAACTGAACAGTCAGGCAATTCTTTCAGAAGGTCTTTTTCAGTCTGCCTTTTCACCGTTTGTACAATCGTTTTAACCAGCAACCGATGCCGGGAGAACCCGGCCTGGATTCTTTCTCCAGGTTTTGTGTCCGAATGGGCTTGCACGGCATCAGGCCGATTGCTGAAAATATTTAACATGCCGTACTGCAGGCAAATAAAAGGAATAAGATGAAGATATTATTTACTTCCGTGTTCGGCCCTTATGGGGTTGATGATGCATTTGGCCGCAAAGAAAATATTATGGAGCTGTTTCACAATCAGGTTACCCGTGAGCAGGGGATATTCTCATTCCGAATCAACCACCAGAGCGCCGGCCTTTACCTGATGGCGGAAAATATCAGCGTGCCGGCGGTGGTGCTGGACTTCCCCTCTTTGAAAGAATTCAGGCGGGAAGTGGCAAAGGGATACGACTATATCGGCATCTCCTTTATCGTGCCGAACTTTGTTAAGGCCAGAAAAATGGCGGAAATCATCCGGGAAACCTCCCCGCACACAAAAATTATTCTGGGCGGGCACGGCACCAGCATCGAAAATATTGATTCACTGATTTCCTGTGACCATGTCTGCCGGGGGGACGGGGTCCGGTTCATGAGGGAACTTCTGGATGAGGATGTGGACGCACCGATTAAGCATCCTATGCTCTATTCGGCGTTTAACAAGCATCTCATGGGCATTCCCCTGGCCCAGGACGCCGGTGTTGTGATGACCGGTGTGGGATGTTCCAACGGGTGCCGGTTCTGCTGTACCACCCACTATTTTCAAAAAGTTTACACCCCGTTTCTGAAAACCGGCCGGGAAATCTATGAAGTGTGCGAACGGATGGAACAAGAACTGGGCGTCACCGACTTTTTTGTCATGGATGAAAATTTCCTCAAAACCCACGACCGCGCCCATGAACTGGTCCATGAACTGGAGAAAAACGGCAAGAGCTACTCTTTCAACATTTTTTCCTCGGCCGAGGCGGTCACACGCATCGGGATAGATTTCATGGTCCGGCTGGGGGTTAATTTCCTCTGGATGGGCGTTGAATCGAAAAAAGAGGTGTATGAAAAAAACAAGGGCATCGACTTCCCCTCGCTGGTCAAAGCGCTCCGGGATAACGGAATTGCGGTGCTGGCCTCGGGCATCCTGTTTTCGGAACACCACGACAAGACCACCATCTTCGAGGATATCGATTTCATGACCGGCCTCAATGCCGATCTTGTGCAGTTCATGCAACTCGGCCCCCTGCCCGGCACAAAACTTTTTAAAGATTATGAAAAACAGGGCCGGCTGCGAAAGGACATTCCCTATGAAGAGTGGCATGGCCAGCATCAAATCTGGTTTACCCATCCCCATTTCACACAGGAAGAGTCTGCTGTTTACCTGAAAAACGCGTTTATCGCGGATTATAAACGCAACGGTCCGTCCATCCTTCGTATTATGGACACCACTATTCGCGGTGTTCTCAATACCCGCCATTACAAACACGGGTTTATGAGATTGCGCCACGAGGAGAAATGCGACCGGGCGAAATTCATGTACCCCCTGCTGGGAGCCCTTTACACCCACGCCCCCACCCCACAAGCCCGCCAGCTCGCGCTTGACGTGCGGGCAAAATATGAGTCGGCTTTCGGTCGTCCCGACTGGCTGCTGCGCATGAGGACCGTGGCCGTCCAGTGCCTGATCCTGAGCGAAAAAGTCCGGTCATTGCTGATTCCCAACAACATGCGGCAACCCTACGCCATCACCACATCGTTTCGCATGGCGCCGGAAAAAAGCAGAGTCCGCCGATGGCTCACCCCATTGAAGCAACGGATCGACATTCACCGCCCCCATATTCAATGGCACACCCCGCTTGTACCGGTCAATATTGCCATAACCGCTATTTTTAACGGGGTTCTGTTGAGAACATTAGGATCCTATATGGGAAAACTGCTACGGATTTTCTGATTGGCAATCAGGTGTTTTAAAACAGGCATACAGAAAATTTTTTGCGGGTTTATCAAATTTGACGGCTTCGTAAAAAGTCCAATTTCTTTGTTGCGCTGCATCTCTCGTCATGTCACGTACGGCTAAGTACGCTCCATTCCTCGAGATTTGCGCGCCTCAAACTTGAACTTTTTACTTTGCCGTCCCAAAATTGACTTTTTACGGGACCATCAAATTTGGCGTCGGCCCGCCGATTTCGACAGCGATTCCGATTCGGACTCACGCCCTTACAGGGCAACCAGGTTCCACCCCTCTGCCATCAAATTTACACCTGAATTCCCATTTTTAACCTTGATTTTTAAAAAAATACAAGCTAAGTTTTTGAAGTTTATACCGACTTTCAAGCAAAACATTTTTTACCATATATTAACAGCGACAATCCGTTTGCAGAAAGAGGTGTTTTAAATGACAGAAAAAATGAAAAGCTTAAGAAACATTGCGCTTGTCGGCCACGCCAGTGCCGGCAAAACCACGATTTCCGAAGCAACCCTGTTCAACGCCAAGGCAATCGAGCGCCTGGGCAAGGTCGAAGACGGTAACACGGCCATGGATTTCGAGCCCGAAGAAGTCAAGCGTATGTCCAGCATCTCGAGCGGCTTTTATCAGTATGAGTGGCAGAAAAAAACCATCAACCTGATTGACACCCCGGGCGATCAGAACTTTTTCTCAGACGCGGTCAGTTGCATGCAGGCTGCCGACGGTGTGGTACTGGTTATCGATTCCGTTGACGGCATTAAGGTTCAAACAGAGGAAGCCTGGGAGTTTGCCGGAAAACACAACATCCCGGCCGCCATCTTCATCAACAAGCTGGACAAGGAACGGGCCGACTTCAACCAGGCATTTGAAGATGCCAAAGAGGCGCTTGGCGACCCCAAGCCGATTCTTATTCAGCTTCCCATCGGCGAAAAGGAAGATTTCAAGGGCGTGGTGGATCTGGTCGATATGAAGGCCTATACATACGACGAAAACGGTAAACGGTCGGCCATCGATATACCGGCGGACATGCAGGATCAGGTGGAGTCGGAAAAAGAGGCCCTGATTGAGAACATTGCCGAAGCCGACGATTCTCTTCTTGAGCGTTACCTCGAGGGCGAAACCCTGACCGACGAAGAATTGAACGGCGCCCTGAAAAAGGGGATTGTCTCCCGAACCTTTGCACCGGTGCTGTGCGGGGCCGCCACCGCCAACATCGGCATTGATCTGTTGTCCGATTTTATTGCCGACTGTATGCCGTCCCCGGACGAGCGGGGCCCCTGGCAGGCCAAAGATATGGATGGCAACGAGGTTACCTGCAATCCCGATCCGGCTGAACCCTTTGCCGCGTTTGTTTTTAAAACCGTGGCCGACCCCTTTTCCGGCCGCCTCTCCCTGTTCCGGGTAGTTTCCGGCAGCCTGGGATCTGACGGCAATTTTTTCAATGCCACACAGGACACCACGGAAAAATACAATCAAATGCTGACCATGGCGGGAAAAAAACAGAAAAATACCGGCGAAGCCGTGCCCGGTTCCATTGTGGCAGTAGCAAAACTCAAGGCCACCAAAACCGGCGATACTCTCTGCAATGACAGCCGGAAACTGGTCTTTGAATGTGAAGAGCCGCTGCCCAGCGTTATGTCATTTGCCGTGGAACCCAAAAACAAGGGCGACGAAGACAAGCTTCAGTCGTCGCTTACCAGGCTCACCGAGGAGGACCCGGCCCTTGTGCTTTCCCGTGACAGCGAAGCCAAAGCCATTATTCTCTCGGGGAGGGGGCAGATTCATATTGAAACCGCAGTGGAACGGCTCAAGCGCAAGTTCAACGTAGAGGTTAACCTCTCCACCCCCAGGATCCCCTACCGGGAAACCATCAGTAAAAAGGTCCGGGTTCAGGGCCGTCACAAAAAACAGTCCGGCGGGCACGGCCAATTCGGCGACTGCTGGGTCCAGTTCGAGCCCAGGGAGAGAGGAGAAGGGTTCGAATTTGTGGACCAGATTGTGGGCGGCGCCATTCCCAGAACCTATATTCCGGCAGTTGAAAAGGGAATCATCGAAGCCTCGAACAAGGGTCCCCTGGCCGGGTTCCCCTGCATCGACTTCCGGGCAACTCTGGATGACGGATCATATCACTCCGTTGACTCGTCAGAAATGGCATTTAAAATCGCCGGCTCCCTGGCATTTAAAAAAGCGGCCGTGGACGCCGGACCGGTTATTCTGGAACCCATCATGGAGATCACCGTTACCACACCGGAAGATTTTATGGGGGATGTCATGGGCGACCTGAACAGTAAACGTGGTCGGGTCCTGGGCATGGAAAGCAAGGGCAGAAATCAAGTGGTCAAGGCCCATGTTCCCATGGCCGAATTTCAGACCTATGACCCGGACCTGCGTTCCATGACCGGCGGACGCGGAAAATTTACACTGGAATTCTCCCATTACGAAGTCATGCCCACCCAGGAAGCGGAAAAGGTCATCGAGGCGGCGAACCGGGAAAACGAATAAACCGTCCAGATTGCTCTGAAATACATTCAAAGGCACAAAGCCAACGGCTTTGTGCCTTTTTGTTCTCACCCCTTTTTTAATGATTGCCCCTGCAACACCCCCGCCCCGTGGAGCTTAGCGGTTTTCCCGAAGTCATCTCTGCTTTGCAATCAACTTAAATTACGTTATAATAATAAATCTACGTAAATCCGTTAAAAGTACAGACTTCAATCAACCAATAGGAGTCCCCATGAACACCAGACCGCTTACCGAACTGCCGGTATGGCAGGCGCTTGAACAGCATGCCGCCGATATGGCCCGGCCGGAAAACCATCTGAAACGCCTTATTCAGACTGAAGACCGGATCAATGCCTTTTCGTTGAACCGGAGCGGCATGTTTTATGATTTTTCACGCCAGCGGGTCAGCGCCAAAACCATGGACCTGCTGTTTGAACTGGCAGGGGAACGAAAAATCCAGGAGACCTTTCTGGCAATGATCAACGGCGAAACGGTTAACACCACGGAAAACCGGGCCGCCCTTCATACCGCCGCCAGGGATTTTACCAGGCCGTCCCTGATGGTGGATGATATGGACGTTATACCGGAGATCAAACGGGTTTTAACGGAGATTGAGGACTTTACACGGGCGGTTCATAACGGGGACATTACCGGGTCAACAGGTAAAACATTCAAGCATGTGGTGGTCATCGGCATTGGCGGCTCCTACCTGGGCACGGCGTTTGTCGCCAACGCTTTGAGAGCATACGCGGACAAGGGCGTCACCCTTCATTTTCTGGCCAATGTGGACATCCACAACTTCGGAGCAATCGCAGACACCATCGACCCGGCAGCCACCCTCTGGATCGTGGTGTCAAAAAGTTTCACCACGGCGGAAACCATGGCCAACGCCAACCAGGCACGGAAATTCATGGAAGCCCGGGGTCTCAACCCTGCTGATCATTTTGTGGCGGTCACCAGCAAAGGAAGCCCCGGCGATGTGCCCGGGGAAACGGCGGCCTTTCCTGTTATCCGGGCGTTTCACATGTTCGATTTCATTGGCGGTCGCTACAGTGTCTCGTCGGCAGTGGGCGGGGTTCCGCTGAGCCTTTATCTGGGATTTGACCGGTTCAAGGCCTTTCTTGAGGGTGCTCATGAAATGGACGTTTACACCCAGAATACCGCGCCCGAAGAAAACATCCCCATGATTGCCGCCCTGATCAGCATCTGGAATAATAATTGTCTGGGATATCCCGCCCAGGCCATCATCCCTTATGCCTCGCCCCTGTCCAAGCTGGCGCCCCACATTCAGCAGCTCTACATGGAGAGCAACGGCAAGTCAGTTACAGCGGACGGGCATCCCGTGCCCGTGAATACCGGCATTATTATTTTCGGCGAACCCGGCACCAATGCCCAGCATTCTTTTTTTCAGCTTGCCCACCAGGGAAACCCCTTCCCCATTGACTTTATCGGCATCATTAATACCCAGTATCCGGATTACAACGGCAAGTCCAAAGGCGTTACCAACCATCAGGAACTCTGGGCCAACCTGATCTCCCAGCCCAGGGCCCTGGCAGAAGGCAAGGACGGTGACACCCCGCACCGCTCATTTTCCGGCAACCGCCCCTCTTCCACCATTATCCTGAACTCCCTTCAGCCCAAAAGCATCGGCCGGCTCCTGGCCTTTTATGAAGCCCGTACCGTTTATGAAGCCTTTATCTGGGGCATCAACCCCTTTGATCAATTCGGCGTAGAGCTGGGCAAGAAACTGGCCAATGAAATTCGCGGACAAATGGCAGCGGCAAATGAAGACCCGGGCCACACCTTTGATGGCGTTGACCCGATTTCAAAATTTTATCTGGAAATGCTGATGAAGTAAAATACGTCTTCAGCCAATCTCATCCTTAAGCACTGCCAGGACACGATCGATCGCTTCAGGCGGACGCATGCGGTTTTTGGTGGCGGCGTAAGCTTTTGGGTTAATCGCCAGCAGTGGTTCAATGGATGGCAAAAGCGTTTCCATCATTCTCTCCCCGCCTTCAAGAAAACCGTTGAATATCTCCTTTTCAACAATCTCCTCCGGCGTATAGGACCGTGCATGTAAAAGCACCTCAGATTGCCATTGGAGAGGGATGGCCTCGCCGGCAATCAGGAGCATCCAGGAAGGCAGGCTGATACCCAGCAGGGTTTCATTCATCTGGACCGTATATGAGCCACGGACAATAAAGCGCTGTTCGCAGGCAAATGCAAGCATGGCGCCGCCGGCAATGGCATGCCCGGTGACCATGGCCACGGTGGGGACCGGCAATGTATAGATACGCAACATGGCCCTGGCAAACTGCGTCACGAATTGAACCAGTTCATCCTGCGACAGGGTCATCATATACTTTAAATGAAGGCCGCCGGAAAAATATCCCGGTCGTCCTTTGATAAGAACAATTTTCGGCTGGTCTTTTTCCGCCTGATCCAGCACCTGCTGAAGTTCCTTGAAAAAAACATCATCCATGGCATTGGCTTTGTTATCGTCCATGGTGATCCGTGCGATGCCGTTTTCCTGCATCATGTCATACTGGATTTTTTTCATTATTCCTCCTAACCCGGATATATCATGCGTCAATGTCGCCATCCAATTTCAGGTCTGATTCATTAAACGCAATAATGCCGTTTAAAAACCGGACAATTGTATTAATCTCTGTTTCTGACAAATCGTTTACCAGCAGGCGATTTGCTTCCTGCAGCAATGAGAATGCCCGGGGTATGAGATTTTTGGCCTTTTGCGTCATGAGGAGACGAAATGCCCGGCCATCCTCGGGACACTTCTTTTTTTTAATCAACCCGGCTTTTTCCATGCGATTGACAAGGCCTGTGATTGCCGAGTTATTCAGATCCAGCCCCGCACTCAGCTCTTTCAGCAGGCAGCCGTCATTATTCATCAAAAAAAATAGCGCCGCTGTTTGGGCTGCTGATACGCCCAGGGACTCAGCAAATACCTTATTGGCCATTTTTTGCAGCTTTCGCTGGGCCCGGTACATCAAGAAAAAGATCCGCCTGTCCTGTCCTTTTTCCTGCATCACCCCGATTCTCCTGTTTTAGAATTTCCGGTTCCGGTTACATCGCAATATTTCTTCCAGTGCCAGTCCGCCCAGACAATTATTGCAGTTGATGCACACCGGCGGCTTGACATTCCCTTCCGCCCACTGCTTGACAAGCATGGGCTGCGCGATCAATGGCCGGCACATAGATATGAAATCCGCCTCATCGTCTTCAACGATCTCCTCCATATCCTGGAAAGTGCGCATCCCGCCGACGAGCATAAGGGGCACATTCTTCATCAGGGCTTTAATGCGGCGGCTCGCCCATCGATTATACGCCTCCTCAAAGACAAAACGATCTTCCGGGTAGACCTTCCTGAGCAAAAGACCGGCAAACGGTTGCAACGGTAACGGTTTTGTTTTTGCAAATGCCTTGACCGGCACATTGCCACGAATCTGATTGAACATGGAAAAGGCAAGGGTTCCGCAGGAAATCTCAACGGCGTCAATACCTGCCGCCACCAGCCGCTCGATATGCCCGGCCGTCTCTTCAATGGACAACCCTGGCCCGGGCGTATGGTCATCCACATTGATTTTCACGGTAACGGGATAATCAGCGCCGACTGCCTCCCGTATGGCCTCATAAACCCGTTTCAGGAAATGAAATCGCTTTTCAGGGCTGCCGCCCCATTCGTCATTGCGCCGATTGAAATAGGGGGAAAGGAATTCACTGACCAGGTAACCGTGGGCACCATGGATCTGAATACCATCAAACCCCGCTTTTTGCGCTCTCTTTGCCGCCTCACCAAACCCTTTTACGGCTTCAACAATTTCTTTATGGTGCATGGCACGCGGATATACCTGATAAATAATATCCGGTTTTGTGACAGACGGGGCCGGGGGTCGCCAGCCCTGCACATTTGTCTGGCGACCGCCATGAACCAACTGCGCGAACATTATGGCCCCGTGCCGGTGAACCGTTTCGGTCACATCCATAAGACTGTCTATCATTGCATCACTGTGCAGGCCAATTTGCCGGGCATAGCTTTTACCGCTGATGCTTGTGTATATCATACCCGAAATGATCAGCCCGACATTGCCGCGCGCCAGCAATTCGTAAATTTTCAGATACGCCTCGCTTGCAGTACCATTTTCATTGGCCGCGTTCTCATAGGTTGCGGAACGGACAAACCGGTTCTTGGTCGGTATGCTGCCTATTTTTCCGGGGCTGAACAATATTGAATCATTTTTCTTCATATGACTGCCCTCTCATTGTACGAACAGATTTTGACACCGCATTATTATTTCACATGTGTAATAAATTATTTCACATGTGAAATATTGTCAAGAACTATTTTGCTGATTGCATTAGAACAGAAAAAGCAAAGAATCCCGGCCGGAGGATTATGCTCTAATACTGGAGAAAAACGTCTTCACGCATGCCGGTACACATTGGCTGCCCAGGTCAAGCCGGCACCGAGCCCGATGAACAACACGGTATCGCCTTTTTTGAAAAGCCCTTTTTCCATGGCCTCGTCAAAGGCAAGGGGAATGCTTGCGGCCGTGGTATTGCCGTAGCGCTGAATATTGTTGTAAATTTTCTCATCTGGCAGATTCAGGGTCTCCTGATAAAACTGGTTGATCCGGAGGTTGGCCTGGTGGGGGATAATCAGATCAATATCGTCTATTGACGATAGTCCGGCCTTTGCAATGGCTTCGAGTGTCAATTCGGGCAGCCGGGTAACCGCCAGTTTAAAAATCCGCTTACCGTTCATTTTGGGGTAATGACGGCCTTCATCCATCATCTGCTGCGTGAGTCGTTCGGGCGCGAACCTGGATGCCGGTGCTTCCAGCATCAGGCTGTCTGCATACTCACCCTGCGCATAAAGAACAGAGGTCAGCACGCCCACATTCTCTTCGGTCTCAACGCCCTCCAGACAGACCGCAGCAGCCCCGTCACCGAAGATTACGGCCACATCCCTGCCCCGAGTGGCTTTTTCCACACCCGTACTGTGAACCTCAGCCCCCACCAGAAGCACCCGGTTGGCCAGTCCGCTTTTGATATACGCATCTGCCGTGGCCAGGCCGTACATAAAGCCGGTGCACTGCTGCCGGATATCCAGGGCCGGGGTGCTGCTCAGCCCGAGCTTATACTGCAGCAGACAGCCCGAACCCGGGAAAAAGATATCCGGGCTCAAGGTGGCGAAAATGATAAAATCAAGGTCTTCCGGTGTCCATCCGGCACGGTCCAGGGCAATTCCGGCGGCTTCCAGGGCAAGATCGGAAGCCCCCATTTCACCCTCCTGGGGGACCCAGTGACGCTGCTCAATGCCGGTTCGCTTACGGATCCACTCATCGGAAGTTTCCATCCACTGCTTCAGGTCATCGTTTGTCACCACATTGTCCGGAACGAACCGGCCTGTACCTTTAATCAGTGTTTTTTTCATCATGTCAGCGCCCTTTCGTCCATAAGGTTGATACGGTTTGTGATTGATAGTGTTATAGTTGAAGGTGAAAAATGATTCTTCAGTTCAATCAAGATTGACGGCTTCGTAAAAAGTCCAATTTCTTTGTTGCGCTGCATCTCTCGTCATGTCACGTACAACTAAGTACGCTCCATTCCTCGAGATTTGCGCGCCTCGAACTTGAACTTTTTACTTTGCCGTCCCAAAATTGACTTTTTACGAGACCATCAAGATTCACTCGAAAAAACATTACTCGGCATTTCCCAGTGCCTTTGCCAGGGCCTCGCCCCGCTGAAATGCCGTTTCCAGATGCTCGGGATGTGTCAGGGCATCGCCCTCAAAATCGAGCCCCCTGACCAGCAGTGAGTCCTGTATAGAAGTGTCCAGTACATCAAAAAAATACTTCATGGTGAGCATTGTCCCGTCAAAAAGCTTCTTTCCCTTTGTCGCCCCCGCAGCAATCACCAGGGCCTGCCGTTTGGGCGTCCACTGATTATACGGCGTGTTGTCTATCCAGTATTTTTTGACCCAAAGGGATTGACACCGGTCCATAAAAATCTTCAGATGGGCACTCACCGTGTAGAAAAAAACCGGTGTGGCCACAATAATCCCGTCACAGGCAAGCACCCGGTCACGAACCATCTGGAATTCATCTTTTATAACACATTCACCGTTCTTCTTGCACCCGTAAATTTCCAGGCACGGGGAAATACGGTAATCCCGCAGAATTATCTCATCCACCCGGGATCCGGCCGTTATTGCCCCATCGATGGCGGATTTCAACAGGGTTGCCGTGTTACCGTTGCGCCGCGGACTGCCGTAGATGGCCGCAATTTTCCCCATTTCACCTCACTTTCCACCTGCCGCGGCATCGTCGATGACCAGACCCACCGGGCAATGATCCGAGCCGTAAATATTATTGTCAATAAATGCATCCTGAACCCGGCCATCCGAAATCATGTCCCGGGTGACAAAAAAATAGTCGATCCGCCAGCCCGCGTTTCGTTCCCGTGCCTTGAACCGGTAACTCCACCATGAATATTTTACTTCATCCGGATAAAAATGACGAAAGGTGTCCACATACCCGGCCGCCTCGATGGCATCCAGCCAGTCCCGCTCGATGCGCAAAAATCCGGATCGGTCTGCATTGGCCTTGGGATTTTTCAAATCGATCTCATTGTGGGCCGTGTTGTAATCACCCGTGATGACCAGACTGCGTCCCTTTTCCCTGAGGCTGTCGGCATAATCGAAAAACGACCGGTAAAACCGGAGTTTGTATTGCAGCCGGTCCTCACTCATCTGACCGTTGGGGAAATAAATATTGAACAGTATGAACGAGCCGAAGTCAAGTTCCAGAATCCGGCCCTCATCATCAAATTCAGGGATGCCGATACCGTTGCGTACCGATTTGGGGGTGATCCGGGTCCATGCCCCCACCCCGGAATAACCTTTTTTGACGCTGCTGTGCGCCCAATGGGAGTCATACCCCGGCAGATGCCGGACCGTATCATCGAGCTGATGATCCTGAAGCTTGGTTTCCTGAATACAAAACACATCCGCGTCCAGGGTTTTAAAAACATCGCTAAAGTTCTTTTTCAGAACCGCCCGCAACCCGTTCACGTTCCAGGAAATCAACCGCATTTATGCACCGTTATAAAAAATATGGCTGGATATTAAAATCATAAACCTTATGTAAAAAATTATATTATAGTAAATAAATATTTGATTTTAAATGCCAATTAAACACGAGAACGATGAAGCCTTTTGTGCACACCCGGCCTGATCGTCTCTATGGTGGCACTTTTTAAATAACAAACACCCTTATATCGGTCAATAATATTTATGAAAGCCGCTGCCCGCAATCGTTATAGAATTGCGGATATACTGAATTTATGGTATAATATTTTAATATTAACATTTCTGAAGGTCAGGCATTCCACAGTGTATCGATACGGCTTTCCCCCTTCAGTTCCAGAACCTGCAAACAAACAAAGATTGACAACACAAGATGAACAAACACGCTTTTACCCTTCTGCTTTTTTTCACCGCCATGTTGATGGCCGCCCTGGCCCACGCGCGTCCATATACTGGCGATATTTTCACCTTTACGCAACCGAACGGTGCGCCGTTTCAGGTCCGCCTTTATGGCGATGAGTATTATGCAAACATCGAAACCCTTGACGGCTACACCCTGACCAAAGATCCGGTAACAGGGTTCTATTGCTATGCGGCTCTGGCGGCGGATAGTATGTCATTTGTTTCAACTGGTTATAAACCAGCAGACCCGCTACCGCCCGGTCATGGCCTGACCAAACATATCCGCCTGGCACCCCGGGCCAGAAAGCAAAAAAGCCAGGCAATGCGACGAAAATTCGGCGTTAACGAAAGAGGACGGCTGCTGCCGTCGCTTCGCCTTCAAATGCGGCCGCGGGATATGGGATATGACCAGTGGAATCAGCCTTTGGCGGCACTGGCCATGCAATTAGAGTCGGAACCAGGAGCTATTTTACCGGCACCACCGATAATGGCCACCACCGGCACGCGGGTCGGGCTGGTACTGCTCGCGCGGTTTCCGGACCGCATGGATGATGCCACCATTACACAAAGCCAGGTGGATGCCTATGCCAATGATCCCGACTACGCCGACTTTAGTAATGCCACATCTGTCTACGGATATTACAACATTCAATCCAGCGGCCACCTGCAATATAACTGCATCGTCACTGCCTATTTTACTGCCGCACACCCCAGGTCCTACTATACAGACAACGCAATTGCTTTCGGCACCCGCGCCAAAGAACTGATCAACGAGGGGCTTGAAGTTCTGAAGGCAGATGGATTTGATTTTACCAAAACAGACGCCAACAACGACAACGTGGTTGACGGCATCAACCTGTTTTATGCCGGTACCCGGATCAACAACTGGTCTGAAGGGCTGTGGCCGCATAAATGGAATTCAAGCTGGTCCGGATTGGCGGACGCCGGATTAAACACCAGCTTCCAATATCAGATAACCGATATGGGAACAAGCCTGTCGCTCGGCACATTCTGCCATGAAAACGGCCACATGCTTTGTGATTTCCCCGACCTCTATTCATATGACGGCAATGCCGCTGAAATCAATTCATACTCGCTCATGAGTAACAGCGGGACAACCCATCCGGTCAGCGTGGATGCATATCTCAAAATTCATGCCGGCTGGGCCACGGTAAAAGATATCGCTGCAGCCGATCATACACGCGGCGCCTTGCTGGTGGACCAGAACACCTTTTACCGGTTCAAGAACCCGGCACGGTCCACCGAGTATTTTCTCCTTTCCTTGCGGACGGATGCGGGCTACGAAGGGGTTTACGGCGGAAGCGCCTCAAGTGCCAACCCCACCAACGGCATTGTCATCTGGCATGCCCTCGAAAACGGCTCCAATACCTATTCATCCATTTTTACGGGGGACAATCCATGGGCTGATTACTCCCTCCCCTATGAACTCATGGTTGTGGAAGCCAATCCGCTCTCCGTCACAACACCCTGGTATGACGCGCCCAACCCGGGAACAAACGACGGTTATTATTCCGGGGATGTCAGTGAAGCATCCGACGCAACAACACCCGCACTGAAGTTCTGGGATCCCGCAGCAACCGGCCGCACCGTTCTTTCCAACATGCATGTCCATTCCGTCAGTGCCAGAGGGGACACAATGACTTTTATTGCCGGCACCGGGGCACTGGTCTCGGCCCCGGAAATCGGCCTGACAACGTCAACCCTGTCGCCGGTCTGCGATTCAGGCACTGATGCGTCGTCCGGGTCATTTGCGGTTTTCAACGCCGGCAGCGGCACGCTGAACTACACCATGTCAGAAGATCTCTCCTGGCTGGACCTCGATATTAATTCAGGTGCCGCCACAACAGAAGCCGACCTTGTCACGGTCAGCTATGATACGGACACGCTTGTCAGCGGCACCCATGAAGGCACCATAACCATCACCGACAGCGCTGCCGTAAACAGCCCGCAGACAATTTCCGTTGCTTTAACCGTCAACGACCCGCCGGTCATAGCAGTCGATACAAATGAACTGGAAACATCGGTGACAGCCGGTGAAGAAGAGACCGCGTCCTTCACCATTGCAAACAGCGGCGGGGGTACACTTTCATATACACTGGCCGAATCCGCTGACTGGCTTGAACTGGGCAAAACCTCCGGTACTGTAGCTGCCGAAGAAGATATCCTCCAGGTCACTTTTGATGCATCGGATATGTTTGAAGGCACCTATACAACCGACATTACCGTCAGCGACACCGGTGGCCAGAGCCCGGACCAGACCATCAGTGTCACCCTTCATGTCAGCGGCAACATCATCGTCTCCAGTCCCGCAGGCGGGGAAACCCTGTGGCAGGGCAACCGCCATGCCATCACCTGGAAAACCAACGACCGGGTTACCGGTAATCTGACCATTGAACTTTACAAAAACGGCTCCCCGGCCGCTGTCATTTCATCCGACCATGCGAATAACGGTATCTGTGAGTGGACCATTGCCGGGAGCCAGACAATCGGCACGGATTATCGTGTTCACATCACCAGTGATGACGATACATCCATCGCAGGGGAATCCCTGTCCGATTTCAGCATCAGTGCGCTGCCGGCAGCCATAAGCATTCCATACAATGAAAGCTTTGAAGCCGATATCGGGGAATGGACCCAATCCACAGACGACGATTTTGACTGGACCCGGGATGCCGGGGGAACGCCATCCGCCAGCACCGGCCCTTCAGCCGCCCAGAACGGATCATTTTATATATATACGGAATCATCATCCCCCAACTACCCTGACAAACGGGCCTCTGTTGAAAATGTCTTTGATCTGCGAACCGCCACAGCCCCCATGCTTTCATTCTATTACCATATGTATGGGGCGACCCTGGGTACCCTGTCGATTACCGCCACTACCGACCAGTCCCGATGGACCTCGCTTTTTTCAAAAACCGGCAATCAGGGAAACAGCTGGTATAATGCGACATGCGACCTGTCCCGGTTTGCGGGGCAAGTTGTAAAAATAAGCATTACCGGCACCACCGGCAGCAGTTACTACAGCGATATGGCGATTGACATGCTCAGCATCACGGAAGCATCCAGAACAGTGACCGGCAACTCAGATATATTCACCGAAAACAGCAGCAATGACGGCTCCATCTCCAACAGCATCACCTTTACACTCACCGGGGACACCTTTACGGCAGATGCGGTTTCCGGGGGACATGTCAACGCAACCGGCGTCCCGTCAGGATTATCAGCATCATTTGTCCGTGACAGTGCGACCCGGATCATCCTTTCTCTTGCGGGCAATGCCGGGAATCACGCCAACGCAGACAGTGTCACCGACCTTGAGGTGAACTTCGACAACAACGCATTCACCGGGGGGGACGCCTCAAGCGTTGCCGGAAACAGCCAGACCCTGATGGTCGACTATTTTGATATACTCCAATTGCTTTCCGTTACCAGGAGCGGTATCGGTACGGGAACAATCACCAGTTCCCCCGCCGGTATCGACTGCGGCGCGGACTGTTCGTACCGGTTTTCAGAAGGCCGGGTCGTGACCCTGTCCGCCACACCGGCGGATGCATTTTCATGGCTTGAAGGATGGTCCGGCGGCGGCTGCTCGGGTACCGGTGACTGCACGGTCACCATGAACAGCGACACAACTGTCACCGCTGTTTTTGACGCCACGGACAGTGACAATGACGGAACGCCCGATCATCTTGATGCATTTCCGGAAAACCCGGCTTACGACGATGACAGCGATAATGACGGCCTTCCCACCGATTGGGAGAATCTTTATGGCTTAAACCCGGCAACGGATGATGCAGCCGGTGACCCGGATAATGACGGTTTCAGCAATCTGGAAGAATTTATCGCCGGCACCGACCCGCAATCCGTGACCATCGGTCCGGGAATCGCGACGCTGGTATCGCCGGACGATGGTACAATAAACCAGCCACTGTCACTGGAACTTGAAACCGGTTATACCGCTGGGGCATCTGAAGCCGCCCATCTGGAAACCATATGGCAGGTGGCAGAAGATCCGGCTTTTTCAACCATTGTCTTCACGCTGACATCTACTACCTATAAAACAGCTCTGACAGTGCCGCACAGCCTGCTGGATCCCGTGACGACATATTACTGGCGGGCCCGGTATGTTGATACGGACAATGCAGACTGGCCATGGGCCGCATCCCGGACGTTTACAACTGCAGCATCGACGGAAGCCGACGATAATTTTAACGGCCCGCCGGACAGCATGGAAGTATCGTCCGGCACCAGCATGGACCTGGATCAGAACACACAGGATGACCTGATACAAAATGGCATGCACTGTCTTTCACTCCCCGGTGACGCTGGTGACGTCTGCCTGAAAGAAGGGAACCATGTTGCTGCAATGGATACGTTTCGCTGGATGACAACGGATGACGTGGAAACGGCAGGTGGCCTTCCCGAATGGATTCTCGGTTTCCGGTTGCAAACAGACACACCCGGTGCGTCAGCAACGGTCACTATTTACTTTTCCGAGCCACTGGAGGCGGCAACCGTCTGGTATAAATATGATACAATCAATGGATGGTATGATTACAGCGCCCATGCCGTCATCAGTGACGACCGCAAATCGGTTACAATTGAGCTGAAAGACGGCGGGTTCGGAGATGCGGACGGCATTGCAAACAGCATTATTACCGATCCTTCCGGACCATTGACCATCTCGTCCACATCCGACAATACCGACACTAACACGATAGCTGTCCCTGCCGCCGACAGTTCAGGCGGCTGTTTTATCACGATCAGTAAGGGAAAACCAGACTAAGAAAAGAGTCAGCGATATGGATGAAATCGTTGCCGCCATTCAGGAAGCACACAAAAACCTGCTACCCGGTTATCTCGGCATGAAATTGAAATTGGCAAGCAAAGAAGAAGTGGTCGGCACACTGGAATGGGGAGTCTTGCGGGAAGTGCAGAAATTACGACGAATGTAGCGTATGGTGATCAATGAAATACTGAAGCCACTCTTCCTGGTAACCGGTGGGATGGATAAACTCAAGCGAACACCGCATTGTCTTTGTGAAATGCCTGGAGCCTTTCACCGGGAATTCCGCCACAAGCCTGGCTTTGAATAATGGCGGCAGTTGTTTGACCGCCTCAATGTCCTCAAAGACAAACGCAAGTTCGTAATATGCTGTTGCCGCACCGCCCTTTTCGAAATGGAGGCCGGACCATTGCGTCACCGGATCGTCATGCGCGGTTATCCAGTTGATATCACTGATATCCTTATATGAAAAAGCCACGCCGCCCTGGCAGACATCAATGACTTCGCCAAGTTTCTGGCTGTCATGACTCAAAAACGCATAGACACCTTCTTGTACTGTAAACCGCTGATGCAACCTACGTTCAACCATTCCATCCCCCCGATCATGGAAATGAACTCAAATTACTTTTCACATGCCTGAAATACTGAAAATTCCGCTTTCCGGTCACCATTCCCGCCAGAAAAAACCCGGGATTGATTCCATACCGGTTTACGGTATATAATAACTTTCAGTGAATGCATGATCAGGGGCAACATGACACCGTGCCATGGCAATTCTACATGCGCACAGGAACCCCGTGAATAGCAAACAATACCTTTTGATAAAGATTCGTTCACAGGCATTGTTTTATGCATATCGCCTGAAAAATCTATCAGAAACAGGAGTCGAACAAGATAACAGACATTGCTGGCCAGGGCTGTTCTAACAGTCGTTGAATTTTTTTACGTATATTTTTTATTATATCACAAAATATTTTTTTTACCAGGAGATTTTAATGGATTATAAAAAATGGCTGACGGACCGCTATCCCCATAAGGTTGTGGATGCCGAAACAGCCGTGGGAAATGTCAAAAGCGGTGACCGGGTGTTTATCGGAACCGGATGCGGAGAACCACAGCATTTAATCAAGACCATGGTTCAGGATACATCCATTCAGGATATCATGGCATATCAGATGCTTTCCTCGACCTTCGCCCAGTTCGTCAACGACGAATCATTTTTAAGACGATTCTTCCTAAAGCTCTTTTTCATCAGCCGGGACATGCGCAAAGCAGCGTTTGACGGAAAGATCGAATATATTCCGGCCTATTTGTCCCAGATCCCCTCCCTTTTTCAAAATCGCTATATCGGTCTTGATGTCGCCCTCATCCAGGTAAGCCCGCCAGATCGCTTCGGGTTCTGCAGCCTCGGGGTCTCTGTGGACATCACCAAGGCCGGCGCGGAAAACGCCAAAACCGTTATCGCCCAGGTAAACCCGCGAATGCCTATAACCTTTGGCAACAGCTTTGTTCATGTGGATGACATCGATTTTCTTGTATACTATGAAGAACCCCTTGTGATCGGCCTTCGGGAAGCCGAGGACAATGAAATTTCCCGGCGGATCGGCCATTACGTATCACAACTTATTCCGGACGGTGCCACCATTCAGGTGGGCTTTGGCCAACTGCCCAACTATATCCTGCGATACCTTGAGAACAAAAATGATCTTGGTCTGCACACCCAGTTGATTACCGACGGCATGATCCCCCTGTTTGAACAGAAAATCATCACCAATAAACGAAAAACCCTGCTGCCGGGCAGAGCCGTGGCGTCGCTTTGCATGGGATCGGAAGAACTCTACCGCTATATTCACAAAAACCCCCATTTTGATTTCCGGTCATCAGAATTCGTCAACGACCCCACGGTCATCGCCCGCAATGACGACCTGGTCTCCATCAGTTCGGCGCTGGAAGTGGACCTCACGGGCCAGGTCTGCTCAGACTCCGTTGGCTATCTGTTTTACAGCGGTATCGGTGACCAGGTCGATTTCCTGAGGGGCAGCGCCATGTCCAGGGGCGGCTTTTCCATCATTGCCCTGCCTTCAACCGCCCAGAACGGCCGGGTCTCCCGTATCGTCTCTCACCTCAGCGAAGGGGCGGGGGTGGCCACCACCCGGGGGGACATCAATTTCGTGGTCACTGAATATGGCATCGCCGAGCTTCACGGCAAAGGCATCTATCAGCGGACCATTGAACTGGCCCAGATTGCCCATCCCAAGTTCAGGGAGGAACTGGTCGAGGTAGCCAAAAAACACCACTACATCTTCCCTGATCAGCTGCCCCCGGCTCAGGAAGACCTGCTGTTTCTTGAAGGCTATAAAAGCAGCATAAAACTGGAAAACGGCCGGATCGTCGAGTTCCGGCCACTGCTGCCATCGGATGAGTTCTCCTACCGGAACTTCTTTTATTCCCTCAAGGGGGAAACCATCTATTACCGGTTTTTTCACAAAAAACGCATTTTTTCCCATGAAATGCTGCAAAAACAATGGTCAGCGGTGGATTACCGCAAGAACATGTCCCTTATCGGCCTTGTCCGGGGGGAAAAAGGCCGCAAAGAGTTCATGGCAATCGGCTCATATGCCAAAGGCGACAACCCCGATTATGCGGAAGTGGCCTTTGTGGTTCGGGAAGACTTTCAGAACATGGGCATTACCTCGGTTATGCTGGAAAAGCTGGAAAGAATCGCCAAGGAAAATAATTACAAGGGTTTCAGTGCCACCGTGCTGGCAGACAACGCCGCCATGCTGCATATTTTCCGGAAACGCTATCCAAATGCCGAGTGCCATGCCGAGGCCAATGAAGTCCGGGTAATAATGGATTTCGATCGTGGATAAAACAGAAAAAACCGGTAGTGCCGAATGGCAAGCCTTCCTCCAACAAGGCGCCCGCTCCATGGGGGTTGCGCTGACAGATGAACAGACAGGGATGTTTGCCACCCATGCAACTGAACTGCTTCGCTGGAACCGGAAAATCAACCTCACCGCCATTACCGACCCGGTTGAAGTAGCGGTCAAACACTTTCTCGATGCCATTGCACCGGCCGATATGATGCCGGAAAACGGCACCCTGCTGGACGTGGGCACGGGTGGTGGATTCCCCGGTATTCCGCTGAAAATTCTCCGGCCGGGCCTGACCGTCACACTTGTTGATGCGGCTGCCAAAAAGATCAATTTTCTTCAGCAGGTCATCCGGCTGTTGGGATTGACCGGCACAACCGCCCGTCACTGCCGGCTCACCCCTTCAGAACGACCGTCCGTGTTTGTGCAGGCCTTTGATATGGTAATCTGCCGGGCCTTTGCCGCCATTGATAAATTTGTATCAATCGCCGCCCCGCTTGTGCCATACGGAGGGCGGCTTGTCACCATGAAAGGCAACCGGTACGAAGAGGAATTGACCAGCCTGAACCAGCTTCAAATATCCGCTCCAACCGGCAAAACCATGCCCGCCACCGACCTTTTTTCCGTGGACATCCGGCATTACAATCTCTATCACAGCCAAGACCGGCGAAGCTTAGTGGTGCTGACAAAGCGACATCAGCCCGAGTAAACGATATCCCCAGGCCCCGCAGTAATATGCGCATCAAGGATATTGCCGGGCCGATCATCTTTATATGAAAAGTTATAGCCTGAGGTGTCAGCACTTTTCCCCCTGCCCCGACCGCATGTTCAATGAACGCAACTTCTTTTGAACGGAAACATGGGAAAAGGTCGCCGGACTCTCATCCGGGGACAAATCAGGGTGACGGAGACTGACAATATGGTTGAGTGATTGCTCTATAAATAACAAAAACGCCGGTGAACGAATGGCCACCGGCGTTTTTGTTATATTGCCTGTATCTCACCAGGTGCTGGTGAAATGCAATTTCATCGCTATGCTTCTTTTACTTTCTCCGTGAGTTCGGGCATGAACTCCAGAATATCGGCGACAAAACCAAGGTCTGCGACCTGGAAGATCGGGGCCTTGGGGTTTTTGTTGACGGCGATGATGTACGGGTTGCCCTTGATGCCGCCCAGATGCTGAAAAGACCCGCTGATGCCCATGGCCATGTAAACCTTGGGTTTAACGGTCTGGCCGGAGGTGCCGACCTGGCGGGATTTTTCAAGCCACTTGGCGTCCACGATGGGGCGGGAACAGGAGACATCGGCGCCCATGGCCTCGGCCAGTTCCTGAGCGATTTCGATGTTGTCTTCCTCTTCGATACCGCGGCCGATGGAGACCAGAACCTCGGACTTGGTAATATCGACATCGCCGACTTCAGCCACAACCACTTCGAGGAATTTCCGTTTGGCCGCCACATCACCGGCATCACCGGTCTTGTCCACAACAGAACCGCCCGCAGACTTGCTTTCG
The DNA here is from genome assembly GCA_034189905.1 of Thermodesulfobacteriota bacterium. Classification (GTDB taxonomy): domain Bacteria; phylum Desulfobacterota; class Desulfobacteria; order Desulfobacterales; family Desulfosudaceae; genus JAXHTY01. Next base: position 26,078 of record JAXHTY010000026.1, read on the forward strand.
TCAGGCTCAAAAACGCCGGGGCGTACGGTGAGAACCGCGCCGCCGCTGATGTCGGCCTTTACATGGGTGCTGACCTGACCGCCGAATTCCTGGCGGACCATCTTGAGGTCGGAACCGTCCATGCCTTCGAAATCCACCACGTCGGATGCAAACGGGGAGTCCATTTTAATGGACAGGCCCGGTCCCAGGTCCATACCGAAAGTGTCATGAGGAATCAGGACAATGGCATCGCTCGGCAGAGTATTAACCAGCATGCCCCGGATAATTTCGGCATTGGGATACGCCACGTCGGCCTTATCAATCTTCCAGACCTCTTTGTAAGAGGCTGCCATGTCATTGCAGAGTCCGTCAATGCCGGACCCGACGACCAATGCATTCACATCGGCGCCGGCATCGATCTTTTTGGCCGCGCTCACAAGTTCCAGTGCGGAATCGTCGGCCACGCCATCCTTATGTACGATATATGCAAAAATCTGAGCCATTATTTCAATCCTCCTTTGGCTTTTAGGATTTCAACCATCTTTTCCGCAACTTCTTCAACACTGCCTTCGAGCATCTCGGCACCCTCACCGGCCTCAGGCACAAAGTAGTCAACCTTTTTCAACTTTGCAGCGCCTTCGCCGACGGCATCGGCGGCCACGCCAAGGTCTGATGCACTGTAGGTGGGGATTTCAACGGATGCGACTTTTCTGATACCACGGATACCGACATAACGGGGCTCATTAATACCGGTCTGGATGGACAGGACACAGGGAAGCTCAATTTCGTTCATTTCCTGGTTGCCGCCTTCGATTTCACGACCGACCTTGAGCTTTTTGTCATCAACCACATCGATGCTGTTGACCAGGGAGGCATACGGCATATCCAGCATGGCCGCAAGCATGCCGCCGATCTGGGCTGCACCGGCATCGGCCTGGGCGCCGGTCATGATCAGGTCATAATTGCCCTTTTCAACAACCCCTTTCAATGCCGTAGCAATACCCTTGCCGTCAGAGCCTTCAAACGCTTCATCGTCGAGCAGGATGCCGTTTTCTGCGCCCATTGCCATTTCACGGCGCAGCACTTCCTCAGCTTCCTCGTCACCGACAGTGACCACGGTGACACTGCCACCCGCCTTGTCCACCATCTGAATGGCTTCCTCTACCGCATAGTTGTCCCACTCATTAACCGAGTAAACAAGATCATCGCGCTCGATGTCGTTGCCGTCGCCGTTGATCTCAATCTCGTTCTCCTCGGTGTCGGGAACGCGTTTTACACATACTAAAATTTCCATGCTCGTCCTCCAAACTGTTTCTGTTATTTGATTTCACCTTAACTCGAACACACGGGCCTGTTTCCATTCATTTCCGGCCCTATATCTACTGATTGATATGTCGTGCAATCAGCTCGGAAAAGTCAATCGCCTCCATGGTGTCTTCCATTTTTGCCACCTTGATGGCGTCTTCCATATTGACAAGACAGAACGGACAGGCAGTGACAATCACGTTGGCGCCGGCCTCAGCCGCCATCTGTACCCGCAGAACACTCATGCGTTCTTCTTCCTCGGGCTCATAGAACAGCATCAGACCGCCGCCGCTGCAGCAGAAGGAGCGGTCCCTGGATTTCTCCATATCCACCCGGCGCAATCCGGGAATGGCGTCCATTGCGTCACGCGGATCATCATATACGCCGTTATGCCGCCCCAGGTAGCAGGGGTCATGATAGGTGTATACTTTGGCGCTGTCTTCCACAGGCTTGAAGCTGAGCGCCCCCGCTTTTACCTGCCGGGCCACATACTGGGTCAGATGCTCGACGGGCGGCAGCTCATCATTATTGTAATCGTTCTTGATGGCGTTGAACGCATGGGGGTCGGCCGTGACGATATTTTTGGCGCCGGAACCGAGAATGGCATCAATATTCTGTTCCTTCAGGGTCTGAAAGAGCATCTCTTCACCAAAGCGCCGCACCTCGTTCCCGCTGTCCTTCTCTTTTTTGCCCAATACGCCGAAGTCTGTGCCCCCGGCTGTGAGGACCTTGGCGGTTGCCCGGGCCAGATCCTGCATCCTGTCATCATAAGAGGAGATACTGTCCACAAAATAGAGGGTCTCGGCGGTTTCTTTCTTGTCCAGCACCTTGACGGTACAGGTCTCGGCAAACTCTTCCTGAGACGCCCAGTCCGCCCGCTTCTTTTCCATCTTACCCCAGGCATTGCCCCGTTTTTCAAGGGCGGAGAGGGGTTTCTGAAGCGTCTGGGGTACCATGCCTTCGTCCACCATTGCCCGGCGCAGATCGACAATCTTGTCGATATATTCAATACCCAGCGGGCATTCCTCTTCGCAGGCACCGCAGGTGGTACAGGACCAGATTTCGTCCTCTTCATAGATATCACCGATCAGTGGCTTGCTCTCCTTGAACTCCCCGCGCAGGGGATAGTTTTCAAAAAGCTTGTCCCGGCCCTTGATGGAGATAAATCGCGGTGAAAGCGGACGTCCCACCGTGTTGGCGGGACATTGATCCGAGCAGCGACCACAGTCCGCACAGGAATAGAAATCAAGCAGATGTTTCCAGGTAAAGTCCTCGATCTTCTTTACACCAAAGGATTCCAGATCATCCAACTGCTCATCGCTCACATCATTACGCACCGGTTTGGTATTGCCCTTGTCCAGTCTCATAAAGAAAACATTGAAGACGGATGTGATAACATGAAAATGTTTGCCCATGGGCAGGAAGCAGAGGAATGAAAAGTAGGTGAGGTCGTGAAGATAGTAGGAAACGATGTGTATCGCCTGCAGAAGCCCTTCGGGTGCTGCGGAAAGAATCAGGGCCTCAAACCATACCAGGGAGAGTGGCGCCAGAAAAACATGGTGGCTGCTGGCCGCAACTTCACTGGCTTCAAAAAGACTTTCGGTGATCATCAGGGTGCAGATCATGCCCAGAACGAAAAGCGCTTCACCGGTATGATCGTGGCCGTACTTTTCAGGGACTGCATACCGTTTGGGTTTGACAATGGCCCGGCGGTATCCGGCGATAACACATGCGATCAATACCATGGTGGCAGCGTAATCCTTGATCACATTATAGATACTGCCCAGAAAACCGTCAAATCCGGGCACCACAAAATCATTTGAAATACCGACAACCACCAGCTCCGTGGAACGAATGGAAAGCACAAGAAAGCCCACAAAAATCATGATATGCAAGATACCGGCGGTTCTGTATCGCGGTTGGCGCCATTGCAGCAGCCATATCTTGATAACCTGAAAAACCCGCTCCGGAAAACGGTTCAGCCGGAAATCGGGGGCGGCCTTTACCAGCGGGGCAACCCGTTTTGCCATGATATAGGTAAAGCACCCCACACCGACCATTGGAATTATTATTGAGAAAATAATCATCGGGAAAAAACCGAACAGGAAATAATTTGCTGGACCGGTCAATGATTCCATAAATTCACATTCCTTTCTTAATCCTATTTTGTGTCCGGCCCGACTGGCTGACGGACCGCATCACAATTAATTATTTGAAGTTATTATATTTTATAAACGCTCTGACATTTGCGGCAAATAAACTTTTTTTTTACATCATTGGAGGGATTCCGTCAAGGAAAAAAAGGAAGGACAACACATTGAAATATAAAAAAAATCATACAAAGTAAAAAAAATTTTACCAAAAATAAAAAAAAGCCGCAGATCCGAAACGCTAAACGGGGCGTTGTCGCCCCGTTGTTTAAGGTAATCTAGACCATCACACCTAATTCGTTTCCATCCATAAATGGATGGACACTAATTCAAATTGTTCTCCACAAAATCCAGCAGCGGCCCGATCACCGGATTGGGCTTAAAGCCTGTCGTGTTGGCACTGATAAACATTGGATCCATGTGATTTGCACCCGGGATGACATCATCCGTACTTCCCAACAGCCCTTCCCCGCCGACAAAGGCGATCTGCGGAAGATCGGGCACTTTCGACGGATAAAGACAATTCAGTCCGTATGATGCCGCGCCGTAATCGGTGATCGCCGCCATCATATCCACCATCTTGCGAACAGGGAAATACCATTCCACCAGATTAGTGGGACCGCAGTAAAGGGCCTGTGCCAGATCCCGGATTCTCGACATTTCAGTCTCAAAGGTGGTATATACAACGCTGCCATCCTGACTGATCAGGGGATCACCAGGCCTTGCCACTTCATCAAAATCCGCCCACTTGTAAAGCGGGCCATCCACATGCCACCGCCAGAAATCCCACCCGGAATCCGTGGGTACAAAAAGGGTCTGACCGCCGGTCAGCACCTCGGCTTTTTCCGCCACGGCCCCGTTGTACATAAACCCCATACTGGCGGCAATCATATCGATATGGGTGAAATTATCATCAAAAAACAGACCCAGCAGGGCTTCGTTGGTAAACCGGTAATCCAGTATATCGGGACTGCCCCAGAAGTTCTGAACAAAATTTTCGGAGATATACTTCTGAATCGTGGTTTTAACGTCCTCTCCCGCATAACCGTAGACCCGGTCAAGAGCGGTGTGTTCCTTGTCGGGCAGGGCATATGCCAGCAGTCCCTGAATTTCAAGCATGGCCATGACCTCGGGCCCGATGGGCACACCGGCCAGACAAAGAAAACCTGTCAGAAACAACAATCCTATCTTTTTTTTAAACATGATTCCCCCTCCTACTTGGTCGAATTGAACCTACCAGGGACCGGCGCTGAAGGATAACCCGGTCCATAAAGCCGCTCACCATGACCGGCAACACTCTATATATCAATGTTTATTGATTTGAATGGTGTTTTTTTATTTTTCATATTTTATAATTGATGTATTGTCAATTCAAATTTTTAAAACTGTTGTACCTGGCCCAAAAAACCGCATAATATCGAGCATTATGATCGCTGAATCCCCAAAACCTGAGAATCGTTTTGAACGGCATCCGTTGATAACATTGTTTGCCGTCATTCTTTCGGTTGTCCTGGCCGGTACAGTGGTGTTCATAACCGTCTATTACCACCGTCAAAAGGCGGTGCTTGAAAACGAAGGCATTATGAACGCGGCCTTTACCTATCGAACCGATTCACCGGTCTACCATCATGATTTTATACCCTTTCAGAGCATTGACACCGCCACATGGGGAGAGATCACATACCGGCTCTGCACCAACTCGCTTGGGTTTAAGGATGTCTCCCCCCGTAACGTGCCCTTGAAGACGGACAATTACCGAATCGTTTTTATGGGCGACTCATTCACGGAAGGCATCGGCCTGCCCTATGAAAAGACATTTGCCGGTGTTGTGGGGCAGCAATTAAAAAAGGAACATATTTCGGTTCTTAATGCGGGCGTATTGTCATACGCACCCATTATTTACTGGCGCAAAACAAAGTACCTGATTGAAACCGTTGGCCTGACATTTGATGAAATGGTTGTTTTCCTGGATATCTCCGATGCCTGGGACGAGGCAGCGTCCTATTATCTGGATGCCCATGGCAACGTGAAAAGCAAAATAAGCGATGACCCGCAATTGAGAAAAAGAGTCATTGATCGCATCCGAAAGGATCAGGCTGTTAATTCCCTGCAGCAATTCATGGGTATACTGGCAGATGTGCTGCCCTCGGAAGCCGGTCACACCGGCGAATGGACAATCGACCGGCAGCAGTTTGATAAGTTCGGCAAAACCGGACTTGAAAAAATGACCCGATACATGGACCGGCTTCGAATGCTGCTTGCCGGGCACGATATCAAGCTGACCGTGGCGGTCTATCCCTGGCCGATTCAAATCGCCGCCGGCGACCGGGACTCCATTCAGGCCGCCTACTGGAAAAATTGGTGTGCAGCCAACGATATCGACTTTATCAACTATTTCCCCGTGTTCTGTCCGGTAGACCCGAAGAAAAGAAAAGCGGTGATTGAAACCTATTTCATCCATGGTGACACCCATTGGAATGCCCGGGGCCATGCACTGGTTGCCCGCATTTTCTGTAATCACTTCCAGAAGACCGAAAAAAACCGGGCCACTACCCGCAAAGATCCGTCATGACCGATCAACGCCAGGAACTGATCCAAACAGTTGAACAGATGCTTCCTCACGCCCTGCGGGTTGACCGGCAACGTGCCCGGTCCCGGCTGAAGCAGATGAAAAAGGGCAAAACCCGGCGGCCCCTGAAAAAGCAGGAACAGATGCTGACCCAAACCATCTCCCGCCTGAAAAAATCGGCAGCCCTCAAATCACACCGACTTCAATCGTTTCCGCAAACAGAATTCAACCCGGCCCTGCCCATTGTCGAAAAAGCTGACACCATTATTGATGCAATCAGGAACAATGCTGTGGTCATTGTTTCCGGTGCCACCGGATCGGGCAAAACCACCCAGATTCCCCGGCTTTGTGTTAAAGCAGGCCTGGGTGTTGATGGCCGGATCGGCTGTACCCAGCCACGGCGCATCGCCGCCATCTCTGTTGCCCGGCGCATTGCCGAGGAAACCGGCATTCAAACGCAGACCGCAATTGGCCACAAGATCCGGTTCGCAGATAAAACAACGGACAGCACCCTGATCAAGATCATGACCGACGGCATTCTTCTGATGGAGGCCCAGCACGATCCATTGCTCAACGAATACGACGCACTGGTGATTGACGAGGCCCATGAACGAAGCCTGAATATCGATTTTATTCTGGGCATGCTGAAACAGGTGCTGAAAAAACGACGTGACCTGAAAGTTATCATCACCTCGGCCACCATAGACACTGAAAAATTTTCCAAGGCTTTTGACAACGCGCCGGTTATCGAGGTGTCCGGCCGGATGTACCCGGTGGAGGTTGTTTATATGACGCCTAACGCCGGCGGCGATGATGATGACCGCTCGTATGTGGAACAGGCCGCTGCCGCCGTGGACATGATCTGTCAACGCCATGCCTTTGGCGATATTCTGGTGTTCATGCCCACGGCCCAGGACATTCGGGATACCTGCGACATGATTGCCGGCCGGGATTATTCGGCAACCACAATTTTCCCGCTGTTTGCCAGGCTCTCAGGCGCGGACCAGGCCAGAGTGTTCTCCCGGCCAAAGGGCAGGAAAATTATTGTGGCCACCAATATCGCCGAAACATCCATCACTATTCCGGGAATCAAATACGTCATTGATACCGGCCTGGCGCGTATCTCCTATTACAGTCCCCGCACCCGCACCACCTCCCTTGCGGTCCGCGCCATCTCCCAAAGCAGTGCGGAACAGCGAAAAGGACGGTGCGGCCGTGTTGAGAACGGGATGTGCATCCGTCTCTATCCGGAAAAGGATTTTGAATCACGCCATCTGTTTACCCCGCCCGAAATACTGAGAGCCAATCTGGCCGATGTTATTTTACGCATGATTTTCCTTGAACTGGGGGACATACGGTCCTTTCCCTTTGTGGACCCACCCAAGGAAAAAAGTATCAGAGACGGCTATGACGTCCTTTACGAACTGGGAGCCATTGAGAAAAAAGAACACAACGGCCTTTCTTACATCCTTACAAAGAAAGGCCGGCTCATGGCGACGATCCCGCTGGACCCCCGATTGTCGTGCATTTTGATTGAAGCCGGTCGGCGGGGCTGTCTGGATGCGGCCATGATCATTGCCTCAGCCCTCAGCATTCAGGATCCCCGGCAAACACCCATTGACAAAGAGCAGACGGCCAGAACCATGCATGCGGGATTTGCAGCCCCCTCCTCCGATTTTGTGACCCTGCTCAATATCTGGGACGCCTGTAAGGGCATGGGTAGCGGTCGCTTAAAACGGTTCTGCCGGGACCATTATCTCTCCTTCCGCCGGATCCGGGAGTGGCGGGACATTCATGCGCAGATCAAAGATCTGGCAAAAACCCATCAGCTTGAAGGCCCACCAGGAGCAGAACGGGAACACAAGGGGCAAACCGATTACGCGGTCTTACACAAAACCCTGCTTCACGGGTACCTTTCCAATATTGGCGAAAAAAAGGACGGAAATCAGTATAACGCAGCCAAAGGCAAGACCGTCACAATCTTTCCGGGTTCAACCCTCTTTAACAAGAGCAAACCCTGGATTGTGGCCGCCGAGTTTGTGGAAACCTCCATGCTGTATGCCAGAACTGCCGCCGCCATCGAGGTCCAATGGCTCAAGCCCATTGCCGGTCACCTGAGCCGGAAAACCTACTTATATCCCCGATGGATGAGGCGGCGAGGTGATGTGGTGGCCGATTGTCAGACCACACTGTTCGGGCTGGTCATCGACTATGAAGAAGGCGTGCCTTACGGAAGGGTAAACCCGCAGGAAGCCTCGGAGATATTCATTCGCAGCGCACTGGTGGAAGAAGACGTGAAACATCCGTTGCCATTCATGATTCATAACCGGGGGATAATCGAATCGGTTACCGCTGTGGAGGACCGGCTGCGGCGAAGGGAGTTTCTCGTCAATCCGGACGATCTGTTCCTCTTTTACCGCAATCGCCTGGACGACAGTGTGTTCAGCATAAAAACCCTGAAAACGTGTATTAAAAAACAGGGCGACACTTTTTTACACATGCGCCGGGAGGATGTGCTGCAAAAGGAGCCGGAAACCGGGGAAATGGAACAATTTCCCGATCATATCGAGATCCGGGGCATCCCTCTGGCCTGTGCCTATACTTTTGATCCCAGTGATCAAAAAGACGGCGTCACCGTTCAAGTGCCGGCCGGGGTTGCCCCGGATATTCCGCCGGATCAGCTCGACTGGCTGGTCCCGGGACTGCTGGGGGAAAAGATCACCGCCCTGATAAAAAACCTGCCCAAACCCCATCGCCGGAAACTGGTGCCCATCAACCGGACGGTTGATATCATCATTGCCGAGATGCCTCGCGGCCGAGGCGCTTTGACCGGCGCTTTGTCCAGATTCATCCATGACCGCTTTCAGATCGACATCCCTGCGTCGGCCTGGGATACGCAAAATATCCCCGATCACCTTCAAATGCGGATCGCTATTACTGATAGCAATGGTCGTGAAATAAAGGTTTCCAGAAACAGTACTGTTCTGCAATCCGGCCCGCTGCCGACCGCTCCCCCTAAAGCCATTGAAGCTGTCAGAAAACAATGGCAGCGAAATCAAATCATGGACTGGGATTTCCCTGATCTGCCGGAGACGCTGACCATAGACGGTGAAGCCGGGTCGGCCACGGTTTATCCGGCACTTACAGATAACCGCAACAGCGCCGGCTTAACCATCTTTGAGAGCCGTGAAACCGCTCTGTCATCCCATCAGGCCGGCGTTGCCCGTCTGTTGACGATGAAGCTTGCCAAGCCGTTGAAGTATCTGCGCCGGGACGTGGCCCTCCCGCCGCATTTGGAAACACCTGCCATGCACTTTGGCGGCATTGGCGCACTGGAAGAACGGATGGTACTCAAGCTCATTAATGTGCTGTTCCACCGGAATATCCGGAAACGGATCGATTTTGAGACTTATTTAAAAACCATGGAAACCGGGCTGTATGACCACGGCGCGCAGCTATGCAAACATGTTGATATCGTTATTCGCCAATACCATGAGACGCGCATGAACCTCCATGAGCGGGAGCAAAAGCTGCCCGCTAAAAGCGAAGCTGCCGCGATCCTGCAAGCCATCCGGACCGATATTGCCGCACTTGTGCCGGAAAACTTTATCATGGTTTACGATCTTGATACGCTGCCCCATCTGGAACGTTACCTCAAAGCATCAGACCTGCGGTCCGGCAGAGTGATTGCCGATATTGCAAAAGACCGGCAAAAAGCCGGACAAATCAAATGGGCAACAACGGCACTGGATCGTCTGGTATCAGAGCTGACGGACACATCATCAGAAGAAAAACGCAAGGCTGTGGAAGGTTTCTTTTTTATGGTGGAGGAATACAAGGTGTCGGTGTTTGCCCCCGAATTAAAGACTCGATACCCGGTATCGAAGAAAAGACTTCAAGCGACTGTTGATCAAATCGACCGAATGGCATGATCAGCAATAAACTACGGGTCAACGGGTGACCCGACCGCAATGGCGTTCAATCACTTCCATCACCATCTCCCGGTTCATTGGCTTAGCGATATAGTCATCCAGCCCCTTTGTCAGCAGCGATTCCCTGTCCCCGACCATGGCATTGGCGGTCATCGCGATAACCGGCACACTTGTCCCTGATTCCTTCTGAATGTCCTTTATCAGGGCGGTGGCCTTCACGCCATCCATGACCGGCAAGTTGATATCCATGAAAACCAGATCAAAGGGCTCAGCGGTATATTTTCGAACCGCTTCTTCGCCGTTTGAAGCAGTTGTGATCTGATGCCCCATCCGGATGAGCATCTGTTGCGTCACCTTCAGATTCATGGGATTATCTTCAACCAGAAGGATCCTGAGAGAGATGCCTGGGCCTTTATTAACGCTCCTTGCGTTCGCCGAAGTTTCCCGGTCTGCGGCAACCAGGTCCTTCACTGTGGGGAAAACCCCTGTGAACCAGAAAGTGGCTCCCTGACCGACGGTACTTTCAACCCCCATCTCCCCACCCATCATGGCAACAAGCTTCCTGGAGATAGCAAGCCCCAATCCGGTACCGCCGTATTGCCGGGTGGCCGAGGCATCCACCTGGGAAAATGCTTTAAAAAGCTTGGACTGCTGCGCTTCAGGAATGCCGATTCCGGTATCAACAACCTTAAAAAGCAGAGTCACGGCGGGGCCGTCATAGGATTGAACCGATACGTTGACCCTGACATGGCCGGTTTCCGTGAATTTAACGGCATTATCAGCCAGGTTCATCAAAACCTGACGCAATCGCACAGGATCACCGTTAACCCGCAGGGGAACCTCGTTTTCCACGATAGTGTCGTATGATACCCCTTTTTCCGCTGCCTTCACTACCGCAATTGTGGCGATCTCGCGCAACAGTTTGTCAAGCTGGAAATCTTCCCTTTCAAACGTCAGCTTACCGGCTTCAATTTTTGACAAGTCAAGAATGTCATTCAGGATTACCAGCAACGCGTCGGCACTGGTTTTAAGATCTTCAAGAAACTCCCGCTGCTCACCGGATAATGGGGTATCCAAGAGCAGGTCTGCCATACCCAGAATGCCATTCATGGGCGTCCGGATTTCATGGCTCATGTTGGCAAGAAATTCGCTTTTGGACCGGTTTGCCGATTCAGCTTCTTCTTTCGCCCGCTGCATGGACTTTTCCGCCTCACAGGAAAGAATTACCTGCGAAGCGGTATTGGCAAGATTGCTGTAAAGTTGATAGGTTTCCTTGCCGATCTCATGGGTGGAGAAAAAACCAAGGACACCAAGGATATTCCCGTCATTGTCCGTCAGGTGCCGGGCGGAAAAGGCAACAATACCTGAATCCCGGGCCCATTGCTGGTCAAAAACCTCTTTTGCCCTGGGTGCGGTGTTTGTCACAAATCCACGGATCCCATTGGTATCGGCCCATTGGGCTTTGTGATAGCCAAACGGCACCCGGCTGTAATGGCCATTGGTATGGGTATATCGTCCCGAACTGACTTCAAGGTGAAGGCAGCGCGCACGGTTTTCACATGCCCGCCCCGGATCCGGCGATAGGGCGTGGGGGCAGTCCGTATTGCACCGGTCTCCCGGACGGGTCAGCCAGATACGGCACAGCGCCACATCGAATGTTTCAACAATGCCATCGGTAATTACCCTTAACCGCTCGGTCATTGTTTTTGATGAAAAAATTTTTTCATGGATCGCATTGATCCCGAGGTGCCATGCCAGCATGCGCTGGCGAGCCTGGTCGCTGATCACCTGCTCGGTCATATCCCTCGCAATACCGATAATGGCCTGGATGTTACCGTCTTTGTTTTTCAGGGGCGCAACATTGGCGGTGTGCCACCGCAGAGTGCCATCGCGATGAAATACCCGATAGGCAATACTGCTCTGCTTCTGACCGGTCACCATGATCCGCCGCATGGCTTCCGCAATAACCGGCAGGTCCGCCTCATGCACAAAAAGTTTATATGGCAGACCAATCACCCGACGTGCCTGAACCCCCAGCATTTCCTCTACATTGGGTGACAGGTAGGTATAGATGCCATCCGGGGAAATGGAAAAAAGAATATCGTGAACATTCTCCGCAAAGGCCCGTAATTTTGCCTCATTTTCACGCAGCGCCCGTTCCGCTGCTTTTCTTTCCGTAATATCCCTTGATGCCACCAGGATGCTGACTGCCCGGCCGGTCTCATTCCTTATAAATGAAGTACTGACCTCGGTCCAGATTGTACTGCCGTCTTTGCAATATTGCTCTAATTCCTCAACACGACGGCGGTCCGGCGCGGCATTCCCCTGTTTTTCTTTTTCAATCTCTTCGGCAAATGCCTGCATGGCCCTTTCATAGGAATCCGGTGTAAGGGTTTCCCGGAGGGTTCTTCCGAGCGTTTCCCTGACCGTAAAACCTTTGATCTTCTGAATTGATGAGGTCACAAAGGTGGTCTGCTGCGTGGCAATGTCAACGATGGAGATAATCTCTGTAATATTGTCTGACAACAGGGTCAGCAGACGATCACGTTCACGCAGACGAAATTCCTGCTTCCTGCTTCGCACAAGTATCAGCAACACCGTCACCAGGGCCACTGCCGGTATAAGCATTCCCGCCAGCATGCCTGAAATAAAGGGAGAGAAAACTGAAAAAAAGTTGCCCGTCATCTCTTTGGTGTTCCGTGTCAGAATATGGGAGAAAAAACGAAAATATGCATTTTGACGCTGTCATCTTTCATTATACGATGATAATCCATATAATCAAACTTTTTATGAAATCTCCGCATTGCCTGCAAGCCGCCGATAATCATTCGCTTCGTCCAACCGCCCCCTTTTCACACAGCCGTTGGCGTAAATCCGGCATTTGTCCGAACGAATTTTCAGGGCCGCCTGTTGCTGATCCTGTGTCAGGTTACCGGTTTTCAGAAGATTTGTAATCGATTGAATCCTGTATTTATCAAGGCCCGGCATGGCGGAAAGCTGATCGCCATGACCGCCCCGCTTGACCACAAACGGATCAGGAATCAGGTCAATGGGGTGGCGGCAACTGATACGCAACCAGAGGTCGTAGTCCTCGCAGGCCGGCAGTGATTCATCAAATCCGCCCATCTCGATAAAGAAATCCCGTTTCAGCATCACTGCCGAAGGACTGACAAGACACAATTCAAGAGAGGGCTCAAATATCAAGCCGGCCGGCTTTTTGTGACGTTTTCCCGGATTAACGCGGCGGCCGTTGCGGATCCAGATCTCTTCAGTCTGACACACCAGTGCCTGTGGATGGGATCGGAAAAAGGAGACCTGTGCCGTTATTTTACCGGGTTGCCACCAGTCATCTGAATCCAGAAAGGCCACGTATTCACCCCTTGCATGGCGGACGCCCCGGTTTCTCGCCGCACTCACGCCGGCATTGGCCTGCGTCAGAAGTGTTATACTGTCCTGACAAGGCGCCAGAACAGCCGACGTATCATCCGTTGAGCCGTCATCCACCACAATCAGCTCCAGGTGCGGATAATCCTGGGCAAGCACTGATGCCACTGCATCGGCAACCATATGGCCCCGGTTAAAGGTGGGGATCACCACGCTTACAAGGGGTTTATATTCGGGTTCGTTGTTTTGCATATCTCCAAACCATACAGGCTTGCAAAAAAATTTCTACTGATGACAAAATAAATACTAATGTCGAATCCTGGAACGATCAACACAATTAATGCACATGCGTTTTTTCGTGTTTTGCGCCGACCACCTGATGACAGGAAATGCCCCGATCAAAATAAAAAAAGCGGCATTGCTGCCGCTTTTTGGATGCAGATTTTCAATAGAAGATATCATCCCGCCTTTTTGTACCGCAGGGTCTCTTCGGTTGCCGCAAACTGTTCCTTGAGTTGGCCGCTGACCTCATTATAACGACTGAGCAGCTCGACCCGGGAATCGCCGTGCAAGTGGTTGATCCGGTCTTTGACCTCCTGAAGCCGTACTTTCCAGCCGTCCCACATGGCGTAAAGCTGTTTCATTCGTCCTCGCACGGATGACTGGTGCCGGACCGCATCCACGAGCTGGGACAGTTGCTGCCGGGCTGTTTTGTCCACTTCTTCCAGAATAGAAATGGCTTTGTCCGCCTTAATGGTTTCCTGGGTAATGATGTAAAAATGGTGTCCCATGATGGCATGGGTGATGACCTCGGCAAACATGTCCGGATGCTTGAACAGATTCCGAAGCACAAACCTGATATATTGCCGCCCATAGGGTCGGAACGGCTGAAAAAAAATCGATTTGAGCAGAGACTTGATCTCATCAAACCGCACGGTCCGCTGCTTGAAACCGGTACCCTGAAGATTGTCCAGCAGCATGTTGCAACGGGCAAAATAATTTTTCAGTTGCCGGTCATAGATGGTGCTCAGGACTTTTTTATATCCCTCTTTCAACTGTCGCGGATCCATGACCGTCTGAAAGTTTGTCGTCATGGTATGGGTATTGTTGCCCGCAATATGGCCGGCAATGCGTTTTTCGTTCTTCATCCGGTTATAGAGGACTGTGCCGGGCAACGCATGCAGCAGCCCCACCATGGCTTTGGGAATGCCGGCTTTCTGGATAAACGCAATCTGGCGGTCAAAGATATCATCCGTGTCACTGTCAAACCCCACAATAAAGCCCGCCATCACTTCAATACCGTTCTGCTGGATGGTATGCACGGCCTCCTCCAGATCGCACTTCAGATTCTGATTCTTGTGGGATTCCACCAGCGCCTCTTTGGACGGGGTTTCGATACCGATAAAAACCGACCCGAACCGCGCCTTGCGCATCATGCGGATCAACTCAATATCATCGGCCATATTAATGCTGGCCTCGGTGTAGAATTCAAAGAGATAATTGTTGGCTCTCTGCCATTGGATCACGGCGGGCAGCAGATCTTTTTTCACCCGGCCCTTATTGCCGATAAAATTGTCGTCAACAATAAATACCGCATCCTGCCATCCAAGCGCTTTTAATGCCTCCAGTTCGCGAATCACCTGATCTGATGACTTCAACCGCGGGCGGTTCCCGTAAACGACCCAGATATCACAGAACTCGCATTTAAACGGACACCCCCGGGAGTATTGAATGGCCATGGAACTGTAGCTGTCCATTTTTAAAAGATCGAACCGGGGGATGACCGACCGGGTAATGTCGGGGCGTTCCTGAGCCCGGTAAATCCGGCGGGCGGTTCCGTTTTCAAAATCCCGCATAAAGGCATCAATAATCAACTCCGCCTCGCCAAGTACAAAATGATCCACGCCCGGCAGTTCATCTTCTGTTGAAGTGGGATATGGCCCGCCGGCCACAACCGGTTTGCCTGCGCGGTTGCACATGTCCACAACGCCAGCCAGTGAATTCTGTTGAATGATCATCGCAGAAACAAACACCGCATCCGCCCACTGAATATCCGCTTCTGTCAATGGCTCGATATTCATGTCAACCAGCCGTAGATTGTACTTGTCCGGCAGAAGCGCCGCCATGGTAATCACCCCCAGTGGCGGCATGGCGCTCTTCTTGTTGACAAACTGCAGGGCATAGTGAAAACTCCAATACGTGTTGTTGGGAATCTCCGGGTATACCAGTAGAATATTCTTGAGCCAGCTCATATTTCACTCCTCGTTTCTGATGTATCTGTTAACGATTCATGTAATGCCTGCTTTCTAATAATTGTATTGTGCGTTGTTTTATACGGCCATGCAAGGGAAAAACATCAAAAAAATAGATGTTTACAAAAATTTTACATTTCTGCAACCGCAAAAGTAAAGAATTATTTATAAAAAATCCGGCAAATATGCAGTCTATCCGGCCATTGCATCGGGGTTGGGCTGATAAAAAACGGTACGCAGATATTTCTGAGGAATAAAGAGCCTGGTGTCATAGGTGAGCGATTCGGTGGAACCGATAATCAGGTAACCGTCCCGGGTCAGGACATCGCAGAGCTTCTGATACATCCGCTTTCTGTCATCCGGTGCGAAATAGATTCCCACATTGCGGCAGAAAACAATATCAAAGCTGTTGTGGCCGAAGGAGACATCAAAAATATTGTTGGTTTCAAATGAGGCCAGCCACCGGTATTTCTCTTTCACCTTCCAGTTATGATCATCCGCTCTGTCAAAAAACTGTTCCACCTGCTGCCGGGACAATCCTCTGGAGAGCTCAAAGTTGGAGTAAAGACCGTAACTGGCTTTTGCCACAGCCGCGTTGGACACATCAGTGCCATAAAGCTGAATGTCATATTTCCGGGAGTCAAGCCCGATCGCTTCCAGGGTAAAAGCGATGCTGTAAATCTCCTGGCCTGTGGAACAACCGGCCGACCAGATACGGATGGGAATTTTCTTCATCATTCTGGTCGACGCGGTTCGCTTGTCAATCAGATCGGGAATAATTTTATACTGCAGGAGTTCAAACGGGAGAATATCCCGGAAAAAGGAGGTTTCATTGGTGGATATGGCATCAACAACCTCTTCTTCCAGCTGCTTATCGCGCTTCGCCTTATAGTACAACTCACTGTAGGAAACACACTGGAGTTTCCTGAGAATCGGATTCAGCCGTGTCTCGACCAGGTACTCCTTGCCGTCTCCCAGCGTTATGCCTGATATCTCGAAGATGTACTTTCGAAAGACATCGAATTCAAGTGAGCTGATTTTCGGCATAAAAACTATCCGGAAGACTGCACGGAATTGATGATTTCCCCGGAGATATCATCCAGGGCAGCAACAACGTTCACTATCTTGGCTTCAATGGGCCATTTGGGCATCCCAAAAACAGTGCATGTGGCTTCATCCTGGGCAATGAGAAAAGCGCCGGCCGCTTTTAAGGCTTCCAGTCCCCGGTTGCCATCCGCGCCCATACCCGTCATGATGACGGCAGTGGCTTCTTCACCAAAATGTTTGGCTATTGACCGGAAAAGATAGTCCGCAGACGGACGGCAACTGTTTTCCGGCGGATCGCCGGTAATACGAATGATATGATCGCCGCCGGCGGTGGCCACTTTCATGTGGAAACCGCCCGGTGCAATATACACGGTATTCGGCAATACCGGTTCCCCGTCTTGCGCCTCCTTGACGCTCAGCGCCGACTTTGCGTTCAGGCTTTTCGCCAGCGACTGAGTAAATAAAGGCGGCATATGCTGCACGATCATCACCGGGACGCCGATACCCGCCGGCAATTTTGGTATCAGCCGGGCAAGCGCGCGCGGTCCACCCGTGGATATACCGATAGCAACAACTTTTGAAGGCACCCGGCGGGGTCTCGGCACCAGAATGTCCGGCAGGCGTATTTTCTCCCCGATCAGGTTATCCTGCAGAAGCCGGCTGGGGTGTATCGTTTCCTTGATTTTTTTGGGAATGGTTGTTTTACCGGCCAGAATGCGCTTAATTTCCCTGCGACCGGCAAATGACCGGATCATGGGACCCAACTGATCCCGGATGAACGTCTTATTATCACCGATTGAGCTTAGTTCCGGCTTGGGGATAAAATCAAACGCCCCCAGTTCCAGTGCCTTGATGGTGAGTTCGCCGCCCTCATGCGTCAGAGAACTCAGCATAATCACGCCCACATCAAGTTCCAGGCGATTGATTTCCTCCAGCACTTCAATACCGTCCATGCCCGGCATGTCCACATCCAGGGTAATCAGGTCCGGATTCATGGATACAATTCTGGAAACGGCGGTCTTTCCGTTATTGGCCGTTCCCACAATCTCTATATTCGAAAAATCGGTCAGTACTTCACTGATAATTTTCCGATACACAATGGTATCATCAACCACCAAAACTTTCAGTTTTTCAATATCACCCATTTTTCCTCATATGGCTGAACCAATTTTTGCCTGTCGCGCGGCGGCTGATATTTTACAAAAACCAGCCGACATGAAACAAAGTATCAGCGGACAGTCATATAACCGTTCCAAACTCAGGCATAAGCACCTGATCCTAAATTCTCAGGCATCGCCCAGGCCATCGGAGAGTGCCTTTTGAATATCCAGAATACCTATCAGGGAATGTTCGGTCTTCAGTACACCACAAAAAAAATCACCCTGCACACCACCCAGGTTGGCAGGGGCGGATTCGATGTTTTCAGTATCCGAAGAGAGCACTTCACTGACGCTGTCTACAAGAATACCCACCAGTTCTTCGTTATAGTGGACAATAATGTTCCGACTGCTTTTGCCTGGCTGTATGGGCGAGAGCCCCAGTTTTTCACCGATGTCAACGACCGTCACAATCATGCCGCGCAGGTTCAACACGCCCGCCACATAAGTAGGGGACTTGGGAACCCAGGTCAGATTGGTGGTCTGCTTGTTAATCTCCTGAATATCCGTTATATCAATCCCGCAAAGGGCATTCCCGATATAAAAGGTAATCAGCTCTATCCGGTCTTCTTTCGTGATGAGTTCGCTTTGCATGAACGTTTCCTTATCTAAAAGCGGACATTCTCAGCTACGCTCTTCCCTTTGCCAAATGCCGTTCAACACTGTCTATCAGTTTTTCCCTGTCCATCTTGATTTGATAATCAGCAATGCCCACCTGTTTGCCTTTGACGATATCTTCCTCGCCGGCCAGTGATGTCAGCGCAATCACGGAGAAATGACGGTATGCATCACTGGATTTTATCTTCTCCGTCAACTGAAATCCGTCCATATTCGGCATCTCAATATCCGTTATGATCAGATCCACCATTTCGGCGTTCTGCTGTAACAGATCCCAGGCATCCTTCCCGTCTTTTGCCTCAATCACCCGGTACCCGCCGTCTTCCAGAAAACCCTTGACCTGCCGCCGGAAGAAGTCGGAATCTTCGGCAAACAGCAGTGTTCCTTTGCTGCCGGTTATCACCTGTTTATGAGTCAGTCCGTCCAGCCAGTCGGGATAAAGGGTTTTTACGGCTTCAAAAATATCCACGATCAGGGTTGTCTGATGATTAATAATCGCTGACCCCATAATACCGGGCTGCTTTAATGCCTTTTCATCAATATGGATCGGAACATCAATGGAATCCACCGGAGGATTAACCATCAGGCCGATTTCCCTGCCGCCGACCTGGAACACGATGACCTCAAGCTCCTTGGTATCGGGAAGCGGCTTCACATTGGCAATCTCGCCAAGTGAAAAAAGCGGCAAGGCGCCACCACGGTACTGCATCACCTTCCGGCCGCCCACATATTCAATCACGGATGTCTGAATACTTTCGATGCGCTCCACCAATGCCAGTGAAACGGCGAATTGTTCTTCCGGCCCGTTATTAAACAACAGCAGGGATGTGGCCTCCTCGGTTTCAGCGCCCCCCTGCTCTGCCTCTTCCTGGGCATGTTTCTGGACCTTTTCCGATATCTCCAGTGTGTTGAGCTCAGCCGAATAAGCGACCCCCGCCACATCAATAATCAGGGCAACCCGGCCGTCGCCCATGATGGTTGCCCCGGTAAATTCCTGGCACTGCTTGAGATGGGAGCCCAGAGGCTTGACAACAATTTCCTCGGAATCGAGCAGACGATCCACTACCAGACCATAGCGAATATTCCCCTGAAACACCACCGCTATATTCACGGCACTGGTGGCGTGAAACCGGCGATCTTCGCCGGTACGCCGGGATTCAGCAATCTTTCTTGATTCTGATTCTGATTCTGATTCTGATTCGGCCGTTTCATCCGTGTCCGGCTCATCGTCGGATTCACCGGGCGGAGCATGGCGCAACGAACGGCGGTCCGCCACACGGGTCCGCCGTTCCGGGTAATGGCCGCCATTTTCCGGGTGAACAAACATCTTCTCAATACCAAGAATCTCCGCCAGATCCACAAGCGGTAGCAGACGCCCCCGCAGCCTCACCACGGCTGCGTCCCCGACCTTTTCTATTCTTTCTTTTACCTGATCGGCGGGAATCCGTAAGAGCTCGTCGAGGTTTACCTGGGGAATAGCAAATTTTTCATTTCCCACTGCCACAAGCTGGCTGGGAATGATCGCCAGCGTGAGGGGCAGCTTAATACTGATGGTGGTATACTGGCCGGCCTCTGAATTAATTTCCATGGTACCGCCCAGCTTCTCGAGGTTCGTTTTGACCACGTCCATCCCCACGCCCCGGCCGGAAATATCGGTCACCCGCTCGGACGTTGAAAATCCGGGAAGCAGAATCAGATCCACCTTTTCCGTCCGGGACATGCCGCCGACCTGACGTTTTGTGATCAACCCCTTTTGAAGGGCTGATGAAACGATCACATCCGGGTCAATGCCCTTGCCGTCATCCGTAATTTCAATAGACACCTGTCCGGCCTCATGAAGTGCGGCGAGATGAATTTTTCCAATAGGATTTTTTCCCAGATTGGCCCGCCGGCCCGGCGGCTCAATGCCGTGATCAACCGCATTGCGGATGAGATGGGTCAAAGGCTCGCTGATGGCTTCGATAATCGTCTTGTCCAGTTCCACATCGGTCCCCTCCAGCGTCAACTCGACCTTCTTCCCCAGCCCCTGGGACATGTCCCTGACCAGCCGGGGAAATTTATTGAAAATATTGCCGATGGACTGCATCCGGGTCCGCATGATCACATCCTGAAGTTCGGATGTCACCATGTTGATCCGCTGGGCTGCCGAGGCAATCACCTTTGTCTCGTCCCGTGAAATGCTCTGAAGCAGCTGATTCCGACTCAGCACCATCTCCCCGGCAAGCACCATGAGGGTATCGAGCAGTTTCACGTCCACCCGCAACGTTTTCTGAGACATGGCGGCCTTAATCTGCTGAATCCCCTTCAATTCCGCAGCAACCTGCTCGTCCTCTGACTGGGCCATCAGCCCTTCATCGGCTTCTGCCGCATCGGCCCGCACCAGAGATTCGTCACCGGACAGAATACCGGAGTCATCCAATTCATCAGTCGATGCCCCGTCCGGCGATAAATCCGGTTCCGGCTCTTCCGGTTCCAGCATCAACGATTCATCTCTCCCCGCTCCTTCATCGGCAACCGGGACAATCATGGCCTCTGTTACCGGTCTTACCTGTTCGCTCCCCACATTAAACAGAGACGGGATGATGTCCTGTCCGATCCGTGATGCATACAGAATGAGCAAGGGTATTTTTGCCGGCGTGGCCTCGTCCAGCGTCCCCACGGATTCTATCTCGATTTTCGTTTCCAGGATATCGCCGCTTGACGTGACCGAACGCATCATATCCATCAGGGAATGTTCCTGATCATGGACATCCATCATCAGGTCCCACGCCACCAGATAAACATAACTGCCCCCTTTCGTGGCCTCGTCAATATCGAACCGGGCCAGCTGAAATGCCGGTTCTCCTCCCTCTTCCCGAAGGATATTCACCATGCTGGCCATATCCGGTTTCCGGGAAGCCGGCAGGGAAGCCGTGGCCAGGCCCGTCAGGGACACCACTTCCTCGGCAATATCAAAGGACTCGCTTTCCTTGATATTGTTGACCATTTCATAAAGCTTATCAAATGCAGCCAGAACAATACTGATAATACTGGAGTCCGGGGTAATCCGGTGGTCCCGCACCATACCAAGGACATTTTCCACTTTATGGGAGAGTTCCTTGATATTGTGGAGCCCCATCAGTCCGGCCCCGCCTTTTATGGAGTGAGCTGCCCGAAACACCTCGTTGACAATCTCCGGGTCGGCATTGTCGCCGCCCTGTTCTATGGCAAGGAGATTGTTTTCGATGTTGGCCATATGTTCGAGGGACTCCTCGACATACATCTGCAAACTTTCTTCATCTTCAATAAGCATAATGATCTCCCCGTTCACGGACAGGATATGTCATGTTCCGGCCTAACCCAGCTAACAAACTGAATATATATATGATAAATTTAAGTAATCTATTTTAATGCTATACCTCAAAAAAAGCAACAGGTCAATTGATCATCCTTTTGCCCCGATAAAAAACAATTGTCATGCATGTTTATTTGCGGTATGTGTGGGCACAATAAAAAGACTTGGACCAGAGGGCCAGGTTTCCTGAATTCATATGATTACGCATGGGAGAGATGCCAATGAAAACAATTGCATCCATTGATACAGCGACCCAATTCTGCATGGTCATCGGCGATCCTGTTGCCCACAGCCTTTCACCGGCCATTCATAATGCCGGATATACGGCGGAAAATCTGAATTTCGTATATCTTGCCTGTCGGGTGACGGACGTTCAGCCCGCTATCGCAGGCATGCGGGCATTGAGCAACTTCAGGGGCATGAGTGTTACCATTCCCCATAAGATCGAAGTGATGAAACATGTGGATGAAATATCAGCAACCGACCGGGCCATCGGATCGATCAATACCGTCATCAACGAGAACGGCCGGCTGATCGGCTTGGGGACCGACGGCCCCGGCGCGTTGAAAGCCATAACAGACGCAGACGTGGCCACCAGCGACAAAACGGTGCTCATGCTGGGCGCGGGCGGTGCGGCCAGGGCCATTGCGTTCACGCTGGCACGGGATGCCGGCCTCAGGAAACTGATAATTCTGGATATCAACGAGACGCTTCGCAATCAATTGACCGAAGACCTGTTATCGGGCACGGATGTGCCGGTCCTTGCCGATACCTTATCGGAGGCCACCCTTTCCACGGCCATGAAAAGTGCCGATATTATCATTCACTGCACACCGGTGGGCATGCACCCCGAGACCGGGCAATCTCTTGTCCCCCCGGCACTGTTCCGGCCGGAACAGGTGGTTTTTGATATTGTTTATACGCCCCTCGAAACCCGGCTGATCGCTGATGCAAGAGCAAAAGGACTGAAGACTATTTCCGGTGTGGAAATGTTCATCAACCAGGCCGTATTGCAATTCGAGCGTTTCACAAATACGACCGCACCGATTGCAGTTATGCGCGATATCGTTCTGGAGCATCTATCATCATGAACATCATACTGATCGGATACCGGGGAACCGGAAAGAGCGTAGTCGGACAGCAGCTTGCTGACCGGCTTCAGATGCCGTGCATCAGTATGGACAACCGCATCATTGAAAAGGCGGGCATGTCCGTACCGGAAATCGTTGCCCAATCGGGCTGGCCCGGATTTCGCGATATGGAGACCGCTGTTGCCCGGGAGCTGGCTGAGCGGGATAATATCATTATCGACTGCGGTGGCGGTGTCATTGAGCGCCCGGAAAATATCGACGCCCTTAAAACCGGGGGCACCATTATCTGGCTGAAAGCGTCTGTTGATGTCATTGTCTCCCGTATCTGTACCGACACCCAGCGCCCGGCTTTAACCGACGGCAAAACCTTTACCGAAGAAGTGGCGGAGGTACTTGAACGGCGCACGCCGCTGTACCAGGCTGCCGCCCACCATGAAATCAACACCGATCCTTTGACACCCGAAACGATTGCAGACCGGATTATTCGTTTGTGTCGGTAACACCAACCATGCCCACGTCTTCTAAAAAAGTTGAACTTCTGGCCCCTGCCGGCAACTTTGAAAAACTCGAAATTGCCGTCCATTTTGGTGCAGATGCAGTGTACCTGGGCGACAAAAGCTTTTCCCTGCGCAGCTTTGCGGACAACTTCTCTGTGGCTGAAATCAAAAAAGCGGTTACATATGCCCGCCACCACCAGGTCAGGGTTTACGTAGCGTGCAACATTTTTTCCAGAACCGTCGAAGCCGATGCCCTTGCCGAGTATCTCCGGGCATTGGGGGATATCGGCCCGGAAGCGGTCATTGTCGCCGATCCCGGCATTTTTTATATGGCCCGGACCATCATCCCGCACATCCCGCTTCACCTCAGTACCCAGGCAAACACCACCAGCCTTCAGGCCGTCCGGTTCTGGGAGAAAATGGGGATTGCGCGGATTAATATTGCCAGAGAACTCTCACTGGCGGAAATAGAGGCGATCACTCGCCAAAGCAACGTTGATATCGAAGCATTTGTTCACGGCGCCATGTGCATGGCCTATTCCGGCCGTTGCCTGCTCAGCGCCTATCTGTCCGGCCGGGACAGCAACCGGGGAATGTGCAGCCATCCCTGCCGCTGGCGATACCATGTTGTGGAGGAACAACGGCCCGGCCAGTATCTGCCGGTTGCCGGCGACGACCGCGGCACCTATCTTTTCAGTTCAAAAGACCTCTGCATGGTTGAACATCTGGACAAAATGATCAATGCCGGCATCAAATCCCTGAAGATAGAAGGCCGGATGAAGAGCATCCATTATCTGGCCGCCACCGTTAAAGTATACCGTGAAGCCATCGATACCTGTTACGCGTCACCGGCTGATTATAAGGCCCGGCAATCATGGCGGGAAGAACTGGCGGCAATCAATAACCGGGGGTTTTGTACGGGATTTTATTTCGGCAATCCGGATGATGGCGCGATTAATGACAACGGTAGCAGGACGGTGAACGATCGTGTTTTTGTGGCCAAGGTGATGGAAAAAACAGAAGATGGAGTGGTCGGGGTTCAGGTCAGGAACAAATTGTTCCGGGGCGATTCAGTGGAAATACTCACATCAACAGGCCCCGTAAAAACAGATGTCGTACAGACGATCATCGATGAAACAGGACAGCATGTGGATTTTGCCCAGCCCAACAGCTTGGTACGACTTGGGCTTTCGTCGGCTTATCAGCCCAACGATTTAATCCGGAAAATCACAGACGAATAAGGTCGATACCGGTCTTTTACCTTGCCGCCATTATTCAAGTCCCTGCTGCCGCCGCTCTTTTTCCTCCCGCAACAATTGCTTCTGACGTTCCAGCACATAACGGTGAATCAACTCCACACCATCGTCATCCATCTTCCGGATACTGCAATGAGCAATGCCCGCAGTATCTATATCCACCACAGATATGACACATTCAATCATTACACCCCGGCCGGGAAGTCCAAGCAGGGCTTCATAGGTCCCATGCTTTTTGAGCAAGCTGCTTTTCAAAGAAACCCCGACAGCACTGATATCATTCACTTCCACCACATTGCCCTCAAAGTCCACGATAACCGGTGCTTCCGGCGATGGCTGCACCCGGTACGCAGAACGCCGGTCCGTTGTCTCATAGGCAAACAAGACCCCGGGGGGGTCCCTGTTAATCAGTTTCTTCTTCCAGAACAAATTCCACCCTCCTGTTTTTTGCTCTGTTTGCTTCTGTGGTATTTGGCACCAGGGGATTTAACTCTCCGTATCCGGTGGCGGTAAGCCGTTCTTCATCGATGCCTGCTTCCACCAGATATTTCAATACACTGGTGGCCCGAATCGCCGAAAGTTCCCAGTTGGACGGGTATTGGGGTGTGGAAATCGGAATATTGTCCGTGAACCCCTTGATATTGACCTTGAAATCCGGGTACCGTTTAATGATTCGCGTGATCTCCTCCAGAATCGGGGCGGCGGCGGCATTCAACTGCGCAGACCCCGAATCAAAAAGCGCATGGCCGGTAATCCGGAGCTTCACATTACCGCCTTCAAAATCCAGGCGGACATTTTCGCTGTACTGGTTGGAATAGATAAACTCCGAAATCTCATTCAGGAGCCGGTCCTTCCTCGATTTCAGGCCGATCACACTCTCCAGGGCGATCTTTCTGGGAACCTCCTTCTCTTCCTCCAGAACCTTCAGCAGGGCAACGGGGGGCTCATCGTTCCCCAGGCCGACCTGGATGGATTGAAGCGCATCCTTGAATTTTTTCAGATCCAGGGCGGAAATGGAAAACAGCAGCACGAAAAAGACCAGCAGCAGGGTCATCATGTCCGCGTAGGTCATCAGCCAGTTGCCTTCATCGCCTTCATCCACCGATACCACATGGTCGGAACTGTCAAGAAACATTGGTGCTCCCCCACATTGACCGCAGGCTGCGACGCCGCCGGGCCGGAATAAAGGAGACCAGTTTCTCGTAAACCACCATGGGGTTGTTGTTCTCAAGAATGGACACCGCGCCTTCAAAAATGATCTCCAGGCTGATGACTTCCAGAATGGTGCGGGCTTTGAGTTTGCCGGCCACCGGCAGAAAAACCAGCGTGGAAAAAAGAGACCCGTAGAAAGTGGTCAAAAGGGCCACGGCCATGGCCGGTCCGATGGAAGAGGGATCCTGAAGTTTGCTGAGCATCTGCACCAGGCCGATAAGCGTCCCCAGCATGCCAAAGGCCGGGGAGTAAACCCCCATTTTCCGGAACACGTCCTGGACAATAAAATGGCGGCGCTTTAAGGAATCAATCTCTGTCTGCAGCGCAGAGCGGATGACCTCTTCATTGGCGCCGTCGGCAATAAGGTTGCACGCTTTTTTTAAAAACTTTGATTTGGTATCGATATTGGAAAGTTCTTTCAGGCCGCTTTTCCGGCTCAGACGGGACAGACGGATCATGGTCTCAATCAGATCGTTGGGTTCCTGCTTCTTCTGGGTAAACACGAAATAGGCCGCCTTGAACGCCGCCATCACATCCTTGAACTGAAATGTGAGCAACGTGGTGGCGCAGGTGCCGCCCACCACAATCATCATGCCGGGCACATTCACAAAATTGTGAAGATCCCCGCCGATCATGATCGCACTCACAATAAGGGCGATGCCTGATAAAATACCGATAAGGGATGCAAAATCCATTCAATACCCCGTGAAAGGCAGCCGAAGAGCGACTGATAAAAAGAGTGGTCCGTTTGAAAAACGATTGCAAATTGGGAAGTGAACTGTTTTTTCAGTAAACTTATTATGTTATCTTAACACAAACAGTCCGGTTTTGCAAGAAAAACGACCAACCGAACAACGGCCAGGCCTGTAGAACTGCTTATTCGTCAGGAACGGGGAGAATGACAAAGTACAAAACCGGCAAATGCCTGATGCGAATCTGGAGAATCACAGATCAGGTCCGGGATAACGGATCCGGCGTCTACATAAATTGCTCACATACCGCCCGTCACTCGGGTCCCGGATCAGGCCCGGGATGACGGATCCGGCGTCCATATAAAAAAGTCCCTATTCCTTCCCCCCACGAATTGACAAGAATCTGCACGAATCTCTTGTTATCAAACCCTGAAAAATCTTCTCCGGAATTTTCAGCAAATCGGCAAAAAGTGTGATGTGAATTTGGAAAATTACAATTTCCGTCCTAAATGCCTGAAATAGAATATAACGGCAAACGAAAAAATTATGGCAGAAACCATCAACCAAAAGAGCACAATATCTTTTTCGTAAATAGCAACCCATATACCCATAGCCGATCCTAAAATTCCACATCCTGCACAAAAATAATAAAAATACCTAAATTTGTATAATATCTTTAATTCTAAACTCATAAATGACTCTCTCTTACCGCATCCAGTCAGCAAAAGTATTTCCCATATCTGATACTGTTTCTTTTGGATTACTACCTAATAAAACTGAGTTAATAGAAAAAACTCCAACATCAGCGGATGTACCAATTAAGGTGCCCCATCCGGGAGCCATTTGCGCAGAGCCAACTAAACCAAGCACAGAAAAAAAACCAGCAGCCACCTTTCTTGGAGTAGAGACATCAGCCTCGCGTATATCAACGATAGATGAAATAAGGGCACCGGTCTCTACTGGGATTTGATAAAATGGCAATGGTATTGTTGCAATATCAGCGAGTTGCACGGCAGTTCGAACAGCAGCATATTTTTCATCAAATGTCGGCTCAGAATTCCCCCAACCCGAATAATGTAAAGCATCCTGGCCCAGAGGGCCAGGCTTTAAACTAACCCCTGAAAGGGGGTGGAATTGCTTTGCCACCAAAGGGGGCAAAGAGTTGTTGTCCCCGTTTCAAAAAATTTAATGTTGTGACGTTTCTGCCGCTCGCTCTCTCTTTTCCTGATATTTGACGTATTTTTTTACCATATCTGAGTCCAAACCAACTGTATCCACACAGTAG
>JAXHTY010000027.1:0-52375 GCA_034189905.1 Thermodesulfobacteriota bacterium
TCTTTGTTGCGCTGCATCTTTCGTCATGTCACGTACTGCTAAGTACGCTCCATTCCTCAAGATTTGCGCGCCTCGAACTTGAACTTTTTACTTTGCCGTTCCAAATTTGACTTTTTACGAGTCCATCAAAAATGGGGCACAAAAAAATCTGATTTACTTGAGCAGATTATTCAATATGAAAAGCAGGTGGAGGGTTTTATTTGCTGAAGGGCCCGGGGTATGTTTTTGATCAGTTCCATGACCTGGGTGGCGGGCGTGGGGGCGGCCATCTGGCCGGCCAGCCGGTTGGCCCGGGCTGCGGCAATGCCCGCCTTCACCGGTTCTATTCCCATGGCGCAGAGCACGGACACCATCCCGGTAAGCGTGTCACCGGTGCCGCCGATGGCTTCCATGGCCGGCTCGGATGGCGAATCCACGGTTTCGATAATATTCCCTTGCCGGGCCACACGGTCGATGCTGCCTTTGACCAGCAGATGGTCGGCTGCATTGTCGTGTTCCCAGGCCTGGCGGATCAGGTCGGGTACGTTGTTATTCTGGTTTAGAATAAATCCCCGTGTATAAAAAGGGTGGGGTGCCATTTCGTCGGCCAGAAAGGCCAGTTCTCCGGCATCCGGGGTAAACAGGTCATAGGCGCGGGCCTGGCCGCTCATTTTGGCCGCATACATGAAACCGGCATCGGCGATGAGCAAGGGCCTTACCGGCAATGCTTCCACGGCGAACAAGACCTTGTTGTGCCAGTCCACATCCGGCTGAAGATAATGAAAGGTCAACCCCGCCGGTGTCTGGTGAGGTCCAAATGGGGACGGCGATTCCGCCAGAAACCGGTAAAGCTTCCGGCTGCCATGGCCGATTCCGGTGTCGCCAATCAGTATGGTGTATATTTCCGGTCCGTTGAGTGTTTGGGTGGCCGCGATCGCCGCTCCCAGAAGCGCCGGTGTGCCGCGATTGACCGGAACGCTCAGGCCATCCACCAGCAGATTATCGCCATCCAGTGAAGCCAGACCGTGGGAAAGGGGAAAGGTGTCGTCCGGAAGGGTTCCGATTATGGTGAGCATTGGCGAAGAATCTCCTCAAACGCCAGATCCAGTGCATATCCGCACAAGGTATGACCGATGGCTCTTGGCTTTGGTGACGCTTCCAGGGTTCTGCCCACCATCTGCCATGCCAGATACGGGACATCCGGACACCCGCCGCCAGATATATTCACGATTCGCCGGGTTGCTTTTTCCACGGTGATTTTCATGTTGGCGGCCCGTACCATGAGATAATCGCCAAAGTCCACAGTTTGAAACAGGTCCACCGGCGCGAGCAGGGGGGCGGAAACCGGGACGATCTGAAGGAATGTGATGTTGGCCTGCGCCAGTTCCCGCACGATGTTAAGCTCTTCGATCAGGGGAAATTCGATGACCAGGTCGCAGCCGGTCTGAATTTCCGGCGGCGGCCCCATTACGCGAACCGGCCATTCCCGGTTTTTGAGCAGGTTTTCCGCCTGAATAACAGCGGAGGTGTGCTCGAACACCATGATGCCCCGATCGCATTGCGGCGGTCTGGCCCTGCCGCCGGACGGCAAGAGTTTTTTCAGAAAATCCAGCATATCACTTCTTCAGTGTGATTTTAAACCCCTCCCCCTCGGCCATCGTATTGACGACCGTACACCCCTTGCTGGTGGCCGCCCGGGTAACATTCTCCCTGGATGTTTCGGTATCCACCAGCACCACGATTTCGGCATCGCTGCCACTTTCAATTTCCTCTATCGCCAGCAACACCGGCTGCGGACAGGACAGGCCTCTTGCGTCAACGGTTGACATTACGCTACCTCCTTTACACCGGATTGTTCTGAAAAATTTGGTTTAACCACGATTCCGGCTCATGGTAAACCCCACGAACAGGCAGAATAAAACCCCGATAACCAAGGCGGCGATACCATGGGGGCCGATTCCCTTGGGTGAGCTGGCCAGGCCGAAGTTATGGGAAAAGGCGGCACCCACGATCATACCCATCACAAATATCGCCGCGTCGCCATCGCCTTCACCGGAAAGAAACAGCTGCCGGCCAGGGCATCCGCCGGCAAAAGCGAAACACATACCCGCCAGGGCCATGCCGGCAAAATTCCAGATGTGAAGACTGTGGGCAACAGGCTGGCCGGCAAAGCCGAAGGTTACCTGTCCCAAAAGCAGATTGGTCATAAATGCCAACCCAGTCAGGGACACAATGCCGCCAAACAAGTGGGCCTGTTTAAAAAGAATCAGGTCCCGAATGGCGCCCATGGTGCAGAACCGGCTGCGCTGGGCCAGAAACCCGATACCCAGGCCCGCCGCCAGGGAGACCAGAAGAGGGGCAGCCATTGCCCCCGGCCCCTTGAGGCTGTAAAACAGCACGCCGCTTTTGGGTTCGCCGGGTACTTTTGGATAGATCAGCAGCAGGGCAAGCAGGCCGATCATCATCAAAGGCAGCATCCAGGCGGCACCGGCCCGGGTCTGGTGGGTCCGGCCCAGGTTATACCCCTGCTTGAGGAAAAGTGTGGCGATCCAGATTCCGAAAGCAAGGCCGGCCAAACCGAGTATCGCGTTCATATCCCCGCCGGCCAGGCGCAGCATGGCCCGCCAGGGACATCCCAGAAATATCAGTGCCCCGACCATGGCAAACACGCCCAGAAAGAACCGGACGATGGGCGCCGACCCCAGCCGCGGCTTGAATTCGTTAAACAGATAGGCGGCAATCAGGGCCCCCAGCACAAACCCGATAATTTCCGGCCGGATATACTGGACCACCCCGGCCCGGTGCAGCCCAACGGCACCGGCGATATCCCGCTCAAAGCAGGCCACGCAGATGCCCATGTTGCCTGGATTACCAAGTTTCTGAAGCAGCGGCGCCAGGATACCGATAACGGCTCCCACGCCAATGATGCCCCATCTTGTCGCAAACAAATTTTTTCCCATTCATCCCTCCTTGTTCGTTTCGTTAAACGGGCATGCCAGCTCACTGGCATGGTACGTGTGCATTTGTCCGCAATACGGGCAGGGCGCGGTGAGCGACACGGATGCATCCAGGGTCCGGCTGCCATCTGTACCCCTCTTAATTCCCCGGTTCTCCATGATTCGGTACTGGTCGCTGTGAAAAACCTTGCCGACGGCGGGACAGACAAATATTAATTCCATGTTCTTTCCTGTAATCAGCCAACATCAGCGTATAAATTCCTTATATTTCATGGATAAAAAGAATAGATCAAATAGATAATATCAATAAATACAGGAAAAAGTTTTGATAAAATCTATTTGCAGCAAAGGGGAGAACAGTCGGCGCGTTCTCACGCGGGAGAGGCTGTGTCACAATTCGAAAATAACATTCTTCTTTGATGACGGCTTCGTAAAAAGTCCAATTTCTTTGTTGCGCTGCATCTCTCGTCATGTCACGTACAACTAAGTACGCTCCATTCCTCGAGATTTGCGCGCCTCGCACCTGAACTGTTTACTTTGCCGTCCCAAAATTGACTTTTTACGAGACCACCTTTATTGATTTTATATGAAAAAAATTAAAGAACAATAAATTTGTCGAATAAATTAACGAGGGGCCATTCGATATATGGATGACCATGCGTTTCAGGATGCCGTATTTCCGGTGCTGGCAAGAGAGATTTATGACAATACTGTTGACTACAGGTGATGGCAATCGTTGATATATCTGGTTACCAGTGCTCAGAAAATAGATGATGCCGGATGCGAATGGGTTTTTACAGATGGACATGGAACAATAAGGAAGTAGTTGCAAGTGAAGTACATATTCCGGTAATATCAATCCGTAGAGATTGGTATTATTAGCCCGGGAGGGAAAAATGGTCCATATCACCGAAGGGAATTTACTTAAAGACAGTGCCGAGGCGATTGTCAATACCGTGAATTGTGTCGGGGTTATGGGGAAGGGTATTGCGCTGCAATTCAAGCAGGCCTTTCCTGATAATTTCAAGGCATATGCCAGGGCGTGTAAGAACGGTGATGTCAAACCGGGGAAAATGTTTGTTTTTTCGCTCGATGCAATGCTGAATCCCAAATATATAATCAATTTCCCGACAAAGAATCATTGGCGGGAGAAATCGAAGATTGGGAATATCGAGGCGGGGCTGAGCGACCTGGCCAATGTCATACGGCATCATAATATAAAATCGATTGCCATCCCGCCCCTTGGCTGTGGTTACGGGGGGCTCAGGTGGGATGAGGTGCGCGGTTTAATTGAAACAACGTTCAAGGACATGCCGGATGTCGATGTCCGCCTGTATGCGCCCAAAGGCGCGCCCGATGCCGATTCAATGCTGATTAAAACCGAGATCACGGAAATGACAAAAGCCCGGGCACTTTTTATAAAATTGTTAAATCAATATGCCATACCGGGTTACCGGCTGAGTTTGCTTGAGATACAGAAACTCGCCTATTTTCTTCAGGAGGCGGGTGAGCCATTGCAGTTGAATTATGTGAAGCAGAAATATGGCCCTTATGCAGAGAATTTGAATTTTGTACTTCAGCGTATTGAGGGCCATTTTATCAGTGGGTACGGGGATCGAAGCCGAAAGGCGTTTATTCAACTATTGCCTGGTGCTGTTGAGCAGGCCGAGGGCTTTTTGGCCAACGATTCTGAGGCGCGGGAAAGACTTGATCGGGTTGCCGCTTTGATTGAAGGTTTTGAAACCCCTTATGGTATGGAGTTGCTGGCATCGGTTCACTGGGTTTGTAGAAAAGAAGAAGATTGTGCCCGACATGCAGAGGCGGCAAGCGAAAAGATATTCAAATGGAATACACACAAAAACAAGACGTTTAAGGCCAATCATATCCACAAGGCCTGGGCCCGGCTTTCTGAGCAGAAATGGTTGTTGTAGACCCAATTGGCTTTCAGCTATACAGAAATCAAAAACTCGCATCATTGGTGAGAGTTTTTGATTGGTGGATGAATAAATAGGGGGGAGATTCGGATGGGTATTGTGCTGGAATTTTATTTGAAACGGCTGTCTGTTTTGGGAGGATGCAGGGGCATTGAAAATATTTGACAATGCATCAGAGTAGAAAGGGCAGTTTCTGCAATCTTCCTCAATGCCTATCATGCCTTGCCTACCGGTGGGTTCCGCCCCGGTGATTTTTTGTGCTGATCGTTATTTTGCTTGAATGAAAAGAGGAGAACTCCAATGGCAGATGAGCAGCAACGCATAGGCGAAGATGAAGAAGCTCAGGTGGCGGCGGTTCTTGACGCCTTTCGGACGCTTGGCGGGGGTTATAAGCGGGCGGCGGTTGAGGCGGCCATGGAAATGGAGGCGGCGATTACGCCGCATCTGGTGAGGATTCTGGAGAATGTGCGGGATAACCCGGGGCCGTATGTGGCGGATGAGAACCTGTTTGATCATGTGTATGCGCTGATGCTGCTGGGGCATTTCGGGACACGGCAGGCCCATGAGGTGATTGTGGCGCTTTTCAGTCTGCCGGATGATCTGCCGGATCAATTGTATGGGGAGCTTTATATTGACAATCTGCCGGTGGTCTTGCTGAACACCTGCGGCGGGGACCTGGCCCTGATCCGGTCTCTGGCGCAGAATCAATCCGCCGGTGCCTATTGCCGGCTGACGGCCTGTCAGGCTTTGGCGTATGCGGTGATTGAAGGGTATGCAGAGCGGACGGAAGTGCTTGAATTTCTGGCGGGCCTGTTTGTCGAAACGGCGGATACGGACCCGGATTTCTGGGGGTTGCTGGCCAACATCGTCTGTGATCTTTATCCCGCGGAGGTCATCGATGTCATCCAGAAGGCGTATGAGGACGGCCTGATTTTTCCGGGCATGATTGCATATGATGATTTTGAGTTCGCCCTGGAAAGAGGGGAAGCCGATTGCCTTGACCGGCTGCGCACATATCTGGAATGGGGCCGCCTTGACGATTTGCATGAGGTCATGGAACGGTGGGCCTGTTTCAGGGATCGCAACGATTCTTTTGATGCCGGGCCGCCGCCCCCTTCCCCTGAACAGATACAAAAGAAAAAAGCCAAAGCCAGGAAAAAACGCAAACAGGCCAAAGCATCGCGAAAGAAAAACAGGAAGTAGGGGTGACGATACAAAGTGTGAACCGCGACAGGCTTTATCAGGGCTGATCAATTTTTATGCCGACGGGTTACACTGGCGGGTTTTTTCTTGACAGATATGAGCAATGTTCATATTATAGAGCTACGTTCATATTCTTTGCATTTATAATCCTCAAAGTGACTCAAAAGGAGGTTTCCATGTATGATTTTATGTTGACGCCGGAAGAGCGTGAATTGAAGAAAGAGGTAAGGGCGTTTACGCGGGAGGAGATATCCAGTGATTTCCTTCGGCAGATGGATAAGAACGAAATCACCTATCCCCGTGAGTTTGTGGAAAAGCTGGCGGCAAAAAAGTTGATCGGTGTCCGGTTCCCGGAGGAATACGGCGGCAGGGGCCTTGGATGGGTGGCTGAGATGACAGCGCTGGAGGAGATCGGGTGTCTGGGCATCGCTCTGGGATGCGCTTATTCCATGCCCTCCATTGTGGGCGAGGCGTTGAACATGTTCGGCACGGAGGAACAGAAACAGAAGTACCTGAAACCCTATCTTGAGGGGAAGCTGATTGCCGCCGAAGCCCTGACCGAGCCCAGGGGCGGGTCCGACTTTTTCGGGGCCATGACCCGGGCCGATCTGGAAGGGGACCATTTTGTTTTAAACGGCCAGAAACGGTTTGTGGTGGGTGCTGAAGGGGCCGACTTTTTTATCGTGTACTGCAAGACCAACTTTGATCCGGATGCCCACAAATACAACCGCCTGAGCCTGTTGCTGGTGGACAAGGGGCCGGGTGTTGAGGTGGAGTATCTTTACGGTCTCATGGGATGCCGGGGCGGGGGAACGGGCCGGCTGGTATTCCGGGATGTAAAGGTGCCGAAGGAGAACCTGATCGGCGAGCTTCACGGCGGGGCCCTCTGTTTTCACCAGATGATGATTCCCGAGCGGATGACGTCGGCGGGCGGCAGCCTGAGCCTCTGGGCCGCGCTGGATCTGGCAGTGCGGTATTCCAACAAGCGCCGGGCATTCGGTAAAGAGATCCGCAAGTATCAGGCCGTCAGTTTTCTGGTGGCCGATTCTATCACCCAGCTTGATGCGGCCCGCGGATTGTGCTATATGGCGGCAAAGGCCATTGACGAAGGATACCCCAATGTCCGCCGGCTGGTTTCCGAAGCCAAGCGGTTTTCCACGGAAACTGCCTGGGAGGTGGTGAACAAGGCCATGCAGATTATGGGCGGGATCGGGTATACCGAGGTTTATCCAATTGAACGGGCGCTGCGGGACACGCGGTTGTCAATGATATGGACCGGTACCAGCGAGATCATGAATCTGATGATTCAACACGAGTATTATAATGAGGTACTTGATCCGGGTTATGACAAGCGGCAGATGGAGAATGACGCCACCAATCCGGACATGACGGAGCGGTGCTTCACCGATGAGGATATGATGCGGATTCATGAGGCCGGTGGAAAATAGCCTGATCACCACAGGAGAAATGATACATGCCGTCACACAGTCTTGAAACATTGCGGCAGCAGGAGCGGGACGCCCGGCGGAACCTGATTCTTGAGGCTGCCCAGGAGTTGTTTGCGGAACGGGATTTCAAAAACGTAACCGTCCGGGAGATTGCAAAGCAGGCGGGCATGGCCGTGGGCACAATCTATAACTATTACGCCAGTCTTGATGAGTTGTTCCTGGATATTTTTTTAATGAATACCCGTGATGTGATTGATCAGATCAGCCGGCAGGCGGCTGCTGAAACATTTACCCTTGAGGCAGCGTGCCGGTTTTATATCGATTTTCTTAACAACAATCTGACATTTTATCAGATCATGAGTCATTTCATGCTGGGGGGCGATCTTTGTGAGGCGTCAACAAAAAAGCTGAATCAGGCGATGCGGATTTTGATGGACCATCTGGAGGCAGTGGTTCGTAAATCCGGGATTTCAGGGGATACCCGGGTTGTGACCCATGCACTGTTTTCCGCTTTGAACGGGATCATGATCAGTTATGCGCGGTATCCCGGCCGGAATGACAAGGAGATTCACGGGCACGCCCGAAAGCTGGCGGGGGTTATTGCGACTGTCTTTGCCAATGCGGACAATTTAACGTTCGCATGAATGATTTACTCTGGCTGTCCATTTTCCGGCGCCAGCATCTCGCTGATCTTTGCGGCGCGGCGTTTTTCCACATATGAGAGGATCGCGCCCACTTCTTCGCCTTTCATGCGGGAGAAGAGTTTGAGGGTGACATCCAGGTCCATGTTGTTAATAAGTTCGGCTGCGGTTCGGGCCTTCATGCTGGTGTAGACCTTTACCAGTTGCCGGAGCTTGGCTTCTTCGGCAGCCTGCTGTGCCTGTTCTTCTGCGGTGAGTTCCTGCTCCTTTTTCGCCAGGCTGGCCTCTATGGCGCTGTTGATCTCGGCAAGCGCTTCGATTTTTTTTGTGACTTCCTGCTTGAGGGTATTAAGCTCGGCCCGTTTCTGTTCGATTCGCAGCTCTTCTGCTTTCAGGCGGAGCCGTTTGTCTTCCAGGCTTTTTAATGATGACTTGAGTTCTTCAGGTGACACCATTGGCGGCGCATCTGCACCGGATTCGCCGTCTGCCGGCGCCTGGCCGCTTTCGTTTTCCTGTGCCATGACAATGTCGGCAGTGGAAAACCAGTCTCCCATGTCAAGGGTGCTGCCCAGATAAATCAGTACCCCGAACATTTTTAGCATCAGCAGGCCTGCCAGCATCAGCTTTAATCGTCTTGAAAATTGAAAGGTCATCCCGCCATCCTTCCCGCCTGCTTTATGGCTGTCAGGTCGTCCAATTCCTTCTGCTCGGTCTGCCGGACCATTTGGTAATATTCGGCCTTGCGGCGTTCTTTGAGTTTTTCCAGCGCTTTTTTATCGATCATTTTTTGTGCCAGCTCCTGCTGACGCTTCCGAAGGGTGTTAAACAATTGTTGCCGATTCTGGGTTTCAGACTGAATGTGGCTTTCGATCCCGAGCAGATAAGCGGCGTGCATATGATAATCGTAAGCACCAATCCCGGATTGTGCCCGTTTGGCCAGGTGCCTGGCCGACTCTGCATAGTTCTGTTTGTAGATGACAATCTGCTTTTCGCTACGTGCAAGGTCTGCCTGGGCCTTTGCTACCTCTAGTTTGGCCAGGTGCTCCAGATGCGCCCGGTATTTTAAAGCCGCTTCCTGACGAAATCTGAATCTTTTCATTTAAAGATGGCCTCCAGCGTCTTCAGGCTGTCCTTGTAGGACTTTTTTTCACTGATATCCTGACGCAGCAGATTATTAAGTTTCGGCATCAGATCGATGGCCCGGTCAATGCGGGGATCGGTTCCTTTGCCGTAAGCGCCGATAGTGATCATATCTTCTGCATCGGCATAAGTGGCCATGACATCCACGGCCTGTCCGCGCAGCCGGACGTGTTCGTCGCTGACCACATCCCGCATGACCCGGCTGACACTTTCGAGGACACTGATGGCCGGGTAATGGTTCCGGTTGGCCAGGTTTCTGGAAAGCACGATATGGCCGTCCACAATGGACCGGATGGTGTCCCCCACGGGGTCGTTCATGTCGTCCGCTTCCACCAGTACGGTATAAACACCGGTAATGCTGCCTTTACCGCTCACATTGCCGGCCCGTTCCAGCAGAACGGGAATCTGAGAAAAAAATGAAGGGGTATATCCCTTTGTCGTGGGCGGCTCGCCGGCAGACAGCCCCACTTCCCTGGATGCCATGGCAAACCGGGTAACCGAATCCATGATCAACAGTACATTGCGGCCGCGATCCCGGAAATATTCGGCCAGTGTCGTGGCCAGATAGGCCCCGCGCATTTTTACCAGCGGGGGGGAATCCGATGTGGCGCCGATGACCACCGCCTTTTCCATGCCCTTTGTACCGAGATTGCTTTTTACAAAATCGAGCACCTCTCGGCCGCGCTCGCCGATAAGGCCCATCACCACAACATCCGCAGCGGTATACTTGGCCATCATGCCCATGAGGATACTTTTGCCAACGCCCGATCCGGACATAATGGCAATGCGCTGACCCATGCCGATGGTAACCATGGTATTGATGGCGCCGATACCGACATCCATCAAATCCTTTATAGGCGCGCGTTCTAAAGGATTGATGGGCTGGCCGTACAGAGGATACTCCGTGTCTGCGGGAATGTCGCCAAGCCCGTCCAGGGGACGGCCCAGGCCATCCACCACCCGGCCGATAAAGCGGTCGCCAACCGCGGCCCTGGGGCTGGTGCGGGTAAGGGTAATGCGACTGCCTGGCCGGATTCCCCGGGTGCTGCCGTATGGCATGAGCAGGGCCTTGTCTTCCCTGAACCCCACCACTTCAGCAGGAATAGTGGCATCACCAATGGTCTGGATGGCGCACTGGCTGCCCACGTCCAGGCCCAGACCCTGGCCTTCGGCGGTCAGCCCCACCACTTTGGTGACCCTGCCGGTCAGCCGAATGGTCTGACACTGGTCAAGGGCGGTGTGGTATTTTTCCCAATTTATCTCAAGCGGTTGTGATGGCATCGGTTATCGCCTGTTTTATGGCATCCAGCCGGGTTTCGATACGGGCATCCACATTACCGGCCACACTTTCGATCTTGCAGCCGCCGGGCTTGATCGCCGGGTCAGAGACCACTGCGATGTTTTTCAGGTCGCCAACGGCACTGAAAAATTCGTCTTTGACAGATTCAATATATTCGTAATCATCAGGGCTGATGGTGATGGTAATGTCTGCCAGGTCGGGGATCAGTTCAAACGCATGCAGAATACTTTGTTTTACGGTTTCATCATCGCCGTTTATCCGACCCAGCGCAGCCTTTTCCGCAGCCCGGCAGATCATGTCCAGGATCTGTTGCTCATTTTCCGAAATCATATTCCGCCACAGTGCTTCGATTTCCGACAGCACCTGCTCCATGCGGGCAACGGCCGCCTCGCCCTTTTTAAAGGCCTTGTCGAATCCATCTTTTTCCCCTTTGGCAAATCCGTCTGTATAAGCTTTTTCGGCCTGCAGTTTCTGGCGGTCGGCTTGCGCGGGATCTGTAAAAAACGGGGTGAAGTCGTCATTGTCGGCGCCTTCTGCAAAAAGGGCCTTAAAATCCATACTGTCCCGCGTCCGGTCGGTGGATTTATCCCGCTGCTGTTCGGGCACCAGGGGCTGCCATCCCTGGTCGTTAAAAATTTGGCTAGACAAGGACATCCTCCTTTCCGCCGCCGAGGGTGATGGTGCCTTCGGCCTCAAGCTCCTTGGCCGCATTGACAATCTGCTGCTGGGCCGCCTCAACCGAGGAGAGCTTCACCGGCCCCATAACCTCCAGGTCTTCCATGAGCATTTCAACGGCACGGGAGGAGAGGTTTGAGGTGATCTTCTGCTTGAGTTCCTCGCTGGATGTCTTCAGGGCCAGGGTCAGCTGCGAACTTTCCACCTTCTTGAGGATTTCCCGCATGGCCCGGTCATCCACGGTGGCCAGGTCTTCAAAGACGAACATCATCTGCCGGATCTCTTCGGCCATATCGCCATGTTCCTCTTCCATAAATTCCATGACCGACTCCTCGCTGGCCTTACCGGCGCTGTTGAGAATATCGGCGATGAGCTGCATGCCGCCGGCCTTGCTGCTTCTTGCCCCGGCTTCCATCAGTTCCAGGCGCATGGCGTCATCCACATTGCGAATCACATCCTCGGGAACCTGTCCGAGCCTGGCAATACGAACGGCAATATCGCCTTTCTGGCTGTCCGGCAGCAGGGAAAAGATGTCCGACGAAATTTCCACCGGCAGGTAGGCAAGAATCATGGCGATGGTCTGGGGATGTTCGTTTTTGATGTAGCCCACCATGTTTTCCAGGTTGACATTGCGGGTCCAGGAGAACGGTTTATCCCGTCTGGCATCCTCGATTTCTTTGAAGACTTCCTGTGCTTTTTTCTTGTCCAGGCTGCTGGCAATAACATTGGAGAGAAATTTATCGGACTTGATGATGGTGGTGCCCTTTTCCTGAAAGGTTGCCAGGAACTCCTCGGCGACGCGGTTGCCTTCATCCGGGTCCACCTGGTCGATTTCCGCCATGGCCGAAGCGATCCGTTTTATCTCTTCATCGCTGAGTTTCTTAAAAACCCTGGACGCGTATTCTTCGCCCATCATCAGCAGAAAGATGGCGGCCTTTTTGGCGCCGGACAGTCTTTCCCGGCCTTCTGTATTTTTGCTAGGACTCACTTGCCCATGACCTCACTAAGCTTGCGGTTTGGTCGACATTCTCACTGGCCAGTTGAACCGCTTTGTCCTGTGGCGTGGCCTTGGCCGGCGCCGCCAGGGCATGGTGTTCTCCCGGTCCCTCCAGTGCACCTTCAGCTGAACCGCCCGGTCCCGGCAAGGACTGCAAGGCGGTGGTACGGATTGTTTTTAAAGAACGCAGCAGCGGAATAATGATGAAAAGGAATACCAGCACAATCAGCAGTCCATTTGCCGCGCTGCGGCCGTATTCCTGCAACAACTCCTGCCAGAGCGGCGGCGCGGGCAGATCTGTCTCTGCCATCTCGTCCATGTAGGAAAAGGGAAAGGACTCGACCGTGACCTGGTCATTCCGGTCCACGCTGAAGCCCATGGCATTTTTTACAATATTTTCAAAATTGGTAAGTTCGTCGTCGGTGCGCGGGACAAATTTACGGGTGGTATTGCCGTCATCATCCGTGACAGTCTCATACTTGCCGTCCAGCACAGCGGCAACGGAAATGCGGGTGACATCGCCGGTGGAGCTGATGGTGCGCCGCATGGTTCGGCTGAGTTCGTAATTAATGGTCTCGCTCTTCTGGCTGTTTTGGGAACCGCCGGATTGAATACCGGTCTGGCCGGTTGTTTGTGGCGTCACTGGATTGACACTGGAAATCTGACCTTCGGTGCCGGGTTCCTGGGAACTGCTGGTGGTAATCTGCTGGCTTCGAATCGCCTTTTCCGCCGGATCATAGGTCTCCTCGGAAAGGTCCACCTGATCGAAATCCATGTCAGCGGTAACGCGGACAATGGCTTTGCCGGTGCCCACAATGGCCTCCAGCATGGATTGAATCCGGGAGGCCAGGTTTTTTTCAAATGCCAGTTTATACTCCAGTTTGGTATCGGCCCCGGCAAAATCACCGGATTCCCGCTTTTTGGAAAGGATTTCGCCCCGGGTATTGACTACTGTTATCTGATCGGTGGAAAGGTTTTCCACGGAACTGGCCACCAGGTTTTCAATGGCGGCGATTTTTTCCTTTGATATGGGGCCGGTAAGTTCCAGCAGAACCGACGCGGATGCAGGCTTGGATTCTTCGATAAAAACGGATTCCTTCGGCAGCACCACCATTACCCTGGCTTTGGCGACTTCCTGAAATTCGGAGATGGTACGGGCAAGCTCACCCTGAAGGGCCCGTTTGTAGTTCAGGTTCTGAACAAACTTGGTGGCGCCGAATTCAGTTTTGTCAAATATTTCAAATCCTACACCGCTGCCTTTGGGCAGTCCCAGGCCGGCCAGGGTCAGACGGGTGTCGTACACCTTGTCCGCCGGTACCTGAATGCGGGTGCCATCGTTCAACAGTTTATACGGGACATTCTGTTCTTTGAGCTTTTCAACAATGGCCGATGCATCGGTCGGGCTCAGATCTGAAAAAAGCGTATGGTAAACCGTCTGGTTGGCCAGAAAAAACATGGCGGCAAATCCGCCGGCCACAATCAGGGTGACGGTCCCGAGCACCAGTTTGCGGGCAAGGGGCATGTCCCGGTAGAAATTGAATAACTGCTGAACGGCTGGATCCATGATGCTCCTTTAGGTAAAACGTTTTCGTTATTGTTATTCACCGCAGAGGCGCAGAGAACGCAGGGTTGATGCCTATATATTGCATCTCTGGATCCTCCGCGTCTCTGCGGTGCAATATTCTGTTTCTTTCTCCCGTTCCCACGCTCAGCGTGAGAACGAGATGTTTGGAACGAACGCATGTCCGTCCATAAATTCGATATTTGAGCCTGACGTAGAAATCGGGCAAAATAGCAATTTCTGGGCGGGCATTACACGGGCATGCGCATTATCTCTTTGTATGCCT
Organism: Thermodesulfobacteriota bacterium; assembly: GCA_034189905.1. Taxonomy (GTDB): domain Bacteria; phylum Desulfobacterota; class Desulfobacteria; order Desulfobacterales; family Desulfosudaceae; genus JAXHTY01. Next base: position 14,122 of record JAXHTY010000027.1, read on the forward strand.
CCAGCACTTTCGTCCTCACCTTAAGCATGGCCCGCATGGAAATATCCGCCTTTGCCAGGGTCATCATGCCTTCATGAATGCCCACCTTTCCCTCAACCACCTGGATCGCTGTTTTATCCGCCATCTTTTGCTGGTCATTTATATTTTTCACCGCATCTGTGAGCAGTTGGCCAAAACCCGACTTCTCGGTTTTTACCGGTTTACGCGGCCCAAAGGTGATCGGCTGTTTGGTTTCTCCCACGGAGTTAATCGGTGTCATTATCAAATCTCCTTTACACGGATATCGGGCTTTTTACGAAGTCTGCCATTCTTACTTGCCTATCTTAAGTGCATCCAGAATCATACTCTTTGTACTCTCAATCGCCGTGGCATTGGCGCCGTATGCCCGTCTGGCCACCATCATATCCGACAATTCCACCAGGGGATCGATGTTGGGCATGGTTACATATCCCTTTTCATTGGCATCGGGATGATGGGGGTTATAAATCATCTTGTAGTTGTTTTCCGGGGCGATTACGCCGGCCACATCCACGCCACCCGCTGTTTTGTCTGTCTGTTCGGACAGCGCGTCTTCAAAGCTTTGTCTGTCCGGGGTCTCTTTGAGAACAACCATTTTCCGGTTATAGGGGGTGCCGTCTGCCGTACGGGTGGTTTCAGCGTTGGCAATGTTGTCCGCGATAACGTTGATCTTACTGCGCTGGGCGGTCAGGCCGGATGCGCTGATCTTAAAGGCATTTAAGAAATCCATTACTTGCCTCCTTCCGCGATGACATTCCGCAGTTTTGATATCTTGCGGAGCATAAATTCCACACTGGTCTTATACTTGATATTATTTTCCACAAGGTTGGTCATCTCTTCATCAATGCTCACTGAATCAAGTAACTGTCCATTGGGACCGGCCTTTTTGTGGGGCAGTACTTCGTCGTTCAGTGTTGAATGGCTGAAATGATCCGGGTGTGTTGTGGTGAGCCCGCCGGGCCGGGCATTAAGCTCCTGCTGAAGCGCGGCCTTGAAATCGATATCACTGGGGGTGTACCCCACTGAATTGACATTGGCAATATTGCGGGTGATGACATTATGGCGTTTTGCCGTGATATCGATTGCTTTTTCCAGCAAGCGGCTTGTTTGATCAATAAAGAAAGATGTGTCTGCCATGATTGGGGTCCTGGTTCTGTTTCCGGTTAATGTTTATTTGAAAAAAAGCAATTTCTGTGCCGTGAGCAATCGTTTTCCGGGGTTGCAAATATTTTATAATTCGGGTTGGTAACATTGTTTGTCAAAGAAATTGGGAATTGGAAATTTGGGGCCATCACCCGGTTGCGAATTTCTAATTGTAAATTTCGCTGGGCCTCCCCCCGTGAATGTCATTAAAAGAGGATATTTCACTATTCACTTCCGCTACTATCTCCACTCTCTTTATATTCATTCAATTTATTGCGCAGGGTACGGACACTGATGCCCAGGGTTTTGGCGGCTTTTGTCCGGTTGCCGTTTGTTTTGTCAAGTGTCTGAAAAATAAGCTTTTTTTCAACATCCTTCAGAGTGCCGTCCGTCTCGTCCAAGGGGGATGCATCGGTGGCTGAAGAGAGTCCGGCCGGTCCACCCACCGGCAGGGTGAGCATCAGATTCTCGGCGGTGATGGTGTCGGTGGTTGACAAAAGAATGGCCCGGTGGATGATATTTTCCAGTTCCCGGACATTGCCGTTGAATGGAAGGTGTTCAAGTGTCGACAGAGCGGCATCCGACAATTTTTTGACATCCCGGTTGTCCCGTCGATTGTATTTCTCAATAAAATGTTCGCTCAACACCCGGATATCATCCCGGCGCTCTCGAAGCGGCGGAATATGGAGGGGGATCGTGGCGATTCGATAGTACAGGTCCTCCCGGAAATCACCCTGCTGAACACTGGTGTTAATGTCCCGGTTGGTGGTGGCAATGATGCGCACATCAACCGAAACCGGCTGTACACCGCCCACCCGGTCGATCTGGTTTTCCTGGATCGCCCGCAGCAGCTTTGACTGAAGCCGAACGTCCATCTCCGTGATTTCATCCAGCAGCAGGGTGCCCTGATGGGCCAGTTCAAACTTGCCGGGCTTTCGGGCGATGGCGCCGGTGAACGCGCCCTTTTCATGCCCGAAAAGTTCGCTTTCCAGCAGTGTTTCCGGCAGGGCCGAGCAGTTGACGGCCACAAAGGACTGGTCGGCCCGGCCGCTTTTGTTATGAAGCAGGCGGGCAAGAAGCTCTTTGCCGGTTCCGCTTTCCCCCTGGATCAGAATCGATGCCGTGCTGTCGGCAACCTGCTCGGCGACCTCAAGCAGGGCGTTCATCTGGTTATTGTGGGTGACAATACGTGAGGTTTGTGCTCCCGATTTGATATGACGGACCGGCGTGTTGGTCGCCTTGCCGTTACCGTTGAACACCTTTTCCGTGGCGTACCGAAGCTGGGTCAGATCTACGGGTTTTGTGAAAAAGTCAACAGCCCCCGCTTTGATGGCATTGACCGCATCTTCGATAGCGGGGTTTTCCGAGGTAAACAAAATCTGGGCACATTCATTTTTCTGCCGGATGTGTTCGATCAACGAAATTCCGTTGATGCCGTTAGGCTTGTATTCACTGATAATGAACGATATGTTTGCACTGGCTGACAGCCGGGCCGCTTCATGTCCGTCGGCGGCAGTGAAGACGTCGTAGCCCCATGATTCAATGCTGGTCCGCAGTTGTGCCCGTTGTCTGGCATTGTTTTCTATCAGCAGTATCCTGTTGCCCATAATCCTGATTTACGCTCCTGTCTCAATGGGTAGCCGGGTCATGCGAGTTTTTAATTCAATGGTCCGGATTTCTTCAGCTGCAATTTTGCTGAGAAAGGCATCCCCGCCGGCCATAGCCTGTTGGTATGCGGCAATGGCCTGTTCTTTTTGATCGGCTGCCTGATAGGCGTCGCCCAGTTGCAATTGAAGTTCGGCCCCGATGTCGTCTGTTTCGGCAAATTTCAAGGCCATGGTATAGGCATCCACCGCCTGACGGTATTGTTTGGTTTTCCGGTATATTCCGCCCAGCCGGGTGTATGCGGTTGTGATGGCGGCGTACTGATTTTCCGGCACGGATGAATAGAGATTGATGGCGTTGATCAGTAACTGGCGTGCCGTTTTCAGGTCATCGATGGCTTCCCGCGCACCGGCCTCGGCCATACTGATACGTGCCTTGGTGACGGGGGGTATCCGCTGCTGACGGGCCAGTTGAAATTGTTCGATGGCGGCCTTGTATTTTTCGGTTTTTACCAGGATTTCACCGGTGCGGTGGTAACTGTCGGCAAGTTGCCCGGGAGACCGGTCCGCTTCCTTGCTGAGGGTATAGTTTGTCAGCATGGTGAGGGCAAGGCTGTTATTCCCGGATTCGTGTGCGGCAACGCCAAAGCGGTAGAGCAGCGTCGGGGGTTTTGTCAGCCCTTGGAACGTATCATAGGCGTTTCTGTAAAGACTGGTGGCTGTGTCATACAGTTGACCTTCAAAGCAGGCATTGCCGATGACGAAAAAGAGGTCCGGGTTGCCGGTGTTGTCGATAAACGGTTTTTCTGCCTCGTAACGGGCAATGACCTGCGGGTAGTTATCTTTTTGCATCAGGTTTTTAAAAATCGCCAGAAAAGCATTACCCATGACCTGATACGCCTCGTTCTTGAGAGCGGTGGGGTTGCGGGTAAACAGCAGTTTGAGACTTTCAATGCTTTTTTCATAGGCATGATCCTTCAGCCGCAGGTCAGAAAGTCGCAGAAGTGCCAGCCGGGCCACCGGGTTATCGGGGAACTCTGTGGCGATGCGATTGTATATCTCTTTTTTTTCATCTTTGTCATCCAGGTATTCGGCATATCGCATGGCACTCAGCACAAAGCCGTTTGTTCCCGGATGGTTGTTCATAACATAGCGATATACGGCTTTTGCCTTTTCATCTCTGTCTTGATCGGCATAGGAGTCGCCGATCCGGGTCAGCAGGGTGGGGTTTTCTTCAGAGGCAGGAAACAGGTTATATGCCTTGGACAAAAAAATACGGGCTTTTTCATAGTCTTCGGCATGATAATAGCTGTTGCCGATGTTCTGGAGCAGGCGGGGGGATTGATAAACCCGTTTGGGGTCTGAATCCAGAAGTTTCTTCAACACTTCAAGAGACTCTGCAAAATGGTTCATGTCAAAAAGCGTATTGCCCAGGGCGTACTGGGCTTCGATGACAAGGTCCGAGTCGGGATAACTGGTAATGATGCGGCGGAAAGTTTCAATCGCCTTTTGATTATCGCCCCGTCTGGCATGGAGTTTGCCGTTCTGAAACACAATCTGAGGCAAACCCGGGTATTTCTCGTGTTTGGACAGGATAAGATTAAAATACCCCTGAGCTTCCACATAGTTGCCAAGGCGAAAATGGGTCATCCCCATGCCGGCATAGGCGTAGGGCAGGTATTTGGATTCCGGAAAGCGACTGATTGCCTCCTGAAATGCGTCTATTGGGGCCAGGCCTGCAAGCCCTTCCATTGACTCGGTAATTTTAAAAGTGCAATAGCCGATTAAATATAGCGCGTCCTCCACACAGAGCGATTGTGGAGAAATTTTGACGAATGCGTCAAATTTATTGATAGCCGATTGCCAGTTACCGTCTCTACATAAGCCGATGGCATTAAAGTAAAGAATATCTTCCGTGCAGGGGGGGTGATCCGCTTTGGGCACAATGTCATCAATGGTGCCGCTCCCTTTTTGGGGGGCAGCGGCGTCAAAATATCTGGGAATGGTGGTTTCCACCGGTGGTGACGGTGTACCATCGGCGGGAACCGCTGGTGTGTCGGGCGCTGTCGATAGGGCGGTTTTGGCAGAGTCGCCCTGGGTAAGGGTTTTCAGGCTTGTTTTTACTGGCGGTGCGTCTGTTGACAGTGATTTTTTAAACTCAAAAAAGATCACCAGCCGGGTGGGATTCTCCTGCCACCGCGCACGGGTGCCGGTCACGGGTTGACGGGTGAATACGTTGATGCCGGCGACATCATTGGGTAACTGCTCGGTTGTAATGATTTCGATCAGCGGAGCGCCGGAGGGGCGATATGATCTTCGGGTGGCACGGGTGGCTTTGAGGCCGATCAATACCTCTTCGGGATCAATTCTGGCAACGGTATAGGGCGCCTTTTCATTAAGAACCAGTTCCACCCGGTATGGATCGGGGGCCAGTCGCACCGACTTTAGCCGGCTTTCTGCGCCGGCGGTTTTCGTCAGCACCATCAGCACCGGCATAAGGCCGATAAGAATCATATGGCGGTATGATAATAGACGCATAATCGTTTTGCTTTTGCCAATGGCAGGACGGTTGGTTCCCGTCTGTTGTTTTGGTTCTGGTTGCGATTCAGTTGCAGTTAACCTGAAATTAAGATATAAGCAAGGAGCGTGCCATGGATGATGAGGGGGGGATCCGCCGTAAGGCACGGGGTGATGTCCACATTCCGGAAACGCAATGCGGGTGTGAACAGCGATGCCGGGTCATAAGGGAGAAGGAAGCGTCAAGCTTTGCTTTTTTTATTAAAATAATGGTGTTATAATTATTTTTAGTCTGATTTTTTCCTTTATTATGTAAAAGCGAGATATGCCGGAAGGGTGCCCTATATGAAGTGTCCGCAACTGATCCTGTGCTCCATCTGCCTGATAATGATTTGTGCAGCAGGCCCTTTATTGCTGCCGGGCAATGGTGCCTTCGCAGATGAGGTTATGCCGACTTCTGCTGATGCCGCTGAGAGAACAGACTCGTCGGGTGCAGTCCAGGATGCTCCCGTTCAGTTAAGCGAAAGCAGCGGGACGTTATCGGAAGGAGTTTCCCCGGACGACAGACAGAAAGTACCGTCGACGGATACGAAAAGTGAATTTGATAGCACTGACGTGTTTGAGGAATTTGATGCATTTGATGAGTTTGAAACAGACGTTGCGCCCGAGGTGTTTGATCCGCTGAGCGGCTACAACCGGGTTGTTACCAGAGTGAATGACCGGCTCTATTTCTGGGTGCTTAAGCCGGTTGCCCAGGGATATAAGGCAGTGGTGCCCGGCGCGGCCAGGCAGGGGATCAGCAATTTTTTTACCAATCTGGGATTTCCCATCCGTCTGGCGAACAATGTGCTGCAGTTGAAATTCAAGGGGGCGGGTGTGGAAACCGCCCGTTTTGTGGTCAACACCACCGTGGGGGTGGCGGGGTTCTGGGATCCGGCCGAAAAATGGCTGGCGCTCTCCGCCCATCCAGAAGATTTCGGCCAGACACTCGGATATTACGGGATGGACAGCGGTTTTCATATTGTGCTGCCGCTGCTCGGTCCTTCCAATCTGCGGGATGTATGCGGCAGTATTGCCGACAGGAACCTTAATCCCACCACATATCTGGATGACGGCAATGTCACCCTGGCCCTTTCGGCGACCCGGACGATTAACAGTACATCTCTGCGGATCGGTCAGTATGAGACACTTCGCAAGGATGCTATGGACCTTTATATCTTACTGAGGAATGCTTATGAACAGAACAGAGATCGAAAAATCAAAAATTAAGTTTTTTCCGATGGTAACTGTCATTGCGGTGGTCGCGCTGCTTTTTGCCACGGCCTTGCCGGCCCGTTCCGCATCACCGGCGACCGAAGTGGAAACCCTGCTGAAACAGAAGATTGATGCCATTCTCAGCATGCTGGACAGTACCAACCTTCAGGAGACGGAGAAAAAAACACGGATCATGGAAATTATCAATCCGGTGATCGATTTCCCTCTGATGGCCAAACTCACCCTGGGCAAACAAAACTGGGGTCGGCTTTCTCCCGAGGAACGCGACACGTTTATTGATCTTTTTGTGGGCCGGTTGAAGCGGTCTTATCTGGACAAAACGACTCTTTACTCCGGACAGAAGGTCGGGTATGGTCAGGCGGCCGTGCAGGGCGGCAAGGTCAGCGCGCCGACATATCTTTATACGGAAGAGAAAAAGATTGAAGTGGTCTATAAGTTTTACCCTGTAAATGGCGGGTGGAAAGTCTATGATGTGGAGATTGACGGAGTCAGTTTTATCAAAAGCTATAGAGCTCAGTTTGACGAGATTCTGAGAAACGGCACCGTGGATGATCTGTTTGCTGAATTAAGGAAGCCGGTGGATTGATCCGAAGATGCCGAAAAAGGGTTTCATGAGTGGAAACCGGCTGACTTTTTTGAATAAATGTGCTATACTGTGTACTGAGCAAAACGTAATCATGCATATCCCTGTAAGTTATTCTGGCGCAAACCCTCTCTTCCGGCGTTAATGCATGCCATCTCTTGAACGATCCACCGGTGAGAAAAGTGACCATGAAAATACTTGTTGCCGAAGATAATGCAGCCACGCGCAAAATGCTGGAGACCCTGCTGAAAAAGTGGGAGTATGAGGTCTCTCTGGCTGAAAACGGCCAGGAAGCATGGGAGATCATCCATTCGTCGGACCCGCCCCGCATTATCCTGCTTGACTGGATGATGCCGGAGATGGATGGTGTGGAACTCTGTAAAGCCATTCGGGCTTCCACTTCCGGTCTGGAAAATTCATATGTCATTCTGTTGACGGCCCGGTCCGAGAAGGAGGATATTATTACCGGTCTGAAGGCCGGAGCGGATGATTATATATCAAAACCCTTTAATGCAGAGGAGCTGAGGGTTCGCATCAGTTCCGGCCGTCGTATTATCGAACTGGGCGAAGCTCTGGATAAGCGGGGAAAAATTCAGGGCGTGCTTGAAATGGCCGGAGCGGTCTGTCATGAACTGAATCAGCCGCTTCAGGCGATCATGGGTCATGTTCAGCTGGCCATGCTGGATGTGGATGCGGACAACCCGGTATTTGAAACCATGCAGACCATAAAAATCCAGGTGGACCGCATGGCCGAGATTACCAACAAGCTTATGCGCATCACCCGTTATGAAACGCGTGAGTATCTTAACGGCACCAAGATTGTGGATATCGACCGGTCCACGTCTTCAGGTGAATAGCCCCTCACATCAATCAGGCCACCCGGGTCTTTTCTGACTGCTCCGTTCTTTCCATTATCCACTGCGCAACCATATCCAGGGGTTCTTTCCGTTCTGCCGGCTGCTCGTTCATGGTTTCATGGCGCAGCCGGTCAAACAATGCCAGCTGTTTGTCTGTGCTTTGAGCGTTCTGATAGGCAATCTCGCTGCCCTTGACAGCAACAATCCGGTCGCCTTTCCCGTGGATAATAAGCAGCGGCAGAGTCAGCCGGGCGGTCTGCGAAAGACACGCCTCGGCCGTGGCGGTAAATTCCACCAGCCATTTCATTGATACGCGTTCATGAACAAGGGGATCGTTGATATAGGCTGCCACGACAGCCGTGTCTGACGAAAGATCCGCCGGGTTTAGTCTGTTTGGCATGGTGACACGCGGTATCATGGCGGATAGTATTTTTACGATGCCGGCCTGGACGGCAGGCATCGGGCGAGCCAGCATGAACGCCGGGGCTGAAAGAATCAGGCCGTCAAATGCATCGGGGTGGGTCAGCGCGTATTGTGTAGCGATTAAACCGCCCATGCTGTGACCCAACAGAAACACTGGCACACCATGCATCTCTTTGTCGATAACAGTATCCTTGAACTGTTTGAGGTCGTCAACGTAGTCCGTGAATCGCTCCGTGTGCCCGCGTTTCCCGCCCGATTTGCCATGTCCCTTATGATCAATGGCATAAAAAGAGATGTGGTGTCCCCTTAAGCGTCGAATCAGGTGCTTATACCGTCCGCAATGTTCGCCAAGCCCGTGGGCGATAAGGACAACCGCTCTGGGTTTTTCTGCTGACCAGCATCGATGGAATATCCGGATATTGTTCTTATTTAAAAAGACTCCCATGCTGTGGGTGTAATCATCCATGGCACGTCTCCCTTTTTGCCCGCTTATGTATCGAATTATCGTTAGAAGGATTCAACGACAAATTGCCGTGGACACATACGAGAGATATTCTATCATTTTTTTACGGTTTTTTCGAAGGTCAGTTAGCGAATTTTTTGGGTATGCTGCCCTTAATCCGGTAATTAAATTCAAATGCCAGGCTGTGACTCCATGCTTCGTCAAAGAGAGTCCGGTAACGGGTCCCGTCTTGGGGCCCCGTGGGTTTGCCATATGAAAAGAACCAGTTTACAATGGGGCCGCCTGTAAATCCCAGGGCCGCCCAGTAGCGGCCCGGCAGAAGGATGATGTCCTCACCGGAAAAGTCAAAATCGACCCACCGGTAGCCCGGTTGATGCGGCAGATCCGAGACGGTGAGCAGATCGCTGGTGGCGATGGGGGCTCCCGGAATACCGTTTTTGCTGGTTGACAGTTCTATCCAGAGCTGGCCGGCTGAACTGAAGTTGTGAAGTGCAAGGCCGATGGCCTGAAGACGTACCGGTTTCTCAAGCACAAAGGACTGGGCATATTTTTTCCCCTGGGTGGTAACGTACTCGGCGGTTTCCACGAGAAAATTTTTAACAATTTTCATACTGCCGTCAGGCGCCTGCGCCACATGTCCTCTGGCCGACTGAAAGTCCAGATTTTCAGGAAACTCCAGATTCCCGAATATATATGGTACGGTGTAGGTCAGAGCCTTCATCTGCTGCGGCGTAAGGGCGACAGGTTCCGGTTTTTTGATCGCCACGGCGGTTTTCTTAAAGTCTGCAAGAACAGGCGGGCCAAGCAATTTGTTCCGGGGCCCGTAATCCATCCTTTTACCGGCCAGTGTTGCCGTGTCGGAAACAAAATCGGCAGTGATGGCTTCGCGGAAAGCAGGCTTGTCGGTGGTGCCCTTGAGCCGGGTCCAGCGGATCAGGCCGTCATTCTCCGTGTCGTTGTTGTCCAGGCCCACTTCAATGCGGATGAACCGGTTGCTGACAAAGAGCTGCGAACACTGGGGGTCAAAGGGAACCCATTTGAGGTCCGGAAAATAGACTTCAATCCATGAGTGGCGGCCCTGGGCATTTTTCATAACCAGGGTGGTGCCGCCCTGGTTGATCTTATAAGGTTCATCCAAAGTGACCCCATTGACGATACGCACCGGAATCCCCACGGCCCGAATCAATGCGGCGGTTAAATGGGAATAGTTCTGACAGTTGCCTTTGCCGGAGTGAAACGCATACATGGCGTCATAGCTTTGCGGTGGCTGCACATATCGCATGTGGTCCACCACCCATGTCAGAATCAACTGCACCGCATCAAACTGGGTTTCGGCCGGCCGGGTCAGTTCCCGTGCTTTCCGGCGGATCTCCGGATTGTCAGCCGGGACCTGGGATGTGGCGGCAAGATATTTTTTAACGGCACCGGGCATCATCGCCACGGGAAAGGGGGCGTCGGTCCGGAGCGCCTCGAGCTTCACGCTGTTTTTTGCAACCATATCGATGGATGCCGTGATGGTACCGGCCGGTTTGTCCCATGCCACCTCAATGATCGTATTGCCGTTTTCATCTGTTTTGGATTCCCGTTTGGACGGTGACGGCGAGAAGTTTATGTCAAGATTCTCAATCCGCTGGTTGTAAGTGGGGGAGGCATAAGAAACCGGCGATACATAGCTCAGCATGATTTTCCGTGTGGCGGCCGACGGGGTAACGGTCTGTATCATGCGGTATGAGATGGTGGATTCCTGGCCGCCGTTCAAAAGGTAATTCTCAGTAAAACCCGGTGTAGCCAGAAGACAGAAAACAATTCCCAGCAGCATCCTCTTTTTCATATATTGCCCCCTGATCGGACGATAAATGATGGATTCCCCGCGTTGAATGCAACTGAAAAATGACACGCATTAAACGGGGACTTTAAAATAATTATTATAAGGTAAAACGCCATTTGTTGCAAATGCCCAAGGCCTCACCGGCGGGAGGGCGGGAATGGAGATTCGGCGCTCAGTAAGTTCAGTCTAAAAAACCCAGGCCAATGGTGTTCATAATGAGAGACGCCATGTGAATGACCCTCAGAATGGGTATTTGGTTTTAAGGGTTTTTCGGGTAATGAACCCTTACGGCAAAGCAGGGTTACAATTCTTTAGCGCCCTGATAAATGGTATCAAACAGTTTCTCCACGTCGGCTTCCTCAATGCAGGAAAATGCCACCCGCAGATCGTGTTCGCCAAGGGAGATAAGGCCCACCCCGTATTTGTCCAGCAGATGCACCCGCAGTTTTTCCGCATTGACCTCTTTCAGGCGGATACACATGAAGTAACCGGAGTTGAAAGGGTGGACATCCCAGGCGTCGGCATATTTGTCATTTTGCAGTACTGCCTTGACGCGTAAAGCTTTGGCCTTGAGAATATCAAATTTTTCCCGTTTTTCCTTCTTGTAGTTCTCATCCTTCAGGGACTTCAGAAGGATGGTCTGGCTCAGGTGGGAAGCGTTGGAGATATTCCCCCGAATGCATCCGGCGGTCTTTTTCTCCAGCGCCGTAAAAACCGCTTCGGGATCATCTGTCCGACACCCGTATGTGATAAAGCCCACGCGCAGCCCCCATACATAATTTTCCTTGGTGGCACCGTCCAGCTTGATGGGCAGCAGCCGGTCGTGCACTCCACAGAGTTTTGAAAATAGGGACTCTTTCATGGTATCGGGTTCGTAGAAAAGACCAAAGTAGGAATCGTCACAGACAACGATCACAGGGCTCCCCGCTTCGGCAATGGCGATGAGAATTTTCGCAATGGCGTCGCCCTCGGTCTCTGTGGCCGTATAACCGGTGGGGTTATGGGGAAAGTTCATCAGGACGATCAGCTTTCCGGTTTCTGCGGCTGTCTTTCTGGCGGCCGTTTCAAAGGCGTCGAGGTTAAAGCCGCCGCTATCGGTGAACATTTGATAGTGGGCGATATTGACGCCGTGCCGGACGTTGAGAATCATATTGTAATTGCCCCACATCATGTCCGGTAACAATACGGTATCTCCCGCGTCTGTCCACATGTCGGCAATAACGCTGATAGCGTGGGTAATGCCGCAAGTCACAACCGGCAGGCTGACCTCCTTGCCTGCCAGAGACGGGTTTTTTTCGCGCATTTCATCCCGCCATGCCGATCTTAATGCCGGAAGTCCGAAGGAAGGGGCATAGGTGAGCGATTCTTCGGGGCTAAAGCCGTCAAGCAGTCCCATGACAGAGGGCAGGTGCATAATATCCCTGCCTTCTTTGGCAATACCGATGGTGGCATTGATGGTGTGAGCCTTTTCCCTGGCTTCCGCACTTTGCTGCAGAATTCCCTTTGGGAAAAAGAGTTTTTTGCCGACATCCGAGAGTATTTCCAGCAACTGAGGGGATTTGGCCTGCAGAATATCGTTGAGTTCCTGAGCTAACGGGGTCATGATGCTTTACTCCTTGTGTATGGGCCTGTCCGACCGGTTGAACAATAAATTAAAAGTTAACCACAAATTTTTTATAAATAAGTATTTTCGGTGTTTGTGTCAAGCAAAATGTTCCGGTGATGAGAAATAACCGCTTGTTTTTTATAGTATAAAAGAGTATGGTAAAAAAATGAAGCACAATCGCGAAAACCATGACAACAGGGTTCTGGTACTTGATGCGGCGTATGACGACACCATGCTGTCAGACCTGCTTGACAGAATTTTTCAGGAAATGCCCCTGGATCTGGCAGGCAGAACCGTACTGGTAAAACCCAATATCCTTGGCGCCCATCCACCGGAAAAGGCGGTGACCACCCACCCCTCTCTGGTGCGGGCCGTGGTCAAGAAATTGGCACAAGCCGGGGCTGTGGTCATGGTCGGCGATAATCCAGGGGTTTCGGGGTATGGCCGGGCCCGCCATGCCGCCAGTGTTTCGGGCATCAGTGCAGCGGCCGGCGGCAGTTTTGTCTACCTGGGCCGAAGGCCGGTAAAATACGCACTCACATCGCCGGATATTCATGATGTGATAATTGCCGATGATGTGCTGCAAGCCAACCTGGTCATTAATCTCCCAAAGCTCAAGACTCACGCATTGACCGTCTATACCGGGGCGGTCAAAAACACTTTCGGCTATATTGTTGGCGGTGACAAGATGCGGATTCACGCCGATGCCCCCACACCGGGACGATTTGCAAGAGCCCTTGTGGATATCTATGCCATCCGGCCCCCCGAGCTTACGATTATGGATGCGGTGACGGTCATGGAGGGAAACGGTCCTAACAGCGGTACGCCCCGGCACATGGGAAAGATCATTGCCGGCCGAAATGCGGTCAGCGTTGATGCTGTTGCCGTCCGGTTTGCGGGTGTTCGTCCGGAGACAGTCCCCCATCTGGTTATAGCGACGCAGATGGGCCTGGGGACCCTCGATTTGAATGAAATATATATAAATACGGCCATCAAGGCGGCTGATGATTTTAAAATGCCGGCCACCTTTTTGCCGGGGTTCATGGGGATTGTGCTGAACCGGCTGTTCTCCCGGTGGATCAACTGCACGCCCGTGGTGGTTCCGGAGGCCTGTCGCCAGTGTGGTATCTGTGTGGATCACTGTCCTGTCGGGGCCATGACAATGACCGAGGGCGATTTCCCCCGGGCAGACAAGTCGGCCTGTATCCATTGTTACTGCTGCCAGGAGATGTGCCAGGAAGACGCGATAAACTTGAAGGGAGGGTTGCTGAGCTGGATACGACCGGGTGGCAGGTAAAGCCCTTCAGCATAAGAACGCCTGGACGTATACACATAAAACTCTATGAACACCAGAGACGACATAATTATACCGCATGCCCTGAAGCCCGGTGATACTGTAGGTATAGCTGCGCCTGCAGGATGGTTTGATCCGGAACGGTTCCGGCGCGGCGTGGCGGCAATCGAGGCGATGGGATTACGCGTCATGATTCCCAATGATCTCTTTGAAAAGAACCGGTATATGGCCGGAACCGATGACCACCGGGCCGGTGTATTTAATAACCTGATTGCAGATCGGGGGATCAAGGCTGTTTTTTGTGCCCGGGGCGGATTCGGATCCATGCGGATGCTGCCCTTACTGGATATGGATGCCATATGCGCCAATCCCAAGATTATTGCCGGATTCAGCGATGTTTCCCTGCTGTTGACGGTTATTGCGGAAAAAACCGGCATGGTGACATTTCATGCACCGGTGATAACCTCGCTGGCTGACGCCGGCGATATGACGAAGGCGGCCTTGGTTGAAGCCATGACCGGCCGAAAGCCGGTGGAAATTATGGTAAAGGACGGGGTGACGGTGAGATCCGGGGTGGCACAGGGACGGGTGATCGGAGGGAATCTGGCGTCTCTGTGCCACCTGATTGGAACACCATGGCAGCCGGGGTTTAAGGCCGGCATTCTGTTCCTTGAAGAGACCAATGAACCCGCCTACCGGATTGACCGGATGCTTTCCCAGATGCACTTGTCCGGCTGTCTGGACGGCGTGGCCGGTATTGTGTTGGGGTCGTTTGAGAATTGTGGCCAACCGGCAGAGATTTACGAGATTGTCCAAGAGCATGTACCGGCCGGGATCCCGGTTGTGGCGGGTATGGCCGCAGGCCACGGACCGGAAAATATTACCCTTCCCCTGGGGCTGGGCGCCACCCTGGATGCGGACCGGCATGTTCTTCAATACCAGGCACCGGCCGTTGTTCCTCAGGATGCACTATGAATTTCGCCGCGGTGACAGAGATGATGACAAAGGCGGTCAGTCAGGGGATATTCCCGGGCGGGGTCTTGTGTGCCGGTTACAGGGGAACATTGGTATACCACGCGGCATTTGGTTGTGCCGATATTTATAAGCAGATACCGGTGACCACTGAGACCATTTTTGATCTTGCCTCCCTCACCAAACCGTTGGCCACAGCCCCGGCAGTAATGAAGCTTTCAGCGATTGGCAAGCTGTCGGTTTCGGACCGGCTGGGAGATCTGGTGCCGGCATTTGCCGGAACGGACAAACACCGGATTACGGTTGCCCAGCTCCTCTGTCACTGCTCTGGAATGCCGGCGCACCGTCCCTTCTTTTCTGAGCTTTCCCGGCTGCCGACGAATGAGCGGCGGACAGCACTGATAGAATCCCTTGCGGCCACAAAGCTCGAATATGAACCGGGGGGAACGGTTCTATACAGCGATCTGGGGTATATGCTTCTGCGGTGTGTGGTGGAGGCGGTTGCCGGTCTTCGCCTGGACCGGTTTATCAACGCCAATGTCTATACGCCCCTTGGAATAAAGGGATTGTTTTTTGTGCCGCTGCATGACGGGGGTGATCCGGTGGGCGACAATGTCAGAAACCGGTTTGCCGCCACAGAGGATTGTCCCCGTCGCGGGTTTTTGCTAAAAGGCGCGGTCCACGATGACAACGCCTATGAATCCGGCGGCGTGGACGGGCATGCCGGTCTTTTCGGGACGGCTGAAAACGTTCATCATATAATGATGGAACTGCTTGCCATCTACCGCAAAGCATCTTATGATAATATATTTACCCACAATGCGGTGCAACGTATGCTGGAACCCCAACTGGGTACCGGCCGGACCTTTGGCTTTGACACGCCGGACACCGAGGCATCCAGTGCAGGCACCCGGTTTTCCGTCCATACGATAGGACATCTGGGATTCACCGGCACATCGGTGTGGATGGATGTCACCCGTGAGATTATTGTGGTGTTGTTGACCAACCGGGTTCATCCGGACCGGAAAAACGAGGCGATCAAAACATTTCGACCCGTGTTGCATGATGCGGTCATGGATGCGGTGGCGGGCGGATAGAAATTTTTTATTGCAGATTGTATAACAAAGCACGAAACTTGAAATAAATCCGAATATCAAATGTTGATGCTCTTGATGCTTTCCTGACAAGTTAAAGCCGGGCCGGCTTCGTAAAAAGTTCAAGAGCAAGGCGCCGATGGATCTTGAGAAATGGAGCGTACGTGGTTGTACGAGAGATGGCGAGAGATGCATCGCAACGCAGCTATTGGACTTTTTACGAAGCCGGCCCTTTTTTGCTTGTAACAGCACTATATAACTGATAAAAAGTACAGACTACGACTGTTTGCGCCCGGCAGGGGGATGTTTTTAATCAGGATATTTCATGAAATGTCCGGGCCGGCGAATACTGAGCAGGACATATTGCACTTAGCACGTCGAATCAGACGACAGAAAGGGAGCCATGAATCTTTTATCCAATTCCATCATGGGGTTGTTTTCCAACGATCTTGCCATTGATCTCGGAACCGCTAATACGCTGGTATTTGTGAAAGGTAAAGGGGTCGTGCTGAGCGAGCCGTCTGTTGTGGCTGTTCGCACGGATAATCGTTTTAAAAACAAGGTGCTGGCGGTTGGAGAAGAAGCAAAAAAGATGCTGGGACGGACACCCGGCAGTATCGTGGCGATCCGCCCCATGCGGGACGGGGTGATTGCGGATTTCGAGGTCACCGAGGCAATGCTGCGGTATTTTATTTTAAAGGTGCATAACCGCCGCAAATTTGTCCGGCCACGCATTATTATTGCAGTGCCGTCCGGTATAACGGAAGTGGAAAAACGGGCCGTTCGGGATTCTGCGGAACGTGCCGGTGCCCGTGAGGTGATTCTTCTGGAAGAGCCGATGGCCGCGGCCATTGGCGCCGGCCTCCCCATCACAGAGCCCACCTGTAATATGGTTGTGGATATCGGCGGCGGCACCACGGAAGTGGCGGTGATCTCCCTGGCGGGTATTGTTTACAGCCGTTCCCTGCGGGTGGCGGGAGACAAGATGGATGCCGCCATTTCCCAATACATCAAGCGAAAATATAACCTTCTTATCGGAGAACGCACCGCCGAACTGATCAAGATGACCATCGGCAATGCCTATCCCGATGATGAAAATCTGGAAACCATAGAGGTGAAGGGTCGGGACCTGGTCTCCGGTATTCCGAAGATTCTGGCCATCGATTCCGAGGAGATCCGGGTGGCCATCTCCGAGCAGATTGATGCGATCGTGGAAACGGCAAAGATCGCCCTGGAACAGACCCCGCCTGAACTGGCAGCAGATATCGTGGATCGGGGCATTGTCCTTACCGGTGGCGGGGCTTTGCTGAAAAACCTGGACAAGCTTCTGCGGGAGGAAAGCGGTCTGCCCATTACTGTCACGGAAGATCCGCTGACCACTGTGGCGGTGGGGACCGGTAAAGCGCTTGATAATATTGAAGTACTAAAGCAGATTATGCTCTGATGTTTTCACGGAAAATGCTGGTCATAGCCGGTGTTACCGGTTTGTTAATCGTCAGTATCGTTTCTCTCACCGTTACCAGTCGACGCAGCACATATCCGGTGAGCGGCGGCAGCGCCGGCATATTTGTTGTTGCCCCGTTTCAGGATATCCTGACAAGTTCGGCCCGATCTCTCCGGGATGTGTGGCGCCACTATTTCTTTCTTGTCTCGACCGCTCAACAGAATGGCCGGCTCAAGCAGCAGGTCCGCCGGCTTGAGGCGGAGAACAAACAGTTCAGTGAAATTGCCCGTTCCAATAAACGCCTGCGGGAACTGCTGAATTTTCATGAAGCCCTTGATATGAAAACCTTTGCCGCGGAAGTGGTGGCCCGTGATCCGTCGGGCTGGTTTGAGACGGTGATTATCGACAAGGGCGGCACTGACGGGGTGACGCGGAGTATGCCGGTTGTGGTGCCGGAAGGGATCGTGGGGCAGGTGGTGGATGTTTCCCCTTACTACTCCAAGGTATTGCTGATTATCGATCCCAACAGCGCTGTGGATGCCCTGTGTCAGCGTACCCGGGCGCGCGGTGTGGTGAAAGGCGGTGCCGGGGGGCGTTGTGATTACAAATATGTGCTGCGAAAAAACGATGTCAGAATAGGCGATGTTGTGATTTCATCCGGGTTGGATCAGATTTACCCCAAGGGGTTGCGGGTCGGGCATGTATCCGGCGTGATCAAGCGGAATGCCGGGATTTTTCAGACGGTCGAGGTGGAGCCGTTTGTCAATTTTGACAAGCTGGAGGAAGTGCTGGTGGTGCTGAATGCCACGCAGTATGAATTTCCCAAAACCAACGGTCAAAAAAACCCGGGAAGATGAACAGCGGGAAAGCGATCTTATGATTTATGCATTCAGTTTCGCCCTCACCCTTTTACTCATGATCCTTCAGTCAACAATACTGGCGATCTGGCTTCCGTTTGCCGGACTGTACGACCTGTTAATCCCGGTTGTCCTTTATCTTGCCATTTTCCGGCCTCCCGGGGATTCTGCCGTCATTATTCCGGTCATGGGGCTGATAACGGATGCGGTGACAGGCGGGCCATTCGGTGTGTATATACTGACGTATGTATGGCTGTTTGCCGGCATTCGGGCGATTATTCGATACATTCACGGCACCAGCCTGGTATTTTTGAGTCTGGCCGTGGCGGTCAGTGTTGCGGTGGAGCATAATGTTTTCTGGTGCGCTGAATTGCTGTCGGGCCGGATCTGGGTGACCTGGCCGGATGCGGCCGGGCGGCTGGTCTGGCAGCTTGTGTTTGCCATGGCCACCGGTCCCTTTCTGCTGCTGGGCACCAAGGCGGCGTTTCAGAAACTGATAAATCGCCAGAGAGGCCGGTTTTAATCGGCGTCGGGTAAGGTGGAATGAATTTTTACCGAACGGTGGACATTGACTGGTTTAAACAGCGGCTGGTAATGGTTATGTTCTGCGTAACAGCCGCATTTACTGTTCTGATTGCCCGTCTCTTTTTCCTGCAGGTGGTTGAAGGCCAGGAGTACCGGCGGCTTTCGGCCAATAACTGCATTCGTCTACAGGCCATCGCCCCCACGAGAGGCCTGATTTTTGATCGCAACGGTAAAACACTGGTGGACAACCGGCCGGCGTTTGACTTGTCCATTATTCCCAGGGATACGACAAATATCGATGAAACCCTGGAAAAGCTGGCCACATTTACAGGCCTGCCTCTTTCCCAGATGAAAAAGAATTTCACCAGCCATCGGGGCCGGAACTCGTTCAATCCGGTGCTGCTGGCACAGGACGTGGGCCGGGATATTCTGGCGGTGGTAGAGGCCCATAAATTTGAACTCCCCGGTGTTGTGATTGATTTCAAGCCGCGACGACACTACATTTATGACGAGTTTGGCGCTCATTTAATCGGTTATCTGGGGGAGATCAGTCGCAGGGAGATGGAGAGTGATCGGTTTGCCGGTTATAAACCCGGGAGTTATGTGGGCAAATGCGGCGCTGAAAGGATGTATGACCGGTTGCTGCGCGGGGAACCCGGCGGCCGCCAGGTGGAGGTGAATGCCAGCGGGCAGGTGGTCCGGGTTATTAAAACCGTAGATGCGCACCCCGGTCACAACGTATATCTGACCATCGATTTTACTCTTCAGCAAAAAGCTGAAGCGTTGATGGACGGGCGGGCCGGGGCGGTTGTGGCTCTGGATCCTTCCACGGGAGACGTCCTGGCAATGGCGAGCAGCCCCTCTTTCAGCCAGAATGCGTTTGTGGACGGCCTTTCCGGGACGGCATGGCGGGCGCTGGTGGAAAATCCTTACCGCCCCATGGAGAATAAGGTGACACAGGCGGAATACCCACCGGCATCCACATACAAGATTATTACGGCCATGGCAGGGCTTGAGGAAGAGATCATTGATACTGAAACCACAGTCACCTGCCCGGGATATTACCGGTATGGCGACCGGGTGTTCCGGTGTTGGCGGAGGGGCGGACATGGGAGCTTAAGCGTTGTGGATGCCATCGCCCAGTCCTGCGATGTCTTTTTTTATCATGTGGGGCAAGACCTGGGCGTTGAGCGGCTGGCATGGTATGCCAAGGCCTGTGGTCTGGGGCGGCCGACCGGCATTAATCTTTTTTCCGAAGCCGGCGGGCTGGTGCCCACCACGCAATGGAAACGCAAGCAACTGGGCGAACAATGGCATGGAGGGGAAACCACCACGGTGGCCATCGGGCAGGGATATAATCTGGTGACACCGATTCAAATGGCCGTTTTGACCGCGGCTGTGGCCAATGGCGGAACCATCCGAAAGCCGGTGGTGTTGCAGCAGGTAAGAACCGCCGAAGGTCAGCAGGTGCAGAAGGGAACCCCCGACAAGCTGGGAACCCTTCCCGCGAGCGAAGAGACGCTTGCTGTAATTGAAAAAGGGCTGTATGAAGTGGTTCACAACCGGAATGGCACGGGCTGGTGGACGGTTCGTAGCGGCAAGGTGGATATCAGCGGTAAAACAGGCACCGCCCAGGTGGTTGAAAGCCCGCCTGAAGGACTGGACGATGAGGAAGAGATTGCAGAGGCATTAAAACCCCATGCCTGGTTTGTCGCCTATGCCCCTTCGGCGGCCCCGGAAATTGCTGTTTCGGTGATTGTGGAGCATGGAGAGCATGGATCGACTGCGGCCGGGCCGGTAGCCAAGCATCTGATTGAAACTTATATGGCGGACAGGAAGCGCGAGGCGTTATGATAGATCACAGCGCACAACGGCAGTTTGACTGGGGACTGTTGCTCCTGGTCCTTTTTATCGGTATTGTGGGGGTCATTGTATTATACAGTGCCGCTGCTTCCGAGTTTGACAGTGTTCAGCGCATGCTTTTTGCCAAGCAGATCATCTGGCTGGGAATTGGACTGGCGCTGATGGTGGTGTCGCTCCTTTTTAATTACAAGAGTCTGGATGGCTGGGCCATGCTGATTTATTGCCTGAACATCGCGTTGCTGATCGGCGTGCTTTTCTGGGGGAAAGAGGCTGGCGGGTCCCGCCGATGGCTGCCCCTGGGACCGGTGGCCATTCAGCCCTCGGAGTTGATGAAGATAACAATTACTATCGCACTGGCCCGGTATTATGCCAAACATGTCAGCGTGGAAGGACTCACGCCGCGTACCCTGTTTATGCCCATGGTACTGGTAATGATACCGTTTGCCCTCATTGTTGGCCAGCCGGACCTGGGGACGGCCATGTTGATACTGCTGATTGCCGCATCCATGACCATCTTTGTTAAAATAGAAAAACGGACCAGTTTCGCACTGATCGGTATTTTTGTGACCCTGGTGCCCTTTGTTTGGGCCTTTTTTCTGAAGTCATACCAGCGACAACGCATACTGACCTTTTTAAATCCTGACCGGGACCCCCTTGGCGCGGGATACCATATCATCCAGTCCAAGATAGCCATCGGATCGGGCATGATTTTTGGTAAGGGGTTCATGAAGGGGACTCAGAATGCCCTGGCCTTTCTGCCCGAACAGCATACGGACTTCATTCTGTCTGTTCTGGCGGAAGAGTGGGGTTTTGTAGGCACCGGTGTGCTGTTGCTGCTTTACCTGCTGCTGATTATCTGGGGTATCAGTATCGCCTATCAATGCCGGGATGCATTCGGGATTATCCTGGCCGTGGGCATCAGCGCCATGATGTTCTGGCAGGTCTTTATCAACGTGGGGATGGTGATGGGGCTGATGCCGGTCGTCGGGGTGCCCTTGCCCTTGATCAGTTACGGCGGGTCTTCTGTGGTGACATTCATGCTGGGTGTTGGTATTCTAATCAATATTAGTATAAAACGGCTCGGCATTTGAGGGTGTGGCCGGGACAAATAATATTATGCGCATAAAAAGGAGAATGGATATGGCAAAAACAAAACGTTCAGAATCCATCACCACATTTCTGGGCTCGGATGCCTCGGTGGAAGGGACCATCCAATTTGACGGCACGATTCGGCTGGATGGCCGGGTGTCCGGTAAAATCGTCAGTAACGGCGGCACCGTCATCATTGGCGAGAAAGCGGTGATTGACGGCGATATTGCCGTTGGGGTGGCCATCATTATGGGGCGGGTTAAGGGGATGATCGATGCGGCAGACCGGATTGAGGTGTATCCGCCGGCAGACATCGAAGGTGATATCCATGCCCCGGTAATTTCCATTGATGCCGGCGTCAAGTTCAATGGAAACTGCGCCATGAAGGCGCGTAATGGCGTCCCGGTGCAGAATCTGGGCGAGTGGGATGCCGATTCAGAGAAAGTGGGTGACAATGTGAAAAATTTTCCAAAAAACCTTTGACTTTTACTCCTCCTGTGATAAAAGGAAAGTTTAAATTTTTGGTTGGGGTTGTTGTTTTTAGCGGATTTCGATAGAAGTGTTTGTTTTTACTGGAGGTTTAAATGAAGCCCGGAAATATGAACCGATTTATGGCTGCCGTGATAGGTGTGCTGTTTTGTGCGGGTCTGGCCCATGCCGAAGGCGGCGGTATTACCGTTATGCCGGATAAATCCGTTATCTGGCAGATTGTCAATTTTATTGTTCTGATCATTGTGTTGAATCTTGTCCTGTACCGGCCCATCAGAAATGTTGTGGCCCGGCGGCAGGAAAAGATAACAGGGCTGGATCAGAGCATTCAGATGTTTGAGCAGGACGCGGCGGATAAGGATAATGCCTGTACAGAAGGGCTCAAGGCAGCCCGGAACAACGGCGTCCAGGAAAAAAACGCCCTGATCGAGGAAGGTACGCAGGAAGAGAAGCGCATCATCGAGGAGATACAGCAGAAAACACAGAAAACCATTGCGGAAAACAAGGCGGATATTGCCAGGGATGCTGAAAAGGCTGCCGCTGAACTGCAACAGGAGATTGAAACCTTTGCCGCTACCATCGGCCAGAAGATATTAGGGAGGGAAGTTGCATGAAGCTGTTTTCATTGAATCGAAAGACCGGGAAAAAAGCACTGATCGCCCTTTTACTTACAGTCTGCCTGATTGCCTTTACCGGTGTTGCCCTGGCCGCGTCTGATGGCGGTCACGGCGGCGAAGCGGCGCCGGTGAAAAAATGGGCAGCCACTGATACATACCGGGTCATTAACTTCACGATACTTGTGGTCGCACTCTTTTTCGTCCTGCGCAAACCCGTTGCCCA
Organism: Thermodesulfobacteriota bacterium; assembly: GCA_034189905.1. Lineage (GTDB taxonomy): Bacteria > Desulfobacterota > Desulfobacteria > Desulfobacterales > Desulfosudaceae > JAXHTY01. The sequence goes on from JAXHTY010000027.1 coordinate 36,906, forward strand.
GGGGTTGAATAATCGTATCGCCAATATCAAGAATGAACTGGAAGATCTGGAAAGCAAAAAGGAGATTGCCAGAAAGCAGCTTGATGAGTATAATGCGAGGCTGACAAAGCTGGACGAGGAGGCGGAAAAAATTATTGCCGACTATCAAAAGCAGGGCGAGGCGGCAAAGGCCAAGATCCTCGAAAGCGCAAAGGCGTCGGCCGAAAAAATTGAAGCACAGGCAAAGCGGAATATCGAAAATGAATTTGACGCTGCACGGCAGCGACTGAAAGAAGATATTTTTGAAAAAGCGATAGCCAGGGCAGAATCACTGGTCAAAGAGAAGATAACGGCGGACGATCAGAACCGGCTGGTGGATGAATATTTAGAAAAGGTGGTGCTACAGTGAAAAATTTCGTAATTCCGAGACGTTATGCCAAAGCTTTGATGCTGATCGGAAAGGAGGACGGAAAAGCCGATCAGTATAAGGATGAGCTGAGCGGGTTCGTGTCGGTGCTTGATGCTGAGGGCGCGTTTGAAGATGCCATTATGAACCCGTTGTATCCGGTTGAAGAACGGAGAAAGATTCTTACGGCGGTTATCGACAAGATCGGGATGTCGGATGTGCTGAAATCCTTCCTTTTGCTGTTGTTTGAAAAACGGCGTCTTAATCATCTGAGAGGTATCAGTGAGGTTTATGAGACGCTGGTGGATGAACTGAACGGCATTGTCCGGGCTGAGGTGACATCGGCGGATGAGCTTTCCAGTGAAGCGGTGGAAAAGATTCGGGCGTCACTTTCAAAAATGACCGGCAAGGAGGTAATACTGGAGATTGATCATGACCCCAGCCTTATCGGCGGCGTAATGACGAAAGTTGGCGATATCGTATTGGACGGGAGTATAAAAACCCAGTTATTAAATATGAAAGAATCTTTAAAAAAAGGTGAGAGAGTCTAATGGAAATAAGATCAGAAGAGATAAGTCAGATTATCAAGGAGCAGATTAAGGGATTCGACAATAAGGTTGAATTAAGCGAGACCGGCGTGGTCCTGTCTGTTGGGGATGGTATTGCCAGAATTTACGGTCTGGAAAAAGCAATGACCATGGAGCTGGTCGAATTTCCGGGTGGCGTTCTGGGCCTGGTCCTTAATCTTGAAGAAGACAATGTCGGTGTGGCCATTATGGGTGAAGACATCCACATCAAAGAGGGGGATATCGTCAAGCGTACCGGCAGAATCGCCGAGGTTCCGGTGGGTGAAGCCGTTCTGGGGCGTGTTATTGATACAACCGGTGCGCCGCTTGATGGCAAAGGTCCTATCAATGCAGAGAAGACCAGCCGTATCGAAGTTGTGGCGCCCGGCGTTATCGCGAGAAAGAGCGTTCACGAACCCTGCTATACCGGTTTGAAGGCGGTTGATGCCATGACACCGGTTGGCAGAGGTCAGCGTGAGCTTATCATCGGCGACCGTCAGATTGGTAAAACAGCGGTTGCGATTGATGCGATTCTCGCTCAGAAAGAAACCGATGTATATTGCGTCTATGTCGCCTGCGGTCAGAAGAAATCGACTGTCGCCCAGGTTGCCGCTGTCCTTGAAAAATACGGCGCCATGGAATATACCACGATTGTTTCCGCCTGTGCCAGTGACCCGGCGGCACTTCAGTACCTGGCACCTTATGCCGGATGTTCAATCGGTGAATACTACCGCGATAACGGGAAACACGCCCTGATTATTTATGATGATCTTTCAAAGCAGGCGGCCGCCTACCGTCAGGTCTCCCTGCTCCTGAGACGCCCCCCCGGACGTGAAGCTTATCCCGGCGATATTTTCTACAACCACTCACGCCTTCTCGAACGGGCCGCCAAGCTGAACGATGAACTGGGCGCTGGTTCTCTCACTGCGCTTCCGATCATTGAAACGCAGGCGGGTGACGTTTCCGCGTTTATCCCCACAAACGTTATTTCCATTACAGACGGCCAGGTTTATCTTGAACCCAGCCTGTTTTTTGCCGGTGTAAGACCGGCCATTGACGTTGGTCTGTCTGTGTCCCGCGTTGGCGGTGCCGCTCAGGTCAAGGCCATGAAGCAGGTCGCCGGCACCATGCGGCTGGATATGGCTCAGTTCCGTGAACTGGAAGCATTCGCGGCATTTGGAAGTGATCTTGATGCCGCTACCCAGGCACAGCTCAATCGCGGTGAACGACTGGTGGAAATCCTTAAGCAGCCGCAGTGTCAACCGCTTTCAATGGAAAAACAGGTGACCATCCTTTTTGCCGGCACCAACGGTTATCTTGATGAACTCCCCACCGATGTTATCGCAAAATACGAAGCCGGTCTGTATCCCTTTATCGAAAACAAATATCCTGAGGTCTTCACAAAAATGAAGGAAGCGCAGGAAATAACCGATGAAGTGAAGCAGATGCTTGAAAAAGCTCTGGCTGAGTATGGTGAAGAGTTCAAAGATACGATTAAATAAGGGTCGTGATATATGCCATCTTTAAAAGAAGTCCAACTGAAAATAGGTAGCATCAAGCAGACCAAGAAGATCACTAAGGCCATGAATATGGTGGCCACTTCCCGGCTTCGTGGTGCGCAACAGAATATGGAGGCGTTTCGTCCCTATGCTGAGAAGTTTGCCGAGGTGCTCGGCAGTCTTGCCGAAAAGTCCGGTGACGATGCCAGCCCGTTACTGTTTCCCAAAGACGAGGTAAAGAATATTCATATTGTTCTTTGCACCTCCGACCGGGGACTGTGCGGCGGTTTCAATGCCAATCTCATTCGTGTTGCCGAAAAGTATCTCGAAGCAAACAGTGATCGGGATGTTACGATATCATTTACCAATTTTGGCAAAAAAGGTCGTGACTGGTGCAGAAAAAACACATCATGTGAAATAAAGAATGAGTATCTCGGGGTTGTCGGCGGCAAATTCGGCTTCAATGTCGCTGCCACCGCAGGCCAGCAACTGATTAACGGGTTCCTTGACGATACGTATGACGAAGTTCATATCATCTACAGTGAATTTCACGGAATGGGGAAGCAGGTGCCGGTGATGAAGCAGTTACTTCCCATTCCGGCTATTGAAACAAAAGAAGAAGTAGTGGAACAGCCGGACGAAGGCCCCTATATGGCAGAGCATATCTGCGAGCCGTCGCCTGATGAAATTCTGGGAGAGATGCTTCCGAAAAACGTTTATATTCAGATTTACAGTGCCTTACTTGAAACGTCGACCAGCGAGCATGCGGCCCGCATGACTGCCATGGACAATGCCTCAAAGGCCTGTAACGATATGATTGAAGAGCTCACGCTGCTGTTCAACAAAGCCAGACAGGCTGCAATCACGGCGGAGCTGATGGATATTGTAGGCGGTGCTGAGGCGCTTAAAGGTTAAACAATACTTATATAGATTTATAGGAGGTCTATAGATGAGTGAGAATATCGGAAAAGTAGTACAGGTCATGGGGCCTGTTGTGGACGTCGAGTTCGAGCCCGGCAAACTGCCTGCGATTTTGACAGCGCTGGTGATGACGAACCCTGCCATCAATGATGAGGCTGACAACCTGGTTGTCGAGGTTGCCCAGCATCTCGGCGACAATGTTGTACGGACAATCGCCATGGATGTTACCGACGGTCTGGTGCGTGGCATGGAAGTAAAAGATACCGGAGAGCCGATCACCATGCCGGTGGGCGAGGCATCTCTCGGCCGGGTGCTGAATGTTGTGGGCAAACCGGTGGACGGACTGGGGCCTGTGAGCAAGGAAAAATCCATGCCCATTCATCGTCCTGCGCCGGCGTTTACCGAGCAGGATACCAGTGTTAACGTTCTGGAGACCGGCATTAAGGTCATCGATCTTCTGGTCCCCTTTCCCCGGGGCGGTAAGATGGGGCTCTTCGGCGGCGCCGGTGTCGGCAAGACCGTTATTATGATGGAGATGGTTAACAACATCGCCATGCAGCATGGTGGTATTTCGGTTTTTGCCGGGGTTGGTGAGCGGACCCGTGAAGGTAACGACCTGTACCATGAAATGAAAGATTCCGGTGTTCTGCCCAAAGCAGCGCTCATCTATGGCCAGATGACCGAACCGCCGGGCGCGCGTGCCCGCGTGGCGCTGTCCGGTCTGACATGTGCGGAATATTTCCGTGATGAAGAAGGTCAGGATGTGCTTATCTTTATCGACAACATCTTCCGGTTTACTCAGGCCGGTGCCGAAGTTTCCGCCCTTCTGGGTCGTATCCCTTCCGCGGTTGGTTATCAGCCCACACTGGCCGTTGACCTTGGTGGCCTGCAGGAACGGATTACATCAACCGACAAGGGGTCGATTACAGCGGTACAGTGTGTCTATGTTCCTGCGGACGACCTGACAGACCCTGCACCGGCGACGACGTTTGCGCATCTCGACGGTACGGTTGTTCTTTCCCGTCAGATTGCGGAGCTTGGTATTTACCCGTCTGTTGACCCGCTGGACTCAACCTCCAGAATTCTTGATGCGGCATATATCGGTGAAGAACACTACCAGGTCGCCCGAGAGGTTCAGCAGACCCTTCAGAAATATAAAGAGCTTCAGGATATTATTGCGATTCTCGGTATGGATGAGCTGTCTGATGAAGACAAGATTACGGTTGAACGCGCCAGAAAGATTCAGCGTTTTCTGTCACAGCCGTTCCATGTTGCCGAGGTATTTACCGGCAAGCCGGGCACATATGTAAAGATTGAAGATACTGTCCGAAGCTTCAAGGAGATATGCGAAGGAAAACATGACGAACTGCCTGAGTCGGCGTTTTATATGGTCGGCAGTATTGAAGAAGCTGTTGAAAAGGCTAAAGCTTAGAATAAGGGGTGGATCATGGCCGACAATATTCGACTTGAAGTAGTGACGCCGGAGCGGACTGTTACCAGTGAAGACGCACAAATCGTCATGGCCCCGGGCAGCCTCGGGGAATTCGGTGTGCTTCCGGAGCATACACCATTTTTAACCTCCCTTCAGCCGGGTTGCCTGCATTACAAGGACGCCACAGGTAATGAAAAGCAAATTGTTGTCAGCGGTGGATTTGCTGAAGCCCTGCCGGATAAGATGACGGTTCTTGCAGAATCAGCTGAAAAAAAAGAGGATATTGATGTTCAACGGGCGGAAGCCGCCAAAGAAAGGGCAGAAAAGCGGCTTGCAGGCAATGCCGAGGAAGATGTCGATTTTGCCCGTGCACGGGCTGCACTGGCACGGTCGATTCAACGCCTGCGCGTTGCTTCATCTTAATATTCTTACACGGAAATATTTTACCGGACGATTTAAAAAGGGCGATACCTGCACAAGGGGTTGCCCTTTTTTTTTAAGGAGAAAAGTATCTTGATGGCACATTCAGATAGGGAAACCGCCATTGTTATTTTAGCAGCAGGCCTGGGGACACGAATGAAATCGGACAAGGCCAAAGTGCTGCACGAGATCATGGGAAAGCCCATGGTGCATTATGTTCTGGAAGCTTCCCTGAGCGTTGTAGACAGCCGGAACATTATTGTTGTTATCGGGTGCCAGGCGGAACAGGTTCGCAGTGCCGTTACAGAAAAATGTGAAGTACGGTTCGCGAATCAGCCGGAACAGCTTGGCACCGGCCACGCGGTTCAATGCGCGCTTTCTCAAATTCCTGAAAATGTGGCCGATGTTATTATTCTTTGCGGGGATGTGCCGTTTATCTCCGCCCGGACCATCGATAATCTGTTGGCAAGGCATCGTGAAGCAGCCAATGTGGTGACCGTCCTGTCGGTAAACCTTGAGGAACCGAGAGGTTATGGACGAATTATTGTTGCGAAGGGCGACACCATTGAACGGATTGTTGAAGAGGCGGATGCCAGTGACACGGAAAAGGCGGTGACCCTGGTGAATGCCGGTATTTATTGCGTCAAAAGTGATTTCCTGGCAGGGGCGTTGTCCCGGCTTAACACCGACAACCAGCAAAAAGAACTGTATCTGACGGATATTGTGGCCATTGCCAGCAGTGCCGGCCAGCGTGTGGGAACCGTGATTTCCCCGGATCCGGCCGAGGTGATCGGGGTGAACAGTGTGGCGGATCTGAAATTGGCTGAAACGTTGTTCAGGAAACGAAGCATGTAAAATTTCTTGACTTTACGCAATGTGGATGATTATAATGGTAACGCCTGAATGAGGTGATTGATTGAATGAATCAAAGGGTGCAGATGTACTGGCGCAGTTCGGTGAAATTGAACAGCGCGTTGGCAAACTGCTTGAAAAAATAGAGTCACTTGAAACGGCGAATGCCAAATTAAATGATAGCATTGCAGCGTTAGAAAAAGACGTCAAGGAGAAGACGGAAGCGGAAAAGCGGTTTGAGGAGGAGCGGGCGTTGATGCGGTCAAAGATAGATGCCCTGCTTGCGAAAATTGATCGCTTTGTTAAGATGAATAACGGCAATCAGGCCGAATGAAATTTCGAGGTATCAAGTTGAGGGTAATCATTTGGGTGATGCATTTATAACTATCCAACTATTTGGAAAAAGCTATAAGTTCCGTGTGGACGAAGATGTCCCCAATGCTGAAAAGGTGGCCCGCCTTGTTGAAAAAGAAGTCCATCTGCTTGAAGAAGGTGCAGCCGTAAAAACTCCCCACTTGAATAACTTTGCTGTTCTCACACAGGCTGCATTGAATATTGCAAACGAGTTCGTTGAATTAAAAGAGGATTACTCAGGCCTGATTCACGATATTTCAGGGCGATCCAGCGCCTTGATCGCGCAAATGGATGCTTACTTGCAGTAGCCATAAATTGCTGGTGTTATTCATCAATCCTTAAGGCCTCAACCACCTTAAGAAACCCGAAAAGGTTAATCAATACAGTTTTACCCCCTGCCGTGCAAGTGATTGTAAGATGCTCTTTGTCCCAACTATGACAGGACGGGGGCCGTCACTGGTTTCGGTGTGCATGTTCCGCCCGATCGGAAAAGCCTGAAGAAACCACATGGCACCCACATTGTTAAACCCGGTCAAAGACCTGGCAACACGGCACAAGGCAGGGGGATCTTTTCTGGTTTTTCTTTTCCGCTTATCTTGATTGCGGTTTCCCGCATTCGTCTTTTCTCTTTTTACAAATTTAAATTATTTTTCCAGTACAAGTTGGTGCCGGATCCTCGGTGGATTCATCCCGCCTGCCTGTGCTGAATGTATAATTGTGGAGATATAGGGAGACATGACGATGATTGTGAATATGATTATTGCCGGAGCGGTAGGCCTTCTGGCCGGCGTGCTGCTGGCTTATGTGATAAGAAGCGGAGTATTTAAGAAAAAAATAAAAAGTGCCAGGGATGAAGGCAGCCGTATTGTGGAAGATGCCAGGCTGAGGGCGGAAAACCTCGTAAAGGAGGCAAAGCTTGAGGCCAAGGACCGCCTGTTGAAGATGAAGAGTGACTTTGACGCGGAGACGGCTGAGGCCCGGTCGGAGCTGAAAAAGCAGGAACAGCGGCTTATTTCAAAAGAAGAGAACCTGGATCGCAAGTATGACCAGATGGAGCGCCGAGAGCAGGAAGTTTCCAAAAAAGAACGGCGCGTTCAGAAGCGGGAAGACGATATCGGTAAAAAGGAGGCCGAGTACCATTCGCTTGTTACAGAGCAGAAGCGGCAGCTTGAGGCCATTTCCGGCCTGACCACGGAACAGGCAAAGGATATTCTCGTGCAGTCCATGGAAGATGAAGCAAAGCATGATGCCGCCAAGCTGATTAAGAAAATTACCAATCAGGCCGAGGAGGAGGCGGCAAAAAAATCAAAGAAAATTATCGCCACCGCCATTCAACGGTATGCCGGCGATTTTGTGGCGGAACGAACGGTTTCGGTAGTGGAACTTCCCGGAGACGAAATGAAGGGGCGGATTATCGGCCGGGAAGGCCGTAATATCCGGGCACTTGAAGCGGCCACGGGTATCGACTTGATCATTGATGACACACCGGAAGCGGTTATTCTTTCCGGGTTTAACCCGGTCCGCCGGGAAGTCGCCCGCATCTCGATTCAACGGCTGATAGCGGACGGCCGGATTCATCCCGCGCGAATCGAGGATATCGTCAAGAAAGTGGAGTCGGAGGTAGACGCCACTATCAAGGATGCCGGCGAGCAGGCGGCCTTTGAGGTGGATGTTCATGGCATCAATCCGGAACTGATTAAAATTCTGGGAAGCCTCAAATTCAGAACCAGTTATGTTCAGAATGTGCTGCAGCATTCCGTTGAAGTGAGTTTCCTCTGCGGTATCATGGCAGCGGAACTGGGCCTGGACGCCAAGATTGCCAGGCGTATGGGATTGCTGCATGATATCGGCAAGGCCATTGACCACGAAGTAGAGGGGCCGCACGCGCTGATCGGCGCCAACGTGGCCCAGAAATACGGAGAATCCGCCGAAGTGGCCCATGCCATTGCCGCTCATCATGAAGATGCGCCGCCGGAATCGGTGTTTGACCTGCTGGTCCAGGCGGCAGATGCCCTTTCCGGTGCACGCCCCGGAGCGCGTAAGGAGCTGCTGGAGAATTATATTAAACGACTTGAAGATCTTGAAAAAATTGCCAATCAGTACAAGGGCGTTGTCAACTCCTATGCTATCCAGGCCGGCCGGGAACTGCGGGTCATGGTTGAAGGCGAAGCCATGTCTGATGAAGATTCGGTGGTCCTGAGCCGCGATATTGCCAAGCAGATTGAAGAGAACCTGACGTTCCCCGGGCAGATTAAGGTGACGGTGATTCGCGAGACCAGGGCAGTCGAATACGCCAATAAGTGATGCAATGCGCACCCATACAGAAATGGCTATTTTGTCCGATTCCGGTGTCAGACGAAAACGCGAATCCTCAATATACATCAAACGTGATATAATAGAAGCAACAATCTAAATGGCTTCGTAAAACGTTCAAGTGCAAGGCGCCGCAAGCCCCGACGAGTGAAGCTGTACTTGGCGTACGCTGAATGAGGAGGGGCGTAGCGCAACGTAGCAATTGGACGTTTTACGGAGACATGAAGCTTGGGGAGCAGAGTTTAATGAGTATAATTGATATTCTCGAAGAACGCGGGTTCATCGAAGCCATGACCCATGATGAGGAGTTGCGGGAGCTGGTGGCTGAGCAATCCGTTACCTGCTATATCGGTTTTGATCCCACGGCCTCGAGCCTTCATGTGGGGAGTCTCGTGCCGATCATGGCCCTGGCCCACATGCAGAAAAACGGCCATCGGCCAATCGCGCTTATGGGCGGCGGCACCGGCCTGGTGGGAGACCCCAGCGGCAAGACCGAGATGCGAAAGCTTATTACGGCCGAAGATGTTAACGAGAATATTAAAGGCATCAAAAAGCAGCTTGAATACTTTATCGATTTCAGTAAAGACACGGCTCTGCTGGTGAATAACGGCGACTGGCTCACCGGCCTTGAATACATTACCTTCCTGAGGGACATTGGCAGGCACTTCAGCGTGAACCGCATGGTCAAGGCGGAGAGCTACCGCATGCGCCTTGAGTCGGAAGAGGGGCTCAATTTCATTGAGTTCAACTACATGCTGCTTCAGGCCTATGATTTCCTGAAGCTCAACGAGACCCATAACTGCGTCCTGCAGATGGGCGGGAGCGATCAGTGGGGCAATATTGTTGCCGGGATTGACCTTGTCAGAAGGGTGCTTAATAAGCAGGCCTACGGCATGACCTTTCCGCTGATCACCACAAGCAGCGGCGCAAAAATGGGAAAGACCGCGACCGGTGCGGTCTGGCTTGATCCGCAACGCACGAGCCCTTATGAATACTATCAGTTCTGGATAAACACGGACGACAACGACGTGGCCCGGTTCTTATCTCTGTTTACTTTCCTGCCCACGGAAGAAATCCGGGCGGTGGAGAAGCTTTCCGGCGCTGACTTGAACAGCGCCAAGGCCGTGCTGGCCTTTGAAGCCACGCAGATCGCCCACGGTCCGGACGAGGCGGTCAAGTCTTACAATAATGCGGCGGTGAACTTCGGGGCCAAAAAGATCCCGGAGAGCCTGCTGCCGTCCAGCAAGATTCCCCGGGGCGGCGCGGGCGACGGCGCCGATGCGGCTGGCAACGCGCCCCAGACGGAAATGCCGCAATCCGCGATTGACGCCGGTATCCCGGCCTTTGACCTGTTTCATACCGCCGGTCTGACCAAGAGCAAGGGCGAGGCCCGGCGCCTGATCAAGCAGGGCGGCGCCTACATCAACGACAACCGCGTTTCCGGCGATGACTATCAGGTCACAGCCGCTGATGTAGTAGACGGCAAGATCGTGCTGAGAGTCGGTAAGAAGCGATATCACACAGTTATATCAACACGGAAATAACGGCGTGACAGAGCGTTAAAGATTTATGAAAAAACTAAAAATTTTTTAACAAAAACTCTTGACAAGCCTTTGGCAGACGCGTATAAGAGTAAGTTCTTGATGCAGTTGTCGGTCTTAACGAAGGTCTGGGACACATCAAAAAAATCGGTTCTTTCAGACAAAAGACAGAAAAACTGCTTGACAAGGAATAAAGACTTTGCTAGTTTTATTAAGTTCAACACAGCAAGTCGTACTTGATCTTTGAAAACTAAATAGTAACAGCATGCTCGGATCCGATCAAATCCAATATCGCTTCTGGCTTTTGTCAGAGGCGTTTTAAGTTTAATTGGAGAGTTTGATCCTGGCTCAGATTGAACGCTGGCGGCGTGCTTAACACATGCAAGTCGTACGAGAACGCTTCAGCTTGCTGAAGCAAGTAAAGTGGCGCACGGGTGAGTAACGCGTGGGTAATCTGCCCCTAAGCCTGGAATAACATTGCGAAAGCGGTGCTAATACCGGATAACATTCAGAAAACCCCGGTTTTTTGAATCAAAGGTAGCCTCTACATGTAAGCCACCACTTAGGGATGAGCTCGCGTACCATTAGTTTGTTGGTGAGGTAACGGCTCACCAAGACGATGATGGTTAGCTGGTCTGAGAGGATGATCAGCCACACTGGAACTGACACACGGTCCAGACTCCTACGGGAGGCAGCAGTGAGGAATTTTGCGCAATGGGGGAAACCCTGACGCAGCAACGCCGCGTGAGTGATGAAGGCTTTTGAGTCGTAAAGCTCTGTCAAGTGGAAAGAAATTGCGTTTTATTAACAGTGAAACGCATTGACGGTACCACTAAAGGAAGCACCGGCTAACTCCGTGCCAGCAGCCGCGGTAACACGGGGGGTGCTAGCGTTAATCGGAATTATTGGGCGTAAAGGGCGCGCAGGCGGTTCTGTAAGTCAGATGTGAAAGCCCGGGGCTCAACCCCGGAAGTACGTTTGATACTATAGAACTTGAGTATGGGAGAGGGAAGTGGAATTCCTGGTGTAGCGGTGAAATGCGTAGATATCAGGAGGAACACCGGTGGCGAAGGCGACTTCCTGGACCAATACTGACGCTGAGGCGCGAAGGCGTGGGTAGCAAACAGGATTAGATACCCTGGTAGTCCACGCAGTAAACGGTGATCACTAGGTGTAGTGGGTCTTTACCCCCGCTGTGCCGAAGCTAACGCATTAAGTGATCCGCCTGGGGAGTACGATCGCAAGGTTAAAACTCAAAGGAATTGACGGGGGCCCGCACAAGCGGTGGAGCATGTGGTTTAATTCGACGCAACGCGAAGAACCTTACCTGGATTTGACATCTCGGGAATTCCTATGAAAATAGGAAGTGCCCTTCGGGGAACCCGATGACAGGTGCTGCATGGCTGTCGTCAGCTCGTGTCGTGAGATGTTGGGTTAAGTCCCGCAACGAGCGCAACCCCTTTCTTTAGTTGCCATCATTTGGTTGGGAACTCTAAAGATACTGCCCCGGTTAACGGGGAGGAAGGTGGGGATGACGTCAAGTCCTCATGGCCCTTATGTCCAGGGCTACACACGTGCTACAATGGGCTGTACAAAGGGCAGCGAACTCGCGAGAGTGAGCCAATCCCAAAAAGCAGTTCCCAGTTCGGATTGGAGTCTGCAACTCGACTCCATGAAGTTGGAATCGCTAGTAATCGTGGATCAGCATGCCACGGTGAATACGTTCCCGGGCCTTGTACACACCGCCCGTCACACCATGAGAGTTGGCTGTACCCGAAGTTGCCGGGCCAACCCATTAGGGGGGCAGGTACCTAAGGTATGGCTGATGATTGGGGTGAAGTCGTAACAAGGTAGCCGTAGGGGAACCTGCGGCTGGATCACCTCCTTTCTAAGGAAAGAAAAAAGAAGTTTAAGTAGTAAAAATTGATTCGGCGCTGTTACTATTTAGTTTTGAGAGATCAAGTGATCTGTTCTTTTATAAGACCGCAGTTTGACAGGAGGCTCGGCATTGTACTGGAGACTGGCTGGAGATATCTGGTCTCTGGTATCAAGTATCTAGTATCTAAGCTAGGGCCTGTAGCTCAGTTCGGTTAGAGCGCACGCCTGATAAGCGTGAGGTCGATGGTTCAATTCCATCCAGGCCCACCATTCGGAAGCTGACAATGTTAGAACGAGGGCCCGGAATTAATAACATACAGAAGTTATTAAAACCATAGCCGACCCTCAAAGCCGTATCAGCTTCGTTTTCTAGCATTTAGATCGGGGGTGTAGCTCAGCTGGGAGAGCGCCTGCCTTGCACGCAGGAGGTCATCGGTTCGATCCCGTTCACCTCCACCAAACTCTGGCAAGAAGCAAGTTAAGTGAACAGCCGACATTCTGCTGTTCATTTAATTAGCTGCTTGACGGTAATGTAGGCGGCGGGTCAGGCAACTGACAGCGTCAGTTGTTTTTCCTGAGACGGTTCTTTGACAATTAGGATATGGACGCATTAAAGCGTTCATAGTAGTGTTTTGGCAATACAATTTTGTGGCTAAGCTACTAAGGGCAAATGGTGGATGCCTTGGTGCCAAGATGCGATGAAAGACGTGGTAAGCTGCGATAAGCTTCGGGGAGCTGCTAAACAAGCATTGATCCGGAGATTTCTGAATGGGGAAACCCGTTCCGGGTAGTGCCGGAACATCTGCAGCTGAATACATAGGCTGTAGAGGCGAACGGAGTGAACTGAAACATCTCAGTAACTCCAGGAAAAGAAAACAAAAGTGATTCCCAAAGTAGCGGCGAGCGAAATGGGAACAGCCCAAACCGGATATATGTAAGCCCGAAAGCGTTGTATATCCGGGGTCGTGGGATCTGACCGGACGAAGTTTCGGATTCGTCGGAAAGTTACAAAACAGTGCGTTAGTTGAACAGCCTGGAACGGCTGACCATAGAAGGTGATAGTCCTGTAAGCGAAAACAAACTGTCTTTCTGGGTCGGACACCCAAGTACCGCGGGACACGAGGAACCCTGTGGGAATTTGTGAGGACCATCTCATAAGGCTAAATAATCCTTGGCAACCGATAGTGAACCAGTACCGTGAGGGAAAGGTGAAAAGTACTCCAGTGAGGAGAGTGAAATAGTACCTGAAACCGTTTGCCTACAAGCAGTGGGAGCACGATGTATATCGCTTCGGCCTTATACCGTGTGACCGCGTGCCTTTTGCATAATGAGTCAGCGAGTTACTTTGTGTAGCAAGGTTAAGCCGTCAGGTGTAGCCGCAGCGAAAGCGAGTCTTAAATGGGCGTATTAGTTGCACGAAGTAGACCCGAAACCAGGTGATCTATCCATGGCCAGGGTGAAGCGTGAGTAAAATCTCGTGGAGGCCCGAACCGGTGTAGGTTGAAAACTGCTCGGATGAGCTGTGGATAGGGGTGAAAGGCCAAACAAACCTGGAAATAGCTGGTTCTCCCCGAAATATATTTAGGTATAGCCTTGCAAGATGATTAACGGGGGTAGAGCACTGGATGGGCTAGGGGTCCTACCAGATTACCAAACCTAACCAAACTCCGAATACCGTTAATACTATTGCAGGAGTCAGACTACGGGAGCTAAGTTCCGTGGTCGAGAGGGAAACAGCCCAGATCGCCAGCTAAGGTCCCTAAATGTAAGCTCAGTGGGAAAGGTTGTGGAAATGCATAGACAGCCAGGAGGTTGGCTTAGAAGCAGCCATCCTTTAAAGAAAGCGTAACAGCTCACTGGTCGAGTAGGTCTGTGCCGAAGATGTAACGGGGCTAAGCTTACTACCGAAGCTGCGGGTTTATATTTCGATATAAGCGGTAGGGGAGCATTCTATTCGGGTTGAAGGTCGATCGTAAGAACGGCTGGACTGAATCGAAGCGAAGATGCTGACATAAGTAGCGATAAAGCAGGTGAAAAACCTGCTCGCCGGAAGCCTAAGGTTTCCTGAGTAAAGCTAATCTGCTCAGGGTTAGTCGATACCCTAAGCCGAGGCCGAAAGGCGTAGGCGATGGGAAACAGGTTAATATTCCTGTACCACCTAGTTATCGTTTGAGCGATTTGGGGTGACGCAGGAGGGTAGGTCATCCATCGGTTGGAAGTGATGGTTCAAGCCCGTAGACGGAGGGAATAGGAAAATCCGTTCCCTTGTTAACGTCGAGAGGTGATGAGGATCCCGCTTGCGGGAGTAAACTGACTGATCCCATGCTGCCAAGAAAAACCTCTAAGCGAGATAACGGGTGATCGTACCGCAAACCGACACAGGTAGGCAGGGTGAGAAACCCAAGGCGCTTGAGAGAACCCTGGTTAAGGAACTCGGCAAAATGACACCGTAACTTCGGAATAAGGTGTGCCCTTGTTATGTGAAGCCCCTGCGGGCGGAGCAGAGAAGGGTCGCAGAGAAATGACGGGAGCGACTGTTTACTAAAAACACAGGACTCTGCTAAGTCGTAAGACGATGTATAGGGTCTGACGCCTGCCCGGTGCTGGAAGGTTAAGGGGAGATGTTAGCCTTCGGGCGAAGCTTTGAACCGAAGCCCCAGTAAACGGCGGCCGTAACTATAACGGTCCTAAGGTAGCGAAATTCCTTGTCGGGTAAGTTCCGACCTGCACGAATGGCGTAACGATTCCCGTACTGTCTCAACCAGGGACTCAGCGAAATTGTATTGGCGGTGAAGATGCCGTCTACCCGCGAAAAGACGGAAAGACCCCGGCACCTTTACTACAGCTTGACATTGGATCTTGAAATAGCTTGTGCAGGATAGGTGGGAGGCTTTGAAGTCGTGCCGCCAGGTGCGATGGAGCCATCCTTGAAATACCACCCTGGCTATTTTGTGGTTCTAATTTCGACCCGTAATCCGGGCGAAAGACAGTGTCTGGTGGGTAGTTTGACTGGGGCGGTTGCCTCCCAAAGAGTAACGGAGGCGCGCAAAGGTTCCCTCAGGCTGATTGGAAACCAGCCAGAGAGTGTAAAGGCATAAGGGAGCTTGACTGCGAGAGAGACATTTCGAGCAGGTACGAAAGTAGGTCTTAGTGATCCGGCGGTCCCGCATGGAAGGGCCGTCGCTCATCGGATAAA
Source organism: Thermodesulfobacteriota bacterium (assembly GCA_034189905.1). Lineage (GTDB taxonomy): Bacteria > Desulfobacterota > Desulfobacteria > Desulfobacterales > Desulfosudaceae > JAXHTY01. Next base: position 52,263 of record JAXHTY010000027.1, read on the forward strand.
AGGTACGCCGGGGATAACAGGCTTATCGCCCCCAAGAGTTCACATCGACGGGGCGGTTTGGCACCTCGATGTCGGCTCATCACATCCTGGGGCTGGAGCAGGTCCCAAGGGTT
>JAXHTY010000028.1:0-43651 GCA_034189905.1 Thermodesulfobacteriota bacterium
TTCCTTAAAGTAAGAATTACAGTTTGCATTTTGTAAAAACGGACAAAATATATCATAACACTTTAAAATATAATCAGAATGAATCAATTATCAAAAAATTTCATGAAATATGCGGGCTAACCCATTCATTGCAAAAAAGGAGACAGATGATGGAGACAATGATCGCCTATTGCGGACTGCACTGCTCAAAATGTGCGACCTATATCGCCACAATGGAAGATGACAATGAAAAACGGAAACAGGTTGCACAGGAATGGTCAAAACTGTTCGGCATCGATTTGAAACCGGAAGACATGCATTGTGATGGATGCAAATCAGCAGGCGGCAGGCTTTTCGGCCACTGCAACGTATGCGACATCCGGAAATGCGGTATGGGAAAGAATATTGAAAACTGCGCTCATTGTACGGACTATGCCTGCGATAAGCTGACCCCGATCCTGACAATGATGCCGGTGGCCGGAAAATCACTTGAAAAAATAAGAAAACAGCTGTCAGGCTGAACAAATAATAGTTGTCAACCTGCACCCGGCCAATGACTGCTTCACTGTCATGCCACGCCGGCAGCCTAGTACCATGTAACATTTACAATTTCGGATAAAGACGTTTCAATTTTATCCGTGCATCGGTGGTTGTAAATTGCCAGTCTATTCTCCGAATATTGTTATTGCGGCTTTTTTGCCATGCAGCCACTTCGTTCTGCATGATACGCATATCGGGGATGCGACGATTAAGACATTGTCCTTTTAAGACGCTAAATTCTATTTCCGCCATATTGAGCCAGCTTCCATGTTTTGGAGTATAATGAATTTCAAGTCTTTCTGCCAAACGTCGGGCCTCTTTGGGCTCAAAAGTTTTATACAAAGATGCGATGTTATGCGTGTTCAGATTATCCATAACAAGTCTTATCTTGATGGCGTCAGGATAGCGATCATCAACCATTTGTTGTACCTGCCGCGCCCGGTCCTGCTGGGTTCGACGTTCTGTCACCGCTACATGCCGCTTCCCGGCCAAAGGCTCAACTTCCATAAATATCTGAGCAACTCCCTTTCTGACATATTCATCATCCATACGTTCCGGCTGGCCCGGCTTGCAAGGTATTGGCTCGCAAACTTCACCTACCAATTGCTTGCAGGACTCATCCATGCAAACTACAGGATATCGGGAATCGTATGGCATATGATAAACCTCAAGGACATCCTCCATCGCTGCTACAAAGGCAGCACTCTCCTTTGGCGGGATTTTCCAGTATTTGCGGAGGTGAGGTTTAAATTCATTTTTTTTAAAGCCCGCTGTATGGTCATGTGTGAGACAGATGGTACAATATTGAGTTCTACCACCTTATCTGCCAAAAGCCTTACTGTCCATCGTTGGTGCCCCTCTGGCGCCTCCGAGCAAGCCAAAGCAAGGAGCCTTGCCTCAAATGCTCCGTCAAAAGTAACCTCCCGTGGTGGCTTCTCTCTCGGTTTGCGATCAAGGGCTATTTCAAGCCCGTCTTCCACAAAGCGCTTTTTTAGGTGCTCAATCGTGCGAGGGGTTATCCCCAAAGCTTCTGCAACGTCAACGACTTTCCAGGCAAGGCCATCAGGGCCTGCATCGCAAAGCAACAATGCCCTGGCTCGGATAACCTTTCTGGCGCTGGTTTTTCCTCGCCGTGTTATAGATTCAAGTTTTTCGCGCTCCTGCTTTGTTAATGTAACTCGGTACCTTGGTGACATGGCAGCCTCCTTATTTTGGTTGCTGCCATCATATCATATAAAACATAAAAGCGAAATATTAAATGTTACATGGTACTAGTGCCCATCCATTTCACATGGATGGCACAATCTGGGGTTTCCAATCCAGAAATGTGAATTTTTCCGCAAGATCAAGGAAAACAAGGGGTTGCGCGGAGGCGTACTGGGCGTACGCCGCACAAGCAAGCCCGCAGTTTGACGCAGATATTGCGGAAAAAGGCCATTTATGGATGGAAACAAACTAATTGTTCTCAAATTCTTCTTCATCCAGTAAAATCAGTTGCTCCGGATCTATGGTCCTGTCCTCCTGGCCCGTCGCATCCGGTTCACCATTCCACAGCTGATAACTTTCAAATACCGGGGGGCTCTCTTCCGGCACCGGATCAATCTTATCATTCTGCCCCCGGGCAAATGTCTCGGCATTATGAGTGGGTACAGGAACTTCCGTATCCTTTTCCCTGAACCGTATCAGGAGCTGTTGCAGCACATACGCCTGTTTTGAGAGTTCTTCAGCGGCTGCGTTTGTTTCTTCCGCATTTGTCGTATTTTGTTGCGTCACGCTATCGACTTGCCTGAGGCCCTTATTAATCAGTGAAATCCCCTGGGCCTGGTCATTGCTTGCAGAAGCAATGTCTTCCACAAGACCGGCTACTTTGGCGACCCCTTCGTTAATATCATCCAGAGCCTTTGCCGTTTTTTCGGCAATAATATTTCCGTCATCAACCTTTTTGACTGAAGCGTCGATAAGTTCCTCTATCTCCCTGGCCGCTTTCGCACTTCTGCCCGCCAATGTTCTGACTTCCTGGGCAACAACGGCAAAGCCCTTGCCATGCTTTCCTGCCCGCGCCGCTTCGACTGAAGCGTTTAATGCCAGCAGGTTTGTTTGAAAGGCAATATCGTCAATGACCTTCATAATCTTGGCTATTTCTTTGCTGGATTCATTGATGGTGTTGATGGATATCACCGTTTCTTTCATCTGGCCCACGCCTTTTCGGGCTTCATCGCGAACCGCGGCAGCAAGTTGTTTTGCCTGGGAGGCGTTATCTGCATTGGTTTGTGTCTGGGCGCCGATCTGAGACATGGACGCCACAATCTCTTCAAGTGAAGAAGCCTGCTCGGTTGCCCCCTGAGCAAGGGCGTTGCTGGAATCGAGAACCTGACCGGAGCCGGTTGCGACCTGGCTTGACGCCCGGGCCACATTGTTTAATATCTCCTGTTGATCGGATACTTTTTTTTCAATATTCGCCCTGCCTTGCCTCAGTTTCTCAACCATAATATCAAGTGATTGAATAAGCTGGCCGATTTCATCTTTCCTGTCATTTTCAATCTTCTGATTGAAATCATCTCCGGCGATTGCATCTGCAAGGCCGGTTGCCTTCTGCAGGGGCAACACAATCGATTTTGAAATAAACAAAAAGAAAACCAGTGATGACACAATGATCACACCGGCAACAATGATGGTAATGGACAATATCAGGGAGGAAATCTGGGAATTGGCGAGCATCGTCTTTTGGGCGATAATATCATCGATTGAATCTATATAAACACCAGTGCCGATGATCCACCCCAACTTATCAAATTTCCTTACATACGAAAGCTTTGGCTGATCTTTTGTCAACCCGTTCTTCGTCGGTTTGGGCCACAGATAATCAACAAACCCTTCACCGTTCTGTTCACAGACGTCAACAAAAGCCTGAAAAAGATTCTTTTGTGTACCAAAAGCACAATTATATTTCGGATCGTCCAGAATCTTTCCGTTCAACGCAGGGACTGTCGGATGCATCACCATCCTGGGGTAAGGTCTGCCCAGATCATTAATCCAGAAATAACCGACACCATTATTATACCGGAGTTTCTGAATATCATGCTTCGATTTTTCAATATTTTCAGGATCTATATTTTTAAAAGCCAGGTCAACATAGTTGGATAAACGCTCTTTTGCCCTGTTTAATTCTTCCTGGCGGACAGTTTGTATCTCCTTTTTCAAATTTAATTTAAGCTGAAAGGCGACAATTGAAGATATCAACACTCCGGATACCAACATGATAGACAGGTAGATGATTATCAATTTCCATGTGATTCTTAGATTTTTAAACACTCTCTGCCTCCAGACTTTTTGAAGAACACAGTTTCATGCCAATAGCGTTAAATAATGGCCTTGATGTTTTCTTTCTCAATTCTCATTACAGGAATTCCCCGGCCTGCTCTGAATTTTACTGGACTCAGCAACGGCTTTTTATTGTATAATGAATCGTCTGATCTGGGTGTTGGAGCGCATTGAAAGTAGCCGCAAGGACTATTAAAATATATAATTGAAGGCATAATATTTATTTATATTTAATTTTCATTGAAAATAAAAGGCTAAAAAAACAGCGCAGTGCATCCGGGCCATATTATGAGAAGTAACTATATTAAAAAAAGATGGTTATACGCTTTGTTAAAACTTTATTAGATCGTTTTCAGATACTTAAGGAGGATTATCATGGCTTCATTCAACGGCATCAATCATCTTGCTTTGGCAACCCGTGATATGGACATGACTGTCCGCTACTGGCGGGACCTGCTGGGTCTGCGCCTGGTGGCCGGCCTGGGGGATCACCGCTTCCGGCACTATTTTTTCGCCCTGTCGGAAACCGACATGGTGGCCTTTTTTGAATGGCCGGAAGTCCAGCCGGTCCCCCGGAAGGACCACGGCGTCCCCTATAAAGGGCCGCTGGCCTTCGACCATGTCTCCTTCGGTGTTGACAGCCATGACGATCTCTGGGAACTGAAAGATAAAATCGAGGCCGCCGGCTTCTGGGTGTCTGAAGTGATTGACCACGGCTTCATTCATTCCATCTATACCTTTGACCCCAATGATATCCCCATTGAGTTCAGTGTCTCCATTGCCGGGGTGGATGTCCGAAAAACCCCCAGAATGAAAGACAAGTCCCCCTGCCGGACCGCCCTGGAAGGCCCGGACCCGCAGCCCGGCAAATGGCCGTCTGTTAAACAAAAAACACCGCCCGGAAACCGGGATGTTTTTCCGGGTGAGGGCACCGTGCTGAAGGAAACTTAAACCGGACCATTTATATGCTACAACACCGGACAGTTTATGTGTTCTCTGCAGAAAACAGGTAATACATTGACATCAGTAAGCATTCCTGATATATTTTTAATGTTCATCCATTCACATGACGGCTTCGTAAAAAGTCCAATTTCTTTGTTGCGCTGCATCTTTCGTCATGTCACGTACTGCTAAGTACGCTCCATTTCTCAAGATTTGCGCGCATCGAACTTGAACTTTTTACTTTCCCGTTCCAAATTTGACTTTTTACGAGACCATCATTCACATGGATGGCACAAACTGGGGTTTCCAATCCAGAAATGTGAATTTTCCGCAAGATCAAGGAAAACCAGGGGTTGCGCGGAAGCGTACTGGCCGTACGCCGCACAAGCAAGCCCGCAGTTTGACGCAGATATTGCGAAAAAAGGCCATTTATGGATGGAAACGAGTTAAATCTGCATAAATAATTCCCTGTCAAACAAACACGAATTTCAATCACACCGGCCCGTCTGCATATGTTGCCCGGGGCCGTTGCAGTTGTCGTTTCTACACACTTCAGGTGCCATCTTCATACATGCAAAACCGGAGGCTTTGGCCGGATTGCCGGGTGCCCGCCACCCGGATAATACTATCAACCAAAAAGGAGAAGACAGATGAAGAACGCAAAACGCTCCCTCATTTATCTCTGTTCCATGATGCTCGCCGTATTATTATTCTGCAGTTTTGCCAACGCACAAGTGTTTACGGCAGACTTTGCAATGCTGCCCGTTGCATCGGAAAGCCCGGAAAAAGGCGTCCTCATTGATCTTATCAAAGAGATCGCAAAAGAAACCGGCAACCGGGTGGACATTAAAGTTTACCCCTTTAAACGATCGCTGCAGAACGTCATAGAGAACAAGGCGGATTTCCATATCCCCTTTATCAAAAGCCCCTATAAACCGGAAGCGCAACTTCCATTTGATTATTCCACTGCATCGCTGTTTGATGTCAATTTTGTGTTGTACACCAATAAAGACAAGCCGATCAACACCAACAACCTTGCCCAATACACCATCACCACTGATGCAGCCCATGTGGAACTATTTGATTTTAATATAAAACCCGATTATCAGATAGAAAGTTCCCTGAAAAAATTGAGTGCCGGCAGAATTGACGGGTATATATTTGCCGATTCCGAAGCAGACCCTGTATTAAAAAAACTGGGACTCAAAAACATCAAGCGGCAACTCTACAAAGTCTATGATGTTCATGCTGTTTTACCAAAAGGGCAAAAGGGAAAAGCAGCGGACCAGATGCTCACAAAAGGCATGACCATTGTCAGACAAAACGGAAAGTGGAAAAAAATCATAAAGCCGATAGATCAGGAATACGTCGACTGGCAACCCTGAACATCCTTCTCCCGCAAGCCGCTCAGGGTGGATTGCAACTCAAATGAATGAATCATTGGGTGCGATTAAAGAGGCATTTGTCAAACCGGCAGTTGCTACATCTGAATAGCAATATTGAAGGCCATGCAAGAAAAAACAGCGCCCAGAATATGGCCAGGCGCAGAGGGCGCTTTATCAGCCAGAATTGGGGAATCAGTGGCCTGCTCCAATCCGGTATTGTATCGTTTTCTGATGTATGTATGATCACAAAATGCGTCGCCACCGCCAATCTGATGGTTGCGCTCAAAGTCCCAGTGTTCGGCGTTTTTGTGTTTTGCCTGCCACATTTATCCCCAGTGCCCCCGGGCCACGGGAATAACCCTTCCCCCGACAGCGACATCTATTCCATCCCCCTTCCGGCCGGCGCGCAAATAGAGCATAGAAGGCCGGTTGATCCCGTATCCCTGGCCGACCCTGATATCAATATCATCTCTCCCCAGACACTGGTGTTTCACCAGATAGGCGGCCAGGCAGCCGTTTCCGCTGCCGGTTGCCGGGTCTTCGGGAATGCCGTAATAATCAACAAACACGCGCACACCCACGTCCTGATCCGGTGCATAGCCCCCCGGACTGAAGACCAGAATACCTTTTGCCCAGGTGGTTTCAACAAATTCAAGACACATCGCCTTGTCTACGGTAATGCGTTTTAAAGCGTCCATATTTTTCAGGGGAACAACAATAAACGGCAGGCCTGTGGACACCTCTTCCACCGGCCATCGGGTCTCAATGTCGCTTTCCGCAAGCCCCAGAACCGGCGCGATCACTGCCGCATCAATTGTCTGGCCGAATCCGGGTGCTTGCTGGTTCATCCAGAGAATGGCCTTGTCACTCCGGGGAAACATCACCGGTATCCGGCCCACCCTCAGGTTCAGTACGATCTGATCAACCGGCTGCTTGATGATATGTTCCCGGATAATAAACGCCGTGCCCAGGGTGGGGTGGCCGGCAAAGTCCACCTCATGCCGGGGGGTGAAAATCCGGACGTCATACCCGCCGGTATCGGGCGTTTCCGACAGAATAAACGTGGTTTCCGAAAAATTGATCTCCCCGGCGATCTGCTGCATCTCCTGATCGGAAAAACCGGTGCCGTCCGGGAAAACGGCAAGTTGATTGCCGGCGTATTTCCGCTCTCCAAAAACGTCAACGATAAAAAACAGCGGTTTTGCCGCCATTGCATTGCCCTCCCGTCAAATAGTTGAAAACATCACACCAATCACGATCAGCACCGCGCCAATGATTTTTTTTATGGATATCAAATCTCTGGGGGTTCCCAGCATACCGAAATGGCTGACCGCCATGGCCATTAATACCTGGCCGGTGATGGTGAGAATAAACATTTTTCGCACGCGGATTTTCGGGATCAATAATTCCTTGTTTTTAAATAGAGGTAGCTTGACGTTAGCCCGCTTATTTCACGAGTCGAGTTCGCAGGGTGAAATTTTTTGATATAAAATTGTTTTTATTCCGCAAATCCAAAATTACAATTTGTGATTTTAGAATGACTGCTAAATGTAATATAAACATATGAAATAATGAAATAAAGCAACCATTTTCAAAAAATTTCATGAAATATGCGGGTTAGACGTTCCCGTTAAAAGTTCTATTCAAAGCCAACCGGGCAGGCGTGTCAATACCTTTTTACCCGTCCCGTTTTCTATGCGCCGTTGTTTAAGACGGTGAGCTGAACACAAACAACAGAGGCGGATCAACTGCCGCAGGAGCTGATAATGTGGCTTGCCGGATACGGGTTTTCCCTTGACAATGCCGGTTGGTTCAGGTCTGCTGGACAATAAAATTCATCAAACAAACGGAGGTATGTCATGGGCAAAAAGCTTCTGGGCATTATCGGGTCTTACCGGAAGCGCGGCAATTCGGAGATTGCCGCTAAGGCGATTGCCCGGGAAATGGGCGGCGAATGGGATCTGTCCCTGGTCCGGCTTGCCAAACTTTCAGTCAAGCCCTGCAAGGGCTGCTATGCCTGCCTGATACCGGACCAGGCCTGTAATATCAAAGACGATGTGGAATGGCTGTTTGAAGAGATTGCATCGGCCGATGCCGTGATCATGGCCGCGCCCAATTACGTGATGGGGCCTGTGGGCATGGTGAAAATGCTGTCCGACCGGGTACTTCAGGCGGCCCGCTTTCATGAGCAGTTTGCCCATATCCCGACGGCCGTAATCCTGACCATGGGCCTTGAAAAATACAACGGCATTGCTCAGACCGGTTTATGCATGCAGACCGCGTCCCTGGGGCTCAATGTGATGTGCGCCCACAGCTTTGTGTGTACCCATCCCGGCGAAATCGCCCTGACCGGTGATTTTGAGAAAAGGATAGCGGCTATTGCCGGTCTCCTGGCAACCGGCGGTGGAGAAAAAGCGGCCGGTCCGGGCCAGTGCCCGAGATGCCTGTCCGACCTGTTCCGCCCCCACCCGGACGGCGGCCTGGAATGCGCGGTATGCAAATCCCTGGCAACACAGAACGGAACGGATCTCGAGTTCTACGCCTTTGACCCGGAATTCACCAAAGAAGGCCAGATGAAGCACATGGAGTGGCTGCTCGGCAAAAAAGAGGAGTATAACCGCCTGAAAGACCGGCTCAGGGAGATCCGGGAAAAATACAAAGACGGAGAATGGGAGAGGCCCGATGCACCGGTTTGACCAGGACATTGCCATTGAAAAACTGGGGGAAAACGATTTTCAATCAGAAATCACGCCCAACTGGTCGGTGAACAACAATCCGGATGGCGGATACCTCATGGCCATGATGGCCAATGCGGTCTTGCAGGAAAGTGAAAAATCGTGGGCTGCCATTTTCACCGCCAACTTCATTGCCCGGTGTACACCGGGTAAGGCGGAATTGAGCGTTGAACGCCTCGGTCAATCGAAAACATTCGACCGCTGGCAGGTGGGACTGTCCCAGGATGGACAGGCAAAGGTACAGGCATTCTGCACCCTGACCGATCCTGTTGACGGGAATGGTGAAAAACGATATGAAACGGTGCCGCCGGAACTGCCGCCGTTCACGGAATGCTTTGAATTTCCGCAGTTGCCGGGATATACCATATACAGCAGCATGGACGTACGCCTGGACCCCGCGCATACGGGCTGGCTGACCAACGGTAACCTGGCCGACAGATCCGACATGCGGGGCTGGATCCGGTTCAGGGATGACCGGCCCTTTGACATGCTGTCCGCGTTGCTGGCCGCGGACGCCTTCCCGCCCCCGGCCCTGGTCAGCCAGGGCATGGTGGCCTGGGTGCCCACCATTGAAATGTCCGTCAATATCCGGAACCTGCCCCAAAGCCCCTGGCTGAAATGCTGCTTCTCCTCCCGGTTTATCAACAACGGCATCGTGGAAGAGGACGGCCAGATATGGGATGAAACCAATGAGCTGGTGGCCATCTCCCGCCAGATCTCCCAGTTCCGGAAAACCGTATGAAAGTCTATTGCATCACGGCACTACGACTGACGGTTTTCCATTGCCTGCCGCTCTGCTTTGAGTTCGGCAATCAATGCATTTAAAGACCAGGTTTCCGATACCGGTGTGAGCGTTGCCCACAGCGGTCGCGGCAGACCGGATTGACGATACGCCGGCAGAATATGCTGAAGCTCCGCTTCGGTCACACCGGCCAGGATAATGGCCCGGTCCGGCCCGGCGGCTGCGTCCCGGCCTGACTGGTCCGGCCGTGCAAACAACTCCCCCATTAACGCCTGTCCATCGTCCTTTTTGCTGAAGATAACCGAAATATCCGTCAGCATGAGACCGGCGACAAATGCCATGATCTGCTTCTGCCCTTCCGGCCCGAATCCGCAGACCAGCATGGCTCTGGGCCCGTAAAGGGGCTGATCAGACTCGCCGACTTTCTTGAAGGTTCCCTGACTCATTGATTTCCTCCTGATTCGCCGCTATTCGCATTAACCCACTGTGCTAAAAAATAGCTGAAAAAAACGGCAAGATCAAGTCGCCCCTCCTCACCCTTATCAGCGTACCGTAATAAGCGCCAGCGTTTCGGTATGCCGTGCGTGAGGGAAAAAATCAAAGGGCATAAGCATGTCCACATCGTAGCCGGCTGCCTGAAAAGCTTCCAGATCCCGGGCAAGGGTGCGGGGGTTGCAGGAAAGGTACACCATTTTTACCGGCCGGCAAGTGTTCGTCAGCCAATGCACCACTTCCGGTTCAATGCCGGTGCGCGGGGGATTGATCCAGGCCAGTCGCCGGGAAAACGGGCGATCGATCATCTCCGTCAACTGAGCGATCCGGTGGGCACAGGTACCCCGTAAAACGGTCGCATCCGGTGCGTTAGACCGGGCACAGGTTACGGCTTCACCGCCGACTTCGACACCGATGACATGGGGTGTTCGCCGTGTCCAGCGGGCAAGGGTGCTGCCGATACCCGAATAAAGATCAACGACCAGGTCATCCGGTTCAGGCGACAGAAACGATTCCGCCCGGTCAAGGGCATGGTTGAACAGGTCCGGTATAAGCTGCTGAAAGGCAGTGGGACCATATTGCAGCGGCGTGCCATACGCATTGGTGAAAGACCAGGGGGTGCCCCATCGCAGGTGCCAGCCGGTTTTTGCAAAGACCCGGTTTCCGGCCGACGGGTGGAGATGAATCCAGAGCCCCTCCACGCCCAGGACTGCCAGGCGTCTTTCAACTGACGGGCTTAACCATTCACAATCGGGCATGTGCCGGGATTTTACCACCAGCGTCACCTGGGCGCCGCTCTGGGCATAATAGACCAGTGGGAAATCCTGTCCAGAAGGCACTATTTTTGTAAAAAGATGAACTGTGTCGCGCACCAGCGGCGCATGCACCGGGCAGTCATGGATGGGGACCACTGACTGACGGTGTTTCAACCCCAAATGCCAGTCTTTATCAACCCAGCATGCGGACAGGCAGGCCTTATGACGGTAACCCGCCAGTCCCGATGGATCAGGGGTTTGTATGGGCGCCATCTGTCGTTGCCAAGAGGAAAGCACGACCTTCAGAAAACGGGTCTTTTCCGCCAGCCGTTCTTCCGCAGTCGCCCCCCTGTCGGAACACCCCGGGCAATGAGACGGACACAGGGCATGATCAACGCTTTCCGGCATATGCTATTCTTTTTTGTTCATACAGGACATATGGATACAAACAATCTTCTGCCCTGCTTATAGCACTGCCGGCAATATCTGTAAACATGGCCTTATATTACATATAATGACAAGACCGTGAAAACTACGGGGAGTGGCGATCAGGCATTCCAGGGAGCCCGCCCGGTTTCTATGGAAGCCTAACCCGGATATTTCATGAAATATGCGGGTTAGACCTCCATACATCCGGCGAAGAAGCGTGAAAATTATTTTCCAAGAAACTACCGCAGCGGCGGGACAGGGATTTTTGCTGTGAAGCCGCCGCAAGGGAAATATCAAGCCAGCTTCCCAAGCGCCTCTGTCAGCAGGCCCTTGAACCGGTCCAGGGTGACGTTTGCGGCCTGCATGGGGATGCCCATCCAGTCGCAATAATCGAGAAAGGCTTCCGGGTTTTCGGCCATGTAATTATCCATGTAGCCGATACCGTCCAGCACAATGGCCCCGCCGGTGTGTTTGGGGAAGTTCTCGTTGGCCAGGCCCTTGTCCCAGCCCTTAAACACAAGCTCACGGAATTTCACCCACCCGGGGGTCATCCACCAGACATTTTCATCGCCCGCCAGTTCCTGAGCGATGCGGTTACGGTCCGCTTCATCGGCAATCATGTCCATACAATGGGTGGCATCAATCCGTACGATATTGTTTCCCTGCTCCCGGATCACCGTGTCGATACTGCGCATGGGGTCGTCCATGTTGATATAACAAAACTTTCTGCCATATACCACGATAATTTGCTCTTTCAGGGATTTGGCTTTTTCGATCCTTGCCACAAGCTGTTTTTCCAGGTCTCCCACATCCTGGTGCAGGCCGGGTGTGGTGAAAAAAACGGCATCTGTATCCAGGAATCCCTCTTCCTGGAGATGTGTCAGTTCGAGTCGCATGGTGCCGCAGGCAACAATAGCCGTATCGGCAAATGATTCAGAAGGCATGAGACCTCCTTATTTGTAAGGCCGCTGTTAAGCCAAACATCATAACAGGCCTATAAAGATTTGAGCACACATTTCAGTGCTTCCATGTCATCCGCGTCAGGATGCCCGGCCTCGGCCGGCGCATCATGAAATCCAGTCCGGCGGCTTGGACTTTTTACGAATCCGTCAGAGGCTGATCACGGCCGCATCACTTATTAACTGAATCAGCTCGGTAGCCGGTGCCATCCGGGCCCCTTCGATCAATTCCTCCGGGGTAATGCGACGGGCCTCGGCACAGGGGGTACACACCAGAATCGGAACCTCATGGGCCTGCAGGTATGCAATCAAATCATCGGCAATATCACCGGTGGCTGCCCGAAGGTGAAGGGCCAGCCCCTCCTTTGCGATATAAACAGCTTCATCCAGCAGAAAGACCGTAACGTTCTTGCCTTCCTTGTGGGCCACTGTCGCCAGATGCACGGCCCGGGTTGCCCGGTTGGGGTTATTGGTGCCACACGACAGGGTTATCACAACATTATCCGTCATTTTCTATCTCCTTTTTAACCTCTCTATGCTTGATGGTCAGAATCTGCACGCTGCCATGCACCCAGGCCTTAAAGCCACGGGGGAACACAGATTGTCTCAGATTGTCTTTTCTAGAATTTCTACAAGGGTTTCTTCTGACTGGAGGCCGACAAGCCGCTCCACCTCTTCCCCATTCTTAAACAGCACCAGCGTCGGGATACTACGAATGTCATACGCCACTGCCGCATCCCTGTTTTCGTCCACATCGGTCTCTGCAATCATCGCTTTACCAGAAAAATTCTCGGCCAGTTTTTCGACAATCGGCGCTTGTGCCCGACAAGGCGCACACCAGGACGCATTGAAATCCACCAACGCCACCCCATTTTGGATAGCGCTGTCAAATTCTGTCTTACCTGTTAACTTTCTAACCGTCATTTTGATCACCTCACTTTAAGAATGAAATGATTACATCCCGGGAGAAGCCTCCGGGTTTTGCAATACAAATTCAATAACCATGCCAATAAAAAAACCGCTCTCAGAGAGACCGGCGTTGGGTGTCTTCGATTATCGCCGGTCCTTCCTGATCTTATAAAATCCCAAATACGGTTTTCTGAACCCCTTGACCAGCCCCAGCAAATCTGAGAACATGTTAAGCGTAACGTTACCATTAACGCTACAGTTAACGTAATTGCCATTCACTATGCCCTGAAAGAGATGACGATGAAACAAACCGAAAATGATGCCATAACGCCGGAGTTTGCCCTGGCAATTGTGGATGCCATGGCAGATGGCGTGTTCACCCTTGACAAAAACGGCCGGATCACCTCGTGGAACCCGGCCATGGAACGCATTACCGGTTATACGGCGCAGGAAGCACTGGGAAGAAGATGCACCATGCTTGAATTCAACAACTGTTTTGGCAGACAGTGCCCCACCGGCTTTCAGGAGTGCGGCATTTTTGACGTGGGGGCCGTTGAATCAAAGGAATGCCTGATCCGCCATAAAGACGGCGACGATGTGCCGGTCATGAAAAATGCCCGCGTGGTGTGGGATAACAAAGGCACTGTCATCGGGGTAGTGGAAACAGTCACCGACCTCACGGAACTGCAATCGATTAAAAAACGGCTGGCTGATGCAGACCGGCGGCTGGGTGAAAAGCTCAGCGTCAAAAACATCATTGGCACCAGCCAGACCATGCAGCGGGTCTTTCAATCCATCAAGGCGGCCGCGGCCAGTGACGCAACCGTATTGGTTTTCGGCGAAAGCGGCACCGGCAAAGAACTTGTGGCCAGCGCCATTCACCAAAACAGTATTCGGTCCGCCAATCCGCTCGTTACGGTCAATTGCAGCGCCCTTTCGGAATCGTTGCTGGAGAGCGAGCTTTTCGGCCATGCCAGGGGGGCTTTCACCGGTGCGATCCGTGACCGGAAGGGCCGGTTTGAAGAAGCCGACGGGGGCACGGTTTTTCTGGATGAAATCGGGGATATCGCACCGTTTATTCAGCTTAAACTCCTGCGGGTATTGCAGGAAAGAACGTTCGAAAGAGTGGGGGAAACAAAAGAGCGGCGGGCCAATATCCGGGTCATCACCGCCACCAACAGGGATCTGTTGTCACTGGTGAATGACGGGCATTTCCGGCAAGATCTCTATTACCGGCTCAAGGTCTTTCCCATCCATGTCCCGCCGCTTCGCAACCGGCGGGAAGATATACCGCTTCTGGTTACCCATTTCATCGGGATGGAAAACAATAAAACCGGCAAGGCGGTTGAGGGAATTTCCGCAGAAGCCATCCGGTTGATGATGGATTATCACTGGCCCGGCAATGTCCGGGAGCTTGAAAACGCCATCGAACATTCATTCGTGCTCTGCCGGGCCCATGGCATGATTGATGTTTTTGATCTGCCCGTAGAGATTCGCAAGGCCGAGTACCATACTGAGATAACGAATAAAAACAACTTCCCCAAAGTCCGGTCATCATTCCGGACGGGCATGACAAAAGCGGACCTGATGGTGTTGCTGGAGGAGTGCGGATGGAACAAGGCAGAAGTGGCCAGACGGGCCGGCGTCAGCCGGACCGCCATATGGAAGTACATGAAAAAGTGGGACATTCCGCTGAAGCCGCCCGACAGAAGCTCAGGGGAGAAGGCGCCATAGGAGGAAGGTTTTATAGCAGGTCGGATTGAGCTTGCGAAACCGAACAATTGGCATCCCGTTGTTGGGTTTCGTGCCCCGACCCAACCTGCGAATCAGGCATTCCTCTGTTTAGCTGATGACATTGAACAGCAAACGCCAAGAATTCGGCATGCCTTTTGCTGAATAAATTATCGGGTGTCCATCCAGAAATTAGATATTTTGGTCGAGTTCGAGGAAGGCGAAAATTTTAACCGATGGATGGGCGCTACCGAGGGTAATGCCAGGCATCGTTTACCTCCATTGACACGCCACCCTCTGATGACTGATCGGCCCGCGGGTTGCAACCCCTGCGGGCCGATCTTTTTTATGGATTTGTCTTTTTTGAAAAAAAGATGAAATAGAGCAGGATCACATAGCAGATCATGCACAGCACCGCCGGCACTCGAAAGTACACGCCCAGGGGCGCAAGGGCCATGACGGTGATCCAGTGAAAACCGATCAGGGAACCGGCATGAAGGTTTATCGGGAAGTCATCATACCGGCAGATAACCGCCAGTCCGCACAGATTCCATCCATACAGCGACGCAAAGGCATGAACTTTCAACAGCCAGTGATATTTTTCCGGGGTATAGCCGCCGGCGATTTCGGCAAAGATATAGGCAATACCGGTAACTGCCGTGGCCAGCAGAAACCACATGCCCGAGGTTAGAAAATGTTTCTGCTGAATATTTTCGCCCCGCTGCCGGTAAAGAAAAAAGATCAGCACCACAGCGGCAAAGAGGACTGCGGTAACCCCGACCTGGCTGGGAAGCTGCTCAAAAATAATAAACAGGAAAAATATGATCACGCCCAGGTTCACCGCCCAGAAACTGATCTCTTTCAATACCCGTACCATGCCTGTTTCCGAATGATTGATAAAAGAAAAAATTAAAGACAGGGTTATCAGGGACACGGGGAACGAAAATCCCAGAAAAAAGACATCCAGTTGAAGCTTGGGCATCTGAATCAGTTTCAGATATTCGTTATTGAGCATGACGCCGGTCGCAATAAGCAAGCCCAGGGAGAGGCACAGCAGTGACGCCTGATGAAACTTGCGGCTGATGGGCTCGTCGGGTTTGAAGAACCCGACCGGAAACAGAGAAAAGGCCTGAATTCGATAGGTTTCGACAAGCGCCGAAAGAACAAGCGACAAGGCGATTGCCGCCGGATACAACTGGAAAAATGCCACAATGGCATAAGAGATTGCCAGGCCGAGAAACAACGCCGACCTGGCGGAAAGGCGCCCCCGGCCTTCGGTAAAATAGAGAATAATCGTGCCGCCGCAGCAGAGGTTGAACAGAAATACATGAAGCCGTTCAAACCGGTACGGGCCGGCATCGGCAAACAGATGGAGAAAGCCGAAAGCCAGTGCGATGAGCATCAGCACGAAAAAAAGAAAGCGGAGTCGTATACTCATATAGTCTTTCCCAACAGATGGCCAAGCGCGGTGTTCAGGTCCGGATAGTCAAATTCAAACCCCGTATTGAGCAGCCGCTGCGGTTGAACCCGCGTGCTGGACAGCACCACCTCCCGCCCCATCTCACCAAAAGCGGCTTTGACGGCACCCCCCGGTACGGGCAGCAATGCCGGTCGGTGCAGAATCTTTCCCAACGCCCGGGAAAGATCGCCATTGGTTGCCGGGTTTGGTGACACCAGGTTCACCGGGCCCTCAATATCGGTGTTCATCAACAGATGATAGATGGCACCGATCACATCGTCGATGGCAATCCAGCTCACAAACTGACGGCCGGAAGCGATGGGCCCGCCCAGGCCGGACCGGAATAACGGCAGCAACCGTTGTAACGCTCCTCCTGCCGGCGTCAGTACCACACCGATACGCATCAATACAGTTCGTATGCCACAAGTGGTTGCCGGCATGGCCGACGCTTCCCAATTTTTGCAGACATCGGCAAGAAATCCCTCTCCCGGGCCATCCGCTTCGACCAATACGTCATCTCCCCGGTGACCGTAAATCCCCACCGCTGAAGCAGAAAGAAAGGTCTCCGGTTTATGGGTCAGCCCGGCCATTGCCCCGGCCAGCAGGGCTGTGCCCGCCTTGCGACTTTCCATTATAGTGCGTTTCTTACGGTCTGTCCACCGGCCCTCGCCCACGTTTTCGCCGGCCAGGTGGATGACCGTATCGATTTTGCGGGCGTTAATGGCGTGGCGATCAATGACCCCCCGGGCCGGGTCCCAGAATATCTCGTGCTCCGCAACCGGCTCCCGCCGCACCAATGTGCATACATGATGGCCGCCGGTAGTGAGGAATGGCACCAGTGTCGAGCCGATGACACCGCCGGCGCCGGATATCAATATCGTCTTTCGCGATTTTTCCTGGTGGGCCTTGTGCATGCGGATATCCGAAGCCGTTACCCGGTGACGGTAGGCAAATATCCGCTCAAGCCGGCGTTTGACCATGCCGGCAAAAAAAGGATGCGTAATGGGAGAAAATGGCAGCCGGAAGGTGATCCGGTCTTCAAGCCGACACTGGTCCGCACCGGCGGGATGAAAAAGATGGGCGTGCTGCCACAGGGCAAAGGGGCCCCTGACCTGTTCGTCAATGAAACGGCTGTTTTCCTCATACACGGTATGCCGCGCATGCCAGCGATAGGGGACCGGGCCCATCTTCATGCGAAGGTCCACCTCAGCGCCTTCCTGAATGCCGCCGGTCCGGCGCATCACCGTCAACGGATCCCACGGCGGACTCAGCCGCTCAATAGCCCCCTGCCGGGCATGCCAGGCAAACACCGTTGCCACATCCGCATCAATTGTGGACGCCTTGCTGAAAAAGTCTTTTTTCATGGCCCGGGCGCCTCACCACGCCCTCATCATCACACAGACCGGCCCGGTTATTTGTAGAAATAATATTAACCAAAAAATTTCATGAAATATTCGGGCCTGCCCGGTTATTTCACAAGTCGATTTGGGCGCATATGCGAGGCGCAGCATGTATGGTAGGGGGGGCAGACCTGTGCCTGCCCTGTCGATGGGCGCACACACAGCGCCTGCCCCGGACTCTGATCCGGGGTTCGCCCCCACATTATACTGTGATCATGCTGCAACAAAGCAGGTGCGGCGAACCCGGCTCACCCGAAGGGTGGAATTTTTGATATAAAATTGCATTTATTCCGCAAATTTCATGCAATATCCGGTCTAGCGACCGCCGCGCTTGGATGCCTTCAGCGGATTGATCTTTTCTTTTGTGGTTACCGTTTCATCAACAACATGGGTGGCCAGGTTGCAACGGCCGTTCTTCCATTTTGCCGTGGGGTCCGGGGCGGCCACGCAATACCATCCACCGGGGAACTCAGAGACCCGGTTGCATCCGTCACACGCCTCCACAACCGGCTTGCATACCCCGTCTTCATATCCGCACCCGCCGGCAGTCATAAAGGGGCATTCCACATTTTCTTTTACTGTCGTGCATTTAATCATTTTGCTTCACCTCCTGAACAAAATAAAATCGGCCGCACTCGACACACGGCCGCTATTTGATTACAATATAACCATTAAATCTGAATATTATATGCATAAGATTATGTAAAAGTAAAGCATGCTTTTTAATTGTCCGGGCCGGGAAAGTCAAGCAGAAACTTTTTGAATCTTTTTTGAATAACTGATACACTGAACGTAATTCACGTATCGCTATTTTGTTAGCAACCAAGAACAGTATTAACCATATATAACTATTCCCGGACCGGGACCGTAAGGGGGGACGCTTATGCGGATTGTGACACGGGCCGATTTTGACAGTATTGTATGCGCGATACTGCTCTGCGATGCCCTTGACATCACCAGGGGCATCAAATGGGTGGAACCCAATGAGATGCAAAAGCGAGCCGTGACGGTTGAAGATGGTGATATTATTGCCAACCTTCCCTTTCACGAAAACTGCCTCATGTGGTTTGACCATCATATCTCCAACCGTGTGGATGTGCCGTTTCAAGGGCTGTTCCGGGTGGCGCCGTCAGCGGCCGGCCTGATCTATGAATATTACCGGGACCGGTTTACACGGGATTTTTCGGAACTTGCCGCCCAGGCCGACAAAATTGACGCTGCAGACCTTTCAATGGAGGAAGTGCTCCACCCCGAACAATATCCATACATCCTCTTATCCATGACGATCGTCAGCCACGACCGGTCGGAAGAGCCTTACTGGAACCTGCTGGTGGATCTGCTGAGCCATCAGCCGCTGGATCGGGTGCTTGAAAACGAACAGGTCAAAACCCACTGCCGCCAGACCATCGAGGCGAACAATCGCTATGAACAGTTTCTCAAAGACCACACAATCATTCAGGAGAAGGTTTCCATTACCGACTTCCGCACATTTGACAAGGCACCGTCGGGCAACCGGTTTCTGGTATATTCGCTCTATCCCTCAACCGTGGTCAATGTAAAGATTCGCTACGACGTCCACGACAAAAACCGGATGCTGGTGAGCGTGGGCCACAGCATCTTCAACCGGCAATGCAATGTCAATGTGGGCGAACTGTTGTCCAACTTTGAAGGCGGCGGCCACAGAGGAGCGGGGGCTTGCAGCTTTTCTGCGGACAAGGCCGACGATTACCTGCCGAAGATCATCGATGCCCTGGTCAAAAACGAACCCAACGATCAATAGTCACGACACCGGCGTGATCCACCCGTCGGTATCCTCGGCCTTTCCGTATTGAATATCCGTGATGGCCTGATAAAACTTCTTGGACATGGGGCCGGCATTGCCGTCTCCCACGGTGAGCATTTCGTCGCCGCACTTGATCACGCCCACCGGCGAAATGGCGGCTGCCGTACCCGACCCGAACACCTCGGTAAGACTGCCGTTTTTACCGGCCTCAAACACCTCGTCTATACTGATCCGCCGTTCCGAAACAGGCATGCCCCATTTTCTGGCAAGCGCAATCACGGAATCCCGGGTAATGCCCGGCAGTATGCTGCCGTGAAGCGCCGGGGTCACCAGCTCATCGTTGATCACAAAAAAGATGTTCATGGAGCCCACTTCCTCCACATATTTCTGCTCCACACCATCCAGCCACAGCACCTGGGTATACCCCTCTTCATGGGCCAGGTCCGTGGCATAGAGACTGGCCGCATAATTGCCCGCAGTTTTCACATCCCCTACACCGCCGCGCACCGCCCGCACGTAATCGCGAGTGACCCAGATCTTCACCGGATCAAACCCTTCGGGATAATAAGCCCCCACCGGGCAAAGAATGATGGCAAACCGGTAGGTATAGGAAGACCGTAATCCCACATAGGGATCGGTCGCAAAAATAAACGGCCGCACGTAAAGGGATGTGCCATGGGCTGCGGGCACCCAGTCCCTGTCCAGCGCAATCAATTGTTTGAGATACCCCATGAGCGCATCTTCATCAAACGCGGGAATGCACAGCCGCCGGGCAGACGCATTCAACCGGGCCAGGTTCTGTTCCGGCCGGAACATCTGAACACCGCCACTTTCCGTACGAAAGGCCTTCAGCCCCTCAAAAATGGCCTGCCCGTAGTGTAGCACCATGGCCGCCGGGGACAGCGTAAACGGCCCGTATGGCTCGATCCGCGGGTTGTGCCAGCCGCGTTCCCGGGTATAATCCATATTAAACATATGGTCTGTGAACACTGTTCCGAAAGCAAGTTCCGCATCATCGGGATGGGGTTTCCCTTTGGCTGCTTTCGTTATGGTTAGCTCCATTGAAAACCTCCAATTATTTATTGAAGTCGTAAAAAACTGCCTGGAAATGGCAACGTAAAAAGTTCAAGCGCAAGGCATCGGTGCATCTCGAGGAATGGAGCGTACGTGGTTGTACGTGACATGACGAGAGATGAACCGTAACGCAGCTATTGGACTTTTTACGTTGCCATCACTGCCAGAGCATCAGACCGGTGGTGTCGTCATATCCCCGCTCAAAGGATGCACCCGTCAACTCTGTTATCTCGATTTCACCGGCAAACACAACGGTTTCGGAAAAAAGGTGGCCCCCGGTCACATTGCCCTTTTCATCGCCCAGCAGAATATGGGCATGAAGAAAAGGAACCCCGTCTTTCAGCGAAATATTGCCGGTGCACGACAGGATTTCCAGCGCCCCTTCCACCTGCCAGGTCACATATACCTGCTGCGCCTGGTCATAAACCCCCAGCGTGGCCGAAGAGACCGCGCCGATGATAGAAACGGTCCCGGCCTGAATGTCATTGGTTTTGCAGAATGCCTCCACACATGTCACAATGTCCCCGCCATGGGGCAGCCTGCCCATAAAGCGCCGGCCCGGCTTCAACTCCCTGCAATTTAACTCGTTCATAATCCCCTGCGATAATCTTATTTAGTGTCCATCCATTTTTATGACGGCTTCGTAAAAAGTCCGATTTCTTTGTTGCGCTGCATCTTTCGTCATGTCACGTACTGCTAAGTACGCTCCATTCCTCAAGATTTGCGCGCCTCGAACTTGAACTTTTTACTTTGCCGTTCCAAATTTGACTTTTTACGAGACCATCATTTTTATGGAAAGACACATTTTTAAGTTTCCAATTCATAAATGTGAATTTTTGCGTAAGATCAAGGAAAACGAGGGCTTGCGCGGAGGCGTACTGGATGTACGCCGCACAAGCAAGCCCGAAGTTTGACGCAGATATTGCGCAAAAAGGCCATTTATAGATGGAAACTATTTAAAAAAAGTACCATATAGCCCTTTACCACTAAAATCAAGAATCTGCAAAAAAATTTTTAACAAACGCCTGAAACCGCACATGTCCTGCCTTTACGACACGCGCAATAGATTGACAACCGAAATGGTTTTGACATTGTCATTGTGATGCACTATATGAATATCTGGCTTTATTTTGATTCATCGACATATTTGATGGTCTCGTAAAAAGTCAAATTTGGAACGGCAAAGTAAAAAGTTCAAGTTCGAGGCGCGCAAATCTTGAGGAATGGAGCGTACTTAGCAGTACGTGACATGACGAAAGATGCAGCGCAACAAAGAAATTGGACTTTTTACGAAGCCGTCATATTTAAAAAATATAATCAGGGAGTATTTCATCACAATGAGCGACGATCAGACCAGCAACGGCCCCAAGGCGGAAGTCACCCCCATCCGGTTCGGCCTGGATGACACCTTTACCTTTGAGTGTCATAAAGGTGTCCCATGTTTTACTGAATGCTGCCGGGGCATCTCCATCATGCTGACCCCCTACGACATTCTCCGGCTTAAAAACCGGCTGGGCCTTCCTTCAGACCAGTTTCTGGCCATCTATACCGAGCCCCGTATACTGGAGCGAACCGACCTGCCGGTGGTTACCCTCAAGCTCCTGGATGACGACAGACAATCCTGCCCTTTTGTCAAGGACGGGGAGGGATGCATCATATATGAAGACCGACCCACCACCTGCCGCTATTATCCGCTCGGGGTGGCATCGCTGAGCCACAAGGAAGAAGATGCATCACCCGATGGCGAAGGGTTTTACTTTTTTATCAACGAGCCGCACTGCAAGGGATTTGAAGAGAATAAAAACTGGACTGTGGAAGCGTGGCGAAAAGACCAGGGGGTGGATATTCATGACGAAATCAATGCCGAGTGGACCGATCTGCTGGTCCGGAAACGATCCTTCCCGCCCAATCTGAAGCTCACCGAAGAAGCCAAAAAGATGTTTTTCATGGCCTCCTATGACCTTGATACGTTTAAACGGTTTGTCTTTGAAAGTTCATTTTTCGAGCGGTACCAGATTGATGATGAAACAAAAAAGAAAATCGAAAACGATGAGATCGAACTCATGCAGTTTGGCTTCCGGTGGCTTAAATCAATTCTTTTCAAGGGCGAAGGGGATTTTCAGCCAAAAGAATAGATATGACGGGGCCTGCTGAGCCGCCATTGCCGATCCTGTTTGCCAAAAGTGTATCTTTTTATTTGCTTTTTATTTGCAATATGGTAAGATTCTTATAAATTTTCAGCTTTTCCCTCACAACCGGCAAAACCCTGACCGATCCGCAAATAGACCATCCGAACAATTGCTTGTGCCGGTGTTTCAAGGTAATTCACGCGTACAAAGGGGTAGGGGGCAGACCATCTGTTTGTGTCCGGTGCTGGGCACCGGACCTCATTTTCAAAATCATATAGAAATTTTTGGCGGACACAAGCATGATGGTCTCGTAAAAAGTCAAATTTGGAACGGCAAAGTAAAAAGTTCAAGTTCGAGGCGCGCAAATCTTGAGGAATGGAGCGTACTTAGCAGTACGTGACATGACGAAAGATGCAGCGCAACAAAGAAATTGGACTTTTTACGAAGCCGTCAAGCATGAACGCCCATGGACCAGCCGTCATGATGAAGCGTCTGCAACAATCCAGAAGATTGTCAAGGCTGGAACGGTTTTTTCTTCCTGCCCTGCTGGTCTTCTGTATCGGTGTGACCGACATGTTGCCCTGCCATGCAAGCAACCCGGCATCGGCGAATATATCAATCAAAGTAGGTGTTTACGAAAATTCCCCCAAAATTTTTACCGATGAATCCGGGCATCCCGCCGGTGTTTTTGCCGATATCCTGGACTGGATCGCAGAAAAAGAGGGATGGCGCCTGGAGTATGTGCCCGGAACCTGGATGGAAGGGTTGACGCGCCTGGAAGCCGGGGAAATTGATCTCATGCCGGATGTTGCTTACACAGCGGAACGGGCCAAACGGTTTGTCTATCACAAGGAGCCGGTTCTGGCATCCTGGTTCCAGGTATATGTCCCCCGGAACAGCAATATCAAATCGATTCTGGATCTGAATGACAAGCGGATCGCTGTGTTGGAAGCTTCGGTTCAGCAGGCCGTATTTCAAGAAATGTCGGCGGAGTTCGGCCTGGACGTTACCCTTATCGGATTGCCGGATTACAAAACCGCCTTTTCCATTGTTGCCAGGGGAGATGCGGATGCCACCATCACCAACCGGTTTTACGGCCTGAGGCATGCACAGACCTTCAACCTGGAAGACACACCCATCATTTTCCATCCCACCAATCTCTTTTATGCGGCAGCCCCTCAGACACCGCGCAGAATACTGGACACCATTGACGCCCGGCTTGTGAAAATAAAGTCCGACCCGGACTCCATTTACTATGATTCAATGACGCGGTGGATTACAAAGAAAGTCGCCTTCCGCCTTCCATCGTGGGTACGGATTGCTGGTATTACCGGCGGGCTGCTGCTGCTGTTCAGTATTGCGGGCAGCCTTGTGCTGAAGCATCAGGTCAATGTCCGGACCCGGGCGCTTCAGGCAGCCAACCGGGATATGGAGGACCGCATTGCCCGGCGCACGGCCGAACTGGCAGATGCAATGAAACAGGCACAGGCTGCCGACCGCATCAAATCGGCATTCCTGGCCACCATGTCCCATGAGCTCCGCACACCCCTTAACTCCATTATCGGGTTCACCGGCATCATGCTTCAGGAACTCCCCGGGCCCATGAACCCGGAACAACATAAACAGATGGCAATGATCCAGAACAGCGCCCGCTACTTACTGTCATTGATCAATGACGTGCTGGATATATCAAAGATTGAGGCCGGCCAGTTCTCCCTTTATACGGAAACCTTTGAGATTCATCCCATGCTTGATAACACCATTAAAACAACGGCGCCAATGGCAGAAAAAAAGGGACTGAACCTGAGACTTGCGCTTGCCGATGACATCATCCCGACAATTACCGCGGACAAACGACGGCTGGAACAGGTGCTGCTCAACCTTTTAAACAATGCGGTGAAGTTCACAGAAGCCGGCAGCGTGACCCTTTCCTGCGCTACCCGGGACGGTTATTTCCGGTTTTCCGTGACCGACACCGGCATCGGCATTGCCCCGGATGAAAAGGACGGGCTGTTTCAGCCCTTCCACCAGATCGAAACCGGCCTGGCCCGTCGATACGAAGGAACCGGCCTGGGATTGTCCATCTGCAAACGTCTGATTGAAATGATGGGCGGCGAGATCGGCATGGAAAGCCGGCCCGGGCATGGCAGTACCTTTTTCTTTCACATACCAGCGGCATCGGAGGCCAGTCATGCACAACCGACTTCTGATCATTGAAGACAATGAACAAAACGCTTATTTGATGCGGTTTCTGCTGGAAAAAAACGGTTTTGACATTATCGAAGCCAGAGACGGAAAAACAGGGATTGATCAAGCCCTGCGCCATCGGCCGGATGCGATTTTACTGGACATCCAGCTGCCGGAGATGGACGGCTATGCCGTGGCCGGCCAGCTTAAGCAGAACAAGGTCCTGCAGGATACGCCCATTATCGCTGTAACCTCCTATGCCATGGCTGGTGACCGGGAACGGATACTGGGGGCCGGTGCGGATGGCTATATTGAAAAACCCATTGACCCCGACACCTTTGTTGCGGAAATCAGGCAATATCTGAATCCGGAAAGGATGCAGAACAACAATGGATAAGATGCGCATCCTCATAGTCGATGACACCGACGACAGCCGGTACATGCTGCAAGTCCTGCTGGAAGGCAACGGTTATACGGTAGCAACTGCCAAAAACGGCGCAGAAGCACTGGAGCAGCTGAACGTCGGGCCGTTTGACCTGATCATCAGCGATATTCTCATGCCGGTCATGGACGGCTTTGCTTTATGCCGCAAAATCAAACAAAACGAAACACTTCGCTATATCCCCTTTCTCATCTATACCGCAACTTACACCGGCCCTGAAGATGAGGCATTTGCCGCCAAGATCGGTGCTGACCGGTTTATCCGAAAACCCTGTGAGCCGGATGAACTACTCAAGATCATCCGTGAAGTAACAGCGGCCGGATCGGACAGTACCGGTTACACGGGGCCGGGAAACATTCCCGCACCGGAGCCGGCCGAAGACGCCGATATTTTTAAACTTTACAGCGAACGCCTGGTCAGAAAGCTTGAGCAGAAGATGGCACAACTGGAAAAAGAGGGAGAAGCCCGGCAGAAAGCAGAAGCTGCCTTACGGAAAAGCGAAGACAAGTTTAAATATATATTTGAAAATTCGCCCATCGGCAAATCCATCACTTACCCGTCCGGCCAGATTCAGGTCAACAATGCCTTCCTGCACATGCTGGGCTATACCCGCGATGAATTTAAAAAATTAAAATGGCAGGACATCACCTACCCGGACGACATTGCGGTCTCTCAGGAAAAAATCGACACCGCGCTAACCGGTGAAAAAGAATGCTTACGCTTCATCAAACGATACCTTCATAAAAACGGAACCGTCGTATGGGCGGAGGTAAGCACGGCTTTGCGGCGGAATAACGATGGGGACCCACTCTATTTCATAACCACCGTAAATGATATCACCAGACGCAAAATTGCAGAGGCGGAAAAGGAAAAACTCCTGACCCAACTGGTCCAGTCCCAGAAAATGGAATCCATCGGCCGGCTGGCCGGGGGCGTCGCACACGACTTCAATAATATGCTGGAGGTCATTGCAGGATATGCGGAACTGTCCATGGAAAGCGTAAACCGCGACGATCCGTTATACGCACACTTGCAGGAAATCCTCAGCGCGGCCAGAAAATCAACGGATATCACCCGGCAGTTGCTGGCCTTTGCCCGGAAACAAACCATTGCCCCCAGGTTTCTGGATATGAATAAGACCATCTCCGGCATGCTGGCCATGCTGCGGCGGCTTATCGGCGAAGAGATCGACCTGGAATGGATTCCGGCAGAAGGTCCGCTGACCATTAAAATCGACCCGGTCCAGGTCGACCAGATTCTGGCCAATCTCTGTGTCAACGCCCGGGATGCCATTAGGGGTAACGGCAGAATCATCATTGAAACCGGCCGGAAAACTTTTGACGATGACTATTGCGCTCACCACCCGGGCTGCCTGCCGGGAGACTATGTCCAGTTAAGCGTGAGCGATGACGGTTGCGGCATGGATAACACAACCCTTGACAATATTTTTGAACCGTTCTTTTCAACGAAAAGCGCCGGCAAGGGAACCGGCCTGGGGCTGGCCACGGTATACGGCTGTGTCAAACAGAACGGGGGATTCATCAATGTTTACAGTGAACCGGACAATGGCACCACCTTCAGTATCTACCTGCCGTGGCACACCGACACGGAAACGGGTGACAGAACCATACTGTCACCGGCAATGAAAGTGCCGCGGAGCCGGGGGGAAACCGTTATGGTGGTCGAAAACGAACCCGTGGTGTTGCGGCTGGTGACAACGATCCTTCAAAATCTCGGCTACAATATCCTGTTTGCCGTAAATCCGCTGGAAGCCATGGCAATCGGAGAATCGCATGAGGGGCCCATCCATCTGCTCATATCCGACATGGCCATGCCGGATATGAACGGTCAGGAACTGGCGCGCCATGTAAAGAAGCGATATCCGGATATAAAAATTCTGTTCATGTCCGGTTACACAGACAAGGTAATTGACCGGCGCGGGGTACTGAACGAGGGGGTCCATTTCATCCAAAAGCCGTTTTATCAAAAAGACCTGGCTTTCAAAATCCGGGAGGCGTTAGACTCGGCCGGAGGCTGACACCTGTTTCTTACAGGTTTTAATCCCAAGGGGCTTATAAAGCGGGCAATAACCGGTCATGGCGGTCATGGCGAATGTCCCGCTGAAGATCAGCAGCAGCGCCCAGTATCCGGGCAAATTGCCGGTCAGAAACAGCACCACAATTGCAATTGCCAGTGCCAGCCGTAACAGCCGGTCGATGATGCCCTCGTTGACTTCCATAACTCCCTCCTTTGAATTAATAGGCCTCGTACACCAGCCCGTCCGCAACTGCCGGGTCATTCAGACGGGCCGCCACATCAATATCAAAGAATGCGGCCACCGGATCATACAGTTCAGGGGCATCGGCATACACCCGACGTGCCGCGGCAAGCAGCATTTCCACGCCGGTGCGGGTCATGCGGCCCAGGGGCTGGCGGCAACCGCCCACCGGTATGCCAAGGGCCGCCATCAGGGTTTTCACCGGGACCGGATTCCGGGCACGGCACGTCACATCACCGTGAGCCGTCTTTTCAGTGGAACTGACGGTTACCATTGAAAGCAGGGGATCCAGCTTATCGGCAATGGCACGGCCCGCCGTCACATCGCCCTGATCAAACGCCGCCACCATCTGCGACACGGCGCCGGGGAAGATGTTGGCATACACCGAAATCACGCCGCAGGCCAGAATTTCAGGATCGGTCATCATCCCGGCGGTCAGATTATCATCGCCGGAAAGAATGTTATAGTCCGGCCCGCAACACTGCCGGGTGCGACGCATGTTTTCAAGATCGCCGGTCGCCTCCTTTACGGTATTGACATTCGGATAATTTTTGAACGCCAAGGCCAGATCCTCGGGGAGCACCTGAGCGCCGGTTCTTCCCGGCACCACATACGGCATAATAATCGTTTCCGGAAAGGCTGCGGCTACGGGCTCGATATATTCCCGTCGGATCTCCAGCGAACTGGGGCCATTATAATAGGGGTCCACCAGCAGAACCGCTTCGGCGCCGGCCTCAACGGCATGCTTCGTTGCGGCAAGGGTTTCCGCAGTATTGTTGCTGCCGGTGCCGGCAATACACATGGCCCTGCCGGCGACCTTCTGTGCAATGCGTTCGGTAACATGGTTATGTTCTTCCCAATCCAGCGTGGGGCTTTCGCCGGTAGTACCGGCGGCCAGTATGCCGGCAACACCGTTTTCCAACTGAAAATCCACCAGCTGTGAAAGCGCGTCATCATCGACACGGTCATTGTGAAACGGTGTTACAAGCGCTGTATAACATCCCGGCCTCATACTCGCTCCTCCTGTTATGCGTATTCCCAGATATGATGCCCTCGTAAAAAGTCAATTTTGGGACGGCAAAATAAAAAGTACAAGCGCAAGGCGCCGGTGCATCTCATGGAGTGGAGCATACCTGGCTGTACGTGGCATGACGAGATATGCACCGCAACGTAGCTATTGGGCTTTTACAAAGCCGTCCGTAGTGTAACTACCACACCCCTGCCCAAATCACAATACAAAAATCCAACCCCCCAATATCATGGCGCTTCTCAATACCCGCCCCACCGGCCATCTTCCTTTATACAAAAGGCGCCGATGATTTTTCTGAATTCGGCTTTTTTCTTTTCTTTTCTCTTGACATTGCCCCCTCACCTGCGATTAAAATAGGCATTTTATTACAGATTAAGTTTAAATGGATCATGCTTTAAACGTCCGGAACCACTTACAACCGGACAGATAACGGACAGGCCTTAATGACACAACCGGCAGACCACAGCGCGCAGATTGAGCAACTCCGACAGGAAATGATCTCCGATCCCACATGCGGCACTACCCGGTATAACTATGCGGTGGCGTTGCTTGCGGACAACAGGTTTGATGAAGCCGAAAAGGAACTGCTGGAGACGGTCAAATCAAGTCCGACCCTTTCCGAAGCTTATGTACTGCTGGGGGGAATCGCATTTCAACGCAATGATCTTGACACCTGCCTGAAATACAACCAGATGGCGGTTCAGGCCCGTATCGGGTTTGCCGAAGGCTATGGCAATATCGGGTTTGTTCAGCTTCAGAAGGGTAATGTGGACGAAGCCATCACGGCGCTGGAGGAGGCCATTGCCATTAACCCGAATTTTCTTCAGGCCTATACAAACCTGGGCAACGCCTACCTGATGAAGGGCGACATCGAAAAAAGCATCGAAACCAACCGGAAGGTCCTTGAAATAGAACCGGCCTTTGCCGTGGCCCACAACAACCTGGCCATTGCCTACCTGGAAAAGGGCGAAACCGCCCTGGCCGTGGAACATTGCGACAAGGCCGAACAGATGGGGTATGAAGTTGCACCGGAACTGAAAAAAGAGATTGACACTTACAGATAACCGCCTCCCGGCTTTCCGGAGGTGAGAGCAGTGACGAAGCAGGACGATTGGGTTTGAGTTTGGATTGCCGCAGGGCAAAATGATTTTATTATTTTATCAATGGAGGTAACTTAAATGGCAAAACATGAGACTCCTTTGCTGGATCAGCTCGAGTCCGGACCATGGCCGAGTTTTGTATCCGACCTGAAGCAGGAAGCAGAGGCAAGAGCGAAAAACGAGAAAAACGTTGAGTACCAGATCCCCCAGGACGTTGTTGAGGACCTTCTGGGTGTTCTCGAGCTGTCTTACAAAGACGGGGAAACTCACTGGAAGCACGGCGGCATCGTGGGCGTGTTCGGTTACGGCGGCGGCGTTATCGGTCGTTACTGCGACCAGCCGGAGCAGTTCCCGGGTGTAGCGCATTTTCACACCATGCGTATCAACCAGCCGGCAGGTAAGTTCTACACCACTGACTATCTGAAAAAGCTCTGCGACATCTGGGAATTCCGCGGCAGTGGTCTGACCAACATGCACGGGTCCACGGGTGACATTATTTTTCTCGGTACCACCACCCCCCAGCTCGAAGAAATTTTCTATGAGCTGACCCACAACCATAATCAGGATCTGGGCGGCTCGGGTTCAAACCTGAGGACTCCGTCCGACTGCATCGGCCAGGCTCGCTGTGAGTATGCCTGTTACGACACCCAGGACCTGTGTCATCACCTGACCAATGAGTATCAGGATGAGCTGCATCGGCCGGCGTTCCCCTATAAGTTCAAGTTTAAATTCGACGGCTGCCCCAACTGCTGCGTCGCCTCTATCGCCCGGGCCGACCTCTCTTTTGTCGGTACCTGGAAAGACGCAATCCAGGTCAACCAGGATGCGGTCAAAGCCTATGTTGACGGCGAATTTCCGCCCAACGCAGGCGCCCATGCCGGTGGCAACTGGGGCTCCTTTGACATCAAGGATGAAGTCGTTGATCGCTGCCCCACCGGCTGCATGACATACGAAGGTGGCAAGCTTGCAATCGACGATGAAAACTGCACCCGCTGCATGCACTGCATCAACGTTATGCCCAGAGCCCTGAAACCCGGTAAGGAAAAAGGCCTGTCCATTCTGGCCGGTGCCAAAGCGCCGATCCTTGACGGTGCTCAGATGGGTTCCCTGCTGGTCCCCTTTGTCAAGGTTGAAGAGCCTTACGACGAGATCAAGGAAGTTATTGAGTCTATTTGGGACTACTGGATGGAAGAAGGCAAAAACCGTGAACGTTTGGGCGAACTGATGAAACGCCAGGGATTCCAGAGACTGCTGGAAGCCACCGGCATTCCGGCACAGGCCCAGCACGTTCAGGAACCGCGCCACAATCCGTACATCTTCTGGAAAGAAGATGAGGTTCCCGGCGGTTTTGACAGAGATGCAGCTTCTTACAGAAAAAGACATCAGAGATAAAAAGGGAGAGAAATTATGGCTTTTATATCATCTGGATACAACCCAGACGAGCCGATGCAGGATCGTATTACCGATATCGGCCCTAGAAAATATGATGAATTTTATCCGCCCGTTATTGCCAAAAACAAAGGCAAATGGGACTATCATGAAATCCTTGAACCCGGCGTACTGGTTCATGTTGCCGAATCCGGCGACGAAGTTTACACGATTCGCGTCGGCGGCGTCCGCCTGATGTCGGTCAGCTTCATCCGTGAAATGTGTGAAATCGCTGACAAGCATTGTGACGGCTACCTTCGGTTCACCACCCGTAACAACATCGAGTTCATGGTGGACAGCAAGGACAAGAAGGATGCCCTCAAGGCTGACATTGAAAGCCGGAAATTCGACGGCGGCAGCTACAAGTTCCCCATCGGTGGTACCGGCGCCGGCGTCACCAACATCGTTCACACCCAGGGCTGGATCCACTGCCACACCCCTGCCACGGATGCTTCCGGGCCGGTCAAGGCAACCATGGACGCCCTGTTTGAACACTTCCAGGACATGAAACTGCCGGCCCAGGTACGCGTTTCCCTGGCCTGCTGCCTGAACATGTGCGGCGCGGTTCACTGCTCCGATATCGCGATCCTTGGGTATCACCGCAAACCGCCGATTGTCGAGCATGAATACCTGAACAAAATGTGTGAAATTCCGCTGGCCGTTGCTGCCTGCCCGACAGCAGCAATCAAACCCAAAAAGGTGGAACTGGCAGACGGCACCGAAGTTAAAAGCGTGGAAGTCAACAACGGTCGCTGTATGTACTGCGGCAACTGCTACACCATGTGCCCCTCCCTGCCCCTGGCGGACAAAGAGGGTGACGGTATCGTTATCATGGTCGGCGGTAAAGTCTCCAACCGGATCAGCAAACCCGCCTTCTCCAAGGTGGCAGTGGCGTATCTGCCCAACTCTGCTCCGCGCTGGCCGGAGACGACCGAGGTTATCAAACAGATCATCGATGTTTATGCAAAAGACGCCAGAAAGTATGAGCGTATCGGTGAATGGGCCGAACGTATCGGCTGGGAGAAATTCTTTGAGAAATGCGGCCTGGATTTCACCCATCACCTGATCGATGACTTCCGTGATCCGGCTTACTATACATGGCGCCAGACCACACAGTTCAAATTCACCAAATAGCTGAACATTTGAACGGTAACCTATACCCATACAGAACAGCGCACCAGGGGAATCCCCCTGGTGCCTTTCTGTTTAAAAAAGGAGATCAATCATGGAATACGATGAGGCCAAAGCAAAGGTTGTAGCGGAGCTTGAAAAGAAGCAGAAGACAAAATCCAAGTTCTACTTCAACGATCTCCAGAAAATTCTGGAAATGAAACCCCGTGAAGCCAAAAAGATCGTCAACCAGATGGTTACTGACGGCGCCCTGGTTTACTGGTCAAGCGGCAGCACCACCATGTACGGCCTGCCCGGAACCGGCAAACAGGCAGCAGCAGAGCACGAAGATTAATCAGGCTTTTTTTCTGTTTTGTTATATAGTTTCCATCCATAAATGGCCTTTTTCCGCAATATCTGCGTCAAACTGCGGGCTTGCTTGTGCGGCGTACGCCCAGTACGCCTCCGCGCAACCCCTTGTTTTCCTTGATCTTGCGGAAAAATTCACATTTCTGGATTGGAAACCCCAGATTGTGCCATCCATGTGAAATGGATGGACACTATATATGACGGCTTCGTAAAAAGTCCAATTTCTTTGTTGCGCTGCATCTCTCGTCATGTCACGTACGACTAAGTACGCTCCATTCCTCGAGATTTGCGCGCCGCGAACTTGAACTTTTTACTTTGCCGTCCCAAAATTGACTTTTTACGAGTGCATCATATATAAAAAGG
Organism: Thermodesulfobacteriota bacterium; assembly: GCA_034189905.1. Classification (GTDB taxonomy): domain Bacteria; phylum Desulfobacterota; class Desulfobacteria; order Desulfobacterales; family Desulfosudaceae; genus JAXHTY01. The sequence continues at coordinate 33,072 of JAXHTY010000028.1, forward strand.
GGCCTGTTTTTGCCTGAAAGATTCCCATGCAATACCAGATCAAGTGCCCGCGGCTGATTATATCTGCGTTACGGGGCGGCGCCGGCAAAAGCACCATTGCCATCGGCCTGACCAAAGCGCTTCGGAATCACGGCAAACAAACAGCCCCTTTTAAAAAGGGCCCGGATTACATTGATGCCGGATGGCTGTCTCTGGCCGGCGATGCCTTATGTCGCAGCCTGGACACCTTCATGATCGAACCGGCGACCCTTTTATCCGCTTTTCATCACCATTCCCGGGCCTGCGATATTGCCGTTATCGAGGGCAACCGCGGGCTTTACGACGGCATTGACATCGAGGGCCGGACCAGCACGGCGGAAATCGCCAAGCTGCTGGGGGCGCCGGTCATTCTCTGCCTTGACTGCACCAAAACCACCCGGACCACAGCCGCAGTGGTTGCCGGATGCCTGGCCTTTGACCGGGACCTTCAAATCGGGGGCGTCATCCTCAACCGGGTGGCCGGCCCCCGCCACGAAAATATCCTCCGCCAGTCCATCGAACACTATTGCGACATTCCCGTTGTCGGGGCCATTCCCAAATTGTCGGCATCCGATTTTCCGGAACGGCACATGGGGCTGGTGCCCACGCCCGAACATGCATGGGCCATGGAGGCGGTGGATGCAGCGGCCGTGATTGCAGAAAAACACATCGACCTTGAAAGGGTTGTCGCCATTGCCGAAACGGCTCTGCCGGTCGATGCGTCCCCGCTGCCCGCATCTGTGGCAATATCCGCGCAACGCCCGGCAATCGCGGTTGCAAGGGACCCCGCCTTTCAATTCTATTACCCCGATAACCTGGAAGCCCTGGAAGCAGCCGGGGCCGACCTGATATTTATCAGCCCGCTGACGGATCGGCACCTGCCGGACAATATTCATGGACTCTATCTGGGCGGCGGGTTTCCCGAGACCCATGCAAAGGAACTGGCGGACAATAGCTCTTTCCGGGAACAGGTCAAAGCCATGACCCAATCGGGCCTGCCTGTGTATGCGGAATGCGGGGGGCTTATATTTCTCGGTGAGGAACTGATTGTGGACAACCAGGCATATTCCATGTGCGGGGTTATTCCGGCCGTGTTCAACATCTCGAAAAAACCCGTGGGCCACGGCTACACCATCTCTGTCGTCGAGCAGGAGAATCCCTATTTCCCTGCAAAAACCGAAATTCGCGGCCACGAGTTCCGGTATTCAAACATACTGGAATGGCGCGGCAACGATGCCGACATGACCTTTGCCACCCAGCGCGGCAAAGGCTTCATGAACCACAGAGACGGCATCTGCCGGCACAACATGCTTGCCACCTACACCCACATCCACGCCCTCAGCGCCCCCCAATGGGCCACCGCGTTTGTCCAAAAAGCTGCGGAATACGCTGCGGCACTGCCCGCAAGAAATATTGGCACATGAGCAAAATCAAGTGGGTAGCCATCGCCATGCCCGAGAAGTATTTTATTGACAAAGGATTGTATCTGCCCGGTAACTGATCCCTCTAATCAGCCTTGCACTTTTTAGTAGATCTATAAAATCAAATTTAAATGGTGGTTTAGTATCTCTCATGATCTTCTTTTGTCGCTTAACGGGCTGCTCACCTGCCGGTGTGGAGCGCCAGCGGAACACCGGTCAGGGTGGAGCAGCAATTGTTCGGATTGCTATTTTACATTTGCCTTTCTGATATTAGCTTCCTTTTCAACAAGTTTAGCTAAAGGCCTATATGTTTCTTCTGCAGCACTCTTTTTAATTTCTGCTAAATTTATTTTTGAACTGTTTTTTATTTCCGCCCCATTTCGGAAATAGTATCGGGCGAGCCGAATGACATCTTGACGAATTTCTTTGACTACAATAGGCTCCCATGTAGATATTGCAGTGTAATGATATGACCAAGGATCACACCTTTTGCAAAATTTATATCCACGATGCTTAATAAGATCTGGCAATGAGCCCGTAGTTGATGAGCATCCAACCTCTGATCGTTTGAGTATGGCACACCGGGGAGTATGTATGGAGCCGCGTGAAGTAACATAATATCGTCTAATAGCCTTCATCTTTTCATGTCCTTCCATCAAACTGTGACAATCTTTGCAAAGAGTAACCAGATTATGCCTCCGCTTGACCTTCTTAGTAAGTGATGAATGTGACATGTTGAAAGTTGAAGAGGGCGCCCGCACCTCTGGCAACATCCGCCATCGCGAGAGAATACTATATGACGCCTTTCTCCCCAGTCAGAGGGTTTTTGTCCATTTTTGGTGACACGATTTGCCTGTTCCCTGAGCCAAAAAGAGCTTGCTCCCAAAGAAGTCCGGTCCACTTCGAGTATTCTGGGTTCAAACGGGTAGTTCTTAAAAGACTCTAAAAAAGAATTAATATAGCTATCCAATAAATATTTTACTGCTTGCTCAAAATGTGCAGCATTTATTAGGGCTAAAACACGAGCATTTTTTGCGGCCACTGAGGCGATATGGGGTGGGGAAAAGGCAATTCCTGGGCAAATCGAACCTAACTTATCTGTCAGCTGATCGGCAATAAATTGCGAGGCTTCTATCACTTTGCGTTGCCTCTGCTCACGAACCGTTTTTACTTTGTGCCCAATATACATTAAGCAAGTCGCGACAAAAAACAATGTCACCAATAGGCTATAAAGTTCGATATCACTCATTATTATTTCGAACGGTTGAAATAACCGCCGCGTCTTTTTGCGTCCGGTTGATTGACTGTTATACGTTTTTATCTTTTGATGAATCTTCAGGCATAGATACAATCTCAACCTTAAGTTTATTGAATCCAGACGCCAAATGCTGAACTGTTTTTGATATCTTCTCAAGCTCTTTTGCAGTTTTTGACGATGGAGACTCAGCGGCAACTGTCCCTGAAAATGATTCAACGTCAAGTGGGCAAGTAACCGGAGGCATTTCTTTTCCATTCTTTTTAAAACGGCACGTTGCAATAATTTTCGAGTCTCCTATTGATGCTTTAAGGCCACCGTATTGCCCCCAATCAATTTTTCGGCTCTCGCCTGGACCAAGAGCAGGGATTCCATTTATAAGTGGCCCGTCAGTCATTTCTGCAGCTTTTTTTGACTTATCATTTGATAGCCCCCACGCTCTTGAAGGAATAGGATGAGAAAACTCAAAACGAACATCGTGGGCCAAGCCTGTGCCCACATTTTTCGCGACGAGTTGTAAGACCGTTGATCGGTCTTCATCATGGACGACGGTAAGAACCACACATGGGTCAGAATGAGAAGATAGAATCTTTCGGGTCAAGATGACATACACCAATGTTAATAATGCCAATACCAAGGTAGCAAGGGCAGTTATCCAAGCGCTCCAATCAATTGATGAAGAAACATCCCTAATTATTTTTATTAATTCATTATCCAAGAAGAACCCCTATATACATATCGATAATAGAATTTCATTAAATAAGACGATAATGAGTAGCGCCATCCCATTCGATTTCACCTGTCCGTTTCCGGTATTGAAGTACATTGCGAACATTTCTTTTCCATTTAGGCAAATCAGAAGTTGGGGATTGTGGTTCAAAATCCTCGTCATCCAAATTTCCATTTCGCCTTACCAATTCATAAATATTTTGGAGCGGTGTCCATTCATTTTTTGGCATGTAATGGTTTATAATACCCCATATTTCAGGTAACCGTATCATTCTACACCTCGTATAACGATGGAAACCAGGAGCAGCAAAGGCTTCCACTGAATTGATTAAAATTGTTTGAAGTTCAATCGTCTCCGGCTTATCAAAACGCCGCTGGCCCTGGCTGTCGCCTGAGCTGACTTATACGCCTCCAACACCGACGGAATCGCCATCTCAGTTCTCCCATTTTTACTCGATCCCACTCTTCCTTCAGAATATCTTGAAACATTCTTGTAAGCTCATCGCGCCGGCGCTCATACTCATTCAATTCTAAATCAATCCTTGCTGTATCAGTGAGATAAGTCTCAAGGGATTGAGCTTTTTCCAGGAGGTCCACGTGCTCTTGCTCCCCTGGGTTGGTATATAGGCAGAGATAGTTACGAAATTTACGAACAGGCCGCGTATCCTCTAAAACCGTTGATCTCGAACCTAAGGAATGCTCGGACTCTGCATTAGAAGATGCTATATCGGATAATCTTTCGAGTTCATCCATATATTCCGAAAACGTTTTGCGGATGTCTTGAATCCACTTCTGGCGATACCCCGACACAGTTGATGCACGACTAATTTTCTGTTGCAACCACCCGGAGAACAAAACGATCAGCGCAGCAATCACTGACCCAGCAAAAACCCAGGCAGAATCTGGCAACCCCTCCATTAGTTCTCCTTTCTCTTCAATCTCTCAGCGTATAACGCCGCGTGTCACCCAGCCGGAAGGGAAACAAGAGTATCGCAAATGGTAAATATTTCTGGAAGCACCAGAAAGCGTTAATGCTAAAGGCGCACGCCCCTTCCGGTCTGGTGCACACGCATGTTGTGCTTTTTATCCTAAAATTCTTCTGAACTCATCCTCAAGTTTTTGCTTTAGCTGAGAGATCTCATTTTCATGTATTTCTCTTGCATTTTCCCAAAATTCGTGTCGTTCCTTTAATACTTCTTGATCGTATTTAGAACTTAAATCATTTGTATCTACAGGAAATGTCGTGATATCGAAAAAAATACCTTTTGCCGTATCAAGGATTTTATCTATTAATTCACACAAATGATCTTCAAAGAAGATACGTTTCGGAAGAAAGTAGTGCCGAATATCATTGAATTGGCGAGCGAGCTTATCAACCTTTTCTTTTAAATCTGGTTCACCAACAGCCTGAAATCGTCGCAAGGTCGAGTATAAAGTATCATCCAGAAACGCCAGCTTTTCATAAAATTCCTTTATTACATTAGCCCTTTCGCTATGAAGGCTCTGAAATCTTATCGAATGCTCAGTAGCAATCTTTTCAAGATTCGATTTATAGGCTTCAACACGACCATTAATATAGGCTTCTATCGCTTTCTTGCCTAAAAATGCAATAGTGCCAGAGATTGCTAATGATCCACCGAGAAATTCAATGATTTCTTGCCAGTTCATAATTCTTTCAGCACAACGTTCCGCATGACCGGACGGGAAAACGAACGATGCTTATGCAAATGAAACGTTCAAAGATGACTGCGCAAAATCTAAAAATGGCATCGGTTTTCCGGTCCGCTGTCTATGCGGTTGTTATACCTATATTTGCTTTAGGTCATTTCTCATTTGCTCTCGAAGTTCGGCAGATTTTGATTTAGCGAGCTCTCCGAGACGATACAGCTCTTCTTGATTCCGCTTTGCCAAATCTTGATCATTATTTATAGTTATTTGAACCAAATCTGACATCATTTTTCCAGAAGCCTCGAATAAAGCTGTATATAAAGATTTAATTTCATCAAGTAGCGTGGCAACCTCGTCACTTGCCGTGAGTCGCAGGCTATTTGTTTCTGATTCAAATACACCCATCTCTTGCATACCGTCTCGGGTTAACTTTGATATTTGCTCAGAAAACTTTATTGTTGCTGCAGTTGCAGCCTCCTTATCACTCTTTGAAGAAGCACCCAAATACGAGGACATAAATTCGTTCATAATTGGCGCAAATACATCTTGGTAATCAGTTTTATGCCTATTGTGAATGGCATCGATATGTCGAAAATAAGCCTCGTATTGAGAGGCTTTCATCTCAAATACTTTTTTCCTACGTTCTAAATCAAGATTAAACGACTGCTTAACTTTGATGAGTTCTTTTTCATGCCGTTTCTTATTGAAATAAACAAAGCCTATCCATAAGGCATTAACCAAGCCAAATGCCCATGTAAAATATTCTGGCTTTTCTGATATTACTTTGAATATTTCTTCCATGCTTGAGCCTTGATTTAGGTATAACGCATGGCTTTGCGGCGAGGGGACCGAGTCCGCAACAGCCAAAGGTTATATTTACAATCTTCCCCTATACTCGATAGGATTTTTATCTATGCCAATATCGACTCTGATCTGATTTAGCAATTTGATTGCTAATTCTCGTACTCCATTCCAATTATACTCTATCTTACCTTGGGTAATCTCTAATATATAATCCATTAACTTGTCATTCGCATCCATTACTTCTTGAGGCGCAATCATCGCGAGATATCCATACACTCTAATTCTTTGTTCATTGAATTCATCAAATCTTGCCCCAGCTTCCTGCCCTTGCAACCTTCCCATCCTGTGGGCATCCAATAAGGCAAGGATTCTGGCAACGACATCTAAAATAGATCTGTAAGTACGGATTTTGTCATTTTGAAATCGAAGGGTAGTTTCTTTTATGATATCTAATTCTCGCTTTGTTTTTTCAAGCTCAGTTCCGAGTTTATGCCTCTCATTAGCTAAAATCCGGTTAGCCCAAACTTTTCCAATCCAGGATGACAAGCCAAATACAATTGCTCCTCCAGTTCCTATAGAAGCAAGAGCGGCTGTTATTAACTTTAGTACAGTTTCCCAACCCATATTTTTCGTCCCATAAGAAATATAACACGGTTTTCAGCGTGCCGGGCGGCAAATCGAGACAGCCGACCAGAAGGCTGAAAAGTTTAATAAAAGAAATCGGATAACGAAGGCACGCTCCCGCCCGGTCCGCTGCAAAAAATTGTTAAACATGTTAGTTTGTCCCCGCACCGTTTATACTTATAAGACTGCGATCCAATTTTGTTGATTCAGATACCGCATCATGCAGGATAAATGCCCAGATCTTTGTACCTGAAACAAAAGCATTCTTACTTTCCCAGGTTGATCCGCGAATTATTGACACACATCCTTCCCCGAAAGTTGGCAATTCAGACTCCGACATGCAATAGACTGTGCAACAAATATGAGTGCAGTTTTCAAAGCAGCCCTCCAGCTCAATGTAAATATCTGCGGGGGACTTATTTGAAAGTTTAAGTTGTGCTACTGGCATTATGACATCCATCATCCTTGTCGGAGACTGGATCTCTGTTAAGGGCGTTCCATGGGCGACCAATCTATATTTCACATCAGCTTTGTCCTCAACCAAGTTTGAAAGCGTATACCGCCCCGAACTATGAAAAGAGACCTTGTGAGGGCCAAAGTATGGATGAAAAATCATGTCTTCTTGTCCCTTGTTGAAGTCACGACCAACTGTGATTTGTTCCACGGTCTGCCTTCCGGTGCCGGTTAGCCCGAGATAAACTGATCCATCTTCACCGACATCACCCCAAAGGAAGTCATAAAAATGTTTACCTTCGATAATGTATACTCTTGCATTCTTTGGTTTGGACATATTGTTTAACGTCCACCGTCACTTGGGAGCAGGGAAAGGTGACTTTTGCAAAGCCACGTTAACACCGAACTGCGATACTTAAAAAGCAGCGCGCCCCTGCGAGTCAAGTGCATGGTGTTGTTAGCCTTTAATATTTATATTATTTACCGAAATTCCATATGATTTTGCTTCAGTTTTTATGAAATCTAAAATTGATGAGTAATTCTCTTCGTTTGTTTCATAACTTTTTTTACAACACTTTTCTTTTAACATGAAAGAAACAATCTTTGGCAAAGAATCTACATGTTGAACTCTTTGGTAAAAACTTATTGGATTAGAAATTATAAAATTCATGTCAGCTCTAAATGGCTTTGCTCTTGGAGGGCATCCACGAAAATCTATTTGAACGTTGGTTTGTTCGCTTGGATATCTGACGACCTGATCGGCATTACCTAGCTTAAAATGATATCCTGGGGTCTTTATTGGGCCTTTTATTATTTTCCCAAAACGAGAAACAATAATTTGCTCACCTGGGTTAATTACGTACACAGATTCATATGCAAATTGGGCCGCCAAACTAATAATTGCCAATATAATTATTGGGGCTTTTACTTTTTGTGTATATTTGTCCGGTAGCTGCATTTTTATGTAAGGCTAACGCTGCGCGTGACTTAGCCGGGAAAGCCAACGAGCGCTTCTTAAAAAATGAGTATGCTAATGCCGTACGCAAAATAGTAAAGCGCGCCAGCTTTCCCGGTTAAGTCAACGCGCTTGTTATACGCCAAAAAATTTAGATTGCGACAATTTTTCTCCACACTTCGAGCAAAATTCAGGCGCTGTGATAAGATTTTCAGGCTGATTAGTCTTCCCGCAAGCCCCACAAACTTTTGTTTTAAATATTGATATATATAGAATAAATATAAACATTAACACAAAAGGAATAATATGGATCAGACTATCAACAAGCATAATTGCAAAAGCGAAAAGGAACCCGCCTATTACAATTAAATTTACGAGGGTTACTGGGACATGCCACTTCTTTTTAAATTCAGGACTCTTTCGCCTGTAGAATAAAGTACTGCCGATTAGCATAATAAAAAATACAATAAAATAAACTATAGCGAGATCATCAATTTTCATTACCACTCCAGCGTATAACGATCATATTGTGGGGCAGCAAGGGGAAAAGGTCTTGTAGAAGGGTACGTTTAACATAGGTTATAGTAAAGGATAAAAAAGCCGACCCTTGCTGTCCCATACAAATATGTGGTTATACGGTTTTCACCTTTCTCCCCTGATAACGTTTGAACTGCCAGCAATTTCTAAGATCTTGGCATATAGTTTGTTCTCGATTCTATCAATTTCAGTTTTAACTGCCGAGGAATCTTCTTTAGCACCTATATGAATTGCTAAATTCCTATAGTATTCGCTGGGAGGCGTGGTTTCTTTAAAAGAGAATAGTATAGTCACAGGATTATTATTACCGTCTATATCTTTCCTGATATACCGATTTAAGGTATAGCAGTCGACAAAGCTAACGTAGTCTACACAAGATTCTTTTTCCTTTCCCCACACTGTGTAGCCCTCTCTTAAAATCAATTCTTTGACGGAATAAACTTCAGCTTTAGGGTACCTCCAGGAAAACAACTCTTTATTTGGTGATGACAGAAGCGAGGCGCACCCAAAAAATAATAGCGCTATAACAGATACGATAAATTTTAGATTATTCCCTTGCATTATCTCTTTTCGTATAACGTCTGAGTTAAGCTGCAAACTGGCAAGAAAAAAAATAAATAACCTCGGTCTGCCAGCCAGTTTGACAGCTTCAACGACAGGTTCAAGTCGTTTCTTCTATATTAATGGTGAAAAGTACCGGCCTCTTTTTCTGGCCTGATCAGGATGTATCAAACAGGCACTTGTTTCTGATAATTGGTTTTTTCAATTCCCTCAAACTGTATATGAATACGGAGATCAGATCTCCTGTTTTACATGCTGGACAGGTTGGGGCGGCGTTTCCTTCCTCGATTTCTGTCTTATCAGAATCGTCTGTTGATAACAAGCTTTTGATGTGGGCGATCTGCTTGCGGCAGCGACTGTTGGTCATGAACCCGAAATGCCGGATTTTATGAAACCCGGTCGGCAGGACGTGCCACAGGAAGCGCTTGATAAACTCCGGAGCGTCAAGTGACATCTCTTTCCAGTGGATACGGTCTTTTTTGTAGTCCTTGTATCGGAATCGGACCTGATCCTGGTCTATGCTGATCAGGCGGTGATTGCTGATGGCTACCCGATGCGTATAACGACCGATGTAATTTACGACCTGATCCGGTTTTTTAAGCGGGGACTTGCAGTAGACCACCCACTTGCGGGAGGCCAGTTGATCCAGCCAGAATTCGAAACAACGACCGTCGGCCAGTTCATCATCCGGCAGGGTCAGCTCGCCATTATAATAGGCATTCTTGAGGCCCTCTATGAATTTGCCGCGAAACACCTTTGACATGGCTTTAACCGGAAACAGAAATTTATTTTTGTGGGGCGCGTTGATCCAGCGCCCGTCTTTGGTAAGCGCGCCGCCGGGCACGATGTAATGAACATGAGGATGCGGCCACAGGGTCTGGCCCCAGGTGTGCAGAACTCCGAAAAACCCGATCTCGCCGCCCAGCCGTTCCGGGTCCCGGCCAAACGTCAGCAGCGTCTGGGCCGAACATTCAAACAACAGGTTGTAGATAAACCGCCGGTTGTAGGCGGTCAGGGGGGTGAGTTCATGCAACAGCGTAAAAACAGCGTGATAATAGGGAACCGGAAGAACCTGTTCCAGCCGGCTGTTAATCCATTTATGCCGGGCTATCCCCTGGCATTTGGGACAATGTCTGTCCCGGCAGGAGTTGAAGGCCTGCTCCGTATAGCCGCATTGGTTACACTGATCGACATGATAACCCAGCATTTCCGTGCGACAGTGGGTAATCGCCCACATAGCCTTACGCTGCTTCCGGGTTAATTTATGTCGGGCTTGATAGGTCCTCCCGTACTGTCGAAAAATATCGGCAACCTCAAACGCAGGTTGGCTCACCCCTCGCCCCCCAATTATAAACTACTGATATTGTTTATGATCCTGCTTTAGCTTACTTGAACAAAGATTATATGTTTTGACGTAAAATGTCCGTTTCCCCGAATCTGCCAACACACCATATTGTATCTTTTTGAAATATCAACTTAAAAATCTTTATGCAATATGTGTCATGGCATATATTGAATACTGATGATTTCAGGCATCCATAAGACTGCCTGAATC
>JAXHTY010000029.1:0-42448 GCA_034189905.1 Thermodesulfobacteriota bacterium
CGTCCACCACAATCACGTTTTGAGTGATATAAGCGTCCGCTTTGTCAGATTTTGACTTTTAACAGAGAAAATGAGCCCATTTTGATCATTTTTAACAGAGTCATGAAATATGCGGGCTAGGCCGGATTTTTTACGCTATTGACGTTCGGCCAAGCATGGTTATATTGTTTATTTGAAAGGGCCGGCCAGGGCCGGTGAACAATTAAAACATAACATAAGGATAATCCATTGAAATACTACATCCCCGGCGTCATATTGATTCTTGCGTCCCTTATCATTATTGCATTTCCCCAGATTCTGGTGGCCCTGATAGCCGCGCTGGTGTTTATGGCCGGCATTACCTCACTGGGCATCGGTAATATGATGAAAAACTATGAGCGGGAACTGCGTGCCCGTGGTGAAGGCGGTCTTTTTGAGGTGTTCTTCCGCAACCGGCGCTGGTAGAAAACCTTGAATCGACTATAAACAATTTTCCTATAGGGGGGCCAAGCCGGCTCTGCTGAAGTGCATTTAAATCTCCGGTGGACGGTTGACCAGCATAATCCGCAGGTCCATTACATTGGTATTGGTCGGGCCGGTGATAAGCAGGTCGCCGATCTGCTCAAAAAAGCGGTAAGAATTGCTTTCTGCCAAGTATTGACGCGGATCCAGCCCTTTTGAACGGGCGGCTGCCGCCGTATGGGTGTGCGCAATAGCCCCTGCCGCATCTGTGGGTCCGTCCGTACCGTCTGTCCCCCCGCTCAGAACCACGATATTTTCTATAGCCGCAATCGAATCGGCGATAGCCAGGCAGAAATGCTGGTTGCGGCCCCCTTTGCCCTTGCCGCGGATGGTGACGGTGGTCTCGCCGCCGGACAGGATACAGGCCGGTGGTGGAACAGGATTGCCCGATGCCAGTACTTCCTTTGCAATAGCGGCATGCATGCCGGCAATTTCCGATGTCTCTCCCTGAACGAGGGACGAAAGCACCAGCGGAGAATATCCCAGTGCCGAGGCCTCTTTGACGGCTGCGTCAATGGTTTCCCGATTGCCGCCACAGATCAGGGTGCGGGTGTTTTGAAAGGCCGGTGCGTCTTTGCCCGGGGTTTCAAGGTTCCGATCTGTCAATCCGGCTTTGATGTGGTTTAATACGGCATCCGGAAGTGCGTCGGCAATGCCATACTGATCAATAATCGCCATGCAGTCGGTAAAGGTGCCATTATCGGGCACAGTGGGGCCGGAGGCGATGGTGGATGGATCGTCACCCACCACATCTGAAATGAGCAGGCAGATCAGGGATGCCGGGTAAGCCGTTTCCGCCAGCCGTCCGCCCTTGATTGCGGAGAGGTGTTTGCGGATGGTGTTGATCTCATGGATGGTGGCGCCGCAGGCCAGCAGTACGCCCATTGTCTCCTGTTTGTCGGCGAGGGTGATGCCGGCAGCCGGTAGCGGCAGCAGGGCCGAACCGCCGCCCGATATCAGGCAGATCACCAGATCTTTTTCGCCGGCTGCCTTGGTCATCTCAAGAATCGCCTGAGCGCCGGCCAGTCCGTTTTCATCCGGCAGTGGATGGCCGCCCTCAACGAGCCGGATTTTTGCAAGAGAGGTGGTGTACCCGTATTTGACCGTGATAATGCCATCTGTAATATGGTCGGCCATCAGATTTTCAATCGCCGCGGCCATGGCTGCGGTGGCCTTTCCCGCACCGATAACATAGATGTTTTCATGCCCGGAAAGGTCGTAGGGATGGTCGTCAACCAGCAGGTTATCGCCGTCACGACGACAATACCGCCTGATACAGGCCTCAGGAGCGGCAGCGGTAAGCCCGGCGGAAAATATCTGCCTTGCCTCAGTTTTCATACGCTTAAGAAGATCGGCCATGGAGATGCTCCAGTCCGGTTGGGTTCTTGTATTTTGAATTAATATATCATGGTAAATAGTCGATAAACAATTGTTTTTTTGATATTTCCTGTCGGATGCCATCGTACTTGACACCGTGCCGGATTCCCAGTAATGTGAAATTGTTTCATCTTAACAAGTGTGGATGCCCCGGAAATTTGATGAAATTCCGGGATAGTGGAGGCAACATGACGGACGAAGTGCAGGGCGACATGGCGCTCAAGGGCGCGTTTCTCATTGCAATGCCGGCACTGAAGGATCCAAACTTCTTTCACTCAGTGGTTTGTATCTGCGAATACACCGCCTCAGGCACCTTGGGGCTGGTTGTCAACCAGCTTTATCCCTCTCTTCTCGCAAAGGATGTTTTTCAGGAACTGAATATCGATTACCTGCCGGAAAGGGGGGAGATGCCGCTTTATAACGGCGGGCCGGTGAACGGCGGGGATGTGTTTGTGCTGCATGGCCCGCCCTTTGACTGGGGGGGATCTTTCCGTATCACCGATGATCTGGCCATGACCAACACAAAAGACATATTGGAGGCCATCGCTGTTGGCAACGGCCCTGATCTGCATATGATCGTTCTGGGATGTGCGGGATGGTCCGGAGGGCAACTGGAGAGCGAACTCAAGGGGAATTTCTGGCTGACAGCCTCCCTGGACGTGTCCATTATGTTCGATGTGCCGGTGGGCCGGCGATGGGAAGAGGGCATGCGTCGACTGAATATTGACCCCGCCCTTCTTTCCGGTATTTCAGGCAATGCCTGAGGCCTGGTAAAAAGTCTTGGAACTGCGATACACTGCATCTCTCATCATGTCACGCACTACCCGCCCCATGCCTCTAACGGGCCCTGTGTGGCGCAACTATTAACGGGCTGAGCACACGCCGTGTTTTCATGAGGGTGGCGATGCGACCGCCTTGCCGCTGGCCTTCCCTTTGGGCCTTTTTTTCTTTGTGCATCGTTTGTCTGTCCGCATAAAGGCACAGACTTCAGGGTGGTTGTGTTCCTTGCAGTTTAGAGGATTGGAGAGCGGGCATTCGGAATGACGATTTGACATAGAGACATCTTTCAAGCTGTTAGAATCTTTGGTGCTGTTTCTCTAATTTAATACTTTCAGTATATCATAAACTTACGAAATACGCAACTGATGGGTATTTTGGACCTTGAAATTTGAATATTGCCGTTGTAGATTAGAGATTTAACTATTTAAAATGCCCCCGTCACAAATGCGGTGGCGTTGTTCGGTCATTCGCCGGAACGGATCGCAATGAGTACCTATAAAGATTTGAAAAATAAGCTGCTGAGCTTGAATAACAGCGTTTTGTCGTTGATAAAGGACGGAGAGCAGATACCGGGCATTACCGAACGGTCGTTTGAAAGCTGGAAACAGACATGCCAGGGGATCGAAAAACAACTGGGCGATGACACCGTCCGTGTGGCGGTGGTCGGCCCCATCAAGTCCGGAAAGAGCACGGTGGTTAACTCCCTTTTTAACGGGGATTATCTCAAACGCGGCGCCGGTGTGGTGACTTCCATGGTGACCCGGGTCCGTTGCGGCGACCGGTTGCGGGCCACCCTCTGTTTCAAGCCGTGGGAAAGCGTCAACGCCGATATCAACCGGGCCGTGGTCATGCTGCCGTCAGTGAACGATCTTTCGGACGGAGAGGGGGTGGATATTCGTGATGCAGAAACCCGTAAAATTCTGTCCGGTGTTTTGTATGAGCTGCCAAAAGAGTATCTGATTGCCAGGGATACCCGCAATATCAATAGCGTGCTGCTTTCCAATTATCTGGCAGGCTATGACCGGGTCCGGGATATCGTGACCGATCAGGTGGAGACGCGGCATTTTGAGGATGACGACTTTCCCCGGCACCGGGAGTTTGTTGCCGATGACCGATTGTCCGTCTATCTTCGGGACATCCAGCTCGAGATCAATTCGGAGGAAATGGATACCAGCATTGAAATTGCCGACTGTCAGGGCAGCGATTCGCCAAATCCCATGCACATTGCCAGAATACAGGACTATCTGCTGGTAACGAATCTTATTGTCTATGTGATCAGCAGCCGGACCGGTGTCCGGCAGGCGGATATAAATTTTTTGTCAATGATTGACCAGATGGGGATACTGGAAAATCTGATCTTTGTGGTGAACTGCGATTTCAATGAACACGAGACATTGACGGGGCTGCGATCCCTTGTTGATCGCATTCGGGAGGAAGTCTCGTTAATCAAGCCCGACCCGGAGGTATATGTCTTTTCCGGTCTGTTTAATCTGTTCAGGGCCATGGACGAAGATGCATTGACGGCAAAAGACGCCGCCCGGCTGACCCAATGGCGGTCGGATACGGACTTTGTCGCCTTTTCGGATGAAGGTACCCGTACATTTGCCGATTCCCTGCGTCACAAGCTCAACAAACGTCGATACACACTGCTGCTGCAGAATCATTCAGAGCGACTTTCCATTGCCACTGCCGGGGTAAAGCAGTGGGCCGCTACCAACCGCCGCATGCTGGCTGAAGACGAACAGAGCGCGAGGGCAATACTGGAAAAGACCCGGCGCCACCGGGAAAAGCTGACCCAGGCCGGATCGTTGTTTAAAAGCACGCTTGACGGTGCTTCCCGGAAACTCAAAAAAGACCTGAAAAATGATATTGACCGGTTTTTTGACCCCCGTTCCGGTGAAGTTATGCCGGAGTTGATCGCCTTTATTCGAAACTGCCAGATTGACCTGGACAAGTATATTCCGGGACTGACAGCGGCGGAGTTCTCCAATACCCTATATATGGTGTTTCAGGAGTTTAAACAGTCTCTGGACGGGTTCATGACCAAGACTGTCAATCCAAGGGTGATGGGGTTTCTCAAGAAGCAGGAAAACAAGATAACCGAGTATTTCGAAACGATTGCCGGATCCTATGATGTCATGGCCCGGGAGGCCATTGTCGAATACCAGAAGGTCATGAAAGAGCTCGGCATTTCAGCCGGCACCGACAGTCAGAACCCTATCAAGCCCAGAGACATCGAATTGATAAAACAGCAGGAGGAAATCAGCCTGCCGCCGGCGGTTTTTATTATGAATTATACCGGCAAGATCCGGACGGAAGTGATCATGCGTCTGGGGGTTTACTCGCTGGGCAGTTTTCTGCGAAAGGTGTTGCGCCGGCAGCCGGACAGGGACAAGGCGGGTGAAATCCGGGCGCTGAAGGACGGGATCACCCGTATCAAGCAGGAGACCGAAAAGAGCATTCTTTTTCATTTTAAAAATTACAGAGAAAATATAAAGTTTCAGTATGTATTCAGACTAGTGGATGCCATTTCCGGCAGTTTTTACAAAGCCGTGCTTGGGCGTTTTCGAACATACAGTGACGATATTGAAGGCATCAAGAATGCCATCGCCGGGAAACAGGTGGATAAGGAGCAGATGGCGGAAATGCTGGATACAATATCCCGGACGGCTTCGGATCTGGAGACGGAAATCCGGACCCTGACCAGCGGGATTGCTTTTACCGATGGATGAAAGATTCATAACATGCTATAGAATTTGGATAAAAAAAAGAGTTCGTCTAAATGCAGATGGCTAACATCACCAGCAATGGAGGCAAAACAATGGGGGAAGAAAAAACCAGGATTATTGCTGTTGCAAATGAAAAAGGCGGGGTAGGGAAAACCGCGATGACGATTAACCTTGGCGCGGCCCTGTCGCTGGAAGAGAAAAAGGTGCTGATCGTGGACATGGATCCGCAGCACAACGCCACCATCGGTCTTGGTGTGGATGCGGATGAGTGTACGGCCACGGTGTATGATCTGATTGTGAATGAGGGAAGCGCAAAAGCCCGGGATGCGGTGGTGCAGACACGTTGGGAGAACCTTGATCTGATTCCCTCCCATATCGATCTGTCCGGTGCCGAAGTGGAAATAACCGACAAGCCCGGCCGGGAGCGGCGCCTCAAGGATGCGCTGACGGACCTCAACAGTAATTACGATTTTATTCTGGTGGATACCCCGCCCAGCCTTTCGTTGCTGACGGTAAACGTATTTACCTATGTCAACGAGATGCTGGTGCCCTGTCAGATGCATCCCTATGCCTATTCGGCGCTGGAGGACCTCTTTGATACGTTTGAAAGTATCAAAGAAGGCATTAACAGTGATTTGAAGATTGCCGGCATTGTACCCACTTTTTATGACAAACGCACAACCCTCAGCAAGACGGTCAAGGATCGGCTCTTTGCCGACACCCGTTACCAGGGGCACATGTTTGACTCACTGATACGCACCAATACGGCAGTCGCGCGCAGCAGTGATGCCGGCGAACCGGTTGTTTTTTATGACAAGCGGAGTTACGGGGCCTGGGATTATGCAAGACTGGCGGAAGAATTGCTGACCAAATCACCGGCATGATATACAGACCTTTTATAGATATTTGAAGCACAAGGAGTCATCATGATTTACGACATTGAGTATGAAACCATGCCAAGGGAGGCGCTGGCGGCCATTCAGGTTAAACGCCTCCAGTCAACCCTGGAGCGGGTATATGCCACAGTGCCCTTTTACAAGGAGCGGTTCGATGCGGCCAAGGTGAAACCCACGGACATCAAATCCCTGGATGACTTGCAGCGAATACCGTTTACCACCAAGCAGGACCTCCGGGATAATTACCCATTCGGGTTGTTTGCCGCCCCCATGGACAATGTCGTGCGGATTCACGCCTCTTCCGGCACCACCGGCCAACCAACCGTGGTGGGGTATACGGCCAGAGACATCAATACCTGGTCGACGCTTATGGCCCGTGCATTGGCTGCCGCCGGTGCCTGGCGCGGTGATATTATTCACAATGCTTACGGATACGGCCTTTTTACCGGCGGCCTGGGCGTTCATTATGGCGCGGAAAAGCTGGGGGCCTCGGTTATTCCCGTATCCGGCGGCAATACCAACCGGCAGGTGCTGATTATGAAAGACTTTGGCCCCACCATTATTACGGCGACACCTTCATACACCCTTCACCTCGCCGAAGCGGCCCATGAGATGGGCGTTTCCTTTGACGATCTCAAATTCAAGGCCGGTGTTTTCGGGGCAGAACCCTGGTCCGAAAATATGCGTCAGGAGATTGAAAACAAGCTGAAGCTGAAAGCTGTTGATATCTATGGATTGAGTGAAGTCATGGGGCCGGGCGTCTCAATTGAGTGCCACGAAGCTCAGAGCGGTCTGCATGTATTTGAGGATCACTTTATGGCGGAAATCATCAATCCGGAAACCGGCGAGCGAATGCCGGATGGCGAGAAGGGGGAACTGGTGTTTACCTCCCTGACCAAGGAAGCATTTCCCGTGATTCGCTACCGGACCCGGGATATTTCCAGGCTCAATCCCGAGCCATGCATCTGCGGCCGGACCCACGTTCGTATGGAACGGGTTAGCGGCCGAACAGATGATATGTTGATTATCCGCGGTGTCAATGTCTTCCCATCTCAGATTGAAAGCGTTCTCATGGAAATGGAAGAGGTTGAACCCCATTATCAGCTGATTGTTGACAGAGCGGATAATCTGGATGTACTGACTGTCAAGGTGGAGGTGGGGGAAGGGCTCTTTTCAGACGAGGTCAAAGTGCTTCAGGAGACGGAAAAGAAAATCGCCAGCAACATAAAGGAAACACTGGGCGTGTCCGCAAAAGTAAAACTGGTTGAACCCAAAACCATCGCCCGCAGCCAGGGGAAGGCTGTACGGGTGATAGACAACCGTAAGATTTGACGGCCTTGTAAACAACCCAATTTGATAACAGGGGGATATGATGCGTGTTGAACAGATTTCAATTTTTCTGGAAAACAGAACCGGCCGCCTGGCCGAAGTCACGTCCATTCTCAGCGAGGCAGGGGTGAACATTCGGGCGCTGGCTCTTGCCGATACGTCGGATTTCGGCGTGCTACGCATGATTGTGGATGAAAAGGACAAGGCCAGGGATGTGCTGAAATCGAACGGTTTCACCATCGGCACCCATGATGTGGTCGCTGTGGAAGTGAAAGACGAACCGGGCGGACTTCACAATATTCTGGAAATGCTTGGTAAATCAGGTGTAAACGTGGAATACATGTATGCCTTTGTTCGCAACAGCGGTGACAATGCCATTATGATTTTCCGGTTTGATGATATTGACCGGGCCATTGAGGTGCTGGCTGATAATGGTATCTCCGTAATCAGCGGACAGACCGTTTATACCCTTTAATGTTTTGTGTCTTATACGTCTGTAGATTCATGACTGACGGACGATAGCCTGTTCCCCGGCTCATGAAATGCACGGCTGAGGAATTCTATATTCCTGACTTGACTGTTCATATGATTACTGTCATAATAAGATTTATAAAGTGCAAGGGGGAAAAGGAGCCGTTGCGATGCCTCTTTTAACACTAAAGTTCAAAGACACCATCGTTAAGAAATACAAACTGGAAAACAATAAAACCGTCAGTATCGGCCGTCGGAAGACAAACGATATTGTGATTGAGAACCTTGTTGTGTCCGGGAGCCACGCAAAAATTGAGGCCTCAAAAGACGGTTTTGTGTTAAGCGACTCCCAAAGCAAAAATGGAACCTTTGTGAACAACAAATCCGTCAACACCCGTCTGCTGAAAAACGGTGATGTTATCCGGATCGGCATGCACACGCTGATTTTTTCTGAAAAAGACTGACGGCTGCGCCGCAATCTACTATCCGGGCTACGTCTTTTCCATACACCTCACACGGATGTGCTTTACTCCACTGAACAAGAAATGAAAACCTTTGTTATTCATATGTTGATGATCTGCCTGCTGGCCGCAGGGCTGGCCCTGGCCGGGTGCAGCGGCAAGGAAGATCCGCAGGAAAAGCTCATCGGGCCATGGCGTATGGCCATGGCAGAGGGGGTCCACATGGTCCTGGTGTTCCGGTCGGGCGGCGGATGGGTTCTTGAGTCCAGCAGAGAGGATGTTTACACCCGCCTGAGGGAAAAAGTTGAACTGGCTGAAGGCCAATGGGCGTTTGAAAATGAGGGAACTCGCCTGGTACTCACCTGTGAGAAGAATATCCCTGAGATCGGCTGGGAAAGCGGGTTGACACCTTTCACCATCGATCGAATGGATGAGGCGGTTTTGGCATTTACGTCACCTGATGGCCGGGCCTATGAGTGGCAGCGGATCAGTGCTACAGAGGGCGGTGGCGACAACGACACCACCGTTGAGGAGGGAACCGTCCCGGTATTTTTTGCGCCTATTGTGGTAAACCTCCAGAAGGATGAACTTTATGAACGATACAAATGGTTGTGTGCAAAGATAGAGGTCCGTGTGGCCGAAAGCGTGGCGCCTGAAAATATTCATCCCAAAATCCGGGAACGGGCCCTGATTTTTTTAAGTGCGCAGAAATATGTCGATGTCAATACCCAGGCGGAGGTCAAAGAACTGGAGACGGCTCTGTTCGACCTTTTGAATCCCTATTTTGACGGCAAGTTGGTGTCGGTGGGGTTTGATAAGTTTATCGTCACCGGTAACGAAGTGGCGGTAAAACGTTTTCTCGAAGAAGAGAGCGGGGGAGGATAATAGTGAAAATCCGTCCCTCTGGCCCCGGATTTGTTTCCTTCCCTAATGCTTTGCCGTCATATCCCCTGTTTCTGACCAGATCCTGAAGGCCACTTGTTTCAGGGCTGAAGCAAAAAAGGGGCGGCAAATATTGCCGCCCCTTTTTGTGTCTGTTTTCGGTATACGATCACTCTTTTTCGGGTTACTCTGCGTCTTCTTCCTGAGCAGCCAATTCCTTATACTTCTCGTAGCGTTCCTTGTACTCCTGTTCCAGTTGGGCCGTCAGTTTTTTAGACTCCTCGGGAAATGTCTTTTCAAGAGCCGCATACCGCACTTCACCAGCGAGGAACTCCCGCAGGGCGCCGTTAGGTTCCTTGGCATCCAGGATAAACGGATTTTTCCTCTCGTCCTTAAGCATGGGGTTGTAACGATACAGCGGCCAATATCCGCATTCCACGGCCAGCTTGGCCTCTTCCTGACTCTTGCCCATGCCCTTCTTGATGCCGTGATTAATGCAGGGCGCATAGCACATGATCAGCGACGGTCCGTCATACTTTTCTGCCT
Source organism: Thermodesulfobacteriota bacterium (assembly GCA_034189905.1). Taxonomy (GTDB): domain Bacteria; phylum Desulfobacterota; class Desulfobacteria; order Desulfobacterales; family Desulfosudaceae; genus JAXHTY01. The sequence goes on from JAXHTY010000029.1 coordinate 9,973, forward strand.
CGGTAAACGCCTTGAGCATCTGCTGTTTATTGGCCCCCATGGAAACACTGGCCACATAAACATACCCGTAGGTCATGGCCATGCCACCCAGGTCCTTCTTGGACGTCTTTTTACCGGATGCGGCAAATTTGGCAATGGATCCGGTGGGAGTGGCTTTGGAGGACTGACCGCCGGTGTTGGAGTAGACCTCTGTGTCGTAGACAATGATGTTGATGTCTTCGCCCGTGGCCAGGATATGATCCAATCCGCCGAACGCGATGTCGTAGGCCGCACCGTCTCCCAGGAAAACCCAGTAAGACTTCTTGGTGAAATGCCTGGCCATGGTGTTGATCGATGACAGCAGCTGATTGTCTGCATGTTTGGGCAGCAGGGCCTTTAACCGGTCCCCGTATTTCCGGGATTCCGTTGCATCTTTCATATTGGCGAGCCAGCCGTCCATGGCGTCCTTGACCGCCGGATCAACATCCGCTTCCAATGCCTGACGCATCAGTCCGGCAAGCCGGTTGCGCTGGTTGAAGTCGGACAGGTACATGCCGTAGGTGAACTCGGCCGGGTCTTCGAACAGGGAGTTACCCCATGTGGGACCAAATCCGTCTTTGTTGGTACAATAGGGAAATGACGGCGCGGAACCGCCCCAGATCGAACTGCATCCGGTGGCATTGCCAATGACCATCCGTTCGCCGAAGAGCTGGGTCAGCAGTTTGGCATAAGGCGTCTCACCGCACCCGGCGCAGGCACCGGAGAACTCAAGCAATGGCTGGGCAAACTGGCTGCCTTTGAGGGATTCTCTGCTGACGAGATCGTCTTTGATGGTGACGGTTTCGGAAAACCGCTGGTTTTCAACCTGGTCGCCGGTCTGGGTTTCCAAAGGCTGCATCTCCAGCGCCGATTTTTTGGCCGGACAGATGGCGGCGCAATTGCCGCATCCCAAGCAGTCCAGAGTATTCACCTGGATTCTGAACAGATGACCGTCAAGTCCTTTGCCCTTGGCCTTTAGTGTGGTAAAGGCAGCCGGCGCGCCGGCGGCTTCCTCTTCACTCAGCAGAACCGGCCGGATGGCGGCATGGGGGCAGACCATGGCGCACTGGTTGCACTGAATACAGTTTTCAGGAATCCATTCCGGCACATTGATGGCAATGCCCCGTTTTTCGTATGTGGTCGTTCCCACGGGGAAAATACCGTCGGCCGGGAATGCGCTCACCGGCAGCTTGTCGCCCTGCTGGGCCAGCATGGGCATCATGACATCTTTTATGAAGGCCGGCAGGGTGTCGCCCGTGCTGTCGTCCTTGTCCTGAGCATTGGCCCATGCATCCGGATAGTTGACTTCCACAATGTTATCAAGGGTCTTGTCCACAGCGTCGCAGTTCATTTTGACGATGTTTTCGCCCTTTTTCCCGAACATTTTTTGGATCTGGTCTTTCAGGTGGTTGATGGCGTCTTCCACAGGAATCACGTTGGCCAGTTTGAAAAAGGCGGTCTGCATGATCATGTTGATGCGGCCGCCAAGGCCCACTTCACCCGCGATTTTGACAGCATCGATGGTATAGAACTTCAGTTTTTTCTGGGCGATGGTGCGCCGCATGGCAGCCGGCAGGTTCGTTTCCATCTCTTCTGTGGTCCATTTGGCGTTGAGCAGAAAGGTGCCGCCTTCTTTGATGCCTTCCAGTACGTCATAGGTGTTGACGTAGCTGGTCTTATGACAGGCGATGTAATCCGCTGCGTCAATCAGATAAGTGGACTGGATCGGGGTTGTTCCGAACCGCAGGTGAGACATGGTCAGGCCGCCGGATTTTTTTGAGTCATAGGCAAAGTAGGCCTGGGCATACATATCCGTGTTGTCGCCGATGATTTTAATGGCGCTCTTGTTTGCCCCCACCGTACCGTCGGAGCCCAGGCCCCAGAACTTGCACTGGACCATGCCCTCGGGCGCGGCGTCAACCGCTTCGGTAATCTCGAGGGAAGATCCGCCCACATCGTCTGTGATGCCGACGGTAAAATGATTTTTCGGTTCCGCCGCATTCATGTTGTCAAAAACCGCCTTGACCATGCTGGGATTGAATTCTTTTGAACTCAGGCCATATCGGCCGGCAAGAATCACGGGTGTCTGTTTCCTTTCCATATAAGCGGTGCAGACATCCTCATAAAGAGGATCGCCGGTGGCGCCCCGTTCCTTGGTTCTGTCCAGTACGGTGATATTTTTTACGGTGTCGGGCATGACGTCGAACAGGTGTTTTGTTGAAAAGGGCCGGAACAGACGGGCCTTGATCATACCGATCTTTTCGCCTTTGGCAGTCAGGCAGTTCACCGTCTCTTCAATGGTTTCGCAGGCGGAGGCCATAGCTACGACAACCCGGGTTGCGTCAGGCGCGCCAACGTAGTCAAACGGTTTGTAGTTGCGGCCGGTCAGGTCGCTGACCTGCTTCATGTATTTTTCAACAATCGCCGGCACCTTTTCATAATAAGGATGCGAGGCCTCAAGCGACTGGAAGTAGATATCCGGGTTCTGTGCCGTTCCCCGGATCTCCGGCCGTTCCGGGTTGGCGCCGCGTGCCCGGAATTGCTCCAGCGCCTCATAATTGACGAGCTTCGCCATGTCCGCATAGTCGATGGTTTCAATTTTCTGGATCTCGTGGGAGGTCCGGAAACCGTCAAAGAAATGAACAAAGGGGAGACTCGCCTCAATGGCCGAAAGATGTGCCACCAGTCCCAGATCCATGACTTCCTGGACGGAGGCCGAGGCGATCATACAACAACCGGTCTGTCGTACCGCCATGACATCCTGATGATCGCCGAAGATTGACAACGCGTGGCCGGCGATAGAGCGGGCTGTTACATGGAGGACACCGGGCAGCAGTTCGCCTGCCATTTTATACATGTTGGGGATCATCAGCAGCAGTCCCTGGGAAGCGGTGAATGTAGAGGTCAGAGAGCCGCCCGCAAGCGATCCGTGCGCCGAGGCGGCTGCGCCTGCTTCCGACTGAAGCTGCCGCACCAGCATGGGCTGGCCGAAAATGTTTTTTTCGCCGTTTGCTGCCCATTCATCGGCAATCTCGCCGATTGGCGATGAGGGCGTAATAGGGTAGATTGTGGCCACCTCGCTCATCGCATAAGCGACATGGGCGGCGGCGGTGTTACCGTCAACCGTTTTCATTTTAGCCATGAATGCACTCCTTTTTTTTAAATAATAATGGTGTTTTTCGCCAATGCCGTGTTGCCCGGCAAGTCGACCATTGTTCAACGCTGCCGGAATACCGCGGAATGCGGAGGTTATATGGGATAAGCCGGTCATCCTTCTCGCAACCGGTTGGCATTCAGCCACAAGGCTTCCCGGTTGCCGGCTGGAACGGCATTGAGCTTAGATGCTCATTAAAGCACAGTATTTAATCCTATAAGAATTTTTTTTTGATGTAAACAGGAATTTTTCTTTTGGAAAAAAACTTGACCGGGTGAAAATTTGCAGGTAATATGTTTTGCATGCAAGATAATCGTATAATAGATAATGATATGTTAAATAATCCGGACGATCCCCGTTCCTGTGTTTGTTTTCTGCTTTCCCGCGCGGCCCAGGCCGCCCAGAAGCATCTTCGGCAGCACCTGGAGCCTTATGGCCTGACCCCGGCGCAGTATCTGATTATTGAATGCCTCTGGATCACCGATAAGCTGTCGCCCAAACTGATCGGCGAGTTGGTGCGGTATGATTCCGCCACCCTGACCGGCCTTATTGACCGGCTGGAACGTTCCGGTTTTGTTTTTCGGGAACGGGACCCGGATGACCGGCGGGCCATTCGCATTTGTCTGACCGAGAAAAGCATTCAACTGAAGGATGAACTGCGTGCGCTTCGCTGTCAGGCCAATGAGGAGATATTGAAGGTGTTTCCCACAGCGCAGCGGGGGGCATTTAAGCATGCGCTGGTATCCCTGATATCGGGGGCGGAGATGGTGCCGGCAGGTATGGAGAGAAAACTCTAACCCGTTTATTTCATGAAATATCCTGGCTAATGAGCATGGCTTTGCGCTTGTTGGCATAAAAAGAAATCAGAAATTGGAATTTGCGTGCCCAATTTCAAGCACTCGAATGATGAATATCCGATTTTAACAATCTTTTAACATATAACGAGGTGTATTATGTCAGCATTTACCCATCTATTGGAACCCATCACCATTAAATCCATGACCCTGCCCAACCGGATGATCATGCCGGCCCTGACGGTCAATACGGCCATGGGAGAGATCAACGACGCCACGGTGGCCTATTACGGCCGCCGTGCCAAAGGCGGTGCCGGTCTGGTCACGGTGGGGATCAGTCCGGTGGTGCCGGGCATGGTCATGGGCCTCGATATCTCGGATGACCGGTTTATCGACGGTCATAAACGGGTGGTGGATGCCGTCCATCAGTATGACACAAAGGCCAGTATTCAACTGTGGCATCCGGGCCGTTACGAAATGACCTTTCTGACAGGGCGGCAGGCTGTGAGTGCATCGGACGTGGCGCCGCCGATTTTTGCAAAGGGTAAGCCGCAGGCCCTGACCGTGGAAGAGATCGCGGAAATCGTGGCAGCGTTCGGCAAGGCTGCAGGCCGGGCAAAAACGGCCGACTATGACTGTGTGGAAGTCATTGCCAGCGCGGGGTATCTGATCAGCCAGTTCATGAGTCCGGTAACGAATTTACGTACGGATGACTATGGTGGCAGCCTTGAAAACCGGGCCCGTTTCGGCGTTGAAGTCATACAGGCAGTCCGGCGGCAGGTGGGGGCGGACTATCCCATATTTGTCCGCATGGTCGGTGACGAGCTTATCCCCGGCGGCAACCGCCTCGAAGAGATGAAGCAGTTTGCTAAAATATGGGAAGATGCCGGCGCGGATGCCTTTAATGTAACTGCAGGATGGCACGAGTCCAGAGAACCCATGATTACCATGAATGTGGAGCAGGGCGGGTTTGTCTGGATGGCCGAAGGTATCAAAGAAGCACTTGATCATGCACCGGTGGCGGCTTCCAACCGGATCAACAGTCCTGAGCTTGCGGAGCAGATTCTCAGCGAGGGACGGGCCGACATGGTCAGCCTGGCCCGGGCCATGGTCTGTGATCCTGATTTCGCAAACAAAGTCAAGCAGGGACGGCCTGAGCTGATCCGCCGGTGTATCGCTTGCATGAATTGCATGGACAGCCTGTTCGAAGGCAAGCCAGTGGCCTGCTCCCTGAACCCCGAGGCATGCCTGGAATGGCAGCTGGGTGATATCGAACCGGCAGATGAGAAGAAGAAGGTTCTGGTTGTCGGCGGCGGGGTGGCCGGCTGCGAGGCCGCACGGGTGGCAGCGCTTCGGGGCCATAACGTGGTTTTGTGCGAGGCGGATAATAAATTGGGCGGCCAGTTGAACCTTGCATCAAAAACCCCGAATTTCGGTGAATTTGCCCTTGCCATTGATTATTATGCCGCCATTCTCAAAGAGCTCGAGGTGGATGTCCGGCTGAATCAATCTGTGGATGAGGCACTGGTGAAGGAGGAACATCCTGATTTTATTGTCTATGCGGCCGGTGCAACCCCGGCTGATCCCCGGATCAAGGGGATTGACGGCGATAATGTCATGCATGCCTGGCAGGTGCTCAACGGTGAGGAGGTCCCCGGCAGGAAAGTCGCCGTGATTGGCGGCGGCGGTACGGGATGTGATGTGTGCATGCACCTGGCCCATGACGGAAAGGACGTCACCCAGGTGGAGATGCTGGACAAAATGGGGCATAATATCGGGCCCGGCACCAAATGGGTGGTACTCAAATGCATCCAGGAGTGCGGCGTGGAGCAGATGAACCACTTTCAGGTGAAAGAGATCACAGAAAAGGGAGTAGTCGGGGAAATCAACGGCGAGCCGACTATTGTCACGGCAGATACCGTGGTGGTGGCCATCGGATCAAAATCCAACACCGAACTGCTGGACAAGCTTTCCGGATACAATGTGATTGCCGTGGGCGATGCCAAACAACCGCGAAAGATTGTTTTTGCCGTGCATGAAGGATACATGGCAGCCAGAAATCTTTAGAAAGAGTGATGGCGTGTGAGAAATAAGCAGTGAGGGACGACTTCCCGCAACTCACGCCTCTCTACTCAAAACTCACCACTTTCACGAAATATGGAGGGGGAATGTCGGTATTATCGGAAAAGGACGGGCCTGTCACGATTATTACCATCAACCGGCCGGCGGTGAGAAACGCGGTGAATCGTTCCACTGCGGATGCGCTGGCTGAAGCGTTTCGGGCCTTTGAATCGGATGCAGATGCAGTGGCAGGGGTGTTAACCGGTGCGGATGGGAATTTTTGTGCCGGCGCGGATCTGAAAAGTGTGTCAGCCGTGGATGATGAGGTCAATCGCCTTTCATCGACCGGGGATGCACCCATGGGGCCGTCCCGAATGGTCCTCTCAAAACCAATGATCGCTGCGGTGGAAGGGTATGCGGTGGCCGGCGGGCTTGAGCTGGCATTGTTTTGCGATATGCGGGTGGCAGGTGCGGATGCCGTGTTCGGGGTGTTTTGCCGGCGATGGGGCGTCCCTTTGATTGACGGTGGGACGATCCGGCTGCCGCGCCTTATCGGCATGTCCCGAGCCATAGACATGATCCTCACCGGCCGGCAGGTGAGGGCGGACGAAGCACAATCCATGGGACTGGCCAACCGGGTTGTTCCTACAGGGACCGCGCTCGCCGAAGCCGTTGCGCTGGCAAAACAGATATCGGCATTCCCCAGGAACTGCATGCTCAGTGACCGTCAGTCCGCATATGAACAATGGTCGATGAATTTTGAGGCTGCCATGGAGAACGAATTCCGGCTGGGTATGGCCACTATTCAAAGCGGTGAAACCGTCAGCGGTGCCGGTCGTTTTTCAAAAGGGGCGGGGCGTTATGGCAAGTTCTGAATTATTCAATGTTGCACTGATGCGCATCCGTTTGACACGCTTTCTCTCTCTTTTTTTCTGACAACCGGTGCCGCCGGCGCTCTTTTGCTTCGCTGTTACGACGCTTCTCATCCCTGGTCTCCAGGAGCAGACCGGGCAATTCCTTCTGGATGGGCTTGAAATCATTGCCCAGTGCTACAAAGGTGAGGTATGCAGAGGCCGTATGTTTTATCTCTCTGGTTAGCACATCCTCGTTTTCCACGCGGACGCCAATCTCCATTGAGGTTTTACCCACCAGATTGATGCTGGCCCTGACAGTCAGCAGATTGCCCACAAAGACGGGGTTGTGAAAATCGAGGCGGTCAATGGAGGCGGTCACGCAGACCGTTTGGGAATGTCGCATGGCCACGATACCGGCGGCGTTGTCAATGTGCTTCATCACCACGCCGCCGTGGACGAGTCCGGCCGGGTTGGCGTCCATGGGTAACATAACGTGGGACATATGGCAAGTGCTGTGGCTGATGCGTTTGGGCTCCATTTGTTTCTCCTGAAAAAGATTAAAGATTAAATGTTACAAAAACGTACTACCTATCAAAAAATATGCCAACAAACCGGTCTATGGTGTTCTATGGGTAAGGCCGCGTTTTACCGGGGTTGTTTTTTGCCCGTGTGTTTTCAGGGATATGTGTATCGTGTATCAAATTTATAAATGAAACACAGGTGTCTTGCGACGGGTGAAACAACTGGAGCATTTATGGGAGCAGAATTGAGATCTGTGCAGTTGTTTCAGCCTTGTTAAAGCAGGTCAAGATTGATTAATGGTTAATATTTATCATTTAATTTCAAATTGTTATTACTCGTCTGAAACTTGCTCCGAATTTTTTGCATAAAATTGGCCAGTGTCATCGGGTTCATAATGCAAGTGGCACAGTTTTTGGATTGTTATTATAGACTCACTTATGACAAGACAACCCATCCACTAAGGAGGCTACTGATGAAAAAAGGTGATGCAGATAAGAAGATCAATCCGAGAAGCGTTACAATCTGCGAGGCAACGACCCAGATGCTGGAAAAAGCACAGCGGGACGGTGTTGAAACCGCTTTTGACCGTGCCGCGAATATGAAGGCCTGTCCCATTGGCGCGGACTCGGCCTGTTGCAAGCATTGCTCCATGGGGCCTTGCCGGCTGAACGCCAAGGATCCTTATCAAAAGGTCGGTGTTTGTGGCGCAGACATCGATACAATCATGTCCCGGAATTTTGCCAGAATGGTGGCTTCGGGCACCGCAGCCCATACCGACCACGGAATGTCCATGCTGGATCTGTTCCGGGAGGTGGTCAATGGCAAGATAAAGGATTATTCCATTAAAGATCCTCTCAAGCTCATTGAAGTTGCCGAATCCATAGATATTGAAACCAAGGACAAATCACTGGACGCCATTGCAAAGGAATTGTACGAGGAATTGGAACGAACTTATACGCAGATCGAAGGCGAGATTCCCTTTGCCAAGCGGGTGCCGGAAAAAACCCTGGAAACCTGGCGAAAAATGGGTATTGTTCCCAGGGGTGCCATGCGGGAGATCATGGAGATTATGCACCGGTCCCACATGGGCGTTGACCAGCAATATGAAAACATGACCAAACAGATCAGCCGCACCGCACTTGCCGATGGCTGGGGCGGTTCCATGGTGGCCACCGAAATTTCGGATATTTTATTCGGTACGCCGTCGCCGGTACAGGTGGAAGTCAATATGGGGACACTCAAGGAAAATATGGTCAATATTATTGTCCATGGACATGAGCCCAATCTGTTTGAATCCATGCTGGTTTCCGTAAACTCCCCCATGCTGATTCAGGCAGCCAAAGATGCGGGGGCCGAAGGCATCAACCTGGTGGGGATGTGTTGCTCAGGGGCGGAAATGCTGGTTCGTCACGGCGTTCCCCATGCCGGTAACTTCATGTCCACCGAGGCCATTCTTGTAACCGGCGCGGTGGATGCCATGTGTGTGGATGTACAGTGCATCAAGCAGGGCCTGGCAGCAGTGGCTGAATGTTATGGTACTGAACTCTTTACCACCAACCCCCGCTGCCATATTCAGGGGGCAACCCATATTGAATTTCACGAGCATGAACCCCTTGAATGTACCGATGAAATGGTGATCAAGGCGATTTCCCGGTTCAAGAACAGAAAGGCCCCTATCGAGATTCCTAAAATCGTCAATAAAGGGGTCCATGGATTTTCCCATGAATATATCAATTATATGCTGGGTGGAAGCTTCCGTGCCAGCTATACCCCGTTGAACGACAATATTATTAACGGTCGTATTCGGGGTGTTGCCGGCGTGGTGGGGTGTACCAACCCGCGGGTCAAGCAGGACTGGGTACACGTGGAGCTGGTCAAGGAACTGATTAAGAACGATGTACTGGTCCTTCAGACCGGGTGTTCAGAAATCGCTCTTGCCAAGGCCGGTCTGACCACGCCTGAGGCGGCGGCCATGGCCGGTGCGGGCCTTCAGGAGGTCTGTGAAGCGGTGGGTATGCCGCCCGTGCTCGGCGTCGGGTCCTGTGTGGACAACAGCCGGATTCTGATAGCCGCATCCGCCATGGTGCAGGAAGGCGGCCTGGGTGACAGTATTGCCGATCTGCCGGTGGCCGGTGCCGCACCGGAATGGATGAGTGAAAAAGCCATCTCTATCGGCCAGTATTTTGTGGCGTCAGGGGTTTTCACCGTGTTCGGCGTCACCTTTCCCATTGTGAAAGAAACCAAGTTTCACGATCTTCTTTTTGGCGGGCTTGAGGGGAATGGCCTTGGAAAATGGGGATTTTCAGAAGATCCCTATGAGATGGCCAGGATGATGATTGCCCATATCGATCAGAAGCGGCAGGCCCTGGGGATTGACAAGGCACGTGAACGTATTCTGGTGGATATGGCGGATCGCCGAACACTTGAATAGATTCAACTGGTTATTGGAAATCAGTTGACAATGAAATATTTGATCTTATTATTATACTGATGAATAAAAATTGAACAAAAAATTGTGTTGCCAATCAGAAAAATAAGTGGTATATAAATCAACTAACATTAAAAAAGAATTAAAACAATTTTGATACCGCTGTTTAACCATACGGATTAACAGCTACAATCGGGCTTTCGGCCAGTCCCCTCCCCTCCTCCCCTCTGGTCGGAAGCCTTCTACTGGACGGGCTCCTATGCCCGTCCAGTTTTTTTTGGGGGGTTCTTGTTTTTTATGTTAATGTAAAATTCCGGGGAGGATTGCCGCAAAGTAAAATCAAAACAGGACTGAATCTAAATGTGTGGCATTTGCGGAATCATATCGTCAACAATGCCGGCGGATGAAATTGCCGGGCAACTGACCCGCATGGGGGAGATCCAGCGCCATCGTGGACCGGATGAACAGAAAGAAAAGGTATTTGCCGTTTCTGGCACGCATGTTGGGTTGGGCCTTGTTCGGCTTTCAATCCTGGACCTGGTGACCGGCATGCAGCCCATTGTCTGTGAGGTCGACGGTACGGCCATTGTCTGCAACGGACAGATATATAATTATATTGAACTCAGGCCGGATGTGGCAGAAGCGCCGTTTATCTCAAAAGGCGATATCGAGGTGGCCCTTCATCTGTATCGTAAAAAGGGTACGGATTTTCTCAATGATCTGAACGGCATGTATGCGGGCGCAATTTATGATCCGCGCACGCAGAAGGTGATTCTCTTCCGGGACCGGTTCGGCATCAAACCCCTTTATTATACGGAGCACAACGGAACGTTCCTCTTTGCGTCGGAAATCCGCCCCCTGCTTGCCGTAAGCGGGCGCTCCCCGAGCCTGAATGAAACTGCGCTGCCGACTTTTTTTACCTATCGCTATTTACCTGGCGCAACCACTATGTTTGAAGGGATTTACAGGTTGCCACCCGGTTCTTTCCTTGAATACGATATGAATCACCGGACGTATGCCATTCAACGGTACTGGGAATATCAGCCCTGGTCGGCGGTTGCCGACATGACCGACAAGGCGGCCGAAGATACTTTTTTCGAGCTGTTTTCTGATGCCGTCAAAATCCGGCTGCGATCGGACGTGGAAGTGGGCAGCCTGCTGAGCGGGGGGATTGATTCCTCGGCCGTGGCTTCGGCGACTGCCGCGGAAAAAGGCCGGCTCAAGCTTTTTACCATGGCTTTTGATGAAGACAGGTATAATGAATTGCCAGATGTCAGGCAATTTATCGCGGCAAAGGCCGACCGGTTTGAACACTGCCGGCACATTACCCGGCTATGCGGCAGAGAGACCCTGGAGACCCTTCCGGGGATTGTAGCCTCTCTGGAAGAACCGTTGTCCCTGGCCGCGGTACTGCCCACCGACCAGGTATGCGGTTTGGCCGGTTCCCATGTCAAGGTTGTGCTCACCGGTGAGGGCGCGGATGAGATTTTTGCCGGTTACCGGAAGTTTCTCCTGGAGGATGCGGCCACCCGTTTCCCTTTAATGGATTCAGCCGATCAAGCCCGGATGAATGAACTGTATCCGGAATTGCGTCATTATCTGGCGCGCCGGGGCCATGACCCGGCCCGTCGTTATATCCAGAGTGAAATGCTCTTTGCCCCTCAACGCCTGGATGAATTGCTGGGGGGCAGCAGCGGCCAGGGGGCAATGTTCCCCCGGGATGCGGTTCCCGCACTGATTCCTGGCGTCCATCCGGTCAATGCGGCCATTGCTCTGGAAACCAGGGCGCGGCTTCCGGATTATGTGATTCTCCGGCTGGATAAACTTTCCATGCGTCATTCCCTTGAAACCCGGACCCCGTTTCTGGACTACCGGCTGGCTGAGTTTGCCGGTGGCCTTCCATTGCACCTGAAAGTGGACAGCACTCGTTCACAGGGTAAAATTGTCTGCCGAAGGGCCCTGTCCCGCTATCAGGTCGTGGATAACGAAACGGCATTTCGTAAAAAACAGCCCTTTACCAGCCCTATTGCCGACTGGTTGTCCGCCCCGGCATCGCTTCCTGAGTTCCTGCAGGATATTCTGTTCGGCGATGTGGTTCGGAGGCATGGTGTGTTGAATGAAAAGGCTTTTAAACAGCGTGTCAATATGGTATCGCATAACAATGTCGGACCGGATACCCTGGTGTCCGAGGCGGACCGGGTTTTTGCGGTTATCATGTTTACGTTGTGGTATGAGACGTTCATGGCTTCGTAAAAAGTCCAATTGCGGCAACGCGCCCGAGGCGCCGGTGCATCTCTTGTTATGTCACGTACTTCAGGTGCGCTCCATCCCTCGAGATGCACCGGCGCTTTGTTCTTGAACTTTTTCCTTTGCCATGACAAAGGAATTTTTCCGAGACACTAAGGAATATATGGAGCGTTAATTGGGACCGGCCACATCAGAGCGGAAAAAAACGATCTGGGATTATACCTACCGGCTGTTGAATCTTCTGATGCAGAAGACAGAAGCAGGCGCCTCCCGGACATATGGATTTGAGTATGAATTTTTGCCGGAAACCCCGCCCACGCCGGATTGTATCGATAAGCTGTATGTTTGCCTGGAAAAACTCGGGTTTGCCGCTAAGGGAAAGATGTTTTACAATGCTGACGGTATGGGGGTGACCTTTGAACCCGGCGGACAGATTGAATACCACAGCATTCCCCTGCAGGCTGATGATGACCAGGCGTTTGCCGCTACTCTGGACGTGATTGCCGACATCAACAAAACCATTCACAATGAATGCGGCATCAATTACCTGGCCAGCGACTATATCGCCGGCCGGGATACAGCGCCGCTCTGTTTGTCTGCCAGCCGGTATCTCAAGTTGCATGAACGGTTGGCGCGAGTAGACAGCCGGGGGCTGGAAATGATGAAAGGCACGGCTTCCATTCATCTGCACGCGGCGATTTGTTCGCTTGGAGAGCTGCCGGCTCTGTTCCGCTGTTTGCAAAAATTGGCGGAAACCCCTGATTTCCGAATGAGCCCGGCGCGTCGCGATATATGGGACCACACGGATTCCTGTCGCTGCGGCATGCCCTATGATCCGGTGGAGGCCCATACAACGCCCCGGGATGTATTGTCGGAGTTTGTCCGCGTGGCCGTTGATGCCGATGTGCTGGGGGAGGATGTACCTTTTCTCGAATCATCAGACACCAGCTTCAAGTCCTTTAAATACCACCTCACCACCATCTTTACCGACATTCGCCTGAACCTGGGCAGCGCCACCCTGGAGCTGCGGACCCCGGATTCTGTTCCTGCGGATGTGTTTGTTGAAAAATGGAAGGGCTTTGTTGCGGCTGTGGAAGCAGGGGTGTAGACATCTGCAAATCCTGCCGCTTCGGGCCAGGGCACTACAATTCTTTCATTCTCCGGGGTTATATTGACATATTGTCTCCTGCCTGCTATAGCTGACACGATCTGCATTTAAAAAATTTAAGATTGATGTAATACTACACAAGGGAGGGCAGGAAATTGAAAAAGATCACCATACTGCTTATTCTGGCAGGCATTATGACGGGGTTTGCACCGACCATCCATGCTGAAATATTTGACGTGGATACAGCAGGCGAATTTCAGGCGGCTCTGACCACGGCTGAGTCAAACGGTGAGGACGACACGATCAACGTTGCAGTCGGCACTTATACGATCGGCAGCACGTTGATGTATGGGGTCGCAGAAGATTTTGCGATTACCATTTCGGGTGCCGATAGAGACACGACCATACTGGACGGCAACAATGCAAACCGGATTTTTTCAGGATCGCTCAGTGGCCATTCAAATGCCCCTATCACCATCGAGGGGCTTACTTTTCAGAACGGCATCTCAACTCTCGGCGGGGCCATACTGATCGCCAGCAACAGCGGTGGGGCTACGATTAAAAATTGCAATTTTTTTGATAACAGTGCCGATAATGCTGGCGCCGTAGCCACGGAAGTAGAAGGGAATATCGTTTTCACTGATAATGTTTTGACCGGCAATGCAGCCACTGACGGTGATGTCGGGGCGGCGTGGCTTTCGGGTGATAGCGGGTCGGTCACGGTAACCGGCAACCGGTTTTCCGGTAACACGGCAGTCGATGATTGCGGCGGAGTATATGCCGGTTCGGAAACCGGGGCGGTCACATTTTCCAATAATAATGTTACGAATAATTCGGTTAATGCCGTCGTCGTGAATTCAGGTCAATACGGGGGTGTGTATCTTGCATCGCAGCACGGGCCTATTGCGGTAAACAACAATACCATATCAGACAACAGCGTTACCGGGATCGCGCCGTTTGGTGACGATGCCGGTCTTTTTGCCGGAATCATGGTTGAAACCATGGACGGGGCCGTACGTTTGAGCGGCAACCGGATTACCGGCAATACAACCAACAATTCCGCCGGGGGCGGGGCCGTGCAAACGGAAAGCGCCGACATCTATCTGGCCAATAATATTATTGCCGGCAACACGGCCGGTGAACTTGGCGGCGGATTCGGGGCTGTTACGCAGACAGGCACGGTTTATGTGGTGAACAATACCATCACCGGCAACACGGCCACCAATGATGACTGCGGCGGGTTGTATCTCCAGCTGGGCGAAGATGCAGGGGATACAGTGGCGGCCATTGCCCATATCTATAATAATATTATATGGAGCAATTCGGCTGCCGGCGACGGTGCCGATCTTTATGTGAATGACAATGAAGATGCCGACACGCTCCAGGGCACGGTGGATCTCCACTTTAATGACTTTTCAGATCTTTATTTTGTGGATGGCAGTGCAGCCACTGAGAGTGATAATATCGATCAGGATCCTGATTTGACTGCGGATCTCCATCTTCCGGCCACGTCACTCTGTGTTGATGCGGGGGATAATACCGCACCGGGGATTCCGGCAGAAGATATTGATGATGACGACCGGATCGTGGACGGGGATGAAGACGGTGATGCGGTTGTAGACATGGGTGCTGATGAATATGTCGAACCCGAGGCGGATGTCAGCACTGCAGGCATAGTCCCGGCCGGGGGCGGTGGGGGCGGGGGCTGTTTTATCAGCAGCTCAAGCCGGACATTGCATGGGATGTTCGATAATAACTAATTTATATTATTATTATAATTTGTTATATGATATCGATATCCATTTTGGGGATGCTGTGAGGCTTTCAATCCCGGTCTGTTTACCCCCATCCGTGGTATTTTCCGCAGCCGGTGTAGCGGAGTCCTTCAGGCCGCCATCCGGCTGAACAGGCAATGAGGTCATTTTTTAATGGAAGCCTGAAGGCTTCCGCTACATGTGCCGGGGCATTTACTGAAGCGGTGGTGTTTTTCGCAGCCAATATGGCGGAGTCCTTCACAGGCTTTCCCGCAATCCGTCATTCCGGCCAGTGGAGCGAAGCGGAACGTGCGCCGGAATCCAGTATCAAATTGATATTATGTATTATTATAGATTCCGGACGTTGCCCCGCCTTTGGCAGGGCTTGTCCGGAATGACGATTTTTATGGTCGCGGGACAGCCTGTTCAGGTCTCCAACCTGATTGTCGTATGGTTGATGTAGCGAAACTCCCACGCGACGCAAGCGCCTGCATTGCCTGGTCGATGGAACCGTGCCACCCGTTGATCGACAATCCCCTTTATAATGCATGCAGTTGAATGTCGTCCGCAACCGTATCCCATATCATACACAATCCGTCGGTCAGCGCACCGGCCGTGATAATGCAGGGACGCAGGGACGCAATGGTAACCGGTTTTGCTGTGGAAATGGGGATTGATTGAATGGCACCGTTTTTTTCAAACATAAGCACAGGCGCATGGCTGTGCCCCCTGAACAATACACTGTCCGGATATTGACGAAAGAACATCCGGGCTGCATCGTCGTTGATGGCGCGGATCATGGCCGAAAGGCCCAATTCTTTTTCAAAGGGGAGGGAGTGGGCGAATACCGCGCCGGGCAGGGACCTGATGATGGGCAGGCGGCCCAGGAAAAGGGGAATGGTGCTGTCTCCGTCGTCCGGCGCATTGACGGATACGGTATGTTCGTTGTTGCCTTTGACGGCCAGCACATTGCTGTCCTGAATAATAGCCACGCAGGGGGCAGTCGTTTCCGGCAGGGTGGAGTCGCAGACATCCCCCAGATGGAACAGAGCCCGGCAGCCGGCTCTTTTAAAAAAGGTAACGGCTGATTGCAGGGCATCCACATTCCCGTGGCTGTCGGCCATGATACCGATCATGGCGGGAAGGATGGGCCTTTTGATATTGTCACAGTCAGACATCTTCTCCCGCAATCGGTCATTTGGATCGGTTGCGCTGCAAGGGGCTGGGCATGTGTTGTTGCCACAGAGGTGTTCGTTGACAACATGCGTCTATCAGAGAAATTTTACCTGATTGTTTCTTTTTAATGATGCTCCCCGGAATCCGTGTCAGGACAATCTATTCTCTGAAAAATCCGGCTTTGAGAAATTCACGGTTCATGCGGGCAATGTTGACGATAGATATCTCCTTGGGACACTGGGCCTCACACTCCCGCTCGTTGGAGCAATTGCCGAACCCGCATATGTCATGCATTTTCAGCATGGCCCGGGCCCGTTTCGCAGCCTCGGGCCGGCCCTGGGGCAGGAGCGCGTACTGGGAAATTTTTGCGCCTGTAAAGAGCATGGCCGATGCATTGGGGCAGGCCGCCACACAGGCCCCGCATCCGATACAGGCCGCCGCGTCCATGGCCTTCTCAGCGGCTTCCTGGGAGATGGGGAGGGCGTTACCGTCCGGTGTGCCGCCCGTATTCACGGAAACGTAACCGCCTTCCTGGATAATCCGGTCAAAGGCGCTCCTGTCCACCACCAGATCCTTGACCACCTTAAAAGCACGAGCCCGCCATGGCTCAATGACCAGGGTGTCGCCATCTGAAAAATGGCGCATGTGAAGCTGGCACAGGGTGGTCCCCTTTTGCGGGCCGTGGGCATGGCCGTTTACCATGGCGCCGCACATGCCGCAGATGCCTTCCCGGCAATCATGGTCAAAGGCAATGGGGTCGCGGCCGTCCAGGGTCAGTTGTTCATTGACCACATCCAGCATTTCAAGAAACGACATGTCGGTTGAAATGTTTTTTGCCGTGTATGTTTCTAACCTGCCCTTTTTGGCGGAGGTTTCCTGCCGCCATACCTTTAAGGTCAGATTGATGGTTCTCATTACTTGTAGCTCCTTTGCGTCAGTTCAACATTCTCAAATGCAAGTGGCTCTTTGTGAAGCACAGGCGCCTTGTCCGCACCGGCATGTTCCCAGACAGCGACGTGGCAGCAGTTCTCATCGTCCCGTTTGGCTTCGTTTTCCGTTGTCTGATAGGCCTCGTTGAGATGGCATCCGCAGGACTCGCGTCGCGCCAGCGCGTCGTCTATCATGAGACCGGCAAATTCGAAAAAATCCGCCACACGCCCGGCTTTTTCCAGGGACTGGTTCAAATCTTCGGTGCTGCCCGGAACCTTGACATCCTCCCAGAACTCGGCCTTGAGGGCCGTCACGAGGGACTTGCCCTCTTCCAGCCCCGCATCGTTACGGGCCATGCCACAATGGTCCCACATGATTTTGCCCAGTTCCCGGTGAAAGTGGTCCACCGTGCGGCGGCCGTTGATGGCAAGCATCTTTTGCATGGTGTCTCTCGCTGTTGCCGCAGAATCCCTGAATGGCGGGTCGGTTTCCGATATCGGTGACAGAGAGGCACCGGCGAGATACCCGCCAATGGTGTAAGGAATGACAAAATAGCCATCTGCAAGCCCCTGCATCAGGGCGCTGGCGCCAAGCCGGTTGGCCCCGTGGTCGGAAAAGTTGGCTTCGCCCAGGACAAACAGCCCGTCTATCGTGCTCATGAGGTTGTAGTCCACCCATAAACCGCCCATGGTGTAATGAACCGCCGGGTAGATCATCATGGGGGTTTTATAGGGGTTTTCGCCGGTTATTTTTTCGTACATGGCAAAGAGGTTGCCGTATTTGCGTTCAATTACATCCCGGCCGTCACGGGCAATGGCGTCGGCAAAATCCAGGTAGACCGCAAGGCCGGTGTCTCCCACGCCCTTTCCTTTATCGCACTGCTCTTTTGCATTTCTGGATGCCACGTCCCGCGGAACCAGATTGCCGAAGCTGGGGTACTTGTTTTCCAGATAATAATCCCGCTCGCTCTCGGGGATCTCCCGGGGCGGTCGTTTGTCCCCTGGATTTTTGGGAACCCATACCCGGCCATCATTGCGCAGGCTTTCACTCATAAGGGTCAGCTTGGACTGGTAATCCCCGTGAACCGGAATACAGGTGGGATGGATCTGGGTAAAGCAGGGGTTGGCGAACCCCGCACCTTTTTTATAGGCCCGGTATGCGGCTGTAACATTGCAGGCCATGGCATTGGTGGACAGATAGAAGACATTGCCGTATCCGCCTGTGCAGAGAACAACGGCATCGGCGGCATGGGATTCAATCTCGCCGGTGATCAGATTCCGTACTGTGACCCCACGGGCTTTCCCATCCACCAGCACCAAATCCAGCATCTCACGGCGGGGAAACATCGTAACCTTGCCGGCCTTTATCTGACGGGACAGGGCGCCGTATGCGCCCAGCAGCAGTTGCTGGCCGGTCTGGCCGCGGGCGTAAAAGGTTCTGGAGACCTGGGCGCCGCCAAAAGATCGGTTGGCCAGTAAACCGCCGTATTCCCGGGCAAAGGGAACCCCCTGGGCAACACACTGGTCAATAATATTGGTGCTGAGCTGGGCCAGACGGTAAACATTGCCTTCCCGTGCCCGGAAGTCGCCGCCCTTGATGGTATCGTAAAAGAGCCGCCATACGCTGTCTCCGTCGTTCTGATAGTTTTTGGCGGCGTTGATGCCGCCCTGGGCCGCAATGCTGTGCGCCCGCCGGGGGCTGTCCTGAATGCAGAAGGTTTTGACATTATAGCCAAGCTCGGCAAGGGAGGCGGATGCCGAACCGCCGGCAAGGCCGGTGCCCACCACAATAACCGTAAATTTCCGTTTGTTGGCCGGGTTCACCAGCTTCAGGTCGAATTGATGACGGTCCCATTTTTCTGCCAGCGGGCCGCCGGGTATCTTTGCGTCAAGCTGCATCACTTAATTGCTCCATTCGTAATTATATAAATGCAATGTATACCGGTATTGCACCGAATCCTATCCCCACGATAATGGCAAAGGCAATCCCGATCTTCCGGATAATCGGCATGTAAACCGGGTGATTGGCGCCGATGGTCTGAAACAGGCTCCAGAATCCGTGGCGAATGTGCAGGGCAACCACCACCACCGCTGCCACATAAAGCAGTGCCACCAGCGGGCTGGCAAAAGCGCTGGTCATAATTTCGAAAACTGTCCGGCCGGTGTGGTCGACAAAGTGGAACCCGTTAAGATGGAAAATAATAAACGCAAGAATGAAAAACCCGGTATAGGGCATGGTCCTGGAACCGATGGTGCGGCCGCCGTTGCTTTTCTTGACCGAATACCGTGTGGGCCGGGCCCGGAAATTCTGAATCACCAGCAGGGTGCCGGTGGTGACATGAACGATCGCCGCCAGCAGCAAACCGATTTCGGCAATGTTGATCAGAACCCCCAGGGCGTGAAGATGTTCCACATAGCTGTTGAACATATCCGCGCCGCCGAAAACCGACAGATTCCCGGCCAGATGAACAGCCAGAAACCCCACAAAACAGACCCCCGTCAATGCCATCAGCAGTTTTTTGCCGATAGACGATCCGATGGTTTCTGCCAGCACATGCATCAGATAACTCCGTGTTTTGAAAATTGTTGAATTTCGTCGTCGGTATATCCCAGTTCCTGAAGCACTGCCTGTGTGCTTTCCCCGAATGCGTCCGGCGGTGTGCGGACACTGCCCGGTGTGTCACTGAGTTTGACCGGCACCCCGATGGTTCTGATTGTTTTGCCGGTTTTGTCTTTAAGCGGTACAATCATTTCCCGTTCGGCAAAGACCGGGTCGTTCAGTACTTCGCCAAGGGTCTGTACCGGCGCCCAGCATGTGTCCACATCTGCCAGTTCCGCTGCCCACTGGTCCAGTGTTTTTTCTGCAAATCGCCGGCGCATGAAATCCAGGATCGGTTCTCTTTGCGGTTCGTCAAACTGCAACGGTCCGTATTCGGGAACGCCCATGTGATCGCAAAGCCGCTGCCAGAAACGATTTTCCAGCGCGCCGATGGCGATATACCGGTTGTCTTTTGTCCGGTAGGTAGTATAGCACGCATAATGATCAGAGAGAAGGGAATTCCCCCGTTCGGATTTCATGCCCATTTCCTGGTCCAGGAACAGTACTACGGGCATGAAGGAGACCATGGCATCGGTCATGGAAATATCTATATACTGGCCCTGGCCGGTTTTCTGACGGGCCAGCAGTGCCAGGAGGATGCCGATTGCCGCGTTCATCCCGCCGCCCGCAATATCGGCGAATTGAACCCCCGGGATTGCCGGCTGCCGACCGTTTTCGCCGATCAGATCAAGTACGCCGGCCATGGCCAGGTAATTGGCATCGTGGCCACTGCGGTCCCGGTTGGCGGCGGTCTGCCCGTATCCCGATACGGAACAGTAGATAATGCCCGGATTTTTTTCCGAAACCGTTTTGTAATCCACCCCCAGCTTTTCCACCACACCGGGCCGGAACCCTTCGATAATGACATCGGCGTCTGCAATCAGCCGGAAGAAAATGGCCTTGCCCTGTTCGGACTTCAGGTTCAGGGTAATGTGTTCCTTGTTGCGGTTGACGGTGCTGAGAAACAAGCCGTCCGATAGAAAGCGTTTATCCTCCACGGCAATGACGCGGGCGCCGTGATCCGCCAGTATCATGGAGCAATAGGGCCCCGGCAGCAGCCGGGACAGGTCCACTACTTTGATTCCCGTCAGGGCACCGTTTTCAAGCATTATCATTCTCCCGGTATTTACAGTTGTAACATCCGTCCCACCACCATCTTCATAATCTCATTGGTCCCGGCAAAAATGGGTAAAACCCGAAGATCGCGCCATGGCCGTAAAATCTGGCTGCGTTCAGCGGCGGCTTCCTCGCCGATCAGATCCAGGGCCCGGTTTGAGATGGTCTGGGTCAGGTCCGTGTGCCAGTACTTGGCCATGCAGGTTTCCATTACCACATCCCGGCCTTCCATGTGCTCTGCAACAAGCTTTTCCATGAAAGTACGGCCGATTCTGGCTTGTGTGGCCATCTCAACCAGAGCAAAATTGGTGGCCTGATACTTGGACAGTGGCTTTCCCATGGCGTCCTTTGCGGTCTTTAAATATGCCGTCACGTTTTCCACAATCAGCTCCACGGCAAACTGGGCCATGACCGCGCAGATCAGCCGTTCCTGCTGAAGCTTTTCCATGAGCATGACAAAACCCATGTTTTTTTCACCCAGCCGGTTTTCCACAGGGATCCGGCATTTATTGAAAAACAGCTCGGCCGTGTCCTGGCTGTGGAACCCCATTTTCTCCAACCGTCGCCCCCGTTCGAACCCCGGCGTACCGTCCTTGACAAGATAGAGAGAAACCGCCTGGTGGGGGTTCTCCAGCGTGGGATCAATGGCCGCCACGACCACCAGGTCGGCATTGATACCGTTGGTGATAAATGTTTTGGATCCGTTAATCTCCACTTCGTCGCCATCTTCCACTCCCGTAGTGGTCATGGCTGCGAGATCGCTGCCCGCATCCGGTTCGGTCATGGCTACGGCCGTCACGATATCACCGGATACGCAGCCCGGCAGATACCGTTTTTTAATGGCCTCCGAGCCGTATGATTCGATATACGGCACCACAATGTCACTGTGCAGAGGGGCGGCCAGGCCGGTGTGATTGGTCCTGGCCAGCTCCTCGGCCACAATGACCGAGTAGAGAAAGTCTTTTCCGGGGCCGCCATAGGCTTCTGATACGGCAGTGCACAGGAACCCTTCCTCCCCCATCCGTTTCCATGCCTGTTTTGGCACAATATGGTTTTCTTCCCATTCATCGACAAACGGGATAATCTCTTTTTCACAAAATCCGCGCAGTCGGAGCCGGAATTCTTCATGGGCATCGGTATAGTGCAGAATCTCCATATGCTGTTTCCTCCTTCAGGCTCAAGACCTTTTTTTATTATAAACCGAAGCCGCGATGACATCCCGCTGAACATTGCCGGCCCCGCAGAACAGTTCCGTGAACTTGGCGTCCCTGTAAAAATGCTCCACTTCATATTCTGTCATGAAGCCGTACCCACCGTGAAGCTGTATTGCTTCATAAGCAACGGCGACGGCCCCCTGCGCTGCTGTCAATTTTGCCATTGCCGCCAGCCCTGGGTCGAGCATTCCATTGTCAAAGTGCCATGCCGCCTTTTGGGAAAGGGCGCGGGCATATTCGATCTGCCGGGCCATATCCGCCAGCTTGTGGGCGGTTATCTGGAACTGGCCGATGGATTTGCCGAACTGAACCCGTT
The DNA here is from genome assembly GCA_034189905.1 of Thermodesulfobacteriota bacterium. Classification (GTDB taxonomy): domain Bacteria; phylum Desulfobacterota; class Desulfobacteria; order Desulfobacterales; family Desulfosudaceae; genus JAXHTY01. The sequence continues at coordinate 32,263 of JAXHTY010000029.1, forward strand.
CCCGGCAATAGGCCAGCGCCCGGTCATATGCACCAAGTGCGATTCCCACGGCCTGAGCCGACAAGACCACCCGGCATTCATCAAGAAAGCGGTTCAGGAGACGATATCCGTCGCCCACATCGCCGATGCGGCTGGTATCGGGTACACAAACCTGGTTGAAGGTCAGGTCCGCCGCAGTGAGCATATTGCAGCTGATACGGGTGCCCGCATCCTCACAGGTAAGCCCCTTTGCCTCTTTTTCCACAAGAAACAGGGTTAAGTTTTTTTCCTGTGGTTCGGTCTCCGTACCGGTGCGGCATAAAACCACGTAAATGCCGGCAGTGCCACCGTTGAGCACCAGGGATTTCTTACCGTCGATGACCCATTGGCCGTTTTCCTGTGCGGCGGTCGTCTTGAGACATCGAAAATCATAGCCCAGCCCCTCATCCACAAGAGCGGCAGCGGAAAACAGCCTGCCTTCGGCAATCTGTTGAAGATAGCGGTCTTTCTGGTCGCCGGTGCCGGAACGCAGAATGAATTCTGCACCAGAGGCGGTCAGGGTGAGGGCCAGCCCGAGCGTCGAGTCTCTGCGGCACAGCGTCTCCGCCACCAGGCAATGTTCGAAAAGACCCAGCCCGGCGCCCAGGTATTCTTCCGGATAGTGGATGCCGATAAATCCCAGGTCGCATGCCTTTTCCAGAAGTTTGTTTGGATAGGTCCGGTTTCTTTCACAATCAAGGCCGAATTCTTTGTCAAATTCGCCTTTGCAAAATTCGAAAATCGCCTTTTGTATCTCTTTTTGCGGTTTTGTCAGTGTAAATTCCATGTGTCTTACCTGTTTTATAGGGTTGACAGCAGTAGACCTTATATAAAGGATAAACAGCCATGTCGATGTGGGCCGTCTGTGTCATGTGGTTTCGCCACTGCACGGCATCCGGGCACTCAGCTGACGCCAAGCAAGGGATCGAGACGGCCCTCTTTGTCCAGTGCATAGAGTTCGTCACATCCGCCAACATGCGCGTCATTAATGAAGATCTGGGGAACCGTTCGAAGGCCGCCGCTTCGTTGAATGGCTTCTTCTACCAGGCCGGGTGTCTGATCCACCCGTAATTCATTGTAACCGACCCCTTTTTTATCCAACAGTTGTTTCGCCTTGATACAGTAAGGGCATGCCGCCGAAGTATAGATATCCACTTTTGCCATGACGATCTCCTGATTGATTATTGCCGTGTTACTTGAAATGATTCGTGTCGTTGATATGAACTTCCAACTATCGCTTCCATCAACTGATGGATAATGCTACCAACCTGTTGTGACGATGTCAAGTGCTTTTCCACGGGTTACGCCATTGTTGTCGTTGTGATGCCGGATGCCGGAATACCCGAGAATTTGGGCGACTTACCTTGACAGGGGGCGGGTTACGGCTTATTTTTAAAAAACGATGGTGAGTTGTGAGAGATGAGAAATCATTGGCAGCATGTCAATCACATCCCTCACACCTAAATACAATTCATGAGGTGATAGGCAATGGCGGAAACCGATTATTATAAAATTCTGGGTGTTGATAAAAACGCTTCGGACGATGAAATAAAAAAAGCGTACCGCAAGCTTGCCATGAAATACCACCCCGATCACAGCAAAGAGAACAAGGAAGCGGCGGAGGAGAAGTTTAAAAAAATAAGCGAAGCCTATGCTGTTCTCAAGGACAAGGAAAAACGGAAGCAGTACGACCAGTTCGGGGCCAACGGTTTTCACCAGCGTTATTCCCAGGAGGATATCTTCAAGGGATTTGATTTTTCCGATATCCTCAAGGAGTTCGGCTTCGGCGGCGGGGGGGCGAACTTTTTCACCGGCGGCGGCCGGGGCGGTGGTGGCATGCGGTTTTCGTTTGACGGTGGCGGTTCTCCGTTCGGCGGTGGGTATCAACAGCAGAGGGCCGCGAAGGGGAATGATCTGGTTTATGAAATGCCCCTGACCGTGAGAGAGATTGTCACCGGTACCACCAAACAGGTGTCTCTGGGACATGGCGGCAAGGCGGAGAAGATCAATGTGAAGATTCCAAAAGGCTTGATAACCGGCAAGAAGATCCGTCTGTCCGGTAAAGGTGAGTCCAGCCCGTATGGCGGTCCTCCCGGCGATCTTTTTATCCGTTCCAGGGTAACGGACGATAATATCTATAAACCAGACGGGTTTGATCTTTATGTAACCCGGCATATTAAATTGACAGATGCAGTTCTCGGGACAAAAATCACAGTTCCCGGTGTAGAAGGGGGGGAGTTGAGTCTGCGGATCCCTCCCGGTACCCGCCATAAAAGCAAGCTCCGGCTGACAGACCAGGGCATTCCTCACATGAAGGGCAACGGCAGGGGCGACCTCTATGTTGAAATCCACGTTGACATTCCCAAAAAGCTTACGGAAAAGCAGAAAAAATTGATAAAAGAGTTGGCAGAAACAGGTTTGTAGGGATATAATTGAGCAAAGATATTGACAAAACGCTTTATTCACGATACGTAGAGGGTGTTGGCGTTACGAAATCGTCAAAAAACCGTAGCGAAAGTAAAGCGTAGAGAATGTCTTTGTATGCCCGAACGCAGATCTGTAATTACGGCTGACGCGGTTTGCCTGGCTTGCGGCGCCGTTTGCAGTCGATTTGGTATTGCCTTCAACTCTAAAATATTGATGAGGGAATGTAATGATCATTACCTGCGAGAAATGCGGTGTCAGTTTCAAACTTGATGAGACACTCCTGAAGCCCAGCGGGTCAAAGGTCAGGTGCTCCAAATGCAAGCACATCTTCATGGCCTTTCCCCCCGTACCAGAACCGGAACCCGAACCCGAGCCTGAACCAGCACCCGCGCCAGTCCCGGAACCAGACCCCGAGCCGGACGCCGGCATCTCTGACTGGGATGCGACCCCGGAAGAGGATACATCGGCAGCAGATGAAGATGATCTTGATCTTGGTCTGGATGAGGACGATGACCTGGATCTCTCCATCGAAGAAGAAGCGCAGGCAGATACAGACGAACTGGATGATGATCTGGAGATCGAGATCGAAGCGGACGAATTCTCCACTGATGAGGATTCGGAACCCGACCTGGGTCTTGATGACGATGATCTGGACTTGTCGCTGGATGATGATGAAGCCGCAGATGAGGGCGATGATCTGGAATTGAGCCTTGATGAAGGCGATGATGACCTTGAATTGTCACTGGACGAAGGCGATGATGACACCGGTGGCAGTGATGATCTCGAATTGAGCCTTGACGATGACGATGATCTTGAGTTGTCATTGGATGAAGATGAGGCCGCGGATGGCGGCGATGATCTTGAACTGAGTCTTGATGAAGGCGAGGATGACCTTGATCTCTCGCTGGACGAAGGCGATGATGACACCGGCGGTACCGACGATTTTGAGTTGAGCCTTGATGATGACGATGATAGTGGCGATGATCTTGATCTTTCGGAAATGGACAGTCTTCTCGAATCGGACGATGAATCCTTTGCCGATACGGTTGAGGAATCTTCGGATGCGCTAGACCTGGCCGATGATGAAGGTGAGGGCATTGAACAGCAGGAGATCGATCTTTCCGATCTGGAACAAACCATAGAAATGGAGCTGCTGGAGCCGGATGAGGGCGAGGATGAAGACGATGAACCCGAAGACCTTGAGTTGGATCTTGCCGATGATGCCGATGGAGATGAGGTTGATGAGGATCTGGAGTTTACCGGTGATGAGGATGAAGATTTTTCAGACATAGAAAAGATGCTTGCCGCAGAAGATGACGAGGATCTTGACGATATTGCCGAAGACACGGAAGTCGCGGAAGATGCTGATGAGGCGGAAACTGCGGAAGGCGATAAAAAAGCCAAAAAGAAGGCTAAGAAAGACAAGAAGAAAAAGAAAGACAAAAAAGACAAGAAGGGTAAGGAGAAAGAAGGCAAGGTCAAAAAGGAAAAGAAGAAGAAACCCGCGAAAAAGGAAAAGAAGAAGGTCGGAAAGATATTTCTCTGGATTTTTATTCTGCTCGTTCTGCTTGTGGGGCTGGCTGTTGGCGGCTACTTTCTGGCCGATCAGTTGGGGGTGAATGTACCCCCGCTTGACAAAATACCCTACGTCGGTGAACTGATTGCCGGCACGGATAAGGGAGTGGACCAGATACCGGAATCGGATGTCACTGTCGTTCAAAGCAGTATCCAGAGCGATTTTGTGAAAAATGATGTTTCCGGTAAACTCTTTATTATCAGCGGTACTGCTACCAATAAATCGTCTGCACCGAAAAGTTTCATCGAGGTCACGGCGAGCCTTTATTCCCAGGGACATAAACTGGCGCGTATGACCACCGCCTATTGCGGTAATGTGTTGACCATTGATGAGCTTGCTCAGAATGACATCAACAGCATAAGGGCCCGGCTGGCCAACAAAAATGGTGTGGATGGGCAGAATGTGAATGTACGGCCCGGCGCCACTGTGCCTTTTATGATTGTCATCCCGAATCTCCCACCGGACTTGGTGGAATACGAGGTTGCGGTGTCGGATTTCTCTCCTGCCTCATAAGCGATAAACACGATTGTTTTTTACAAAGCCATCCACAAAACACTTGACGAACTAACCGGAAGCTGGTAGTTATTCTGGTTTATAATTTCAGTGGAAACATGTGGCGATGTAGCTCAGCTGGTTAGAGCATACGGCTCATATCCGTAGCGTCCGGGGTTCAAGTCCCTGCATCGCCACCATTTTATGCAGGGGACCTCTCCACAGTGGTGCCCGTAGAATTAAAAACAGCCTGGCGTTCCGGGCATGCAAGGGTAACAGCGGCTCTTTTGGATGTGATTTCAGGAGGGCCTGTTTTTTTTGAAGGATTGTTGCCATATGCTTCCGGGTTTTGAAAAAATAGTAGAGCAGCGAATTAAGCAGGCCAGACAGGAAGGGGCCTTCGATAATTTGCCGGGTGCGGGACACCCCCTGAAGCTGTCAGACGACCGCCACATCCCGGAAGATCTCCGTCTGTCTTATAAAATTTTGAAAAATGCCGACTTTCTGCCACCCGAACTGGAACTGCGAAAAGAGATTCAACAGACCGAGGACCTGCTGGCCGGGGTTTCGGATGTTCACGAACAATACAGACTCAACAAAAAACTGAATTTTTTGATTACAAAAGTGAACATGATACGGAATACCCGGGTTGAAACGGAAATGCCCCAGCGTTATCTGGGAAAGCTGAGTGAACGGATCGGCGGGAAAAGATAGCGCCGGGCCGGGAAAAGGATTTTCATGTCAAAGATAACCGTGGCACTGATTTCCGGAGGGGTATCGTCAGAACGCGAGGTCTCTCTTGCCGGCGGTGAACAGATTTACCAGGCACTGGATCACCAGAAGTATGACGTCCTGCAATATGACCCCCGGGCAGATCTGGCAAAAATTGTTCAGGATGCCCCGCGAATCGATACGGCCCTGGTGATACTTCACGGTGCCAATGGTGAAGACGGTACCATACAAGGGTTTCTGGATCTTCTCAATATTCCCTACCAATGTTCCGGTGTCCTCGGCAGTGCGCTTGCCGCTAACAAGCTTGCCTCAAAGCGTGTATATGAGACGGCCGGTCTTCCGGTTCCACCTTATGTGGCCCTTTCTCAACATGATCCGGACCTGAAAGGAAAACTGGCGCAGGCGGTCGATACCCTTGGTCTGCCCATCGTTGTAAAGCCCGTTTCCGGCGGGTCCAGCATCGGAATGGCAATTGTTGCAGACCCTGTTGATCTTGAAGCGGCCGTTGCATCTGCCTTTGCCCATGACGATACCGTATTGCTTGAGGTCTGTCTGAAAGGTGTGGAGCTTACCGGCGGCGTTCTGGGTAATGATTCGCTCACGCCGCTTCCGGTAGTGGAAATTATTCCGGGCGAGCAATACGCGTTCTTTGATTATGAGGCAAAATATACGCCCGGCGCCACAACGGAAATCTGTCCCGCCCGTATCGACGAACAACTTTCCCGGCAGGTTCAGGATTATGCGTGCCGGGCGCACCGGGAACTGTTTTGTAAAGGGTGCAGCCGGACGGACATGATTGCCGTGGGAGACAGACTCTACTTGCTTGAAACCAACACCATTCCCGGTATGGTGCCGACCAGCCTGCTCCCCCTTGCCGCAAAAGCCGCGGGTATATCCTTTCCCGCACTCCTTGACCGGCTGATTGAATTGAGTTTGGAAAGCAGAGGGAAAGGGTAAGCAGAAATCCGGAATAGGGAATCAGTGAGAAATGATGAATTTCTAATCTCCAATTTCCAATTTCGTTCCAATATATTGTTTGAAGATAATTTGAATGTGGTCAGGAATCTACATTCTACAGTGTTTTTAAAGAGGAGTTATCCATGAACGTACTGATTATCGGCAGCGGTGGCAGAGAACATGCCCTTGTGTGGAAGATTTCGAAAAGCCCCCGGGTTGACAAGGTCTATTGTGCGCCGGGCAACGCGGGGATTGCCGCCATTGCCGAATGCGTGGCCATTAATGCCGATGATATTGACGGGCTTTTTGATTTTGCCCGGGACGAAGATATTGAGCTGACGGTGGTCGGCCCTGAAGCGCCCCTGGTGGAAGGTATTGTGGACCGGTTCGAGGCGGCTGGCATGAACATTTTCGGCGCCCGGAAAGATGCAGCCCGACTGGAGACGAGTAAAGGGTTTGCCAAGGACATCATGACGCGATACGGCATTCCCACTGCGCGGGGTCGTTGTTTTGATCTGTATGAGGAGGCCCTGGCTTATATCAGGGAGATGAAGGGCAAGGTGGTGGTCAAAGCCGACGGGCTGGCTGCCGGCAAAGGTGTGTTTGTCTGTGCCACTGAGAAACAGGCCACTGCTGCTCTGAAACAGATCATGCAGGACCGGATATTCGGTGATGCCGGCAACAGGGTGGTCGTGGAAGAGCGTCTTGAGGGTGAGGAGGTCTCATTTCTTGCATTTACCGATGGCAAGACGGTATTGCCGTTGCCATCTTCCCAGGACCATAAGGCGCTGAATGAGGGGGACAAGGGCCCCAATACCGGCGGCATGGGCGCTTATTCCCCCGCACCGGTGGTGGATGAATATCTCCACAAAAAGATCATGGACACCGTCATGGTCCCTACAGTGCAGGCCATGAAAGCCGAAGGCGTCATCTACAAGGGTCTCCTGTATGCCGGGTTGATGGTAGATGGCGATGACATCAAGGTGCTGGAGTTCAATGCGCGGTTTGGCGATCCCGAAACGCAGCCCCTGATGATGCGCCTGAAAGGTGACATTGTCCCGATACTTGAGGCGGTATGCGACGGCAAGTTGCATGACGTCAAGCTTGAAATTGACGACCGTGCGGCAGTTTGTGTTGTCATGGCGGCGGGAGGTTATCCCGGTTCCTATAAGAAAGGTATGACAATCGCCGGATTAAAGAACGTCAACCGGATGAAAGATGTCGTGACCTTTCATGCCGGCACCAAGGCAAAAGGTCGGCAGATTCTCACCGACGGCGGCCGGGTGCTCGGCATAACCGCCCTCGGGTCGAGCATCGAAATGGCCATTAAACGGGCCTATGCCGCTGTATCGAAGATATCATGGGACGGTGTATATTTCAGAAAAGATATCGGTGCAAAGGCCTTGCACCGGGCCGATCAGACCCCGGTGGTCAGTATTGTGATGGGCAGCGATTCCGATTTGCCCGTCATGACCGCTGCCGCCGGGGTGTTGAAGAAGTTCGACGTACCCTTTGAGATGACGGTTGCATCCGCTCATCGGACACCGGCCAGGGCGGAGGAGATTGCGAAAACAGCCCGAAGCCGTGGTATCAGGGTGATTATTGCCGGTGCTGGCATGGCTGCCCATCTGGCCGGGGTTCTGGCGTCCCATACCACTCTGCCGGTTATTGGGGTGCCCATTGATGCATCGCCCCTCAACGGTCATGATTCGCTATTGTCCACGGTGCAGATGCCGCCCGGTATTCCCGTTGCTACCGTGGCCATCGGCAAGGCAGGTGCCAAAAACGCCGGGTTCCTGGCGGTCCAGATGCTGGGGCTTTCGGACCGCAGCCTTGAAAAGAAACTGGCCGGGCACAAAAAAGAGATGGTTGCCGAGGTGGAACGAAAGGCACGACAGCTTGACAAAATGCGCGGATAATTACCGGGCCGTTGATCCGGCCGACCCGGACCCGGCCGTAATCGACGAGGCCTGCTGTATTATCAGCGGCGGCGGCGTGGTGGCGTTCCCCGCTTCCACCATTTACGGCCTTGCCGCGGATGCATACAATCCCGCTGCCATGTCAAAAGTCCGGGATATGAAACACCGGGCTCAGGCCAATCCTATTCTGGTACTTGTTAAAGACCGGCAGGCGATAGAAAAACTGGTTGCGGAGACCCCCTCAGCGGCGGTCAGGCTCATGGACCGGTTCTGGCCCGGCGGGGTCACGCTGGTGTTTAAAGCCGGCACCGATCTTCCGTCCCACCTTGTTTCACCGGCCGGCACCATTGGCATCCGCGTCCCCATCCATCCCGTGGCCCGGGCACTTGTCGAATGTTTTCCCCGCCCACTCACCGGCACCAGCGCCAATCTCTCCGGTCAGTCACCGGTTAATGAAGCCGACCATCTCAATGAAACCCTTTCCATGTGCCCGGATCTGATTCTGGACGCCGGAAAACTTCAGGGTGGCGTAGGCTCCACAGTGATAGATGTGACGGTTTCCCCGCCATCGATTCTCAGGCAAGGCATCGTGCCCGCAACCTTAATATTGGATGGGCTGGTTGACTTATGAACGGCAGTTTGTCGTGCTTTTTCCAAGCTTTTCATTGACACCGCCACCGGAATCTCTTATATTTTTTCAACAATGCCGGAGTGGTGAAACTGGTAGACGCAGAGGACTCAAAATCCTCCGGGGGCAACTCCGTGACGGTTCGACTCCGTCCTCCGGCACCAGAAAACATAAGGGGCGCGTTGTTTTGGCAACGGCCCCTTTTTTCTTTGAAATTGTAAATTATGCCCAAGTTCTGATATAGTTCTTCATCTTTAATATTAAAGTTGTGGCATATAATAAAAATTATGAATTTATTTCACAAACACCCCGTTTTTTTTTCAGAATACGATTTTAAAATTGTGGAATAACATAAGAACATAAGCGAATAAGCTAGTGTCCATCCATTTCACATGGATGGTACAATCTGGGGTTTCCAATCCAGAAATGTGAATTTTTCCGCAAGATCAAGGAAAACAAGGGGTTGCGCGGAGGCGTACTGGACGTACGCCGCACAAGCAAGCCCGCAGTTTGACGCAGATATTGCGGAAAAAGGCCATTTATGGATGGAAACAAGCTAAGGGGCATATTCTTCAGCATTTAAACAAGCTACATAGTTATAGATCAATCATAGAGAATTGCATCAAGAATCGCGAGGACTTCATTTAGAACATCTTCAGGCGCTTTTTCGATAAACTTGGCCTTTCGGGATTTATAGTCAACCGACTTCATCTGATCCGTCATAACAACACCCGTGAGGTTGATATCGTCCGGTAGTTTTACATGCAGGGGAACGTTTCTGTCTGTATTTGTTACCGGGCAGACAAATGCAAGCCCGGCCTTCTTGTTAAAAAAAGAGTTAGAGACAACCAATGCGGGTCTTCTGCCTTTTTGTTCATGACCTGCCTGGGGATCAAATGTCAGTGCAATGAAGTCTCCTTTTTGGGGGATGTATGATTTCATTACCAGACTTCCTTGCCCTGAGGATCTCCCCAATTAACTTCTTCTGACTTGTAGTTGTCAGGCATTTTGGCAAGAAGCGTTTTTAAATCATATTTACCACGAGTGACCTTGCTTGGTTTTACAACGATTTCTCCTCTTTTGACAGAGATGCTTACGTCGTCACCCACATCAATATTGGCTTCACGTAAGATTTCCTTTGGAAAGCGGATGCCCTGACTGTTTCCCCATTTTTGTATTTTAGTAAGCATACTTGCCTCCTTGTACCTTGTGAATGGATATACATAGTATATCCAATATTGGCAAAGTGTCAAGCGTTTCGCCCTGAAAGAATGTGCCTAACCCCAATACTGTTCACTTAAGATAATTTTTATGGTATACTCTTTTTCAAACCACTTTGAAAAGGAGGACTTATCATGGCAAGAAGCGTTGCAGAATTGCCCAAAGGGACGAGAATCACGGATTACATCAGCCTTGGTGTCATCAGCAAGACCTTCC
>JAXHTY010000003.1:0-254722 GCA_034189905.1 Thermodesulfobacteriota bacterium
TTAATTAGTGTCCATCCATTTCACATGGATGGCACAATCTGGGGTTTCCAATCCAGAAATGTGAATTTTTCCGCAAGATCAAGGAAAACAAGGGGTTGCGCGGAGGCGTACTGGACGTACGCCGCACAAGCAAGCCCGCAGTTTGACGCAGATATTGCGGAAAAAGGCCATTTATGGATGGAAACTAATTAAAAAACACCGCTTTCGCTTTTACGTTTAAACCAGATTTTTTCCGCATCCCCGGCAATATGTTGCGTCGGGGGCGTGGCCGGTCAGGCCGCAATGGGGGCAGGGGGTGTGGGTGGTTGTTTTTTTTGTTGACTGGGCGATTTCCACGGTGACGATGCCGGTGGGGACGGCGATGATGCCGTAGCCCACGATCATGAGAAAGGAGGCCAGTCCTTTGCCCAGGGGGGTTACCGGGGAGATATCGCCATAGCCCACGGTGGTGAGCGTGACGATGGCCCAGTACATGCTGGTGGGAATGTCGGTAAAGCCGCTGTCCGCCCCTTCCACGACATACATGACCGATCCGGCAATCACCACGATGGCCAGGACGGCGGTCAGAAACACGCTGATCTTGCGGATGCTGGCCCGAAGGGCGCGTATCAGCACACCGGCTTCACGGGTGTAATAGGTCAGCTTGAATACCCGGAAGACCCGCAGCAGGCGAAAGGTGCGGATGGTAAGGAGGGTCTGGCTGCCGGGAATAAAAACACTTAAATAGGTGGGCACAATGGAGAGCAGATCCACCAGGCCGAAAAAGCTGAAGGCGTAACGGGCCGGCCGGTGGGCGGAAAACAGGCGCAGGCCGTATTCCAGTGAAAACAGAATGGTGAAAACCCACTCCGTGGCGTAAAGCAGACGGCCGTAATTCGTATGAAATGACGGTACACTGTCCAGGATTACGCTGATCACACTGATGCAGATACTGGCGATCAGGACCACATCAAACAATTTACCGGCCGGTGTGTCTGTTTCAAAAATGATCCGGTTCAGACGCTCCCGAAAAGGGGAACGATGTGTATACTGAGCAGATGGTGCTGGTGTTTGTTTGCTTTGCATGCGCTGATCAAATATACAGGTGAACCGGCCCTGCAATGGCAAAAGGCGGTTGTTCCAATCATTTTTTCATGTAAATATGGAAATTTATACTGCACCTGGTAAAAGTTGTCAAGGTGGAAGCGTAAGTTGCGGTGTTGTGGGGCTGCGCTGGTTCAGGATTTAACAAAACAGGGGAATATTGATTGTCTGTCATCTGCATTCTTTTCATTTCGGCCGTTCTTGACAAATTCCCATGGTTTTTATAGGTTGACTTCATCTCGGAGTTGGCATTTTTCCCGTCAGTTTTTTTGTGGAGGACTATTGATGACGCGCAAGGCATTATTTTCCGTTTTTGGGGTTTTGTTGGTGGGGATGGCAGCAGGCGTATGTCCTGCGGAAACGATAGAAGTTCATATCAAGGGTGTGGATGATGGCATGAAAACCACCAAACAGCAGGATTACAAGGAAGCCGTGCTGTTTGCCAAGCGGGAAGCAATCGAGCGGGCAGGCGTGAGGATAAAAGCCATGACCACGGCCAGGGATATGGTGGTTAACTCCGATTATATTGAATCAAAGGCAGAGGCCGCGCTTATGCCGGGGTATACCATTATCGACATCGGTTATACGGCGGACGGGACTTATCAGGTCGTGCTGCTGGGCAAGGTCCGGCCGGCGGGCGATGCTGAATTCTCCGAATCCCTTGATTCAAGGGAGCTTCGGTATGCCAAAAGCCTGTATGAAATGGGCAAGGAAAATGAAGCCCGGAACATTATCCGTGATATCCTTGCAAACAGCAAAGACGATGCTGCCGTGGCCGAAGCCATGTATTGTGAGGTGTTGTGGAACTTTTCTCCCGATCCCTTCATGACGTACGCCAAGCTGAAATCCTATTATCCGAATTCGAAATATACGGCCAGGCTGAAGGCGCTGATGGATGGATATGACAGGGATGGAAACTATATGTTATACCCAAATGGTATTATCGAAGACAAAGACACAAAACTGGAGTGGTGCATGGGCCCTGAAAACATGGTCTGGCGAAAAGCCAAAGGATGGGCACAAAACCTGAAACTGGCGGGCGGCGGTTGGCGGCTGCCGACCATGAGAGAGCTCCAGACGCTATACGAAGAGAACGGACGAAACAAAAAGTCCAGGCTTTTTAACGTCCAGGCCACACATGTCTGGTCAAGTGAAATGGAAACATGCAGAGATGTCGGTGATAGTTCCTGGAAATGTGCCAGGGTGTATATTTTTGCTTTTTCCCCTGAAACCGGTATGAAAGGATATTTTAATATTACCAATACCGGTATTTCAACTTTTGCTGTTCGTCGTTCCCGGGGATAACCGGTTATCTGCGCCGGATATTCGTAGTGGACACGGCCAGGAAATGATTTCACCTATATCTGCGTCAAACTGCGGGGGTGCCTGTGCGGCGTATATGCAGTAGGCCTCCGTGCATCCCCTTGTTTTCCTTGATTTTGCCAAAAAATTCTCATTTCCGGAGTGGAAACCCCAAATTGTGGCATCCATTTGAAATGGATGGGCACCAGCTATCCCGGTATACCTCCTTTTTTAATTTTCCCTCATTGAAACCCCTGATTTTATGCTTATATTTAATCTATAAAATTATTGCAGTTTACAAAGCGAATATTTTTTGAAGAAGGAGATTTATACCATGCGATTGGATAAATTTACCATAAAGTCACAGGAACTGCTTCAGGCCGCCCAAGGGCTGGCCGGTGAGCACGGGCACCAGCAGATTGAGCCGGAACATCTGCTGTTTGCCATGCTTGAGGACAACGAGGGGATGATCAATGCCATGATCGGCAAGCTGGGGGCCTCTGTGGAGACCATCCGCCAGGAGGCGCGGACGGCCCTGGAAGCGATCCCCAAGGTCAGCGGCGCCATGACGGATTCGTATATATCAAACCGGACAAAGGCGGTGCTGGATGCGGCCTTTTCCCAGAGCGCCAACATGAAGGACCAGTATGTGAGCGTGGACCACATCTTTCTGGCCATTGTGGAGGAAAAGGGCGGCAAGAGCGCCAAAATTCTTGCAAAGCACGGCATTACAAAAGATACCGTGCTCAAGGTGCTGCTCGATTTCCGGGGCAGTCAGCAGGTGACCGATCAGAACCCCGAGGAAAAGTATCAGGCCCTGCAGAAGTATAGCCGGGATCTTACCGAGCTGGCAAAGCTGGGCAAGCTGGACCCGGTGATCGGCCGGGATGATGAAATCCGCCGGGTCATACAGGTGCTTTCAAGGCGGACAAAGAACAACCCCGTGCTTATTGGCGAACCCGGCGTTGGCAAGACCGCCATTGTGGAGGGGCTTGCACAGCGGATTGTGGAAGGCGACGTGTCTGAAGGGCTGAAGAACAAACGCATTGTGGCCCTGGACATGGCCTCTCTGATTGCCGGTGCCAAGTATCGCGGCGAGTTTGAGGACCGGCTCAAGGCGGTGTTAAAGGAAGTGGAGCGTGCCGAAGGCGAAGTCATCCTGTTTATCGACGAGATGCACACCCTGGTGGGGGCCGGGGCCAGCGAGGGCTCCATGGATGCTTCCAATATGCTCAAACCCGCGCTGGCAAGGGGCACCCTGCGATGCGTGGGCGCCACCACCCTGAACGAATACCGCAAATATATTGAAAAGGATGCGGCCTTTGAGCGCCGCTTTCAGCCGGTGTTTACCAGCGAACCGGATGTGCAGGATACGATTTCAATCCTGCGGGGCCTGAAAGACAAGTATGAGGTGCATCACGGCGTCAAAATAAAGGACTCCGCGCTGATTGCCGCGGCCACCCTTTCAGACCGGTATATCACCGACCGGTTCCTGCCGGACAAGGCCATCGACCTGATGGATGAGTGCGCCTCCCGCATGCGGATCGAGATCGACAGCATGCCCGCGGAGATTGACGAGATCCACCGGCGGATCATGCAGATGGAGATCGAGCGTGAGGCATTGAAAAAGGAATCGGATGCAGAGTGCAGGGAACGTATGATGACCCTGGAAAAGGAGCTTGCCGACCAGAAGGAAAAGCATGCCGCCATGAAAGCCCACTGGGACAAGGAAAAGGGCATGATCCAGACCATTCGCAGCATTAAAAAGGATATCGATGCCCTGGGCATCGAACAACAGCAGGCCGAACGGGCTGGCGATTTTGCCAAAGTGGCGGAAATTAAATACGGCAAAACCGCTGAATTGCAAAAGAAGCTGGAAGAGACCGAAACAGACCTGGCCGCCCTTCAGTCTGACCGGAAAATGCTCAAGGAAGAGGTGGATGCCGAGGACATCGCCTATGTGGTTTCCCGCTGGACGGGTATCCCCGTAAGCAAGATGCTGGAAGGCGAGCGGGAAAAACTGGTGCAGATGGAAGACCGTATTTCCAGGCGGGTGGTGGGCCAGGACGAGGCGGTGCGCGCCGTTTCCGACGCGGTACGACGGTCCCGGTCCGGCCTCCAGGACCCGAACCGGCCCATTGGTTCTTTTATCTTCCTGGGCCCCACGGGCGTGGGCAAGACCGAGCTGGCCAAGGCCCTGGCCGAGTTCCTCTTTGACACGGAACAGGTGATTCGTATCGACATGTCCGAATACATGGAAAAGCATGCCGTTGCCCGGCTCATCGGTGCGCCCCCCGGTTATGTGGGGTATGAGGAAGGCGGTTACCTGACCGAAAGCGTGCGACGGCGGCCCTATTCGGTGGTCCTGTTTGACGAGATTGAAAAGGCCCACCCGGATGTGTTCAATGTGCTGCTCCAGGTTCTGGATGACGGCCGCATGACCGACGGGCACGGCAAGACCGTTGATTTCAAGAACACCATCGTGATCATGACGTCCAATATCGGCAGCCAGGTCATTCAGGAGATGGCCGCAGAAGACCCGGATATGGTCAAAGACCGGATGACGGATCTGTTGCGGCAGAACTTCAAGCCCGAGTTCCTGAACCGGATTGATGATACCATCATCTTCCATAACCTGAGCCGGGAGCAGATTGCCGAGATCGTGGATATTCAGGTGCAGCGGCTCAGCAGACGGACCGCGGAAAAGGGGATTACTCTGGAACTGGCCGATGATGCCAGAAAGTTCATCGCCGACAAGGGATACGACCCGGTTTACGGCGCCCGGCCCCTGAAGCGTGCCCTTCAGCGGTATATTGAAAATCCCCTGGCCATGGAAATCCTCAAGGGCAACGTCCCGGAGAACAGCACGGTAACGGCCACGGCCAAAGGCGATACCATCGATTTCGAGGTGAGCCTGCAGAATTAATGCAAAAGCTGTATTCGGTCGAAGCGCTGAAAGTGGACTTGCAGTCAGTAGGTTGGGTTGAGCGGAGCGAAACCCAACACGGGATTTGTGCCATAATTTTATGTTGGGTTGCATTGCATTCAACCCAACCTACCTTTGCAAAACGTTTTTTCACCATGAAGCGCATGAAGGACATGAAGGGATAAAAGGATTGATCATGATTTCAGCTTCATGCTCTTCATGTTCTTCATGGTTGAAATAAAAATATCGCTTTATGGTACTTCCAGGGAACTCGATTCGAAATCGGTATCGGTATCGGTATCGAAATCGATAAATTAAGATTCGATTGCGAAGCCATGGCACACGTTCCTTATCGCAAAAATGCCGCGTGGCGCTGGGCGCTTTTTACGAAGATTCTGCCAGCAGGGTGGAGGCATGGACCGGCGGGTGTTTGTCAAACCAGGGGCGGGCTTCCTCCAGTTGGGCGGCCAGTTGAAAAAGCGCGGCTTCATCGCCATAGGGCGCCACAAACTGAGATCCGCAGGGCAGGTTGTCCGAAGACCAGTAAAGCGGGACCGACATGGCGGGCAGGCCGCAGAGATTGGCCAGCTGGGTAAACGGGGTGGGGGCCAGATTTCTTCTGGCGGTTTTTTTCACCATGCCCGACAGGATCAACAGCTTTTCAAGCCGTAGCGTATGGATGAACCGCGCACCGATCTTTTCCCATGCTGCCAGTGCATGTTCGCCAATTAAAGGGGGGATATGGGCATTGGTGGGAATCAGATACAGATCGTAACGGTCAAAATAATCGGCCATGGCCATTGACGCCCCGTGCCACTGCCGCTTGGCCGTGATAAAATCGCCGGCAGTAAAGGTCCGCCCCAGCCGGTTCATGGTCCAGGTCATGATTTCCATATCGCCGGCAACCGGTTTTCTTTTAAGGTGTTCGCGCATGGCATCCACTTCGGCCGCCACTTCGCCGTAATACATGATGAAATAAGCCATGGCCAGTATTTCGCCGTCAACAGGCGGCTCCGTTTCTTCCACAACGTGCCCGAGGTCGGACAGGAGCGCGGCGGTATCCGCTATCGCCTTTTTGCAATCTTCATGAACGGAGGTCCCCAGCGGCGATTTTGTGGAAAAACCGATTTTCAGGGAACGCGGCCTGCTTTGAATGGCTTCCATGCAGGATATTCTCAGCGGCGGAATGCCGTAAGGGGCGCCTTTTTCGGGACCGGCAATGGCATCCAGCATGGCCGCGCTGTCACGAACCGATTTCGTCAAGACATGTTCCTGGGCAGCGCCCTGCCAGTGCTCACCATAATCCGGACCGGTGGGCACCCGACCCCGGCTGGGTTTTAATCCGAACAGACCGCACCAGCCTGATGGAATCCGGATAGAACCGCCCCCATCTCCGCCCGATGCCATGGGCACCATTCCTGATGCGACGGCTGCCGCTGATCCGCCACTGGAACCACCAGGCGTCCGGTCCGTATGCCAGGGATTCCGGGTCGGACCGTGAAGCTCCGGTTCCGTTACCGCCAGCAGCCCCAGTTCCGATGTGTTGGTCTTGCCGACGACGATGACGCCGGCTTTTTTGTAGCGTCTGACCAGTTCGCTGTCGTGGTCCGGGATACAGTGCTGATACGCCTTGCAACCCGAGGTGAACGGTTCTCCTGCATAAGCCGCCAGGAGATCCTTCAGCAGGAAGGGAACGCCCTGAAACGGTCCGTCTGGCAGTGCTTTGCGGGCAAGTTGACAGGCATCGTCAAACATGGAATGAATCACCGCATTCAGTCGTGGATTAACCGCTTGAATCCGGGAGATGGCGGCTTTGCAGAGTTCTTCCGGGGTGACGGATCTATTTTTAACAAGTTCCGCCAGGCCCAGCGCATCATACTGGCCATATTCCTTAAACGCTGTCATGGATGTGACCTTTAACCGGAACCGGCTTTTCGCGGGGCCGGGAATAACTCTTTCAACGTCGGGGTGAACAGATACAGCAGGCAGTCTTTGACCCATCTACGGAATTCCTCGCCGTTGGGGTCCATGTTCAGCACCTTGCAATGGTAAGGGGCCGCGCCCACAAAATTGATCAAAAGATTCAGAACGCCGTAAAACCAGACCACAATATTATCCACGCTTTTTTCCATGCGAAGTTCGTTGATCAGAATACCACCGCCGGCAAATACGTATTTGGAAAAGGACTCGAACGCCGGGGCGGTCTCTTTGGAGTCGGCTTCCCCTGCATTTTTCATCAGAATCATCAACACATCCGGCTGTTCAAAAAAGTGATCCAGCGCCCGGTCCAGAAATACGGCAAATCCCTCTTCCGGCACCTTGCCCTGAATCTCCTTCAGCCATGCGGTGAAATCCTTTATGAGTTCTTCGCTGACCGCCGATGCAACCGCACCGAACAATTCAGATTTAGTGAAATAGTGGTTGATCAGGGAAAAGTGGAACCCACCTTCTTTGGCGATCATGCGGATACTGGCCTTATGGTAGGGATATCGTGCAAAAACCTTCCTGGCCGCGCCAATGATCATTGCCCTTGTTGCGACACTTTTTGATCCATGTGGCATGGCGCGATGACGGTTTTTATTGTTTGGAGAAGATGGTGGGGACGATTTTTTATTTTTCATAAAATGATCATAGACATAAACATACATACTTGTCAATATGCAATAAAACAAATAAATATAATTAAATCTAATAGATGTGAAATAATCACAAAGACATGTATACAATTGTACAAAGAGGCTTGACATTTTTGGCAATAAGGTTATTATACAGATGTACAAAACAGGCCGGTGCGCCCATCATCTGCCAGGTGCTGGGTATTCGGTTCATAAAAACCCCGATAACGGATGACGTTAGATCCAGGGAGAACTTGCAATGACGGAACAAACCTTTACAGTTACGGTTGATGTCAGGGAATTGTTAACTGTGTTCATTCCCAAGCTTGCCCGGCAATTTGTCGCAATTGGCGGAATGGCAGAAGAATTAAAAGGAACGGAACTGACCATGAACGTGGATGTATCCGGTTCCGTCTACGGTTATCACATCAAGGATGGCGTGGATTTTGATATCAAAGAAGGGGCCATCGACAATCCCATGGTTCACCTCTCAATTTCGCTGGAGGGCATGGCAAAACTGGCGGATATGAAATATATTGATATGTTGATCGGTGCCCAGGGACAGTTGAGTAAGGAGAAAAACAGTATTCTCGCCACCCTGAAGGGTATCTGCGACTTTAATTTGAAACATGACGACGGCGAGGTGACACGGCTCACCGTAACGTTCAACGGGGCGGAAACACCCAGAACGGCCATCTCGATATCCATGGATGATGTTGCAGCCCTGGGCAGCGGCAAGGAACTGCCGGTGCAATTATTTATGAACGGCCGGATGGCGGTGGATGGGGACATTGCGTTTGCGATGGCGCTGCAGCCGTTGTTAACTTAGTGAGTGTCCATCCACATTTTTAAGTCACGACGAAGGACATGTCTATGCTGAAAAAGGTATTTTTTCGAGTTCGGTTATCATTGCTGATGTATGGCTTTATGCGGGTGATATGGTTTGCGAAGGTTATCAACAAGGACTTTCGCCGCCAGCTGGCGGAAACGCCTTTTTCTTTCAGGATGGCGGCCAAAAGTGGAAGACCGGTCCGTTACTTTCAAGGCATCGACGGGAAGCTGCGCACCAGCCGCCAGCCCATGGCACCCATGGCCGGTGAATTCGGCCTTATCTGGCGGGACAGCCAGGCTGGTGGGCGAGCCATGCTGGATATGCTCATGGGAAAACCCAAGGCGCTTTATAATGCCGTGACCGAGGGCGTTCTGCTGCTGGAAGGAGATGGCAGAATGGTTGCCTGGTTTCTGCAAACCGTCAATCAGTTGAACCGCGTGTTCCGTCCGAAGAAATCTTCCACCGGGAACGGCAAAGACTGGTAAAATCATGGCAACTGTGTCAGTTTTTGTGGTAATATCGGATTACAAACAATATTTTGCCGAAAGCGTTGTAAAATATTTCCGCAAACGCCGATAGGGAATGCCAACGATTCATTCATCGCAAACAAGCACTCGGGACCACGTCAGGGAAGACTCGCCCACGTGGGATGTCATTGTCATCGGGACGGGCATGGGGGGGGCTGCAGCGGGCGCTGTATGCGCCCTTAACGGTCTGAAAACACTGATCCTGGAAAAGAATCGGCAGATTGGCGGTGCCTGCGCCTGCTATGAAAAGCACGGCTTCCAGGTGGATGTGGGCGCCCATCTTTTTATCCGGGGGAACAGTGGGCCCTTTGGCCAGCTGACCCGGCGCCTGGGCATGGGATACCCTATTGAATTCCGGCATGCAAACTATATGGTTCACCTCAAAGGCATGAACCTGGATATTCATGTGCCCCGGAATCGGGCCGCCATGATGACCATCCTCCCTCGACTGCTCTGGCAGCTCGGTGTACCACCGCGGCATTATATCCCCATATTTCGGCTTTTCCGGGACATCATCTTCATGTCACTGCGGAATATTGAAGCGCTGGATGGTGTTGCCATCGAAGATTTTGTGCGCCGCTACACGGACGATCCACGGGCCCGATCCATCATCGGCATGCTGCTGGGCCTGTTCTTTATTCTTCCCATGTGGGAGGTCTCGGCCGGGGAAAGTATCTGGAATTTACAGAAGTTTATCCTGGAGAACAGCCTCGGCTATCCTGTCGGCGGGGCCATTGTCATTCCGCGCACCTTTTTGCAAGGCGCTCAATCTTACGGGGCTGAGGTGCAAATGAACGCCGGGGTAGATGAAATATGGGTCAACGATAACCGGGTGGCCGGGGTTGTGATGGAAAATGGCGAGCGAATTACCGCGCGGGCCGTCATCAGCACCACATCAATAAATGATACGATTTTCCGGCTTGCGGGGCGCAGTTGTTTCCCTGCGCTTTACCTTCAGCAGATGAGTGCCCTCAAGCCAGCCTGGGCCGCGGTTCAGACCAAAATCGCCCTCCGGCAGAAGCTGGTGAGGGCAGGGGCGCTGGTCGGCAGTGTTCCCCTTAAATTCACTATCCACGACCGTGTTATCCGGGAGGCCACCCGGAACCTGGAGAATGGTATTCAAGGGGAGATGGTGCCGGTCTATGCCCCTGTTCCCACCAATTTTGATCCCGGCCTGGCCCCGCCAGGCTGCCAGATCATTACGGCCGTGGCTGTGGCGCCCACCCTGAATATCCCTTTGCAAGACAATGAACAGGTCTGGATTGATGCCCTGATGCGGGCGCTTCATATAATGGTGCCCGGTTTAAAAGAGCATATGATTTTTGCGGATACCTGGTCGGTATCCGAACTGGCCGGTTGGACAGGCAAAAGCAGCGGATCGGTCATCACCACCGGCCAGACCCCTCAACAGGTCGGCAGCCGCCGCCCGGACCATCGAACGCCTGTAAAAGGCCTTTATCTTGCCGGCGACAACGCCGGCCCGGCCCGCGGCGTGGGCACCGAGCTGGCCTGCCAGAGCGGCATGGACTGCGGGGATCTGGTGGCCCGGGACCTGACATCTTCCTCTCCATAAAAATCTGTTGTAATAAATTTTCTGCAATTTTTTACTTGACAGCCGTCTTGTGCTCGTGTATTTTGATTTTTAACATAGTAATCTTTTTACAACGGAATATTTATTTGAAGACCCAGTTAAAAAATATATCAGCCATTCACATGGGCCATGCCTTTCGCAATCGTCTGGAGCCCGAAGCCGCTGGAAATGTTGCCGTGATTCAGATGAAGGATATTGATGCACACAACCGGCTGGCCATCGGCAGCCTTGTTTACGTGAACCTGCCGGATATCAAGCCCGTTCACCGGGTTGCCAGGGGAGACGTCATCTTTCGTTCCCGCGGCCGGGTCAATACGGCCACCCTGGTGGAGACGGCGTTGGACAACGCCATTGTTGCGGCCCCGCTTTTGCGTATTCGAGTGGACACCAAACAGATTCTGCCCGAATACCTGGTCTGGTACATCAACCATGCCAGTACCCAGGCCTGTATCAACCGCCAGGCCAGCGGCACCATCTCCAGGATGATCAATAAAAAAACAATCGCGGAGATGACCGTGGATGTACCGCCCCTGGATTGCCAGCAACGGATTGCGGCAATTGCCGCGCTGGCCGGCCGGGAACAGGAACTGCTGCGGCAGCTCACGGAAAAACGAAAAGCCCTTGTGGACGGCATATTAATGAAAAAAGCGCTCAATACGTAAAAGGAAACCATCATGACCGACCCGATCAACCAGACGGAAATCAACAACGCGGCCTGGGCCGCCTGCGACACCTTTCGGGGGGTGGTGGACCCGGCCCAGTATAAGGACTACATACTGGTGATGCTCTTTTTAAAATACATCTCCGATGTCTGGCACGACCATTATGCGGCCTATCAGAAAAAATTCAAAAACGATGAAGCGCGCATTTACCGGAAGCTCAAGCGGGAGCGGTTCCTGCTGCCGGCGGTTGATTATGAAGACCCGGACACCGGTCAGAAGGAAACATTCAGGGCCGACTTCTACAGCCTGCATGAACGCCGCAACCGTTCCAATATCGGCGACCTGATCAATATCGTGCTGGACAACATCGAAGAAACCAACCGGGCCAAGCTGGAAGGGGTGTTCCGGAATATCGATTTCAACAGCGAGGCCAACCTGGGGCAGACCAAAGACCGAAACCGCCGCCTGAAGCTGCTGCTGGAAGATTTTCACAAGCCCAGTCTGAACATGCGCCCCAGCCGGGTGTCCGAAGATGTGATCGGCGGGGCCTATATCTATCTCATTGAGCGGTTTGCCGCGGATGCCGGCAAAAAGGCGGGCGAGTTCTATACCCCGCACAAGGTGTCCGAGCTGCTGGCAAAACTGGCCGACCCCAAACCCGGGGACAAGATCTGCGACCCGGCCTGCGGGTCCGGCGGTTTGCTGATCGAGGCGGGCCGGCATGTGGGCAACCGGGACTTTGCCCTGTTCGGAATGGAGGCCAACGGCTCCACCTGGGCACTGGCCCGCATGAACATGTTTCTGCACGGCATGGACGCGGCCCGTATCGAATGGTGCAACGCGCTCACCAGTCCGGCCCTGGTAAAGGACGACCGGTTGATGAAGTTTAATGTGGTGGTGGCCAATCCGCCCTTTTCCTTGGATAAATGGGGCCGGGACGATGTGGAAGAGGACACCTTTAACCGGTTCTGGCGGGGCCTGCCCCCCAAAAGCAAGGGGGATTACGCCTTTATCAGCCACATGGTAGAGGTTGCCCTGGAAAAAGAGGGCCGGGTGGCCGTGGTGGTGCCCCATGGCGTCCTTTTCCGGGGCGGGGCCGAAGGCCGCATCCGGCAGAAAATGATCGAGGACAACATTCTGGACGCGGTGGTGGGCCTGCCCGCCAACCTGTTTCCCACCACCTCCATTCCCGTGGCCATCCTGGTGTTTGACCGTTCCCGGGAAACCGGCGGGGAAAAAGAAAAACAAAAAGACGTCCTGTTTATCGACGCCTCCCGGGAGTTTCAATCCGGCAAAAGCCGCAACCTGCTTCTGCCTGCGCACATCGATAAAATCCTGTCCACCTGTAAAAAACGAAAAGACGTAGACAAATACGCCCATTGCGCATCCTTTGAAGAAATCAAAGAAAACGATTTTAACCTTAACATCCCCCGCTATGTGGACACCTTTGAGGAAGAAGAAGAGATCGACATCGCCGCCGTGCAGCAGGAGATCGACCAGCTCGAAACCGAGCTGGCCGATGTGCGAGGTAAGATGGCTGAATATTTGAAGGAGGTCATGCCGTGATGAGGCGCATTGTTTGGTTTAATCCCGTCGAATTCGATGGAATTAAACGAGGCGGGATGGCGGTGATACCATTTTGCTGGCGTCAGCAAAATGGTCTGATTAAGAAGAGATATGCGGAGGTGGATGCTTGACGCAGATGGATCAGAAAAAAACGATTAAAAGAGCAGCGAGGCTTGACACAATTCCATCGGGCTGGAAATTAACAAGGGCTGGGAAGGTGTGTTCCATCCGTAATGATTTGCGTTTGCCGATATCTGTTGTCGAACGGGCAAAAATTCAAGGGAATTTCCCTTATTATGGCCCAACAGGAGTATTGGATTATATTAACGAGTATCGTTTGGATGGAGAGTTCGCACTAATTGGTGAGGATGGAGATCATTTTCTTAAATACTCAGAAAAACCACAAACATTGATTGTGAAAGGGCGGTTTAATGTAAACAACCATGCCCATGTCATTGAATCAACGGCACAGTGCACGGCTAAGTGGTTTTTTAATTTTTTTAGGCACAGAAACATCACAAATTTTTTGACGCGCCAAGGTGCTGGGAGATACAAGCTCAACAAGGAAACATTAACGAAACTACCAATTCTGATCCCACCAATAAAGGAACAAATAGAAATTTCAAACGTCCTTTCCACCTGGGACGCCGCCATTGAAAAAACCGAACGGCTGATTGCGGCCAAGGAAACGGCGAAAAAAAGCCTTATGCAGCGGATTTTGACCGGCAAAAAACGGTTGTCGGGATTTACCAAGCCTTGGCGGGAATTCCATCTCGGCGACCTTTTCAAAGAACGCGTTGAACGTGGTTATGATCACTTGCCGCTGTTGTCCATTACCCGTGAAGAAGGGGTGATCCCCCGGGAAGAGGTCGGCCGCAAAGACACCTCCACCGGGGATAAATCCAAATACCTGCGTATCTGCCCCGGTGATATCGGCTATAACACCATGCGCATGTGGCAGGGCGTATCAGCCCTTTCCGCGTATGAAGGCATCGTCAGCCCGGCTTATACCATTGTGATCCCCAAAAAAAATGTGGATGGAGAGTTTGCGGCGTATTTATTCAAATTGCCCAAGGTCATCCATCTTTTCTATCGTTACTCCCAAGGCCTGACCTCCGATACCTGGAACCTGAAGTTCCGCCATTTCAAGGAGATAAAAATATCCATTCCCGAGGTTGATGAACAAAAGGCAATTTCCCAAATTTTCAAAACCAGCGATGCGGAACTTGCTCTACTGCGCACCAAATTCGCCGCTCTCCAAAAGCAAAAACGCGGCCTGATGCAAAAACTCCTGACCGGCCAATGGCGGGTTAAAGTTCCAGAAGCAGAGGAGAATTGATTATGACTGTTGCGGAAATGTTCAAACAATTTATCGAAAATCTTGTCATTGATAACCATGAACAAATCAGCAATCGATACGGTGAGATAACTGCATGCTTGAACAAGAAATATAGAAATACTGAATCCAAGACCGCCAATAGTCTGAAAGTTGGCTCATACGGACGTTTTACTGCCATTAAGGGAATCTCCGACTTAGATATGATTTATATCATGCCGCAATCTGCGTGGGAAAAATATAAGGATGGTAAACAATCCGCCCTCTTACAAGAGGTCAAAAATGCGATTAAAGACCGGTATTCGCGGACGCAAGCGTGGGGGGACGGGCAAGTGGTTGTGGTTTCTTTTAATGATCAAGAAGTCGAAGTGCTTCCTGCGTTTGAGCAGGCAGACGGAAGTTTTAAATACCCGAATACAAATAATGGCGGTAGCTGGCCGATAACCAAGCCGCGCAGTGAGATTAAAGCTATTTCCGATCTGGATAATGAGAAAAATAAGAATTTACGCAGACTTTGTAAAATGGTTCGGGCCTGGAAGAATCAAGGGAACGTGGTCATGAGTGGTATATTAATTGACACGCTGGCATACAAATTTTTGAGGTCTACAACCGATTATGATGAAATCAGTTATTTATCTTATGACTATATGGCTCGGGATTTTTTTAAATATGTATCCGAATTACCAGATCAAGAATACTTTCTGGCTCCAGGGAGCAGTCAGCGCGTAGTTGTAAAGAAGAAATTTCAAAAAAAAGCGAAAAAAGCATACAACCTTTGCCTGGAGGCAATAGACGCAGAAGGGCAGGCAGGCGTCAACGGAAAGTGGAAGAAAATCTTTGGGAGACCTTTTCCGGCAACTGTTATCACAAACGAAAAGGCTGACAAGACTGCTAATATATCATGGAACAATACGGAAGAATTTATTGAGGACCAATATCCTGTAGATATCCGCTACACCCTTCAGATTGATTGTGAGGTCTCCCAAAATGGTTACAGGGAGCATAACCTAAGCTATATGCTTTTAAAGCATATTCCACTGTTTCCAAAGAAAAAACTGCTTTTTACGATCACTTCTATTGATGTGCCAAAGCCCTATCAGATCGCATGGAAGATATTGAATCGTGGTGAAGTTGCCAAACGGCGAAATGAAATCCGCGGTCAAATAGTGTGGGATGAGGGTTCCCATCGGAAAAGAGAAAATACGAAATTCAGGGGAGCCCATTTGGTTGAATGTTATGCAATTAAAAATGGTGTTGTTGTTGCAAAAGGCCGTATTGATGTCCCGATTAAAACAGGAGAATAACTATGGCTAATAAAGAGTATCTTCTCTCCCAGATTGCGGATGCGGGGTATGATGTGGGGTTTGGTGCGAAAAAGCATTTTGCCACATTTGATATCGTAGAAAAGACCCCGGGATGGATTGGCCTTGTCTCTATGGGAGTAGGTGTTTTTGCGTTGTTTGTTGATTGCCTGGCAACACAACATATATCTGCCGTTCTAATCGTTCTTGGTATCTGTGGGTTACTGATAAATTCCTATAGTGAAGTTAAGCAGAATTATGAAAAAGTCGGCAAGCATCTGACACAGTTGTTTAATGAACTCAAAGCACTATATTTCCATGTCAAATCATCGGGGAAAATAGATTTTTCGGAAGAAGAAGAAAAGCTGTCGGCAATTAAATCAGATTTTTTTTCGAGTTGTATTAGCAAACAAATCTTATTTAGTGACTGGTATGCGCATTATAAGTTCTTCTGGCAACACCAGATCGACTGGATAGATGAACAAAAACAATTCAGTTTTTTTCGGGACAAAGTGCCATTGTCGTTTTATGGCTTTGTGTTTTTAGTAATAGTAGGCTTGGGGGGATGCTTTTTTTATCTTTTGTTTTAAAAAATTACACATAAGCCAATTGAAGGGAGAACGGCGGAGGACCATCAACTATAAGAAAAGGCCGCTGATTCGCTACGCTGGTTCAGCAGGCCGAAACCTCGATAGGTTCAACGCCGCTTGGCGAAAAACTCGGTTACATAATGGGCAACGGCGATATTAATGTCAATTGAAAAAAATATAAAAAAAGCCCTGAGAGGGAAGACCTTTTCGTGGACATGCACGAAAAGGTTGAACACAGCGGCCGAATTGTCTTGACACCGTCGTGAAAATCAAACCATTTTTCCCAGGTGGCGAAAATGGTCTTTAAGGGCTGTGGCGGTTTCACAAAGGAGGTAACCGCATGAAGAAAGAAACATCAATTGAGAACAATGGCAACACCAAGCTGTTGCTTGATGACATTCGCCAAATGATTGATGAGGCCCGGGCCAGTGTCGCCGCAACGGTCAATGCCGGCCTGACGTTATTGTACTGGCGGATCGGCCAACGAATCAACGCGGATGTCCTTCAAGGAGAACGGGCTGAATACGGCCAGGAGATTCTTGCCACACTGTCGCAACAATTGATGAAAGAGTATGGTAATGGATTCAGCTATTCAGCACTCACCAGAATGGCACGGTTTGCCGAAGTATTCCCGGATCAGGGAATTGTTGCCACGCTGTCGCAAACATTGAGTTGGTCCCATTTCCGGGAACTACTGCCGTTGACTGATTCCATACAGCGGGATTTTTACACCGACATGTGCCGGGTGGAAAGATGGAGTGTGCGGACGCTACGGCAAAAAATCGGCGCTATGCTTTACGAGCGGACAGCGCTTTCCAAAAAACCTGAAGAACTGGCCAGTCGTGAGCTACAGGCACTGAAAGAGGACGACCGGCTGTCGCCGGATCTTGTTTTTCGCGATCCCTATTTTCTGGATTTTCTCGGCCTGAAAGGCGCTTTTCAGGAAAAGGACCTGGAGGCCGCCATCCTCAGGGAACTGGAATCGTTTATTATGGAGCTGGGGGCGGGGTTTTCTTTTGTTGCCAGGCAAAAACGTATCATTGTCGATGGGGATGATTTCTATATTGATCTGCTGTTCTATCACCGTGACTTACAGCGGCTGGTGGCCCTGGAACTGAAATTGGATAAATTCCGGCCGGAGCATAAAGGAGCGATAACGAATGAGTGAGTCCGTCAATTCATGTAATACCAATAGCTTCCGTTTTAACGAAAAATATCTTTCCCAGATACCGGCCATGCAGCAGCTGGTGAACCTGGGGTTTACCTGCCTGACGCCGAAGCAGGCGTTGGCGGAGCGGGGCGGCAGGGCCGGGAACGTGATCCTGGAGGGAATACTGCGGGATTCGCTCAAGGCCATTAATCGTATTCAGTACAAGGGCGGGGAATATCTGTTTTCCGAGGAGAATATTCAATCCGCGGTGCAGAAGCTGAAAAACCTTCAGTGGGACGGGCTGCACCGGACCAACGAGGCGGCCTACGACCTGCTGACCCTGGGCACGGCCCTGGAACAGGCCGTGGAAGGGGATGTGAAGAGCTTTACATTGCGCTATATCGACTGGCAGGCATGGGAAAACAACCGCTTTCATGCGGCTGCGGAGTTCCGGGTGGAACGCGCCCGCAGCACGGAGACGGCGCGGCCGGATATTGTGTTGTTTGTCAACGGGATTCCCTTTGCCGTGCTGGAGTGCAAATCCCCGGGCGTGGACGTGGATCAGGCGGTTTCCCAGTGCATTCGCAACCAGGGGGACGACTATATTCCCCGGTTGTTTGCCACGGTTCAACTGGTCATGGCGGTGAACAAGAACGCGGCCCGATACGCCACGGCCGGCACACAAAAAAAATTCTGGAGTGTCTGGCAGGAGCTGAGGGATACGGATACCGCGGTGGAAAAGAGCATCAACACCCCGCTGGCCGGTCCGGACAAGGACCGGCTGTTTACCGGTTCACTGGCAACGGCCCGGTCCCACTTTGATGCATCGGCCGCATCGGGCGAACGCCTGGTGACCGACCAGGACCGGGCGGTTTACAGCCTGTGCCGGCCGGAGCGGCTGCTGGAACTGGCGTTCCGGTTTACGATTTTTGAGGGGGGGCTTAAAAAAATCGCCCGTTACCAGCAGTATTTTGTGGTGAAAGCCACGCTGGACAGGGTCAGGCAGGTGAATCATGACGGGCGCCGCCAGGGCGGAATCATCTGGCACACCCAGGGGTCGGGCAAATCCCTGACCATGATCTGGCTGGCCCGGAACCTGGCCCTTGATCCGGATATCGCCAATCCCCGCATCGTGCTGGTCACGGACCGGGTGGACCTGGACAAGCAGCTTAAAAACACCTTTGTCTCCTGCGGCCTGGACCCGCAACGGGCCAGAACCGGCCGGGAACTGCTGGCGCTGATTACGGAAAAGCAGGCGGGCATTGTCACCACCCTGATCCACAAGTTTGACAAGGCCCTGAACATTAAAAAGGTGCAGGACGATTCACCGGATATTTTCCTGCTGGTGGATGAGGGCCACCGCACCACCTTTGGCGCGTTCTGGGCCCGGATGCGGGCCATGTTTCCCAATGCCTGCTACCTGGGGTTTACCGGCACCCCGCTGATGAAGAAGGAAAAGAATAATTTTAAAAAGTTCGGCCGGTTGATCGAGCCCCAGTATTCCATTCAGCAGGCGGTGAAGGACCAGGCCGTGGTGCCGCTGCTGTATGAAGGCCGGCATGTGGAGATGGAGCAGAACAAGAAAGCCATCGACCTGTGGTTTGACCGGCATACGAAGGGCCTGACGCCGGCGCAGCAGGCGGACCTGAAGCGCAAATACGCCCGGGCCGAGATGCTGAGCAAGGCCGAGCAGGTGATTTACATGCAGGCCTTTGATATCAGCGAGCATTACCGGGCCAACTGGCAGGGGTTGACGCCCTTTAAGGCGCAACTGGTGGCGCCGAATAAAGCCGCGGCCATTCAGTATAAGCAATATCTGGATGAGATCGGGCATGTTTCTTCGGAGATCATTATTTCGCCGCCGGACGCCCGGGAGAATTTCGAGGACGTGGAAACCGGGCCGGATGACGCGGTGGCGGCCTTCTGGGACAGGATGATGAAGCGGTATGGGTCGGAGGAAGCGTATAACAAGCAGATTATCAATCAGTTTCTGTACGGGGATGAACCGGAAATCCTGATCGTGGTGTCCAAGCTGCTCACCGGATTTGATGCGCCACGCAATGCGGTGATGTACCTCTGCCGCTCCCTGAAGGAACACACCCTGTTGCAGGCCATTGCCCGGGTGAACCGGCTTTATGAGGGAAAAGAACATGGGTTTATCGTGGATTATGTGAGTATCCTGGGCGAGCTGGACAAGGCATTGACGATGTATGCGGATGCCGGGCTGGCGGATTTTGAAGAAAAAGACCTGGCAGGCACCCTGACGGCGTTAAAGGCGGAAGTGGACAATCTGCCCCAGCGGTATTCGGACCTGTGGGATGTGTTCAAGGAAGTGAAGAACCAGCAGGATGAGGAGGCCTATGAACAATTGCTGGCCGATGATGCGTTGCGGGAAACCTTCTACCAGCGGTTGTTTGAATATGGCAAGGCCCTTTCCCTGGCGCTGTCGTCCGAGGACTTTATCATGAACACGCCGGCGAACAAGCTGGACCGATACCGGGCGGACCTGAAGCGGTTTCAGGATCTGAAAGCGTCGGTAAAGCACCGGTACGCGGAGTCCATTGATTACCGGGATTACGAACCGAGAATCAAAAAGCTGCTGGATACCCATATTCAGGCCCACAACGTCTACCAGCTGAATGAACCGGTCAACATATTTGACAATCAGCATTTTGACGAAGTCAAGGAAGATCGAGGGGTTTACGAGGCCAAGCCGGCCGCGGCCAGGGCCGATGCCATCGCCTTTGCCACCAAGCGCGCCATTAATGAAAAAATGGAAGAAGACCCGGCGTTTTACGAACAGTTTTCCAGGATGATTCAGGATGCCATTGATGCGTTTCGCGCCAAACGGATCACCGACCTGGAATACCTGAACCGGGTGACGGACATTCGGCATGATGTGGTCAACCGCCGGCGGGACGATGTGCCGGCTTCGCTGGCGGGCAATGATCATGCCCTGGCGTTTTACGGGCTGCTGAAACCCTATGTGGCCGGGCACGCATCTGCGGCGGCGCATTGTCAAGCGGTGACGGCGGATCTGGCAAAGGCGGTGTGCGATATTATTGACCGCAACTGGAAGGTGGACTTCTGGGCGGATGACGATGCCCGGAACAAGGTGATGGATGAGCTGGATGACTATTTATATGATGAGATAAAAGGCCGCCAGGGGATTGCGTTGAGCATGGACCAGATGGATGAGATGATTGACCGGTCGATGAAGCTTGCCGAAAAGCGGATGCCGTCATGAAACAGTTGCGCAGTCACATCAATTACGGCAAAACCTGTATTTCCTTTGAAGTTCTGTTTTCAAACCGGAAGACCATGGAAATCGCGGTGCATCCGGACGGGCGGGTGGTGGTGAAGGCGCCGGAGCGGATCGGCATGGAGATGGTGCGGGCAAGGGTGGCAAGGCGGGCTCGCTGGGTTCAGAAGCAGGTGGAATATTTCAGGCGGTTTGATCCGCGTACACCGCCCCGGCAATATGTGGGCGGAGAGAGCCATTTGTATCTGGGCCGGCGGTATCGCCTGAAGATTCGACAGGGCGGCAGCCCCGGGGTGAAACTAAAGGGCGGGTATTTTTATGTGACGGTGAACGGCAATGCGTCGGCCGGTGCGGTGAAGCAGCAGATGGACAGGTGGTATGGGGACAAAGCGCGGGAATGGCTCAGTGCATTATTAAATGACCATCTGCCGGCTTTTGAACGCATGGGGTTGCCGGCGCCCGGCCTGTCCATCCGGCAGATGAAAACCCGCTGGGGCAGTTTGTCCGCCAGGGGCACCATGACGCTGAATCTGGATTTGATCCGGGCCCCCAGGGCGTGTATCGCCTATGTCATTGTCCATGAACTATGTCATCTGGTGCATCGGCGCCATGACGCGGCATTTTATAAACTTCTGGAAAAACACATGCCCGACTGGGAGAAGCGAAAACACCGGTTGGAGATGGCGTTGCGGTGAACCGGGGAGTTACAGCTTTTCGATTTTTTTGCGGCTTTTGCGTTTTTTTTTGGGGAGGCGGCGGCTGGGGCCTTTTTTCTTGGTTGTGGGCTGCCAGCCGGGGGTGTCGTCTTCGGGTTCCGGTCCGGCGCCTTCCAACATCAGGACCCGGGTGATGCGGGCTTCAAATGCCGGGGAGGTGATCACGGCGGCGCCGGCGGCTTCGGCAAAGGCGAGAACCTCGTTGTCCGAGCTGACCACCAGTGCTTTTTCCTTCTTTCTGGCGGCCATGGATTTGATGAGCCGGTCAGCGGTCTGGCCGGGCATGGAGAACCGGATTTCGATGCCCTTGCGTTTGTCGTTATGCTGGTAGTAAGAGGGGGCGTCTGTGCCGTCGAACACCACGGTGATCTTATGCGCCTTGAGGCGTTTATAGGCGGCCAGGCTGTCGATCAGGGCGTTTCGGCCGGCTTCCATGTCATGGCTGTCGATTTCGCTGAGCTCCGGGGACTGGCGAATCAGGTTGTAACCGTCTATAATGATGTGAAGGGACATGTCATTGGCGGTGGTTTATTTTTTCAACAACTCCAGTACCCGTTCCAGATCGTCGTCGCTGTAAAATTCGATCTCCACTTTACCCTTTTTCCCCTTGCGTTTGATCTGGACTCTGGTGCCGAAGCTGCGGGAGAGGTTATCGGCGAGATCGGCAAAATAGGCGTCTTCAGACGTCTTTGATGTTTTCCGGGGAGCAGGCGCAACAGATTTTACCGTATTGGCGGTTGACTTGACCAGGGCCTCGGTCTGTCGGACGGAAAGGTCTTTTTTCAGGACTTGCTGCCATACAGCGGTTTGCTGCTGGGGTGTTCTGGCGCTGAGCAGGGCACGGGCATGGCCCATGCTGATCCGGCCTTCCTTGATACTGTCTTTAATGTGGTCCGGCAGGTGGCGCAGCCGCAGGAAATTGGCAACAGCAGACCGGCTTTTGCCAACGGTTTCAGCCACTTTTTCCTGGGAAAATTCAAATTTTGAGACAAGGGCATGATAACCGTCCGCCTCTTCCAGGGGGTTAAGGTTTTCCCGCTGCACATTCTCGACAATGGAAAAAATAAGATGTTGCTGATCGGTTATATCCCTTACCACAGTGGGAACTTTGACCAGTCCTGCCATTTTTGCGGCCCTCAGCCGCCGTTCCCCGGCCACGAGTTCGTAACCCGCATCCGCCTTGCGCACCACAACCGGCTGAATAATGCCTTCCTGTTTGATGGAGGCGGCCAGTTCGGCCAGTTCGTCATCAGAGAACCGGGTGCGGGGCTGAAACCGGTTTGGGGCAATGGCGTCCACATCACACAGGAAATAGTCGTTTGCGGCGCTTTCAACAGGCGCGATATCGGGGAACAGGGCGTCAAGCCCCCGACCCAGGGCCTTTTTCTTTGGTGATCGGGGTGCAGGCGTTTTTTTACCGGTTTTTGCTTTGTTCATTTTCAAAAGTCTCACTAAAGTTTATCATCACGAAAAAACTGAAAATAAGAAAACCGATGGTCTGTGAAGTCATTAAAATTGGGCCAGCATCTCCTCTGCCAGCGTCAGGTAACTTTTGGCGCCGGCGGACGCGGGGTCATAAAGCAGAATAGGCAGACCAAAGCTGGGGGCCTCGCCCAGTCTGACGTTCCTGGGGATCTTTGTTTTAAAAACCAGGTCCTTGAAATATTTCTCCGCGTCTTCGGTCACCTGGTAAGCCAGGTTGGTGCGCTGGTCAAACATGGTGATCAGGATGCCGGCGATTTTCAGTGCGGGGTTGAGGTTCTGTTTGATCCGTTTTACCGTCTCCAGCAACTGCCCCAGACCTTCCAGGGCATAAAATTCGCTCTGAAGAGGGATCAGTACGGCATCGGCAGCGGACATGGCATTGATGGTCAAAAGGGAAAGCGAGGGCGGGCAGTCCAGCAGAATATAGTCGTAGGTGCCGTTCAGGTGGCCCAGCAGTTTTTTTAATACCTTCTCCTTGCCGTCATCGCCGAACATTTCCACCTCGAACCCGGAGAGCTCCACCCGGGATGGGAGAATGGAGAGGTTGTCGACACCCGTTCCCTTGATGACCTCTGACGCACCGGCTTCACCGATCATTGCATGATAAAGGGTCTTTTCAAGGTCTCCCTTGTTGATGCCAACACCTGTGGTGGCATTGGCCTGGGGGTCGCAATCCACCAGCAGCGTGTTTCTGCCGGCCTGGGCCAGCGATGCCGCCAGGTTGATGGCTGTTGTTGTTTTTCCCACTCCGCCCTTCTGGTTGGCTATGCATATGGTTTGTGTCATGATACACCGTCAATTATCACAAAACGTTACTTTTGAAAAGACTATAAAAGACTATATAGATATGATATAAAAAATCAAACAGACTTTTGCGTTGTCATCCCCGGGCGACTTCCAATGATCTTGTTTAAATGAAAGGCAATTTTACCGGTAAACCCGAATAAAGTGAAGTCCCTATGTATTCATATGCCAGACAGCCGTTGTTAAAACCCATGGTTTTCATTATAGCGATTATTCTGATCGCAGGAATGGTGCTTCCGGGAGGGATATCACCGGCCTTTGGCCTGACCATCAATGAAGAAAAGGAGATGGGGCGGGAATTTCTTAAGCAGGCCAGGGCCCGGTACGATTTTGTGGATGATCCGTATGTGGATCATTTCATTAATACACTGGGGGATACCCTTGTGGAAGCATTTCCGGAACAGCCGTTTGATTTCCAGTTTTATGTTCTCAAGGCCAGTGAATACAATGCATTTGCCGCACCGGCCGGGTATGTGTTTGTGAACAGCGGATTGATAGCGGCCATGAATTCCGAAGAGGAGCTGGCAGGCATTCTGGGCCATGAAATTGCCCATGTCTACTGCCGGCATATTTCCGAGAGAATCGAGAAATCCACGGCTGTTTCCCTGGCCACACTGGCAGGCGTTGTGGCCGGTGTTTTTCTGGGTGGCGCGGGTGTGGTCCCCGGTGATGCCGTGGCAGTGGGATCGCTTGCCGCGGGGCAGGCGGTCACGCTTGCATACAGCCGGAAGGATGAACGACAGGCTGATCAGATCGGGCTGAAATACCTTTGTGATGCCGGTTACAGCGCCGAGGGACTGCTGGCTATTTTGAAAAAAATGCGGGAAAAGCAATGGCTCACTGTCCAGGAGATGCCCACCTATCTTTCCACCCATCCGGGAACGGATGAGCGGATTGCCTATATCGATACCCTGCTTTCTACAGAAAATTTTGATCAGTGCCGGGGAAATAAGAAGGTTGCACCGGGGGATTTTGATATTCTGAAAACCAAGATCGCGGCTATTTACGGCAATGATGATGTAGCGCTGCGACAATTTAATGCACGGGTGGAAGAGTCGACAGCAGGGCAGGGGAAAATGCTTGCCCATTATGGTTATGGCCTGATTCTTTCGAAAAAAAACCGGCACCAGGAGGCGCTTGCCCAATTCCGGGCGGCCCTTGATGAGGCGGCCCTGAATCCCTATATACTGAAAGCCTTGGGAAAAGAGTATGTGTTGACCGGCCAGTATGAAAAAGCCATGCAGATTCTGGAAAGCGTTCCGGAAACCGGTTTTTATGATCCCGAAAAGCAGTATTATCTGGCCCAGGCGGCCGAGGGGCTCGGTATGGCAGGCAAAAGTATCGCTATTCTGGAGGAGATTATTCAGCAACAGCCCAGGAGCATGCCCGCACTGCATGCCCTTGGCATGACTTACGGCCGGCAGGGGAATCTCAAGGATGCGCATTATTATTTAGGGCTTTACCATATCCAGAAGCGGGACCGTGAAAATGCCCTGTTCCATCTCAACAAAGCCCTGGAACTTACCGATGATGCCGATCGCCGGGAGAAGATTGACAATCTGCTCGAGGAGCTTAAAGGGAAGAAGCCCTCCGGCAAGAAGCCCTGACCCGGGGGACGATGCCATGAAATAATCTCCGGATTAAAGTTCTAAAATCCGGTCTGCAACCCGCTGCACCTGGTCCTGGTAATGGGAGACCATGAGAACGGTGCAACGGTCTTTTAACCGGATCAGCAGGTCTTCAATGACTTCGCCCGCATTCCGGTCCAGAGAAGAAGTCGGTTCGTCCAGCAGGAGCACTTCAGGCGTCAGTACCAGTGCCCGTGCAATACACAGCCGTTGCTGCTGCCCGCCTGAAAGTGACCGGGCGTCGGCTCCCAGCCGGTCTTTTACCTCATCCCACAGGAATGCCGCCTGTAAGGCTGTTTTCGCCTTTTCATGCACATTTTCCCGCCCTTTTTCACCCGCCAGTGTCAACGGAAACGTAACATTCTTCATAATACTCATGGGAAGGGGGTTGGGGGTTTGAAAGACCATACCCACACGGCGGCGCAGGTCGCAGACATCCACGGACGGATGATAGATATCCAGATCGTTGTTGCCGAACCGGATCTGCACGCTGCCGGTTATCCGTGCACCGGCAATATCCTCCCACAACCGGTTCAGAACCGTCAGAAATGTGGATTTCCCCCTTCCCGAAGGACCGGTGATGGCGGTGATCCGGTGTTCGTCAAAGGTTGCCGAGAGGTTGTCCAGGACCACGGTTTTGCCATAGGCAAAGGTCAGTTGTGTGATTGATATTTTGGGTGTCACGGTTTTGCGTCTCCCTTAACGATGCGAAATACCGGGTCAGTGCCGGTACAATAAGCGTGCGGATATGCGGCGGCGGATCCAGAACG
Organism: Thermodesulfobacteriota bacterium; assembly: GCA_034189905.1. Taxonomy (GTDB): domain Bacteria; phylum Desulfobacterota; class Desulfobacteria; order Desulfobacterales; family Desulfosudaceae; genus JAXHTY01. Next base: position 26,147 of record JAXHTY010000003.1, read on the forward strand.
CCATCCCGAACAGCGATGCACACAGCAGTATCAGGATAATGCATGCGCTGAATCCGCTTGTCAGTTCCGCTTCATTGGTGTACTGGGCGGAGATATAGTAAATATAGAACGGCAGAGCTTCGTATCCGCCCATCAGGGAACGGGGAACCCCTGCCGAGGCGACCACCCCGGTGAGCATGATAACGGCCGTGTCCTCCGCACACCGGCCAACGGCCAGTACCACGCCGCTCAGAATGCCGCCCAGGGAGTGGGGGATCAGGACATGGATAATGTTCTGCAGGGGCGATGCCCCGAGAGCGGTTCCGGTGATGCGGGTATGCCGGGGAATGTCCTCGATGGCAACCTGGGTCGTTCGTATCAGATAGGGCAGCACCAGAAACGCCAGAGAGAGAGCCGATATCAGCAGGCAGGGCTGAATGCGATCGGAAAAATGGTGATGCAGGAACACGGCCACAGAAAAGCCGAACAGGCCGATGACAATGGAGGGAATGCCGGCCAGAATGTCGAAGATCATGCCGAAAATATGCCGGGCTTTTTGACCGGCATATTCCGCCAGGTAAATACCGGCGGCAATTCCCAGCGGCACGGCAATACTCACGGAGAGAAGCACCAGTACCAGTGTACCGAAAATCGCCGGAAACAGGCCGTTGAAAACCGGTTGGCGCAGTAATATCGCCGCCACGGGGGAGGTGTCGCCGAAAATCAGGGACAGGTTCATGCCCGGCCATCCTCTGTAAAACAGATATCCCAGAATGCCCCCCACGATACCCACGAGCAGGATGCCGCAAGTCCAGGCGTAAACAGCGGTCAGTTTTTCTATGGTCGCTGCTTTCACGGAACTTCCTCTTTTTCTGTTGAAAGCCCCCGGATAATCAGGATTAACAATGTCGTAAACCCATAAAGCACAATGCCGCAGGCAAACAGTGTCCGGAATTCAATACTGTCAAAATCAGCGGCGATAACCAGCGCAATATGGGCCGTGAGGGTCCGGGCCGAATCCAGAACGGAAGTCGGTACCGCCACGGCATTGCCGGCGATCATTAGGGCGATCAGGGTATCGCCCATGGCCCGGCCCAGGGCCAGCACCATGCCGGACAGAATACCCCGGATGGAATGGGGAAGGATAACGTAAAAAAGTTTCTGGGCGCGGGTACCGCCCAGGGCATCCACGGCAAGGGTGTATGCCGCTGGTACGCGGTTGAAGCTGTCTGTAAAAAAAAGAATCATGGTGGGGGCGATCAATACGGCCAGCAGCAGGGACGCGCTGAGAATGCACATGCCCGATCCGTTTTGGAATATCTGCCGTATGAACGGAACGATCAGAAAAATGCCGGTAAAACCATAGATCACCGTCGGGATGCCGGTCATCAGCCGGATCAGACCACTGAGAAAGCGTGACAGTGTGCTGTCGGCATACAGCGTGACCAGCACGGAACAGCCCATGCTCAGGGGGACGCTGAATCTCATCGCCAGAAATGCAATGGAGAGGGTCCCGATGATCATGGGGTAAATGCCAAAGAGGTCATGGCTCGGTGACCATGGTGTGGTCAATAGCGAAAAAAACCGGCCTTCCCCGATCAGGGGAAGGCCGAGGATCACCATGAAGATAAAAATCAGCAGGGTCAGGCCGGCGCTGGTGATCGCCGCGAAAAACAGTAATCTTTCAATTGTCCGTTCCAATAGGGTTACCGTACGGGAACAAAGCCTTTTTGGGCGATCATGGCCTGCCCTTCCGGCGTGAACAGATAATCGATAAACTGCCGGGTCAGGGGGCCGGGCTCACCTTTTGTGTTGCTGTAGATCCCCCTGGCAATGGGATAGGTGCCGTTTTTGACTGTTTCAAATGTCGGGATAACGCCGTCAAATGCCACCGGGGATACGCTTTTGTCAATATGACCGACGGACACATAGCCGATGGCATAGGGGTCGTTGGCAATCGCCGTTTTCATGGCGCCGTTGGAAACAACAAAATTGGCGCTGCCGATAATATCACCTTTTTCCAGGGCTTTTTTCCAGAAAACAGACCGGGTGCCGCTGCTTTCATCCCGCGTGTAGACATTGATCGGCCGGTCCGGTCCGGAAAGGGCCTTCCAGTTGGTAATTTTGCCGGCAAATATGTCTTTGACCTGCTGCCGGTTAAGTTTTTTAACGGGATTTTCGGGGTTTACAACGATGCCGACGCCGTCCACCGCCCATTTGAACAGCTTCAGTCCGTATTTGGCGATCTCCTCGTCAGTCGGGGTTCTGCCGGAATTGCCGATATCCACAAGACCTTCCCCGACCTGTTTGATGCCCACGCCGGAACCGCCGCCGGCAATGGTGATCCGGAAATCGGGATTGGTTTTCATGATGCGTTGCGCCGCTTCTTTCATCACCGGAATATGGGCGGTTCCGCCGGCGATTTTGATGGTGCCGGCCATGCCCTTAAATGTCGAGAGGGGGGTGGCGGTGTCGGCGAAAAGCGTCACCGGTATCAGCAGAATGCCGGTATAAATCAATGTGATCAAAACCGGTTGCCATATCTGGTGTCGGGATTTTTTCATCGAATGACCTCCTTGTTTATTGTTAACTGACAGAATTTAATGCCGTTTATCTTAGGAAAGGCAAAACCGGAAGTCCAATTGAATTAGTTGATATGACGTATGGGATGTATTAATTTTTTCGATCAAATAAGTTTTTTGAAGATATAAGACGGGTTATTGTGGTTTTTTGACTATTGTGTTAAAGTTTATTGAAAATCAAGCAAATATGTAAATAGATATAAAACAGCAGGTTAACTTAACTTAATGCGAAGGAGAGATGTTTATGAGCGGACTGCAGTGGGATCAGGCACCGGAAATGCAAATTGATACGGACAAGGTTTACAAGGTCACCATGGAGATCAATAAAGGGGTGATTGAACTGGAGTTGTATCCGCAATATGCGCCCAAGACGGTGAATAATTTTGTTTTTCTGGTGGAAAAGGGATTTTATGACGGGGTGGTGTTTCATCGCGTTATTCCCGATTTTGTGATTCAGGGAGGGGATCCCACGGGGACCGGGACAGGTGGCCCGGGATATCAGTTTGAAGATGAGGTGGCCGGCAATCCAATGACCCATGAAAGAGGGGTGATTTCAATGGCCAATGCCGGGCCGAATACCAACGGAAGTCAGTTCTTTATCACCCATTCGCCCCAGCCGCATTTAAACGGCAAACATACGGTGTTCGGCAAAGTGGTGAGCGATATGGCGGTTGTCGATGCCATCGAACAGGGCGATACCATGAATCGTGTGACGGTCACGGCAGTATAGCCCGAATATCCATGATTTTTTATGATATCATGTATCTATTGAAAAAACCCGCTCTTTCAGGGCGGGTTTTTTTGTGTTTTAAAATCACCCGCAAAATGGGGCAGAAAAATCCAATTTATGACTTGAAATCTGAATTTATGTAGAATATAAAAGATAGTTTAATAATAGAAATCCCGGATTTGAATATAAGTTAACCATTAAAATTATGGAGTTTTCATGAGCGAATTCGATGACAAGTCAGTGGATGTTTCTACTGAAAGGGATGTTTCAGCTGACAGCGATGGTGACGGTGTAAAAGCCGATAACGGAGGGCTGGCCATGCTCCTGTCGTTTATCATCGGCCTGGTTGCGGCATTGATTATCGGATGGGGTGTATTCCCGGCGCTGCTCTATTCCGAAAAAGAGCAGCCCGTCCAGTTTAATCATGACCTGCATGTGAATGGTGAATACATGGAGTGTGAAAGCTGCCACTATTTCCGTGAGGACGGCACATTTGCGGGGGTTCCCACATTGAATGCCTGCATCGACTGTCATGAGTATCCCATCGGCAGCAGTGAAGCGGAACTGAATTTTGTTGACAACTACATGGCCACGGGTAAAGAAGTGCCGTGGCGGATTTATTCCAAACAGCCGGACTGTGTTTTCTTTTCCCATGCGGCTCATGTAGTGGAAGCGGGTATGGATTGCGTTGCCTGTCATGGACATGTGGGGACATCCACGAGCCTTAAGCCATACGAAGAGAACAGGATAACCGGTTACAGTCGGGATATCTGGGGCAAGGATCTTACCGGTGTCTTCAAGAAACATCCCTGGGACAGCATGAAAATGGATGACTGCGCCCGATGCCATGAGCGGGAGACCGGCAGCAAGGGGGCATGTTTTCAGTGTCATAAATAGGTGTTTGGGATTTTCAGGCCAAGAAACAGAGCCGTATCTATATAAATAAGAGGAAGATTCTATGAAGATCGACAGACGAAGTTTTTTAGCGCTGGTAGGGGGCGGAGCAGTCGGTACGGCGCTTACACCGCTGCCAATCAAGCTTACGGATGATATCTCCATCTGGTCGCAATCGTTCCGCGGGTTGCCCAACGAGGTGCCGGTCCCGGCTGATGGTGCGGCCTCTTATCACCCGTCCGTTTGCACACTTTGCCCCGGTGGTTGCGGTATATCCGTCCGTAAGATTGACGACAGGGCTGTCAAGGTTGAAGGTGCGGCCGGTTTCCCGGTCAATAACGGGGGTGTCTGCGCACTGGGACTTTCCGGGCTTCAACTGCTTTACGGCCCGTGGCGGGTACAGGCGCCGAAAAAGAAAGAAAACGGCACCTGGAAGACCATTAGCTGGTCTCAGGCAATGACCGAGATCGCCGACAAACTGAACAAACTTCGCCAGGCCGGCAGAGCCCATGCGATCGCCGGTATCGCCCGAACAGAAGCAGGCACGGTGCCCAGCCTGTTGAAGCGGTTGCTGACCGCATGCGGATCAAACCAGTTTTTTGCCATGCCCGCCGTTGACGATACTTTCCGGACCGCTGCTGCGCAGATGCGGGGCAATGCTGCTGCCGTCGGGTTTGATTTTGAAAACAGCAGTTTTGTGCTGAGCCTTTCCGCCGGTCTGCTGGACGGATGGGGCGCGCCGGTCCGGATGATTGCTGCACACAGCCAGTGGCGGAATACAGGCGCCAAGCTGGTACAGGTGGAGCCGAGGCTTTCCAACACTGCAGCCAAAGCCGATCAGTGGGTTGCCATCAATCCCGGCACCGAAGGTATTCTGGTGTTGGGACTGGCCCATGTGATCGTACGGGACGGCCTCTATGACAGGGCCGTTACCCAGAACAGCGAATCGTTTGACGCCCTGAAGGCACTGTTGAAGAAAGATTACGCACCGGGTGCGGTGGCAAAGGCCACTGGTATCGGAGAACCGGTTATCGAGCAACTGGCAAAAGATTTTGCCATGGCGGCCAATCCGGTTGCCGTCTGTGGCAGGGGTAGCGGTCGTGAACCGGCTCCAGTAAAAGAAGTCATGGCGGTCCTTGCCCTTAATGCGCTGGTTGGCAGCATCAACCGCCGGGGCGGCGTATTTACCAGTTCACCGCTTGATTATATTCAATGGGAACAGCCGGTTCTTGACGATATGGCAACCAAGGGACTCAAAAAATCCGCCATCGACGGGCTTCACAAACTGCCGGAAGCGCTGAACAAGGCAAATGTGCCGTCGATTGAAGCCCTCATCGTGGCCGAGGCCAATCCGGTCTATGGCTCGCATGATGCCGGGGCCATGAAGGCGGCTTTTGAACAGATCCCGCTTGTGATCAGCCTGTCTGCCTATATGGATGAAACCGCAGCGTTGGCCGACTATGTTCTGCCGCTGCACAATAACCTGGAGCGATTGGAGGATGTTCCTGTTTCCGCCGGTTTGAAAACGCCCGTTGTGGGGCTGGCCCAACCCGTGGTAAAGCCGCAACTGGATACCATGCATCCCGGCGATGCGATCCTGAAGCTTGCCAGCGAGATGGGCGGATCCGTTTCAGAATCTTTTAAATGGCGGGATTACAAGGAGTGTCTGAAATCGACTTTCGGGGATGACTGGCGTGCTCTGGCAAAAGACGGGTATATTCAGAAAACCCTGTTCGGTGAAACCATGGATGCGGAACGGCTGTCCAAACGCATTGATTTTGGTCCGCTACTGAAGAGTCGGGGGGCAATGTCTGAAGTGCCCGGGGATAAAAATCAGTATCCGCTTGTTCTTGTGGGATATGATACCATGCGGATAGCCGCTGAATGGATCGGCACCCCGCCTTTTGCGCTTAAAACCGTGTCCGACATGGTTATCAAGGACGATGATATCTTTGTCGAGGTGAACCCCGCAACCGCCCGCACCCTTGGGCTCAAAACCGGGAAAGCCGCCACGCTGGAGACCCCTGCGGGCAAGGCCCGGGTCCGGGTGAATCTGTCAGATGGCATTGTGCCGGGAGTTGTGGCCATGGCCAAGGGCTTTGGGCACACCGCGTACGACCGCTATATCGCCAAAAAAGGCGTCAATACAAATACCCTCATCGGTCCGGTGGAAGATGCGGTTTCCGGTCAGGATGTCGCATGGGGGATACGGGCGCAACTGAAAAACGCATAAACACGTATAATTGACATATAAGAGGACCTGATGAAACAAAACCAAGGCAATAAGAAACCCCATAAGTTCGGCATGGTCATAGACCTTGATAAATGCACGGGCTGTGGGTCGTGTATGGTGGCGTGCATGTCGGAGAACAATGTGTCATTTCGCGACGACGAATCCGACAAGCAGAAGAGTATCACCTGGATGCGGGTTTATAAGTTGACAAACGGCAAGCCCTTTCCGGAAACGGAAATCTGTTATCTGCCCAGGCCCTGCATGCATTGTGAAGGCCACCACGGCCATTCGCCGTGCGTGTCCGTGTGCCCGGCAACGGCAACGGATTATGACTTTACCACGGGTATCGTCAGTCAGATCTATACCCGGTGCTTCGGGTGCCGGTACTGTATGGCGGCCTGTCCGTATCATGCCCGGTATTTCAACTGGTGGGATCCGGTCTGGCCCGAAGGTATGAAGGAATCCCTCAGTCCCAATGTATCGCCACGGATGCGGGGGGTTGTTGAAAAATGCAGCTTCTGCTTTCACCGATATCAGTTGGCCATGGAAAAGGTGTATTACGATGGCGGCCAGGAACTGGGGGAAGATGAATATCAGACCGCCTGTACTCAGGCCTGTCCGGCCGGCGCCATTACCTTCGGCGATCTGAACAACCCGAAGCATGCGGTGCATCAGCTGGTTCAGCCGGATGAGAATCATGGCGGAAAGCCGAAGAATCCTGATGCGTTCCGGTTGCTGGAGCGCCTCGGCACCAATCCCAAGGTCTATTATTTTTCCAGCCGCAAGTGGGTTCGAGATGCCGCTGATAATAACATAAAAAACACGAAGGATGCTTAATTCGCGTTCCGTGAATGTTACAATTTTGATAACCATCTATCGAGGGAGTATATAGTTTATGGATTCCGCATTGATACCAGAGGGAGTAAAGCGTTGCCCGTTGCCCGTCTTTATTCTGGGGGTCCTCGTAGTGGGAGCCGTCCTGCTGTGGGGGGTCTATGCCATGCTGCTGTGCTGGATAAAGGGCCTCAATCAGACCAACATGAACGACTACTACGGGTTCGCATTATGGATATGGGCCGACCTGGCGGTGATTGCCCTGGGCGGGGGCGCGTTTTTTTCCGGATTTCTCAAGTATATCGTGGGAAAAGACGAGCTGAAAAATATCATTAACTTTGCCGTGGTTATCGGGTTTATCTGTTACAGTTCGGCGCTCCTGATTCTGGCTATCGATATCGGTCAGCCGTTGCGGGGATGGTTTATCTTCTGGCATGCCAATGTCCATTCCATGCTTACGGAAGTGGCCTTCTGCCTGTCCTGCTATTTTGCCGTGCTGACCATTGAGTTTATTCCGCTGATTCTGGAAAACCGGCAGCTGGACAAGTTCTCCTTTTTTCATCACTTGAGCCATAACATGCATGAAATCATGGCGGTATTTGCTGCAACCGGCGCATTTCTCTCGTTTTTCCATCAAGGGTCGTTGGGCGGCGTGGCCGGCGTCCTGTTTGGACGGCCCTTCGGTTTCCGGGAGAGCGTTCTGGTGTGGCCCACCACCTTTTTTCTGTTTACCTGGTCTGCCGCGGCGTGTGGTCCGTGTTTCACGATCCTGGTCACCAAGATTACGGAGGCGGTCACGCGGAAGCGGCTGGTGGGGGATGCCGCCATCAACACACTGGCGAAAATATCCGGCTGGATGATTACCACTTATATTATTGCAAAGATTATTGATACGGTCTATTGGGCATCTGTGACCGCGCCGCAAGCGGGTTTCACGATAGCGGATTTTTACAGCAACAACGGTTTTTATGGTTTCTGGATTCTGTTTGCCGAGATCGTGCTGGGCGGCGTGATACCGGGATTGATACTGATCACAAAGCAGGGACGGAGCAATAAAACCCTGTTGATTACCGCTGCGGTTTTGGCCTGCGTGGGTATATCCATCAACCGGTGGGTCATGGTGCTGCAGGTGATGGCAGTGCCGGTGATGCCCTTTGATACCTGGCAGCTCTATTTCCCGAGCTGGCAGGAGATCGCTACCACCATTTTACCGGTGGCTTACGGAATTCTGCTGATCGCTTTTGCTTACCGGTATCTGCCGGTTTTCCCGCAGGAAAAAGAGCTGAACAGCTGATCATAATGATAATGAAAGGAAGGCACAATGTTTCCGTTTGTATTTGAGTGGACATGGGATACAGCACACCTTGTATTTCACGGCGGGCTCTGGTATGCGCTCTCCATCCTTGGGATGGGCATGGGCTACTGCATTTTAAAGTCGCTGTACGAGACTTTCAATAGTGGCGACAACGCCGGTCATGACGACCACCATTAATACCCGGCGGTGCCCACAAAGCACCGGTGAAATAAATTAACCACAGCCGCAGGGGCGTGATTGGCGTTCCTGCGGTTTTATTTTGTTGAGGTACCCATGGACCGCATCATCGTCGAAGGGGGAAGACCACTTGCCGGTTCGGTGACCATTGGCGGGGCCAAAAACGCAGCGCTTCCCATCCTCGCGTCCGCCATCCTTACAAACGGTGTCTGTGAATATCATAACGTCCCGGACCTTCGGGATATCAACAGTATCAAAGAACTCCTCACCCATCTCGGGGCCAAGGTCTCCTGCGAGGGAAACACGATCTGTGTGGATGCAACGGGCATCAATAACCATGAAGCCCCTTATGAAATCGTCCGTAAAATGCGCGCCTCCATTCTTGTGTTATGCCCGCTCGTGGCAAGGCTTGGAAAAGCCCGGGTATCACTCCCCGGCGGGTGCGCTATCGGGGCGCGACCCATAAATTTTCACCTGAGCGGCCTGGAGGTAATGGGCGCAACCATTAATCTGGAACACGGATATGTGGATGCCAGCGCAGACAAGCTGAAAGGTGGCAATATTTTTTTTGATATCCCCTCGGTAACGGGGACGGAGAATCTTATGATGGCGGCTGTGCTGGCCGAGGGGGTGACCCGTATTCGTAATGCCGCCCGGGAGCCGGAAGTCAGTGCCCTGGCCAATGTGCTGATCAAGATGGGTGCTGACATCAAAGGGGCGGGCACCTCGGATATAACCATTACAGGCGTGGCGTCCCTGAACCCGGTGTCGGTATCCATTATCCCGGATCGCATTGAGACCGGCACCTTTATGGTTGCCGCGGCCCTTACCAAAAGCGATATTACTATTGAAAACACCGAGCCGGCCCACCTTCAGGGGCAGATTGATAAGCTGCAACAGACCGGTGCGGATATCACCGTGGAGGGCACCACCATAAGGATCACCGGGGGCGATATTATCCGGAGCGTGGATGTGAAAACACTGCCGTATCCCGGTTTCCCCACGGACATGCAGGCCCAGTTCATGGTGTTGATGGCGGCGGCAAGGGGACTGTCCGTGATCACGGAGACGATTTTTGAAAATCGGTTTATCCATGTGAGTGAGCTTCAACGAATGGGTGCGGATATCACCATCTCCGGCAATACAGCCATGATCAGCGGTGTGAGGTCGCTTTCCGGTGCACCGGTGATGGCCTCGGATCTTCGGGCAAGCGCATCCCTGGTGCTGGCCGGTCTGGTGGCGAACGGCACAACCGAGATCAACCGGGTCTATCATCTGGACCGGGGATATGAAAGACTTGAAAAAAAGTTTGAGCAATTGGGGGCGGCCATTCGGCGCGTAAAATGATCCGTATTTTTTTGTGACATTTTCGTGAGGATTCGTGTGTATTCGTGGGAGATATTCACCCACGAATTGACACGAATATGCACGAATTTTTTTGGAGTATTGAGGGATGAGGAATGGGGGTATGAGAAGTGAGTTGTGAGAGAGTGAACACACCTTATCCCCCATCACCCAGGCCCCCCTCATTACTCAATACTCAGAACTCAACCCTTATACAGATGAAGCATGAGCAAAGATCGAATGTTTCCAATTCGTTCCACTTTCCCATCATTCCCCTTGTCTTTGCCTTTATCTCCGGAATCCTGGCGGGCAAAGCCGTACCAATGCATCCCGGCATCCTTTATGCCGGTGCCGGGGTATGCCTCTTACGGGTCGGGATCGCCGCAGTAAAAGACCGTAGCCTTTGGGTGTCCCCTCTGCTTCTGCTTTTCTTTCTCGGGTGGCTTTCCATATCCGTATATGTCCCCCATGTTTACCCGGATAATCATCTTGCTGCTATCGTTCAGAACACGGACCGGGAAACCTGGTGGAAAATTTCCGGGACCGTGGACAGCCGGCCCGAAATTTCAGGCCGGCGGCAGGTGCTTCTTCTGGACGTTGAGACGCTGTCCAACAAAAACAAGCAGATAGAAGATCCTGAAGGGCGGCTTCGGGTTTCGGTCTATGACCGGGAAACGCCTGTTCCTTTCGGCGCCACCATGACGTTTGCCGGCCGTATCCGGCCGATCCGGAACTTTCGAAATCCCGGTGGGTTTGATTATGAGCAATACATGGCGTTCAGGAATGTGTTTGGCCATGCCTATACATCAAACCGGCGAACGGTTATCCATCCCCAGGACTCTCCCTTTGGGTTAAAGCATCGGATCGAAGCCGCCCGAACCGCTGTTGCCCATAGCATTGACGCAAACACAGGGAATCCCCAGGCCGGCATTTTAAAGGCTCTTGTTGTGGGCCTCAAAAAGGACATTCCCCCGCCTGTGCGCGAGGCATTCAACCGTTCGGGCGTTGCCCACCTGCTGGCCATTTCCGGGCTTCATGTGGGCATCGTGGCAGGCGTGGCGTATGTTTTGTTTTTCCGTCTGCTCGGGTGGGTGCCGGCGCTGCTCTGGGGGGCATGGGTGCGAAAAGGCGCTGCCCTTATCGCCCTGATCTGTGTGGCAGGATACGGCCTGATAGCCGGTATGTCACCGGCCACCCAGCGGGCCGTTATCATGGTATCGGTATTTCTGATTGCCATTGTGATTGAACGGGACCATTCCCTGATGAACACCCTGGCGCTGGCTGCGCTGGTGATTCTGATCGTTGATCCGCCGGCACTTTTTTCCGTCTCTTTTCAATTATCCTTTGCGGCGGTATTTTTTATTATTTACGGTATGACCGCGGTTCAGGGGATGATCGTTGGCTTGAAAAACCGATGGATTCGGGCAGCAACAGGATTTATCATGGTGTCGTGCTTCGCCATTGCCGGAACCATGCCTCTGACCATGCACTATTTCAACCAGGCCGCCTTCCTGGGACTGTTCTCCAACTGCCTTCTCATTCCCTTAATCGGATTCGGCGCGATTCCCGTGGCATTGTGCGGCGCATTTGTCCACCTGGTCAGCAGTACTGCGGCAGGTTGGTTTTTTACGATCAGTGGCATCCTTGTGAAAGCGGGGCTTGTGGTGACAGAAGTGATTGCCGGACTGCCGTTTGCCGCAACAAAGACAATTACGCCGAATGCATTGGAGGTTTTTTGCTATTATGGTGCTTTGTGGGGGATACTGACACTGGTGGGCAGGCAACTGGGCACCAGTCCAAAAAGTGAATCATCCCAATCCGGGGCTGTTTTAGGTGCCCGGCCCCACGGTATCTTGCTATTGGCCCGGATACCTCTGGCGCTGCCGGTGGCTGTTCTTGGTATAACCCTGCTGGTCATGACCATGGATATCGGATACTGGGTGAACCGCCGGTTTTTTCACGATGATCTGCGCATCACCGTTCTGGATGTGGGACAGGGCAATGCCGCGGTGGTGGAGATCCCCGGCGGTAAATGCATGCTCATTGACGGGGGCGGGTTTGCCGGCAGCACGACCTTTGATGTGGGGGAGCGCATTGTGGCCCCGTTTTTGTGGCGTAACAAAATTGCACATGTTGACATTATCGTGCTCACCCATCCGGATACCGATCATGTTGGCGGGCTGGCCTATATTACCGAAAATTTTCATGTGGCCGACGTATGGGAGACCCATGAGCCAAAGGATACCGATGAATACCGGGCATTCCGTCAGGCAGTGGTGGAAAGCAAGGCTGCCAGCCCTGCATTTATTGATTTGCCGCGCACCCGCATGATCAGGAATGTTCGCTTTGATATTCTCTATCCCCTGGCCAATGTCGGGACAAAAGGAGGCCCACCGTTTCAGCAGAGTGCCAACAACAACAGCCTGGTTACCCGGATTGCCATGGGGGAAGTCTCCTTTCTTTTTCCCGGCGATATCATGGCAGCAGCCGAAGCAGAACTGTCCACAATGGCTGGCAACCAGTTGCAAAGCACCGTGCTGATGGCCCCCCATCACGGCAGCAAAACTTCCAGCACTGCGGTGTTTCTGAATCGTGTGAGGCCATCCATTGTTGTTGTGCCCGCAGGATGGGACAACCGGTATGGATACCCCCATGCTCCAGTGCTGGATCGTTACCGGAAGATGAACGCGGATGTTTACATCACCGGCCGGCACGGGGCGGTGATTCTGACAACAAAGGGGAGGCGGGTGAATGTGGAAACGCCCTTTATTCGTGCAGATTCGTGAAGATTCGTGGGGAGAGAATCGCCCACGAATGGACACGAATTGGCACGAATATTTTAGTAGGTCGGGTAGAGCGTAGCGAAACCCAACATATGCGGGATGCCGTTGCCCCATGTCGGGTTTCATTGCATTCAACCCAACCTACTCGACTGTAAGCAATCCTTTAAAGGGTGGCACGGGTATAAAGGCTTTTGCCTAACCCGTGCCAAGAGGGGAAATTATGGTAGATCAAAAACATCAGTTGTTCCGGAACCACCCGCATCCGGGGTGACAGTGATGCTAATCTGAGGATTTGTACCAGAAAGATAGGTATAGGTGGCGGTGTAATCTCCCAGATCGTTGTCAATGGTAGTACTGATTGCACTACCGGTCCCACTCCAGGAGTATACTCCTCCGGTAGAGTCTATGTCATCGGGCACTACACCATTGTTGCGCAAAATAAACTTTGAATAAGAAAGTGTTGCGGTGGAGAAACCTGCTGAAAGGGCACCTTTAAGGGCTTTTTCCTGCGCATCTTCAGTCAAATTCATAAACTTCGGCACGGCCACGGCCGCCAGAATGCCGAGGATAACGAGCACGGCAATGATTTCAATAAGGGTGAAACCCTGTTGACTGGCAAGTACTTTTCTTTCAAACTTTCTCATAATCCGCTCCTCTTATTGGGTTGGGTTGATTTGTATGGTTATTAGACCATTATAATATATTTGTTTTTATAAAAAAAGTGATTATACCATCTTCGTCAAATCCCACATGGGCAGAAAGATCGCCAATGCAAAGAACCCGATGACCGCCGCCAGCATGATAGTGAGAAACGGGCCCAGGGCATCGGCCAGTTGCTGGGTGGTGTACTCCACCTCAGCGTCGTAATGGTCCGATATTTCCGCCAGCATCTCCTCGAGGTTACCCGATTCCTCACCAATGGCCACCATGTTGATGACCATGGGCGGGAAATACCGGGCATTTCGCAGGGGTTCTGAGATGCCCCGGCCTTCCTGAATCCGTTCTCGAATTTTTTCAAATTGCCTCTTCACAGCGGCGTTCCCGATGGTTTCCGACAGAATGTCCATGGATTCCAGTACCTGGACCCCACTGTACTGAAGGATGGAAAAGATGCTGGCAAACCGGGACATCACCCCTTTTAAAATCAGATCCCCGATAATGGGAATCTGCAATAGAAAGCTGTCCCGAACAAATTTTCCCTGGTCTGTCTTGAAATAGTGATACAACAATACACCGCCCGCAAACAGACCGATAAGGAGATACGGCCAGATGGCAGCGATCAGGGAATAGAGGGCCAGGCAGACCTTTGTGGGCAGGGGCAGGTCAATGCCCACGCGCTCAAAGATGGTAACAAATTTTGGAATCACGAACATGAGCAGTACAAAGAAGGCCACGCAGAGAAAGGAAACCACAATGGCCGGGTAGAACATGGCCGATTGGACATCGGATTTTACCTTGGCCTCATGCTCGATAATATAGATCAACCGTTTCATGACTTCCACCAGCGCCCCTGATTTTTCTCCTGCCTGCAGCATGCTGCAGTAAAGGTTCGGGAATATAGTGGGGTGCTTGCTGAAGGTTTCATGCAGACTCTCCCCTTCCTTGATGTCCTGCTGAATCTTGATAATGGTCTGCTGCAAGCGTTTGTTTTCGGTTTGGGATTCCAGGGTCTCCAGAATATGAATGAGCGGAACACCGGCGGCCAGCATGGTTTTGAACTGCTTGGTAAAGATAATCAGGTCCCGGGGTTTGACCGGTGTAAACATTGCGGCAAGTTTATCCGCAATTTTTGAACCAGCACTGCCGGTCTTCTTTTTCACCGCCAGGGGGATATATCCTTTCAGGGAGAGGGCATGGCTGGCGGCGGCTTCGGTTTCCGCTTCCACATCCCCGGTGATTTTATTGCCGCTTTCGGTTAATGCTTCGTAGGTAAATATCGCCATATCAGCCCCAAATAATCCCTGAATTATCCCATGACCCCGGAAATTGCTTCATCCAATGTGGTGATGCCCAGGGCCGCCTTTCGGGCTGCGTCCTGTTTTAACGTGCGCAGCTTTCCCGCTTCCAGTGCTACCTGGGTAATCTGACGGCCGGACTTTCTGTTTAAAATCATCCCTTGAATCTCGTCATCAATCTCCAGTATTTCGTAAATCCCGGTGCGGCCCCTGTATCCGGTGTTCAGGCACTGGGGGCAGCCCTTGCCCTGTTTGAAAACAGCGTCCGGCTCATTTTCAAGCCCCATAAACGAAAGGGCTTTGGCCGAAGGATGATCATCTTCCGCACAATACTCACAAACCTTTCTCACCAGCCGCTGGGCAATGGAGACCAGCATAACCGAGGCCACCAGAAACGGTTCCACCCCCATATCAATGAAGCGGGTAATGGCGCCGGCTGCGTCATTGGTGTGAACCGTGCTGAACACCATGTGGCCGGTAAGAGCGGCCTGGGTGGCAACCGCAGCGGTCTCGCCGTCCCGGATCTCTCCCACCATGATGACATCCGGGTCCTGGCGTAAGATGGACCGAAGGCCGCCGGCAAAGGTCATGCCTGCCTTTCGGTTCAACTGGGCCTGACGGATACCTTCCATCCGGTATTCCACCGGGTCTTCCAGGGTGATAATATTGATGTCAGGTGTGTTGATGCGGTTCATCATGGCAAACAAAGACGTGCTTTTACCGCTTCCCGTGGGGCCGGTGGCCAGGATCATGCCGTAAGGTTTGGCAATATTGCGTTTGAGTTTCTGTTGATCGTCCGCCGCCATGCCAAGCTGATCCAGCGTATACACACCGCTTGAAGTGTCCAGCAGCCGGAGTACCACATTTTCGCCGTAAATTGTCGGTATCGTCGATACCCGGATATTGATATCCTTGTTTTCGATTTTTACGGAAAAACGGCCGTCCTGGGGAATACGGGAAATGGAAATATCGAGATTCGCCAGAATTTTCAATCGGGATACGATAGACAGGAACATCTGTTTGGGCGGGGCCGGCATTTCATGGAGACTGCCGTCGATGCGGAAACGGATCTGAATGTAGCGCTTTTCCGGGCTGATATGAATGTCACTGGCACCCTGCCGGATGGCCTGGGATAACAGGGTATTGACCAGTCTGACCACCGGCGCTTCCTCGGCCATATGCTGGAGGGAGGAAAGTTCCGTAGTCCCCAGATCGGGGGATTCCTCTTCATCTTCTGCAAAGTCCATCTCGTCCACCAGGTCGAACCCCGACCCTGCAAGAGGGCCGGCATCCACCCGGGTTTCATAAACCAGGCTGAAAAGGTGACTGAATTCCTGTTCACTGCAAATTACCGGTTCCACTTCCATGTTGCATTCTACCTCGATGGCATCCAGTGAGCGGATATCCAGCGGATCGGGCATGGCCACGTAAAGCAGCTGCATGTCCTGTTTGAGGGGGATAGCATGATATTTCCGGGCTGTTGCCTCAGTCAGCTTTGCGGCATGTTCCGGGCTTACCGGAAACTCCATGGGGTTGTATTTTTTAATACCCGCCTGCTGTGATATCAGCTCCACGATCATGGATTCGCTGACCACGCCTTCGCGAATCAGAAACTGACCAAGTTTCAGGCCGGACCGTTGTTGGGCGGCCACATATTTGGACAGTTTTTCTTCGGTAAGATGACCCGCATCGATGAGCATTTCCCCCAGTTTTTTCCGTGTGCGTTTCCAGGTAAAGTCGGGTTTTTTGGCCATACGATTCTTTCCTCGTCTTCTAGTTCTCCATAATTGTCCAGGGCGGGGTAAAGAAAACCGGTTTTATACCCCAATTGGAAATAACAGTTCCCTGCCGGTTGAATACCCCGGCAAGTGCCGTCGCCCTTGTTTCCGCTTCACGCCTGGATTCAAAACGGTTGGCGAGCAGAATGCTGAAGGTCAGTCCGTTTTCGTCATTGGTCCATGGCAGCAAACGGGCTTCGGGCATGTTTCTCTGAATGCGACGAAAAGCGGTATAGGCGTCATTTAATTTGTCGTAATCGCCCACGGAGACCCAGAAGCCCTTCTCCTGCGGCGGTCCCCAGCGGTTGAGCATCGGCACCCGAATGTGTATACCTTCTTCGATAATATCCGGGTCTGTCACATGGCTGTTGATGCGATGCAGTATTTCAATTCTTGCTGGTGTGCAGTAACCGTATATAAAACGTATCATGTCATACAAGGTATCCCGGTGGGTCACGGTGACCTCGCCGAGGTATTGATATTGTTCGGGCGGTGTGGTGTCGCTGTTCGCTGGCAGATAATCGTCTGTCGTTTCGGTATCGGCGGCCATGGCCATTTGTCGGCCTGTTGCGGTCAACGTGGCTGGTTCTGCTTCAGGGTCCAGCGGAGATTTAACCACCAGTGGTTTGGGATATTTGGGCCACACCAACCGGGGGGCATCATGACGACTTGGCGCGGAAGGTGCCGCATGGGTTGTTGTTGACAGGAATTGTTCCTGACCATGCTGCGGGGTCGCCACTGCCGCAGCTACAGTCCCTGAGTGGTCTTCAGGCGATACGCTGCCTGATGCGGGCTGGGCCCGATTTGACAGGCCGGACGAGGGGTATTCCGGTGAATGACGGTCGATGGGGCCGGCCGGTATGGGGTTGGTAACAGCGGCCCTGGCCGGTGTGCGGTTATCGGCGGCAATGCCGGGGGCATGGGGCGAATTCCTTTCAGCATTGACATTGCTTTCAAATCGGATGATGGCAAAAATACCAATTACCAGAAAACAGACAGCCAGTGCGATGGCGGTAAGCAACTGCCGGGGAAACGATCGGGTTTCGGCCATATTCAGGGAACGCTCTGCAGACACATTGATCAATGAACGGGTGACACGGGTTTTGTCTTGAATCACCAGCGCCAGCAGTGCCTGGTGACACAGGTTAATGATTTTTCTTGGATAGCCGCCGCTCAGGGAATGGATTTGCCAGAGTGCCGGCAGGGTGAAAGACACCGCGGGTTTTCCCGCGGATGCCTTGTTGATACGGAATTTGATAAATTGGATTGTTTCCCGTAAGGTCAGCGGGTTGAGCCGGTAAAAGAGGTTGATCCGATCCCTGACGTTTTCTTTTTGCTGAAGCAGGGTTTCGAATTCAGGCTGGGCAAAGATGACAATTTGCAACAGCTTGTTGTCATTGGTTTCATAGTTCAGCAACTCCCGGAGAATTTCCATGGCAAAACCGGGAAGCTTCTGGCCCTCATCAATAATGACCACCGGAATGGCATTCCTGTCGACACAGTGCTCAAACAGATATTGCTTGAGCCGTTCTTTCATGGCTGCGTCGTCCATGCCCTGGGCGGTTTCCTCGGTAAGTGTTTCCAGCAGACGGGCGAGAAACTGGGTCGGTGACGTAAAAAAAGGGTCCAGAAAAAGGTGCGGCTCTATCTGTGTATCACCGGCCAGGCGTTTGAGTAGCGCCCGGCAGATGGTTGTTTTACCGGTCCCCACCCGGCCACTTACCACATTGAGTCCCCGCTGCAAACGCACAGCCAGTTCAATTTTCTGAATACATTCGTGGTGGACGAATGACGGGAAAAAGAAATCCGGATCGGGCGCGTTTGAAAACGGCTCATGGTTCAAATGCAGTATGGTGTAATATTCCATGGCTTCGGCACGTCAAACTATTGGTGAGTCGTGAGTGATGAGTATTGTGAGGGGGGATAGTGTATTATCATTTTCTCACGACTCATGGGCTCACTTTCACAGCTTATTCCACGCCGGTATCTGTCCCCTCCCCATGATAGGCTTCGAGAATGTGCGGCGTAATGAATATCAATACTTCTTCCATATCGTTTGAGCGGTCTGTCGACCGGAACAGAAATCCGAGCAGGGGGATATCCTTGAGAAATGGAATGCCAAGCTCGCTGTCACTGTTGGTCTGTTTGTTCAAGCCGCCGATAACGGTGGTTTGACCGTCGAACAGGATCATGTCGGTTTCCGCGTTTTTTGTAATAATCGTGGGGTTGCCGTCGGTGAGCGCAGCATTGGACCAGTCCAGCTCGTCTTTGTTTGTTTTGATCTGTACCCGCAGAGTGTTTGCGTCAATTATATGCGGGGTCACCTCAAGGCTCAGCACCGCTTTTTTCCATTCTATTTTTACTTCGTTGTCCTCCACTGTCTGAAAGGGAACGTCCCGGCCGCTTTCAATGATGGCGGCGCTGTTATCCAGGGTGGTGATGGAGGGTGTGGACAGGATATTCAGCTTGCCATCTTCTTCCAGGGCTGTTAACTGGGTGGCGATCAGGCTCTGTCCCAAATCCTCGTAAATATACCCCAGGGACAGGCCTGTGGCGCTCATGTTCGCCGGAAAGTTGGAAGCCCATCCACTGGACGGGTTTGCTGCCTGCGGTGTACCGGATGAATCAAACAGGTTGGTGCCGGTGGATCCCTGAGTCCCGCCTTTGATCCACCCGTTGCGGCTGGCACTGTATTCATCCAGCGCAACACCGCCCCACTGAACCCCCAGCTGCCGGGCCGTATCTTTGCTGGTTTCCACAATCTGAGCCTCGATCAGCACCTGACGGGTGGGCCTGTCAATCTGTGCGATCAGTTTTCCGGATTGTTCGATATTGGCGGCAGTGGAATGGATAATAACGGCGTTGTTCCGTTTGTCCACTGCCACGCCATGACGCAGCCGGGACTTGCCGCCCCCTCCCGCACCGTCCTGAGACAGCATGGGTTTCACAAAGGCGACAACTTCCTCGGCATCCGAGTATTTCAGGAAAAATACCTTGGTGAGAATCCGTTCTTCCTGCTGTTTCCGGTATTCATTTTCAATCTTGAAATCCTGCTGTATGTCGGCGAGGGTTTTGATCCGCAGGGTATCACCGATCAGATTGTAGGTCAGGCCATGGGTCCGTAAAAGACTTGCGAAGGCTTCGTTCCAGGGAACGTTTTCGGCATTGATGTTGGCCATGCCGCCCACGTTGGCGCTGATGACGATGTTTTTTCCAGCGGCTTTGGCCAGCGCCCGTAACAGCACGGAGATATCCGTGTTGGTCATTTTAATAGTGACCGGGCTGTCCGGCAGCTCCGAAAGCCCGGTGAGCGCTTCATTATCATGCGCGCCCAACTTGTAGGCCGGTTTTACATCTGCCTGGTGGATGATGTCTTCACGCGTTTCTGCAATGGACTGATCCGGCGGGGCAGGTGTGGCCGCAGCCGGGGAATACCCTTTTGCGGATTCCGCCTTTGCCCGCCATTCATCAAAAAAATCCTGCTGCTGAACCGTCTCCTTCTTTCCCGCACATCCCCACAAGGCAAGCATCATAGAGATGAGGACGAGCATGATCGGTGTCGACCCCCGATGCAACGGCATGACAGCCGGCCTTACCGCTGATATTGCGGAAGGGACAACGACCCGATGAACATACAGATTGTTGAACAGTTTCATTATTTCACCTTGGCTTCAATTTCCTCCAAATGAACGGTGAGGTGTCGGTGACCGTTGAAAAGGATTACTTTGGACGGCCGGATGGTTTGCACCACATATTCCGTTTCTTTTAATGTATCGCCTTCTTCATATTCCATGCCGTTGATGACGGCCAGTTTTACAGGCCCCAGGGCGATAAACCCGGAATAGGTAAATTTCCCCTGGTCAACGGTTGTATCGTTTTTACCTTTTGATGCAGCAGCTTCTGTCGCCCTGACAGCCATGGCCATTTCGGCATCGATGAACGGGTCTTTGTCCCATGCAGATTGCGTGTTTTCCAGGATGTGACTTTCCCGCGGTGTGAGTTCGACGGAATTTACTTTTTTGAGAAGGTTTGCCGTAAATGCCGCGGTACCGGTACCGGAATCGGCATTGTCCTGTTTTTCCAGGGCCGGGGGGGCATCGCCGGAAAATAGACTTTTCAGGCCCAGTTCATACGCGCCGTATAGGACCGCCAGTGCTGCCAGCGCAACAATAATTTTTTCCCTCAGGCTCATGTCAAGTTTCCAGTTTTCCGTTTGTTGAGACTGTCATGCTGATTAAAAGACCTATTTTATAAGTAAGTTGCGGTCCTGCTTCAATTTGTAGCTGCGTGATGCTCCGGATCCGTTTGTCTGCTTCAAACATGGATAGCAGCACGGGAAGATGGACGAATTGGCCGTTCAAGGTTAAGTCCACCCCCACAGCAGGTGCCCCCTTTTCAATGGACCGAATATCGGGCACGCAGGTATCGAGTGTCAATCCGGCTGCTTCAGTAATTTTTCGGAATGCACCGGGCAGCGATTTGATTCCCGTCGCCGGCAGTGTGGGGACGTCTGCCGTATTCTGGAGAGCCTTGTACATGGATGTCAGCTGCTTGTCAGTATTTGAAAAATTTGCATATACCGGGTACATGGCCTGCTGTTTTTCTTTTATGGCATGCATGGCCTTGATCTCATTCCTGGCGGCGGTAATTTTGAATTGTGCCGGGGCGATCATGAGAAGCGTAAAGCCGACCACGACGACACCCGCCATGATGATCCGGGTCCATGTCTTCTTTTGGGCTTCTTGGACTGCTCTTCCGTTCATTTATTATTTCCTGGGATTGCTGGTTTCATATGTCGATTGTCGCTGAGAATTGAAGAATATCCCTGTTGTCAATGCGCTCTCTTTTCTGGCGCTTCACGGTCACCTTGGAAAAAAGGGGTGACTGGACAAGGTCCATGACATAACCGGCCAGAATTGCATCCTGGGAATAGGTGCTGCCAAAAACATACCCGTTCAATATGATTCCCCGGCCATTCTTCATGGTCAGTTCCAGGGTATCCAGTTTGATGGCGTCGGGCGTGTGGGTCATCAACTCATTTAACAATCCTCTGGCTTCCATGATGACGGCTTTTTCTTTAAGCCGCGTTTTTTTTTGAATAATGGCATCTGCCAGTTCCTGGATTGATGATGGGTTAACATCGGCGGGCAGGGCGGCAAGGCTTGTTGCCAGGGCATTTTTTTCGTCGTCCAGCCCCGAGAGAATGGTCAGTTGCCATGAAAAAATGAGTACGCACAAAGTAAAAAGAGCGGCTGTTGCCGCCAGGATTCCTCTGTTGACAAACGTTATTTTTTTATACGCCTTTTTCTCTTTATGGGTAAAAATAATGTTCGGGGTCAGTTCATTGGACGCCTGGATCAGCCCCAGCCCGGGGAGGAAATGGGGGCTTTGCTTAACAAGGTCCGTGTGGACAAAGGTCATTGCCGGGGCAAGAATATCCGGCGGTGAATAAACAGGGATACCCAGGTGCTCTGCAATGGTGTCAAGCAATGGCCGGTATTCGGCCACTTCACCATGGATCAATACGGCGGAAATACGTTCTGAATAAATATTCTGACGGAAGTAGTCCAGAGTCCGTTCGATTTGTCGTCCGATCCGGTCCACTGCTGGCGCAATCTGAATAAAAAGACTGTCTGACAAAGGATCTGCTGTTTTTCCCTGGTAGCGGACATGCTCGATAATTGTTTCCATGGCACTCTGAACCGCGTCCCGTGATATATCGCCTTCCAGCTGGAGCGATTCCCGTTCCGATTCGCTGATGATGGCCTCTGCCAGACTGCTCAAACCCGCCCGTATCTGACGGACCAGCATCAGGTTGTTTTCGACAAAAATGCTGATAGATGAAGATTCTCTGCCCACATGCACACAGCAGATATTTTCATGGCCCGGGACCAGGGTCTCGTTTCGTAAAAGGGTCTGGATTGCGAAGGCACTGGTGGTGATCCCGTCAAGCCTGCAACCGGCCTTGGTAAAAAGATCGTTGAGTCGGGCCGCAACATCTTTGTGAATACTGCATGCAGTAACCCCGATCTTGGCAACGCCGCGTTCGGTAAATTCACCGATCACTTCGTAATCAAAGATGATATCTTTTTCCTCGGCAACGACCTCTTTTTTGTAGCTCCAGAAGATGGCATTTTCCAGATCCTTGTCTTTTGCTCTGGGAATTTTTAAATACCGTATATCGACAAGGTGGTCCGGCAGGGCGCACCAGGCATGATTTTCATTCGTATTGGAAATTTCAGAGAGGAGTTTTGACAGTTGTTTTTCAAATGATTCATCAAATATATCAGTAGGTTCAATGAAAGGTGTATCGCTGACGCCGCTCACAAATGCAGTGTCGTCCATTCCGGTGCCGGGGTGGACAAGGACAATGCCCTCTTTGTCGATGATAACCCCGGGATGAGCGTGATGGGAATGCAGTTTTGGGGATAAAGAAAAAAGGCTTTTGTTTCGGGGCGCACGGGAACGACCAGCTTCGGTGCTGAATGAATCGGCAGCAGCGGTATCATCCGTCAGTGAACGGGAAGGCGAAGCGGAACGGTTTGTGATTTTCCCCAAAAGTCGGTCCGTTGAACTGAGTTCCCGTTTTTTCTTCATGTAAATCCCCAATTTATACAGTTTTAAGAGTAATACCCCTCATAGCAGGCGTATTATACTTGGTTGGGGAAAAAACCGTCAAGGAAAAAATAAAAAAAACAAAAAAACTCAAATACTAAGTGGATTTTGAACATATGTAAAAGAATTAAAAACAAGTGGTTGGCAAACATTGTTAACTTTGCTGTGTCAGGTTTAGTGTCCGGGCGTACTGACGGCGTCGATGATTACCGGCAAAGCGGCATCGATCTCATTGTGAGTGGTCATACGACCGACACTGAATCGCAAGGTCCCGTGCGCCCATTTTTCGGGAATGCCCATGGCCGTTAAAACGTGTGAAATGGTGATGGCATCTGAATGGCAGGCGGCCCCGGCCGAGGCTGACACATGAAGGCCGATTGTTTCAAGCACCCGGTCGGCTGTATGATCGGCAAAGGCAACGCTCAGTGTGTTGGGTAGCCGGTCGGTGGGATGACCGTTAATCCGGACGGCTTGAACGGCATCTTCAATGCCTGCCTGAAGCTTGTCTCTCAGCGTTGCCATATGCACGGCATCTGTTTCTCTTTGCTTGGCTGCAATCTCACATGCCGCACCCAGCCCCACGATTGACGACACGTTCTCCGTTCCGGCCCGCCGGCCGTATTCCTGGTCGGCTCCGTGACAGAAAGAGGGCAGGTCGATGCCGTCTCGAATGTACAATGCGCCAATGCCCTTGGGGGCGTATAGCTTATGGCCGGCGAGACTCAGCAGATCGACGCCGAGTTCGTCGACCTGTACGGGGATTTTACCCGCTGACTGGGCTGCATCTGTGTGCATGAGGATTTTGTGTCTGGCGGCAATACCGGCAATTTCACCAATGGGTTGCACGGTGCCCACTTCGTTGTTGGCATGCATGATGGAGATCAAAACGGTATCCGGCCGGATGGCGGCCTCAACCGTGTCGGTTATGACTCTGCCGGTTTCATTTACCGGCAGATAAGTAACGGCGAATCCACGGGTTTCGAGAAAGCGGCAGACTTCCAGCACAGCCGGGTGTTCCACGCGAGAGGTAATGATATGGCGACCCTTGTCTGCCAAAAGGCGGGAAATGCCGATAATGGCATGGTTGTTGGACTCGGTGCCGCCACTGGTAAACAGAACTTCTTGCGGCTGACAGTTGAGGAGCCCGGCCACCTGTTCCCGGGCTTTTGTCACTGCCTGTTTCGGGACAATGCCATACCAGTGGGAACTGGAAGGGTTGCCAAAGTGAGTTTCCAGAAAGGGATACATCGCCTTGATCACAGCCGGATCAAGGGGAGTTGTACCGTTAAAATCTAGATAGATGGGAGTGATCATGAACGCTTCCTCGTCACGGTTAAAAAATGTCATGAAATCTTTAAATTAACCTGTTATGATACACAAATCAAAAAAAAATGGGAATCACGAAAGATGATGGTCTCGTAAAAAGTCAATTTTGGGACGGCAAAGTAAAAAGTTCAAGTTCGAGGCGCGCAAATCTCGAGGAATGGAGCGTACTTAGTTGTACGTGACATGACGAGAGATGCAGCGCAACAAAGAAATTGGACTTTTTACGAAGCCGTCAAGATAAGACAAGGATACATACAGGGCGGCTTGAGTGATGCGGTGTGGCGTTTGGGAAAAAAGCGTGGTGGCACCAACGGTGTTGTCGGGTTTGATCTTATTGATGGGCGTGGGGGGGGCTGGTTGCTGTTTTCAAAAAAAGGCGTCTTTTTCCGGCCGAACCATGGGGACCGTCTATCACATTGTGGTTGTCACCGACATTTTTACCAACACCGGGCGTTTGCAACAGGCCGTGGATGACCGGCTGGCAGCTATCAATAACAGCATGTCCACGTATATCCCAACCAGTGAAATCAGCCGGTTTAATACCATTTTTGAAGCCGGGAAGGGGTTTGATGCCTCCCGGGATTTTTTGACGGTTCTGAAAACCGGCAAAGAGATTCATGCGCTCACCAATGGTGCGTGGGACTGCACCATCTGGCCGCTGGTGAAACTGTGGGGTTTTAATCATAAGGAAATACAGCAGACGGTTCCCGATCGGGCGGCGATTGAAACGGCACTGGCGTGTGTCGACTTTGCCGGCATCACTATAAAAAAAGGGCAGGTTTTCAAACAGTCACCCTGCATTGTGCTGGACCTGGCGTCTATTGCCAAGGGGTATGGTGTGGATCAGGTGGCCGATCTTTTAAAACAAAAAGGGATTACCGATTTTATTGTAGAGATCGGCGGGGAGGTGTACGCCAGCGGATGTAAAAAAAACGGTGACCAATGGCGTGTGGGAGTGAATGTGCCTGAAGCGTCAGCGGAAATAAACGCGGTCCGGCAGACGGTGGCTGTTTCAAACAAGGCGGTTGCCACAAGCGGTGACTATCGGAACTTCTTCGTGGCAGACGGGAAAACTTACAGTCATTTACTTAACCCGGCCACCGGTTATCCGGTGGACAATAATGTTGTCAGTGCGACTGTGATAGCCGGTTCCTGTGTGATGGCGGACGGGCTGGCAACCGCCCTGATGGTAATGGGCCCGGCTGACGGCGTCCCCCTGGTGAATTCACTGGAGAATATGGAATGCCTGATGACGGTCCGGCAGGCTGACGGAAATTATTTAGATTATAAATCAGCAGGTTTTGAAGGATATTTGGATAATCATTGATTTTTATCGTAATCGTTGTCGTCATCGAATGGCAGCTGATCACGACAACGTTCACGATTAGAACCACCACGATGAACCCAAGGTAATGAGGGATGGTTATGACGGATTACGAGTTTTATCAAATCGAAAAGGCCCCGCCGGTGGCGTGGGTATATCTGAACCGGCCGGAAAAGAAGAATGCCATGCAC
The DNA here is from genome assembly GCA_034189905.1 of Thermodesulfobacteriota bacterium. Taxonomy (GTDB): domain Bacteria; phylum Desulfobacterota; class Desulfobacteria; order Desulfobacterales; family Desulfosudaceae; genus JAXHTY01. The sequence goes on from JAXHTY010000003.1 coordinate 52,207, forward strand.
ATGCCGGCTTGGCGGGAGTCGATCCCGATTTTTGAAAACCTGGATAATGACGATGACATTCGGGCTGTTGTGGTCGCCGGTCGGGGAGATGCCTTTTCCGCGGGAATCGACCTCATGGGCATGGCCGCGGAAATGCCGGAACTTGCCGACCCCAACCAGAAAGGGGGCGTTAAACAGCGGCTCATCAAAAAAATTTTGAAGTTGCAGGACACTATGAGCTGTATTGAATGGTGCAGCAAACCGGTCATTGCCGCCATTCACGGTTATTGTATCGGTGCGGGCCTTGATATGGCTACCGCCTGCGATATACGCCTATGCAGCGAAGATGCTCAATTCTCCCTTCGGGAAGCGGCGGTGGCTTTTGTGGCGGATGTGGGGGTGTTGCAGCGAATTCCCAACATTGTCGGGCAAGGTATCACCCGGGAGCTTGCGTTTACTGCCGGCAATATTGACGCCGCCAGGGCGTTGTCTGTAAACCTGGTAAACCGGGTTTATTCGGACAAGGCCGCTCTGTTCAAGGGGGCTCAGGCCATGGCTGAAGAGATCGCCGGCAATTCGCCATTGGCGGTTCAGGTATCCAAGGATGTGCTGAACTACGGCATCGGGAAGTCCGTGGATGACGGCCTGCGATATGTGGCCTCACGAAGCGCCAACATCCTGCCGTCAGATGATCTGTATGAGGCGGTGGCGGCTTTTTCCCAGAAGCGTAAGCCGGAATTCCCCGGAAACTGAAGAATTTGGGTATGAAGGTTTATCTCGAAAGCTTGGGGTGCGCAAAAAATCTGGTGGACAGCGAAGTCTTACTGGGAGCTGTGACTGCGCGGAAGATAGCCGTCTGTAGCGATCCGGCGGATGCTGATGTGATTATCGTTAACACCTGCGGGTTTATTGAAGCGGCCGTGACCGAGGCCATTGATACGATTCTGGAGCTGGCCAGGTACAAGCAAACGCATGGTTGCCGGCGGTTACTTGTCTGCGGTTGCTTGCCCCAGCGATACGGCACGGCGCTTGCCGAGTCCCTGCCGGAAGTTGACGCCTTTTTCGGCACCGGCGCGTATGATCAGGTGGTGACGGCTCTGGTGGCAGATACAACGAATATGGCCCGCTGCTATCTCCCTGCTCCGGAAGTGATGCCTCTGCAAGTGCATACGGATAATCGGATGCTGGGTGTGGTGGGGGCCCCCCACACCGTTTATTTAAAAATTGCCGAAGGGTGCAATCGCCGGTGTACCTATTGCATTATCCCCCGGTTGCGTGGCCGGCAGCGAAGTCGTTTGCCGGATGACATCCTCGCGGAGGCTAAGCAGCTTGTTGCCGGTGGTGCCAGGGAGTTGGTGTTGACGGCACAGGAAACCACGGCATATGGCAGTGATTTGTCACTGCCGGTTGCATTTCATGACCTGCTCGGGGCTTTGGCCATGGCTGTTCCGCATACGCGTATCCGGATATTGTATATGTATCCCGACAGTGTGGACAGGCGGTTGATTCGGTTAATGAGAGACCATGACAATATCTGCAACTATTTTGATGTGCCTATCCAGCACGCCAGTGACAGGATATTAAAGCGTATGGGACGGCACCACAGCCGGGATGATCTTAATCGGCTCTTTGATGAGATCCGGGCTGTGGTACCGGATGCATCGTTGCGGACCACTGCGCTGGTGGGTTTTCCGGGTGAGTGTGAAGACGATTTTCAACAACTGATGGCTTTTGTGCAAAGGGTTGGGTTTGACCATCTCGGCGCTTTTGTTTATTCTGATGCTGACGATCTGACGGCACACCGTCTGGCGGAACATGTGCCTAAAGAAGTCGCAGAAAACCGCCATGCAACGATCATGTCCACGCAGGCCGGGATTTCACTGGCAAGAAACGCACGGCATGTGGGCCGTGAATATACGGTGCTGATCGAGGAAAAAGAAGATCACAACCTGTTTGCCGGCCGGACCTGGTTTCAGGCGCCCGAAGTGGATGGTGTCACATTCGTCACCACAACAACCGATCTGCACCCGGGCGACTGCGTGTTGGTCCGCATTCAGGATGCAACGGAATATGATTTAACAGGAGCTGTGGAATGACGCAGGGACTCAAGCAGCAAATTCTTACCCGAACCCGTGACGATCTTGCAGCCATTGAGGCGGCACTGCGGGAGAATTTGACCCCCTATTTTGAAAAGGTTTCAGAAATTGCAGGGCATATTTTGTTTAATGGCGGGAAGCGATTCCGGCCCCTTCTCTTTGTTCTGTGTGCACGCATAAGCAGCTACAAAGGCAGTGATGACAAATTGTTTTCCATTATTTTTGAATATTTTCATACGGCAACACTGCTGCATGACGACCTGGTGGATGACGCAACCGTCCGTCGCGGACACCCGGTGGCCCATAAAGTATGGGATAATGCCTCGGCCGTCCTGGTGGGGGATTTTCTTATCGCCCGTGCCAGTTCCATTGCCGTTAAAACCGGTGAGATGGAGATTATCCGGATCCTGGCATCGGTTACGGAAATGATGTCCCAGGGGGAGATTCATCAACTGGCGCGAAAAGGAGCGGTGGATCTCACGGAGGCGGAATACCGGATTATTATTAAAAACAAGACGGCTGTCCTCATTGAAGGGGCATGCCGTGCCGGGGGTGTTGTTGCGGGGGCGTCGGCGGCCGAGATCAATGCCCTGGCAGAATTCGGCATGAATCTGGGAATGGCCTTCCAGATGGCCGATGATCTGCTTGACTATCGGGCTGATACCCGTGATCTGGGCAAACGGGTGGGAACGGATCTGCGGGAAGGGAAGTTTACCCTGCCGTTGATTTATACGCTGGCCCAGGCGGCCCCCGCGGACGCCGCGTTCATACGGGATATCGCCGGTACGCCGGATTTCACGGAAGAATCATTTGCGGCATTGAAGGTCCTGTTGGATAAATACGGGGGGCTTGCCTACACAGAGCAGTGTGCGGACGAACATGTGCGCAAGGCACAGGAAGCCCTTTCCGTGTTTCCAGCGTCCGAAACAAAAACCCTGCTTGAGATGCTTGCGGCGTATACAGTCTCTCGAAAAACATAAGTATAAGTGGAGGTAAGGTATAATGAATACAAAAACCGCGATCTGTCTGCGTTTTATATTTCTCGTGGTATCTGTCATGCTTGTGTCCACCGCTGGCATTCCAGTGAATGCCAGCGGCCAGGCCAATGGCGAACGGTTTACAGTGACAGTAATGGGCACGGGGACCACCGAGACACCGGATCCGGCTGCAGCCAGGCGGGCGGCCATTAAGGATGGTCTGGCAGCGGCGGTGGACGCTGCCGTGGTGGCGGTAGTCCCGGAGGATATTCTTGCCGCCAATTTTGCCGAGCTGGATGCACTTTTTTCCGGTAATACCGAATCGTTTATTCTTCGCTATAGCGTTCTGGCAGCCATGACGCCTGCGGGAAAAGAGGATATGTATTGTCGCGCCCTTGTCCAGGCGGTTGTTCCGAAAAACAACATTAATGCCGTGGTCCGGAAAGCCGGCATTTTAATCGACAGGACCGTATCGCCAAGGGTATTGCTTGCGGTCTACCAGCAGATCGGTGAAAAGCCGCCGGTCTACTGGTGGCAAGAATCTGCTGTTACCACGGCCACGCCCATTGAGAGGGAGATAGCCGGCCGCTTTGCCAAGCGGGGAATAGAAACGGTGGATCCTTCGTTGCTTGCCCATCAGGAGGAGATTGCATTGAATGATCTCTCGCCGGATCTGGCCGATACCACCGCAGTTCGGCTTGGCCGTCACCTGGGTGCCGATTTTGTTATAACCGGTCAATTGGACGGAATGGCGACCTACAGCGAAGCAGATAACAGTCAGCAGTGGCAGGGGCATCTGGCTTTACGGCTGTTAGATGTGGCAACAGGCCGCCAGATTGTCCAAAAAACCGCAACAGTGACGCCGGCGCCAGAAATTGGATTGATGGATGAAGCTGATTTTACAGATGAAGTCGCGAAAAGAGCTGTTCATCTCCTATCGCCGGTTGTTGTCCGTATATGGGATTCACAAAAGCAGAAATCAAGACGGGTGAACATCCGGATCCAGGGGGATGACTATCTTTCCAAGCTGGGGGCATTTCGAAAGATACTTGAAAGCATGGTCATTGTAAAAGCCTTTCAGATGACCGAGATGACCATTGACGGCGCAGTCCTCGTGGCCGATGTTGAAGGAGATGCTGCTGCACTGGCCGATGCTTTGTCTGGAAAGCAGGCAGACCGATTGCGGGTCAAGATACTGGATATGACCGGGACGCAGGTTACGATTGCACTGGAGGTGCCGGGAACGTCACCGTAATGATCTCGTTCAAGGTGATTTAGCATACGTAACGGTGTTTTTGCAGGAAAAAATTAAGGAAAACGTTCAATGCCGGGAAAGTTTTCGCCGTTCGGCTGGATAATCCGTCTGGCAACGGATCTGAAACTATTGTTTCAGCTTGTGAGTGATTTTACGTCCGGTCGTTATCGCCGTGTGCCGGTACGGTCTATTATCGTGTTCATCGCGGCGGTGGTTTATATTGTTTTTCCGGTTGATATACTTCCGGATATGATCCCCGGCTACGGACAGATTGATGATGCGCTGGTGGCGCTGTTGGGGCTTTACTTGTTGGAAAAGGACATTCAGGACTACAGCCAGTGGAGGAACAGCCAATGACGGTTGAAGCGGCGATCGAGAAGGCCTCTGACATACTGGTCCGGTCCCGGAATGCTGTTGTATCATCAGGTGCGGGCATGTCCGCGGAAAGTGGAATCGCCACGTTCCGTGATCCGGGAGGCGTCTGGGAACGGCTTGATCCAGCGCAGGTGGGTACCACCGCCGGATTGCTGAACACCCTGCAGAACAATCCGGAACCGCTGATTTCAATGTTTCATGAACTACTGGACGTGTTTGCAAATGCCGAACCCAATGCAGGGCATGAGGCGCTTTACGAGCTTGAAAGAATGGGTATTCTTCAAACGGTCATCACGCAGAATATTGATAACCTGCATCAGGAAGCCGGCAGCATTAAGGTGATTGAGGTGCATGGAAACGGGTTTCGCTTTCGCTGTCTCTCATGCAGCACCCGCGTCGCAATGAGCAGAAAAGGGTTAATCCGTGATGTGCGGGCGCGGCTGGACCAGTTGACCGATTATTCACCCGCTGTATTGATGGATGTAATGCCGCAATGCGATCAATGCGGATCGATGATGAGACCGGATGTGGTTATGTTCGGTGAGGCGGTACAGCATATTCCTGAAGCCTATGCTGCCGTTCAATCGGCCGATGCGATGCTTGCCCTGGGAACGTCCGGGGTTGTTTATCCGGCGGCCGCTTTTCCTTTTGAAGCCAAAAAGGCCGGGGCGCCGGTTATTGTGGTCAATCCTAATGAAAATGCTTTTGATTCGGTTTCGGATGTGTATGTACCGATGAAAGCCGGTGAGGCGTTACCGGCTCTTGTTGATAATGTCAGGAGGAAATTGGGGTAATCCCGATACGGTGCTGATAAATATTAAGCATATACCCGGATCGATTTATGGTAGGGGGTGTTAGCGATGACCGACAATTTTGAAAAGCTCTTTGTTCCCAAAACCGTCTGTCAGCTTTTGGTGAAAAAAGGGATATTGGCAAAGAATGATGCGGAAGGCGTTTTTAAAAAATACAGTAGCGTAAAAACGCGGCTTGAAAAGGCCAATCAGGCCCGTATGGCGTCTGCACCGCCGGGGATCAGGATTAACAATCCGGTTACTGTGGTGGATGTAATTGCATCCATGGGACTGCCCCGGGCGGATAAGGATGCTGGAGAACTGGATGAAGAGGCGGTTTTTCAGGTAATTGCTGATTCATGGGGCGTGCCCTACAAGAAGATAGATCCGCTGAAACTTGATCTGGAACTTGTGACCAATACCATTCCCCGTTCCTTTGCCATGAATTATCTGGTGCTGCCCATTGCTGTGGAAAATAACACCCTCATTGTTGCCACACCCAACCCTTTTAATACCGAAGTGCTGGACGACATTGCACGGGTGGCGCAGATGCGGGTGGTGCCGGTTGTGAGCAGCAAAACCGATTTGATCCGGACGATCAATGAATTTTTCGGGTTTAAAAAATCCATTGCCGCTGCGGAAACCCAGTTTCAGACCCCCACGGTGGACCTTGGAAACCTTGAGCGGTATGTGCGCCTGGCCGGTGATGACGAGATGCCCGCCAATGACAGCCATATCGTCAATGCGGTCAACCATCTGCTCTCCTATGCTTTTGATCAGCGGGCCAGTGATATCCATATCGAACCCAAGCGGGATGTTACCCTGGTACGGATGCGCATAGACGGTGTGTTGCATACGGTTTACACGATCCCCAAACAGGTTCATTATGCGTTGTTAAGCCGGCTTAAAAATATGGCCCGTATGGATATGGCGGAGAAGCGCCGCCCCCAGGATGGCCGCATTAAGACTGATAAGGGCGGCACTGAAGCGGAGATCCGTGTCTCTACAGTGCCGGTTGCCTTTGGCGAGAAGATGGTCATGCGGATCATGGACCCGGAAATTCTGTTTCAGGATCTGGCCGGCCTGGGTTTCTCTGCTGATGATCTGGATGTTTTTCAGACAATTATCAACAGGCCCAATGGCATTGTCCTCGTCTGCGGTCCTACCGGGAGCGGCAAGTCCACAACCCTTTACTCAACCCTTCGTTATCTGTCCACGCCGGATGTGAATATTACCACGGTGGAGGAGCCCATTGAGATGGTGCATCCTGATTTTAACCAGATCGCCGTCCAATCGAGTGTGGGCGTCACCTTCGGGTCTATTCTACGGAATATTCTGCGCCAGGACCCGGATATTATCATGATTGGCGAGATGCGGGATCTGGAAACGGCTCAGAATGCCGTCCAGGCGGCATTAACAGGTCATCTTGTGCTCTCCACCCTGCATACCAATGACGCGCCGTCGTCTCTGGTGCGGTTGTTGAACATCGGCATTCCTTACTATCTGGTGCAGGCAACGCTGGTCGGTATTGTTTCCCAGCGACTGGTCCGCAAGATATGCACGCATTGCCGGGAATCTTTCGAGATGGACGCCGACGAGTTGCGCGCCATGGGTATCGATACAGGCAAGCAGGGAAAGTTTAAGCTTTATCAGGGGAAAGGGTGCGCCAAGTGCCGGGGAACGGGTTACCGGGGGCGGGTCGGTATATTCGAGATCCTTCCCTACACCGAAGGGATTCGCCGGTTAACCACCCAGGACACTGATCTGGATAAGCTCAGAGCAAAAGCCCGGGAGGAGGGAATGATCAGTCTTCGGGAGGACGCTGTTCGTAAACTGGTCCGCGGAGAGACTACCTACCAAGAGGTGCTGCGGGTCACCTGGGCTTAAGTTTAAAGAGTCTCGCAAAATCTGATTGCAACAACCTGATATCTCAATCAAAAATGTAAGGGCGAATGCAAGATTCGTTCCTGTCAGCATATGGATGCCCCTGTGTCAAGTCGCCATCAAAGTGAAGCGGCAAACATGGCTCCTGGTTTTATATCCTTCCTGGAATTAGTAATTAGAACAGTCGCTGTATTCTCCCGGGTCAGCAGAACGACAAACCGCCCGTAAATCACAGCCGGCAGCGTTACCTTTTTCCCATCCACTTTGTCAGTCTCTTTGAAGTAGATTGCATAGCGTTGCCCTGCCTTGATACCGTCTTTCTCGCCTTTATTGATAAAGGCAATGTCCAGCTCGCCGAAAATTATGTCACGGTCTTCGGCTCCCACGATTTCTCCGGTCAGGTCGGGTGGGGGATCATTCAGGGCGATATCCGGAGACCGTTTTTGAAACGGCATTATCCCGTCTCCCACGTTTATGGCGCGGTATGATTTGATGATTTTTGAAACTACATATTTGTCCCGGGTGTCGGTTATTTCGGCAATGCCCGCGATGGTATATTTATGGCCGATATATTGTCCGGATGATGGACTTTCCACGACTTCCAAAGGTTTGTAAATGTAATACCAAGTACCAACGATGAAATTAAAATCTTTTTCCGGGTTAATATAAACCGTATCCCCCTGACTGATCATTTCTATTTTATCGCCTTCCACCCGGAAGATATTGCCGATCAGGTGAGGATCTTTGGGTTTTCTGAAGAGTCCGTGCCGGTCCAGCTTCTGAATAAAGCCCACCTGCTCAATGCCGGGGTAAAGAAAGTAAACGAACGTTGGTTCCGGTTCGGGTTCCGGTGCTTCTTCTACCACTGGCGTTTCTTCCGGCATTGGCGTTTCTTCCACCACTTCCGGTTCAGGTTCCGGCGGTGGCGGTTCCGGCGGGGGTTCGGGGATGTCCTTGTGCGCAAGTGCATCAGTTCGCTGGTAAAGACGAATACGCTGTCCCGGATAAATCAGGTGAGGGTTTCTGATATCCTTGTTTTGTCCCCACATGGCCGGCCACACCCATTCTGAATCATAAAACTTCTGGGACAGATCCCACAGGGTGTCCCCCTTTTTTACGGTATAGTAAAATCCCGGCTCATAATCATCTTCCGGTGCCGGCTCCTGCTGTTCGACAGCAACGGCATCATTGGTATTTTCCGCAGTGGAATCGGCCATCACGGGGCAAACCGTCCCACAGAGCAAGCAGAGCAGTGATACGTAAATGAAAATCAGGACAGACGTTTTGTTTGGCATGAGCCCACCTATGTCTTGGTTGAGATTTTGATTATCTAATAACTTACACGGTTTAATAAATTTTTGTCAAGTTTTTAGTCATTTCGTATTGCCTCCGGATCTGTTTTGGCGATGTGTCTACCCGGTCATGTCGGAAATTCCCCGTCCTGGTCCTTTCAACGGCGACTTTCAACCTGAGTTTCAGCTTGATAAATCACCGGTCTTCTGGTATTATAATAATGATTGAAGATGCTGTAAAAAGATTTTTTCCATCATTTTATCACCAATCCCGAGAAGGAAAAGCAAGCGTTCATTTGCCGGTTCATGCAGGCCGGCCCAAACCATCACCAGTTGCATCTGGCAGCGGCGTTTCAAGGCGTTCATTACCCTTGCATCGCTGTTAAACAATTATCTATCAGAGTACCTGATCAGATTGTTATCAGGGGATCATCCGCTATGGAGACATTTGCCGTTCCGGATATCAATGTGTTGTGCGTCGACAGCGATCCGGCTGCGTTACAGGCGTATACAGATCATTTTGAAAAGTCCGGCTATTGTTTGCATACAGCCGGCTCGGCCGGGGAGGGCATTGATAAGGCCCGAAAAGTGTCACCGGACATTATCATCAGCGCCGTGATCCTGTCTGACATGGACGGCTTCGACTTTTGCGATACCATAAAAACCCAGACCCATCTGATCAGCAGTAAAATTCTGTTGATTTTTGATAGTGCGTCTGCTGCGACTGATAAGGCCAGAGGAATCGAAATCGGCGCTGACGATTTTTTGCACAAGCCGGTACAAAAGGAGGAGTTGCTGGCAAAGGTCAAGGCCTTTTCACGGCTGAAGAGGCTTCAGGATGATTTAGTGGGCACCAACAGAAAGCTGGAAAAAGCGCTTCGAAAGCTCAAGGATTATAAAAAGGCACTGGAATCGAAAAACAGTGAACTGGCCGATGAGAAACGCATGCTTGAGCATTCCATGAAACAGGCATCCCTTATGGCGGAACAGCGGCAAAAGGCAAACAACGAACTGGAAGCGCTGATCAAAAAACAGAAGGAAGATTTTTACAGCCTGATCTCCATCCTCTCTTCAGCCGTTGAGTCCAAGCGCCGGTATCATGTGGGCCATTCCAGGCGGGTTGCGGATATTGCCGTGTTTATCGCCAGGAAGATGGAACTGCCCAAACCGGCCGTCCGTACCATAAAGATTGCCGCTCTGCTTCATGAAATCGGCAAGCTGTCCTTTCCCGATGAACTTCTGGAAAAATCACCGGAAGCATTTACGCAGAAAGAAAAAACCGCCATGATGCATCATCCGGTTAAAGGCTCGGCATTGCTGGAAAAGTTTTCCGGTTTTCAGGAGGTGGCGGATATCATCAAGCATTTTCACGAAAAAGTGGATGGTTCGGGGAGCCCGGATGGTCTTCGGGGTGAACAGATCCCCCTGGGATCAAGGATTATTGCCGCGGCCAATGTGTTTGAAAACCTGGTTTTTCGAAAAGAAGAGCTGACCACGGAACAGGTCTTTGAAGGTTTGGAAGCAGAGATTGGCATCCGGTTTGATCCCCATGTGGTCCACTGTCTTCATGCCTATGCTCGGGAACATCCCACAGGTGATGTGTTCAGCACGCAGGAAGTGCGGGTGGATCATATCGAGCAGGGAATGGTGCTGGCGTCCGGCATTTTCACCCTGAGCGGGGCTAAATTGCTGCCCGCCGGCACGGTGATCACCGAAAAGATTATCGAGCAGATTGACCGCTACCGGCAAAAAGAGCCGCTCAAGGGGACTGTTTTTGTAAAAAATTAAGGATATTACCTGAATGGATATCGCCACCATAATCGGCATTGTTTCCGGCATTGCCGCCGTTCTCGGCACTATTATGATGGGAAGCGGTCTGGGCACATTCATCAATATTCCGTCAATGATGATCGTGGGCGGCGGAACCATTGCAGCCACGTTGATTGCGTATCCCCTTCGGGAGTTTTTAATGGTGATGGGGCTGGCATTGAAGGTGTTTATCTTTAAAATTGAACCACCGGAAGAACTGGTGGAACAATTGGTTGATATCTCCAATAAAGCCCGGAAAGGGGGCATCCTCTCCATTGAGAAGAACATTGCCGACATTCGGGATCCGTTCTTTGCAAGTGCCATGCAGATGGTTATTGATGGCGTTGGCACGAAAGATATCATTCAGATTATGGACAAACAGATCCAGGTGGTTAAACGGAAACATAAGATCGGCTGGGGAATCTTTGGTACCATGGGCACGTACGCACCTGCTTTCGGTATGGTCGGAACCCTTATCGGGCTTATTCAAATGCTGGCAAGCCTGGATGATCCTTCTTCCATCGGCCCTAAAATGGCCGTGGCGATGATTACCACATTTTACGGGGCACTGGCGGCCAATCTGATTCTAAATCCCATGTCGGACAAACTGAAGTTGCGTAGCGAAGAAGAAATCACCAATATGAAGCTTTTGTCAGAAGGGGTGGTGTCCATCCGGGAGGGCGAACATCCCCGGCTGATGGCGGACAAATTAAAAGTGTATCTCGGGGACAGCGCCAGGGACGAAAAGGCCGATTCGTGATTTCTGAAAAGACAGATCCGTCAGGATAATAAAAGATGGCGAACGATAAAAAAAAAGAACAACAGGCACAATCCACAGAAGCACCGGGCACGGTTGATGATGCCGCGCCGGGGATGGGGTCGTCGGATGATGAGCCGGCTGAAGAGGGGATCATCGGCGCACCGCCATGGATGGCAACATTCGCCGATATGGTCACCCTGTTGATGTGTTTTTTTGTGCTTTTGTTCTCCATGAGCACCATCCAGAACGAAACCTTCAAGATGCTGGTGAAGTCCCTTCAGAGCGCCCTGGGCGTGGAACAGGTGCCCGAAGCCGGTACCAGTGAAGGGGTAAAGGTCCAGCACAAGATCCCCCAGGAGGAAAAAGATGAACCGGAAAAACCGGTCGACCCTGCCCAGGCCGTGCAGCGGGAAGTGGATGATATTGTGATGGATGTTCGTGAATTAATCATGTATAATAAGCTCGGCGGAAAGGTCCGCGTGCAGGGGGATGAAACCGGCGCGGTGATTACAATCTCAGATGTGGTGCTCTTCCCGCCGGGTGGTGCGCGGATAAGCACCAGCGGTCTGGATATCATGGCGAAGTTGAGTAAAGTGTTGTCGGGTTTTTCCTACCACATCACAGTGGCCGGCCACACGGACAACAGGCCTATTCATACGGCTAAATTCGCCTCCAACTGGGAATTGTCTGCAAACAGGGCCTGTGAGGTGGTACGCTATCTGATTGCAAGGGGCCTGGACCCCAGAAAGGTCTCTGCCGCCGGTTATGCGGAATACCATCCCATTGCCAGTAATTCAACGCAGACGGGAAGGGCCAAGAACCGCCGGGTGGAGATCATATATGAGCGGCGGAGTATCGCCAAGGCAATGGGGGTTGATCAATAGCGTTCAGGGCTGAAGTGGTGGCCTGGCAACCGAATGTGGAGGAAATCAAATGACAACCGAATTGGCCGTCTTTATTGTCCTGTTGTTTATCAGTACTATCCTGATTGTCAGCTGTCTTTTTTTTATTTACAAAAAAAGCCTGACCACCTTTCTTTATTTGAAACTCACCCCCGGTATTATTGGCATTCTGATCTGTGCCTATCTTGCAGGGCATTTTACCGTATTCAATCTCTGGGTGTTGCTGGTATGTTTCCCGGTGGGCATCGCCATTCTGATTTTGAACTTTGTGTATGTGGCAAAGAGCATGGTCGCACCGCTGAAGAAGATGGCCCATGCGGCGGATCGCATGGCTGAGGGGGATTTTTCCGCGATTCATGAGCATTTGTCAAGTGACGAGATCGGTCTTCTGAGCAAGGCCTTTACCGGTATGGCCCGGTTGCAGGAGCAGCGTGCCGCCCTGGCGGCGCAGATGGCTGAGGGGGATTTTACCAATCAGGTGACGGTTTTTTCTGAAAACGACATTCTGGGCAACGCCCTTGACCGCATGACGAAGAATCTGCGTGATGTCTCGGGCCGGCTGGCGACATCGGCCGATCAGGTGGCGGCCAGTTCAAAACAGGTGGCCGATTCCAGCCATTCGCTTTCCCAGGCGGCCAGTGAACAGGCAGCGTCGCTACAGGAAACCACCAGTGCCATGACGGATGTGAACGATCGGATTAAGATTAATCAGGACAGCTCCAACCAGGCCAATGTGCTGGCGGTGAAGACACGGGAAACTGGCCAGCAGGGGGCCGGACGGATGGAGAACATGGTCGCCGCCATGCAGGAGATCAGCGCGTCGAGCGATAAAATTGTCAATATCATCAAGGTGATTGACGATATCGCGTTTCAGACCAACCTGCTGGCATTGAATGCAGCCGTGGAAGCCGCACGGGCTGGCAAGCATGGTAAGGGGTTTGCCGTGGTGGCCCAGGAAGTAAGGTCACTGGCCGCCCGCAGCGCCAAAGCCGCCAAAGAGACCGCCGAACTCATCGACGCATCCACAAAGAAAGTGGAAGGCGGCAATGCACTGGCGGAACAGGTGTCTGCTGCCTTTTCGGAGATTAACGACATGGTTAACAAGGTGGCCGATCTTGTGGGGGAAATCGCCGCTGCCAGTGGCGAGCAGGCCGAAGGAATTGCCAAGATCAACCAGTGGCTGTCCCAAATCGACAGCATTACCCAGCAGAATGCCGCCAACGCCGAAGAAACCGCTTCCGCTGCCGGTGAACTCTCATCCCAGGCAGAGGAGATGCGTCAGTTGACGGAGCGGTTTCAGACCGGCGAACAACATCTGCAACTGCCGGGGGGGTAAACCATAACACCAATCTGCAAAGCCCGGTCCTCCGGGCCAGAATTGGGGGACACGCCCGCCCGGAATTATGCCTGCTTGCCCGACCATTGATAGGCGGCCATCGAAAGGGTGCCATACATAAACCCCTGATGGATCCGGATTGCTTTTTCTCCCGGCAGGCCTGCCCCCAGACTGACAAACAGCGGGAGAAAGTGCTCGGCAGGAAACGGGTGGCTTTGTCCCGGTTCAGGCGCAAATTGCTGATAATCAATCAGCTGATCGGTCTGTCCAGTGGTCAGCTTTTCCCGGAGCCATTTATCAAATGCAGCCGCATAAGCGACCGGCTCGTCATTTATTTTATGCCCTTGAATCTCATAAAGATTATGAACTGCACCGCCGCTGCCGATGATGAGGATGCCGTTTTCACGCAATGGCCGGAGCGCCTTGCCGAGTTCAAAATGGTGGGATGGGTCCTTTTCCGTCTGAATGGCAAGCTGGACGACGGGGATGTCGGCCGCCGGAAACATCAGTTTGAGGGGCACCCAGGCCCCGTGATCCAGTCCCCTTTCAGGATTCTGTTCGGCATTGATACCGGCGGCCGCCAGCAGGGCAACTGCTTTATCTGCCAGTCCTGGGGAGCCCGGGGCCGGATAAGCCTGGTCAAACAACTGAGGCGGGCCGCTGAAATCATGGATGATCCCGCTCCGGACACCTGCGCTGACGGTGGGCTTAACCGCCTCCCAATGGGCGGATATACATAAAATGGCATCTGGTGGGGGTATTTGCCCGCCAAGTTGCTTCAGGAATTCGCCAGCAGGCGTGTCCATCAGTAAGATTGTCGGCGGACCGTGAGATATGAACAATACCGGCACCAAGGGTGTCATCTGTCTTCCCATTCCCCGAAAAAAGAACGCCAGTTCAACAACATACCATCCGTGATGCAGTGCTTCATTCATTAAAAAGCAATCGCGCTTCCGGATTCATATGTTCAAGATAGAAAAAAACAAACAGGAAATCAATTTTTATTGCGTCTCCAGACGGTTATTCCTCCCTTTCGCCTCTCATTGCAATCCCGGTGAAGTCTCTGATATCCGTTATTCTTATCTTTTGTTTGACATTTGTATATCAATAGACAATAGTTGTAAGTTCAACGTGCAACTTTATAGCGTTCCTGTAGCCCGATCACAATGTCCAACCGGATGGATTAATGAAACAAGCAAGATATCAGATACCCGCAAAACAAGCCGTATTTGCGCTAATCATCACAGTAATGGTATGGTCCCACACCGTGATTTTACCATGCACCACTCACGCGGCGGGCGACTGTCAAATATGCCACAAGGCCTTATCTCAAACAGAATCCGCAGCCGAATCCCACCCCCTGGGCATGCTGTCTTACCATTCCGTCAATGCATTTGACTGCACGGACTGCCATCTGCCTGTCACCCGTAAGAACCCCGGCCTCGAAAACAACGCCTGTCCCGCACAGAACGGCTATTTATTAAAAGACACTTATGTCCAGGCATCCTGCGGCGCCTGCCATGAAAGCACATACGGCCTCTCCGGCGCCGAAACCGTATATGAGGGGGAACACCTCTTCTATGCCCGTGGTTGCGCTGCCTGCCACAGCCCCGAACAGGCAGAAAAAAAATTCGCTCCCCCGTTAAACGGTATCAGCGAAAAACTGAAAGACAAAAGATGGCTGCCGGTCTGGCTTCAAGGCCCGCGTTCCATCCGGCCGGGCACCATGATGCCTGATTTCGGCATGTCTTCGGAAAAAGCGTGTCGCATTGCCTCTTTTTTATTATCCCTGACCACTTCCCCTTCCCATCATTATAAAGAAACGGACCTTTCAGGTGCTTCGGCGGAACGCGGCGCCCACTATTTTATTTATCGCGGATGCCGTGCCTGCCATAAAACCGATCCACACCCCGCTGACCCGGTTCGCCGCATCCCCTCATTGAACGATGCCGGGACAAAATTCCGCCCGGCCTGGGTCCTGCTGGAACTGGAAGATCCCCGGGCCTATAATCCCGATGCACGCATTCCACTGATCGATGCCACAGATAAAGAGGTCCGGGATATCATGGCCTACCTTGACACCCTGACCCTTGATCCCGGGCGCTTACCCCCTTTCTGCACCGGTGATGCCCAACACTATGCCGAACAAGGGCGTGATTTCGTGGAAACGGACGGGTGTTTCGCCTGCCATCACATAAACGGGTTTGATCACACGCCGCCCCCGGCCGCAAGCATAACGCCGCAACTCAGAAAGTCCGTTGCCCCCAGGCCATGGGAGGAACTCGCGGCAATTCTTCTGGGTTCCTCTGAAAAGCGGGCCTTATCATCCAGGCGAATGCCGGTCTTCCACCTGACCGGTGATGAAATCAAAGCGCTGGTCACTTTTTTCATGAAAGCCCCGATGTCTGCACGCAGGGACACCGTCTCTGCCGAAAGCCTCACGCAGCGCGTGGGGCATGAAGGGGAGTGGCTCATCTATGATTACGGTTGCCGCTTTTGCCACCGTGTCGACCCAGGCGAAACACCCTATATAACCACGGTAATCGAGCGCAGCCATCTGCTGCCGCCCCGATTGGTGGGGGAAGGCGAAAAAGTACAGCCCCAATGGCTTATTCATTATCTTGATCGACCGTCCACCATGCGTATCTGGATGACCATGGGCATGCCATATTTCTACTTTCCCGAACCGGAAACCCGTGCCCTGGTCCGATACTTCCGGCAGTCGTCCGGATTTGACCCTGAAACACTCCCGGATTATCAGTTGCCGTTTGAGATTCAAAACATGGACAGCAAAAAAAAGGCACTTGGCGTATACCGTTTTCAACACGACCGCTGTGCCCAATGTCATCCCGCGGGTATGGATCAGGAACTGCCGGAGAATGTGCCGGTGGATGACCTGGCCATCGATTTGCTCATGGTCAAAGAGAGGCTGAGGCATGAATGGGTGTTGAATTTTCTCAAAAACCCGGATCGATTTGCGGGCGCGGATACCCGGATGCCCTTTATCTACTTTACACCGGAAGGCCTGCCCAAAGTACCGGATGCCGGCCGATGGATGAAACGGGTCGCTGGGGCGTTGTACCATATGGAAAAACTGCCCGAACCGGACGACAGCAAGAACACCCGCGAGGTCATTGATGTGAATACCTTTTGGGAAAATTACTGATCCGCGACGGTTTTCGCGGCAGCGGTATCACATGGTGACATGGTTCAGGGTGATGTTCCGGTTCAGGATCAACCGGGCGGTTTTTTCAAACTGCGGGGTGATGTCCGAGACAAAAAAGCGGGTGTTGCCGCCCCTGGTCAGTTGGGCCTGGATGCTCGTGTCTGTCTCAATAAATTGGCGGATCGCCCGGGCCACGGCAATGGACGAATCAATCATGTTCACCCGTTTACCGGCCTTTGCCTGTATGGCGGGTTTAATAATGGGGTAGTGGGTGCATCCCAGAATCAGGGTGTCAATTTGCCGGGTCTTTAAAGGGTGGAGATATTTTTTAACAATCATGCGTGTCTCGGGCTTGTTCATCCAGCCCTCTTCCACAAGCGGCACAAGCAGCGGACAGGCCCGGGAATGTATTTTTGCCGATGCCAGGCGTTCCCGGATCTTTTGCTCATAAACGCCGCTGCTGATGGTGGCACGGGTGCCGATGACGCCGATAATGCCCTTTTTCGTGATTTCCGTGGCCATGTCCACGGCCGGTGTAATGACTTCAAAGACCGGGACGTCGAACCGGTCCATGATATGGCCAGTGGCCACACTGGAAGCGCTGTTGCAGGCGATGACGATAATCCGGGCACCCTGGTCCACCAGAAACGCGGAATCCTCCATCGCGTATTGAATAACCGTTTGCGGACTTTTGGCGCCATACGGCGTCCGGGCGGTATCCCCGAAATACGTGATGTCATAATCAGGCAGTTCATCCATAACCGCACGCGCGACCGTTAATCCGCCCAGTCCTGAGTCAAAAATACCGATCATAATTTTTTTATTCCCAATACTTCCTCAATGCAACGCTTGATCACGTCTGGCGGGAAATTTGTCCGGATGCCGGGGCATGCCGCTGACATCGCTTCCCAGTTGCCCACGTCCGTCAGAACGCTGGCAAGAAACGGCCATGCCTTGCACATGCGGGGTTTGACCGGATGAATGGTGCATATTTTGTTTTGCCAGAAGATGCAGTATCCGTTCTCGCCCTGGGCAATAACGGGCCTGCTCCCCGAAAATGTGCAATAGGTTGACACAAAGGTCTTCGGATCTGTGTTTGTATATTCGGCGATTTTCCGAATATCGTCTTCTGTTACATATGTTCCCCCATATCCCTTGCAGCATTCCCCGCACTGCTGACAGGCAAAAATATCAGCGGCTGTAATATGGCTATACGGCATAACGTTTTTCCAGAGCGTGTTTCAACGTAATGGGATCCACATATTTCAGGTCACCGCCCATGGGCATGCCCGAGGCCAGGCGGGTGATTTTTATGTCGTATGGCTGGAGGATTTCGGAAATATAAGCGGCCGTGGACTCCCCCTCCACCTGCATGCCCGTGGCAATCACCACTTCCCGGATGCCACCCCTTTTGATTCTGGCCACCAGTTCCCGAATGCGAATATCATCCGGGCCGATTCCGTCCATGGGTGACAGCACGCCGTGAAGCACATGGTACAGCCCGGAAAAAACGCCGGTCTTTTCAATGGACATCAGTTCGGCCGGCCCTTCCACCACACACAAAATATCCTGCTCACGGGCCGGATTGCTGCAGATGGCGCAGGTATCTGTATCGCTGAGGGTAAAACACCGGGCGCAGAGCCGGGTTTTCTTTTTCAGTTCCATCAGATTACGGGCCAGTTCCGTTACCTCCGTGGCTGGCGCACGCAATAAATGCATGGCAAGCCGCTCGGCCGTTTTGGCGCCCACGCCCGGTAACCGGGAGAGGCTTTGAATGGCGTTTCGTATGGAGGGGGGATAGTGGTTCATTGACTATGTTAATCCGGGAATCCCCAGTCCTCCGGTCAGTTTACTCATCTCGCTGGAAACCATCTCCTGTGATTTGGCAAGCGCGTCATTGACAGCCGCAAGAACCAGATCCTGCAGCATTTCAACATCTTCGGGGTCGACGACCTCTTTTTCGATGTTGATGGAGACGATTTGCTGCCGGCCGTCGGCCACCACTTTTACCATCCCGCCGCCGGCGGTCGCCTCAACGGTTTGCTGGGCAAGCTCTTCCTGAAGTTTCGTCATTTTGGCCTGAAGCTTCTGGGCCTGCTTCATCATATTTCCCATGCCTTTCATATGCTATCCTCCTGGATCCGGTTAAATGGTTTTGGGGTTCACGACTTCACCGCCGAACACATCCAGGGCTTCTTTGACCATTGGATGAATCCGGGGTTTGGGCGGTCTCTTTTTGCCGGCCGTACCACCGGCGGGACTGAACTTGTGGTTGATGGTAATTACCATATCTTTTTTGAAAAAGAGCCGGCATACCGACTTGAGTTCACTGATCCGTTTTTCCTGGCCCAGCACGTTTTTAGTGGTCTTTGATCCGTAGACCTCAATCTCCATCTCATTCCCGTTCACCCTGGAGAGGGTGCTGTTCCTCAGGTTCGCCCCCAGCAGCGGATAATCGCGATCAATCACGGTCAATATGGCTTCCCATGCACCGGTGGGGTCGCTTTCCGGGTCACCGGGGAAATTACCGGCCGGCTCTTTCACTGCCGGTGTATCCAGCGGGGCTTCCGGCATGGTATAGTCAACGGGTTCCCCGGGATCAAATGCCGGTGGGTGGGTGGGCATATCGGGTGCCGCCGAAGACGATGGTTCCGGCATGGTCTCAGGCGGTGGAGCGATTGAATCAGAAGCTGACATGTTGTCGTCCGCTGCAGTTGTTGCGGCTGGTGCAACCGGCGTTGTCATGCCGCCGGTTTCCAGAAAAGCGTTTTTCAGGGCCTCGATCTTTTCGATCAGGGTTTCCGCCGGCAGGGCGGGCCGGGTCTGCATGATCTTGATCAGGGCCATTTCAACGGCAATTTTCGGCCGGCTTGAAAACCGGACCTTTTCTTCTTCATCCAGCAGCAGGGACAACACCTGGTTTAAAAAAACCGGAGAAACATCAGCGGTCTGCTGACGGATACGGTCAATATCATGGGCCGGCAACCCGTCTGCCAGTGCCGTCATTTTTTCATCCATGGAGACCACCAGCAGGTTGCGAAAGTGGTTTAAGAGATCCGTATAGAGCTTTTTTATGTCGTGGCCGGTTTTGTGAATGTCGTCAATGATATTCAGCGTTGTCTGCATATCACTGTTCAGCACCGCATTGGACAGTTCAAAAAACGCGTCATTATCCACCACGCCGAGAACGGCCATGACCCGGTCGTGATCGATGGTTTCCCCGGCACAACTCATAACCTGATCCAGCAGGCTCATGGCATCCCGGATGCTGCCGCCGGCTTCACGGGCGATAAGCGCCAGGCTTTTGTCTTCCATGGAAAATCCCTCTTTTTCACACAGATCCGCCAGATGATGGATAATGCCGTCCATGCTGACGAAGGAGAGGTCATGGCGCTGGCACCGGGAAAGGATCGTGGCCGGAATTTTATGGGGCTCCGTGGTGGCAAAGAGAAACATGATATGGGCGGGCGGCTCTTCAAGGGTCTTCAGCAGCGCATTAAAGGCCGCCAGGGAGAGCATGTGAACTTCATCGATAATGTATATCTTGTACGGGCTGTGGGCCGGCATGAACTTGACGTTGCTGCGCAGCTCCCGCACCTGTTCCACGCCGTTGTTGGAGGCGCCGTCGATTTCAAATACGTCCGTGGCGCTGCCCGAAGCGATTTCCCGGCAGGAGCGGCATTCATTGCAGGGGGTGGGAGTGGGGCCCTGTTCACAGTTCATGGATTTGGCCAGAATCCGCGCGATTGTGGTTTTTCCCGTTCCCCTGGGGCCGGCGAATATGACCGCATGGGCAACGCGCCCCAGCTTGATGGCGTTTGTCAGGGTCTGGGTGACCTGCTGCTGTTCCACCACCGCTTCAAAAGTTGTGGGCCGGTATTTACGGGCCAGAACCAGATAGGACATAAACGCGTGGCCTTCCATCCGGGGTGACTGAATATGTTGCCATACTCAGGTATTCCCCCGGGTGCGCCGCCAGATATCTTCGGGTATCGAAAGGACGGCGTTTCAATAAAAAATGGCGGAGAGAGAGGGATTCGAACCCTCGGTGCCCGTTAAGGCACACACGATTTCCAGTCGTGCACCTTCAGCCAACTCGGTCATCTCTCCGCATCAAACGGTTTTGCGTGTTTTTTGGCCATTGTGGCGGAGAGGGGGGGATTCGAACCCCCGATCCCGCGTTAACAGGATGCCGCTTTTCGAGAGCGGTGCCTTCAGCCAGCTCGGCCACCTCTCCTGGTGGTTGCCGGTGTCAGTCGCTGATCCGGCCAAAAAACATCGGCTGTAACCTGCTATTTTTATCTTCTTTGATAACATCTGTCAAATTAAAAATTCTGGTCCCGGCGGTAGAAAAGGAGATGTTCATGTGTGGGATCTGCATTCAATCAGGAGTTTAAGAGAAAAAGGGAGATCATTTTATCTTTGACGGCTTCGTAAAAAGTCCAATTTCTTTGTTGCGCTGCATCTCTCGTCATGTCACGTACGACTAAGTACGCTCCATTCCTCGAGATTTGCGCGCCGCGAACTTGAACTTTTTACTTTGCCGTCCCAAAATCGACTTTTTACGAGTCCATCAAAGAAAAGGGCGGGTAAAAAGATATACGCGTAGGAACTTCAATGCCTGTATACTTTTGAAGATCTTAAACGCCCAGCATAGCCCGGACGTCAGAGGTGTAGGTTTTGCCGTCGTTTTCATAAATCACCAGCGGCGGAAGTACAATAGCGCCGGGCCGGCTGTTTTTCAGGCCTTTGACAATGACAAGTCTGGCATCTTCGCCCTGTTTGGAGTGGATGGTAAGTATCTGTTTGGGCTCAATGGCGGCGCTGCGCATTGCCGTGACAAGGTCAATAAGCCGGACCGCCGGGTAAATGACGGCAAATTCGCCACCCACGCGGAGCAGCCGCGAAGCCGCCGCGACGATGTCCGTCAGTGTAACGGCGATTTCATGCCGGGCAATGGCCTTTTCCCGGTCCGGGTTGATCCGACCGGACCGGGCTTCCCGGAACGGGGGGTTGCACACCACCAGATCGGTCTTGCCGCCGGCCTTGCCATGGCCAACGGTATGGATGTCCGCCTGGACGATGGCGATGCAGTCTGCCATGTCATTGGTTTTCACATTGTTCATGGCAATCGTGGCAAGGCGTGTCTGAAGCTCAAATCCCGTTATCTGCACAGTGGGATGGCGATGGGCCAGCAGCAGGGGGATAATGCCGCAGCCGGTGCCGAGGTCCACGATCCGGGCATCAGGACCGGGGCTGATGTGGCCGGCCAGCAGCGGGGCGTCCAGGGAAAACCGGTAACCCTCAGCCGGCTGTGAAACATGAATCCGGCCGTTAAAGAAGGTGTCTGATGTTAAATCAACAGAAAGGGGCATTATTCAAGATTGCCGATTCTGCACTTCAAGTCCGTGCAAAGCGGCGTGTCCGATGTCTGGTTGATCTGGCGGATAATATCCGATTTTAAGAACTGTAATTGCTGGTTCCAGGCAGAACTGGTCACATGGACAATCAGCGTGTTGCCGTTCAATGAAACGGGCTGGGCGTTTCGGGCCACGGTTTCCCCCACCACGTCTTCCCAGATCGTCCATATGTGGGAGATGGGCGCACCGGCTTGCGCAAACATCTTTTCGAGCGTGCTGCCCAGAAGGTCCCCGATGGGTTCAAATCCTTTTTTGGAGCGGTCTGATGTCATAATCTCACTTTTTGGGTTTGCCGCCCAGGGACGCAATATGAATCCCGCTGTAATACTTTTTCAGGATGCTTTTATAATCATATCCTTCCAGGGCCATCTGCCGGGCGCCCCACTGGCTCATGCCCACGCCGTGGCCGTATCCGCTGCCCCGGAAAAGGATCCCCTCTTTGGTTATATCATAATTAAAACACATGCTTTTCAATTTCGTGCCGCCAATGGCCAGCCGGAAGTTGTTGCCCTTGATGTCATACCGGCCGTTGTCGGAAAAAATCGTCACATCGCGGACCCGTCCGGACTCGCTTTTGTCGTTGAACCGGAGCTTTTTGATGCCGTCCACATCAATCCCGTATGCGTTGAGCCGTCTGCTTGCTTCGGAAAACGGTAGATAATATTCCCATGTGCTGCCCGGAGAACCGTTGCTGTAATTGTCGGGGGTGGATTTCAGATAGGGGACGGCCGCGCCCCATACATTTTCCGGACATTCCGTATAACCGCCGCTGTTGGAATGAAAATATGCCACGATAAGGTTGCCGTTATATGTCATGACCTGGCCGCGGGTGCAATCGACGGCAATGCTGGTTTTGGGGTTTTCCGCATCATAGCCGCCGTAAACCTGTGAGGCGGTGGTGGCCCTGACATCATACGGCTCTTCCCGCCGTTTCTCCTTGACGTAAAGGGCGTATGTCCGGGCAGCCACGGCCTGCGCCATGAGGGCGTGCTTGGGCCAGGTATAGGGGACCTCCCGGGGCACCACACCGTAAAGATAGTCTTCAACATATATATGGTTGATGGCGGAAAGCCCCTGGACGGATGCGGACACAACAATATCGCCCCGGTACCGTGTGCCGTCGACCTTCAGGTAGGTGTTGCGGGTGCTTATGGTTAGGCGGTTTTTGCCGGTTGGGGTCTGATTGATGATAATACCGCCGTCTTTAACGGTCAGCTTTGCGGTTCCCGGTCCTGATGCCACGGTTTTGCCGGATGACGGATCGGTGATGGTAATGGTGTATAGGGATTTCAGGGTGATCGCCGGTTGGTTTTCAATAATCAGCACCCGCATCGTGGTGTCGGCCAACTGGTTTGCCGCTTTCCATCGGGCGTCTACGCTCCCGGTGGCCATTGCCAGGTTCATGGCGCTTTCCGCCCAGACTTCTGCCGAATTTTTCTGCCGGCCTTCCGGATAATTTGCGATGTACTGGCTGAAGATTTCATATGCCGCGCCGTATTGCCGGGTCTCGTACAAGACTGTGCCTTTTTTGAAAAGGGCCTCGCCTGCGGCGGATGTCCGGGGATAGGTATGCAGTACATAGTCGAAATATTTCAGGGCCATGTCGTGCTGATCAAGGTAAAGGGTATAAGTGGCCCCGATCATGACCAGGGCCCGGGCCTTTTCCTCCAGCGCCGTGGCCATATCCGCCACAGTCTGATAAAGCCCCATGGCTTCCAGGTATCGCCCGGAGGCCAGAAATGTTTTGGCTTTTTGAAAAAAAATATCACTGTCGGTCCGGCTGCTGAATGCCGGCAGGGAAAAGACAAACAGATAAAGCTGCAGGACCGCGACAATCAGGCAAACCGATCGCAGTCCGTTTTTCTGGAACAAAGTCAATCGTAACATCCTTCTCAATTGCGTTTATTTCACGCCGGTTATCGCTTTACTTTTCGGCTGTTCTAAAAAAAGTTCTACGAAGCCGTCCTATTTTGTCGTCATTGAAAACGCCCCATCCCATCCTTCTTCCGGCGGGTCCTCTTTGTAAATCCGGCAGCGTTCGATCATGGTCCGGCTGGGGCCGTCTTCCGGCATGAGATCCAGTGTTTTTGAAAACCATTCAATGGCCGCATCCCAGTTTTGACCGCGGTATTCACGCAAGCCGGCAGCATAATGGGCCATAGCGGTGGTCATATCATCGCTGATCTCACCGGGCCGGCCGATGATCTCATAAATCGGTACCGGTTCGGCCTTGCCCACCACTTTGACGGCGTCCAGCTCTCTGGCCACGATCCCTTCTGCGGCCGTTTGATAGGTGGGATCGCCAATCAGCGTATACGTGCCGTATATTTTGTTTACCCCTTCGAGCCGGGCGGCCGTGTTGACCGTGTCCCCCATCATGGTGTAATCCATACGATTTCTGGATCCCATGTTGCCCACTACCGCAGGGCCGGAATGCAGGCCGATACGGACGTTCAGTTCAGGTTTGCCCTCGGCCCGCCATTTTTCCCGGAGTTCTTTCATGCGGGCCTGAATCTCCACACATGACAGGCAGGCGGCCCGGGCATGATTTTCCAGATCATTGGGCGCGCCAAAAAAGGCGATTACGGCATCCCCCTCAAATTTATCCACCGCGCCTTCATGTTTCAAAATAATATCCGTTACCTCGGTGAGAAATTCGTTGAGCAGTTCCACCAGGTCTTCGGGTGACAGTTTTTCAGAAATGCTGGTAAATCCCTGTACATCCGAGAAAAAAGCGGTAATCTCCCGCCGTTCTCCGCCGAGGATCAGTTTCTGCGGGGATTCGATAAGCTGGCTGACCACCTGCGGCGCCAGATATTTGGAAAATGCTTCGCGAATAAATTTTTTCTGCCCCTCTTCGGACAGGTATTTGTATGAGGTGACGGCCACGTAGACGGTAATGAATACGGAAAGGGGGTAGACCATGTTCAAGATCCAGCCCATTTGGGAGAAGAAGTAATGGCATAGCGCAATATAACCGCCGAACAGCAGGGCCATGAAAATACCGCCGGCAAGTGCACGAGTTCTGGAGAGCACCACAGCCAGCAGCAGGCCGCCGATAAAAATGATAATCAGGTCAAACAGGTGGGCCCAGGCGGGATGGTAGAGGAAGTCCCCGGCAAGGATGCTGTCCATGGCGTTCAGATGGACCTCCGGTCCGGGAAACACCTTGGCTGTGGGGGTAACACATTCGTCGTGGATACCGATGGCGGTGGCGCCGATAAGCACGATTTTCCCCCGTATGGCCGTGTCATCGACCGCACCGTTCAGGATATCCGTGACGGGAATGTGGGGGAAGGTATGGGCCGGTCCTCTGTAGTTGATGAGAATTTCTCCCCGGTCATTGGCAGGGATGGTTTTGTCGCCCACCCGGAGCTGCTCAACGCCGTATTCCGCTGCAAGAGTAATGCTGATCGGCGCTCCCAGGTAAGCCCCTACGGCTTTCAACGCAAGCGGGGCATAGAGGCCGTCCTCAAATCGGATAACCATGGGAAGCCGCCTGACCACGCCGTCCGGGTCGGTGAGTTTGTTGAAAAATCCAGCGTATGCGGCGGCATCGGAAATAATCGAGATATTGGACTGGGGCGCGGCAGCGTCCGTAAGGATTGCCGCTTTGGCGGCGTCGGATGTATATCGTACCATATCATACCGGGCGCCCAGGATATTTCTGGTATGCCGGGTCAATTCCGGCTGGCTGATATGGCCGGCATCCTCGGGGTTGATCTGAAAGAAAAAGCCCAGGATCACCTCGGATTCAGCTGCTTTAATGGCCCTGGCCAGGATACGGTCGTTGTCCGATCCGGCCTTGAGTTGTTTGAGATAACGGTCAAAATCATCGTTGTTTAAGTTGTAAGCGATTGATTTTTTTTGAATATCTTTAATGGTCGTGATAGCCTGGGAATTTTCCGGTTCAAAGAACCCCACGTCAAAGGCAATGACCCGGGCTCCTTTTTCGGACAATTTGGTAATCAGTTCGGCAATCTTGGTGCGCGGCCAGACCCAGCGTCCCTCCTGTTTCAGGCTTTTTTCATCAATTGCGGCCAGCACCACGTCGCTGCCCGGGGTTTTTTCCCCCCGCATGTCAAACCGGAGATCAATGGTCTTCAATTCCACAATATCCATGAAGGGCACGCCCCTCATAAAAATGAAACATCCGATAATCACGATGAAAAAGGACATTGTTACGGGGCCGCGGCCCACTGTTTTTTTTAAAAACGCGCGCAGGAACGATTTCATGGAGTCGTCGGTACCTTTTTGTTTCGGCACGTGTGCGTGCAGATTGTGTGTGTTGTATGGCGATAAGGTTTAATATTGCCTTATCTGCTTATATAATGTAAAAAAAAATTGAAGTCAATCTCGTTTTAAACGGGGTTTTGACATGTGACCCCCGGTTTGTGCCACTGCAGGATTGGATATTTTTCGACTATGAACAGTATATCGGGCATTGTCGGTCGGCAGACCTTAACATATATCACCCATTTGATGAATTTGCTGGCGTTTGCCGTCAAGCTTTTTCGCACCATGGCCAGTGCACCGCTTCGCGGGCGGGCCGTGGTGAAATGGGGGATTGTTGAACAGATCTATTTTACTGCGGTGCAGGCCCTCTTTCTGATCGTTCCGTTGTCACTGCTGCTGGGCAGCATGGTCCTTTTGCAGTTTGCCAAATTCGCCGCTCAGATTGACTTGGGGAAGGTCGTTGTCATACTTATCATCCGGGAGGTGGGCCCTATTGTTACCGCCATGCTGGTGATTCTGCGGTCTGCTACTGCAGTGACCATAGAGATCAGCTACATGAATGTGCTAAATGAAATCGAGTCGCTGGAGATGGCCGGTATTGACCCCATGCGCCTGCTGTCCATACCACGCTTTATCGGGATCACGTCCGCCATTCTCTGCCTCTTTATCGTTTTTGATGTGGGCGCCATACTGGGTGGTTACGGTATTATTCTCCTGACGACCTCAATTCCCATGGGAAATTATCTGCCCGATATCGCAAAGGCCATTACCGCACCCGATATCGTGATCGGCCTGGTCAAGGCGTTATTGTTCGGGATCGTCATTTCCGTGGTCACGCTCTACCACGGGTTTGAATCCCAGAAGCGGGTCACCAATATTCCCAGGGGGACATCAAAGGCGTCCATTGAATGCTTTTTTTATTGTATTGTGATTAATCTCTTTGTGTCAGGGTTATTCTACTTCTAATGGCCGCGGACAAAAACATCATCGTGTCAATAACGGATTATGTGGTGGAGCAGAACGACTGCCGGCTGGGCCCGCTGGATCTATCGATTGCTGCCGGTGAATTTCTGGTCATTGATACCGAGTTTCCGGAGCATGCGTCCTTTCTTTTAAGAACGCTTGCCACCCTGGTGAGACCGCTGCAGGGGACCTACCGGTTTATGGGGACCCCCTTGCGATTTTCCAATTATCAGGATATTCTGGAATATAAAAAGCGTATCGGTTATCTGTCCGCGGGCATCGGCATGATCAGTAACCGGACCATCATGAGCAATCTGCTGCTGCCGCGATATTATGCAGAAAACAGTCTTTCTCTGGCCCTGGCGCCGGAAACCGAGAATCTGTGTGAGCGCTTCGGCCTCACAGGCCGGCTATTACGGCAGGTTACGGATGCCACCAACTGGGATCTGCGGACGGCCACAATCATTCGGGAACTGATGAAGCACCCGGATCTGCTGCTGGTGGAGCGGCCCGAAGAGATGGTCCCGCCGGGCACCCGCACGGTCCTTGTTGATATTCTTCAACAGGCGATAGCCGATGGCAAGCCGGTGATTTTGTTTTCAAGGGACAGGAAATTCCTGGAAAGGCTCTCCCCCACCGGACGGGTTGAGATAACGGGGGGCATGTGCTGTAAAAACTGCCCGGATCGTTTATGAAATTTTTCTGATAAGGTTTTTTTATGGATCTGGTATACAGTAAACGGGAAAAAATTGTCGGCGTCTTTATGTTGTCTGTTTTTATGCTTCTTTTTGTCTCTGTGGTGCTGATAGGGCGGGGCAAAAACTGGTTCAAGTCCTATGTGACGTACTATGCTGTTTTCAAGGAAAGTTATAACCTGCAGGAAAATGCGGCCGTAAAGTTGTATAAGGCGTCCATCGGCAAAGTATCCAAAATCGAGCTGACAGATGAAGGCGTTGAAGTCCGGCTTGATATTCTGGAGGATTATCAGCCGAAAATTACCCGGGAGACCGTGGTTACGGTGAAGAGCCCGACATTTATCGGTGATGAGTACGTGGCGGTGATCACCGGCGATAAAGATGCACCGGTACTTGAGGAGGATGAGCGGATCAAATCCATCCCCAAGCGGTCGCTGGAGGATATCATAAATGAGTTCCAGGTGGAGAAGACCGCCCGGAAACTGACCATTGCCGTCCAGAATATTTCCGAAATAACCGATGAGCTGCGTGATCCGCAAGGGCCGCTGTTCGAGGCGTTTCAGGAAATCCAGATCATCCTGGAAAACTTGGCAGAGGCGTCGGGCAAGCTGCCGATGGTGATGGACCATGTGGACAAAAATCTTCTCACCATTGATAAGATCGGTAGCGAAGTCTACTACAATATGACCAACATAAAGACGCTTCTGAAGGGTGTGGAACAGGGGCTGGAACGCCTCAAATCTTCCCTGGCCAACGTGGAAGACGCCAGTTATGATATCCCCCGGATAACACAGTCCACCCAGACCGGTATCGAGGAAATCCGTAATGCCGTGGAGGAGACCGACCGGGTGATACGGTCGCTTCAGGACAACTTCCTGATCAGGCGCAATCTGCCCCCGGCCCCGGAGGGAGAAAATCTGGATGCAGGGTTGCGGGAGTAGGCATTTTTAACACAAAAATGATGGTCTCGTAAAAAGTCAATTTTGGGACGGCAAAGTAAAAAGTTCAAGTTCGAGGCGCGCAAATCTCGAGGAATGGAGCGTACTTATAAGAATTACAGTTTGCATTTTGTAAAAACGGACAAAATATATCATAACACTTTAAAATATAATCAGAATGAATCAATTATCAAAAAATTTCATGAAATGTGCGGGCTAGCACACGTCCGGCCATTCCAACCCGGACCTGGTATAAGTCCTCAGGCTTTAAGCATTTTTTGTCCAAACTCGAAGTCCTTTTGATTTCGATTGCGACGCCCCCTCTCAGGGGGGCAACCCAATTCCTGATTCTTCTGGCGGGAATTCCATGCTTTGACTTTTGGCGCCGAAAGCTGTATTTTTTATCATGGCCATCAAATTTATGCGCCTGCAAAAAATTCAGCGGAGGAATGACGATGCGCATTGCTGTAATGAGCGATTCCCACGACAATATTCCCAACATGCGAAAAGCCGTGGCGGAAATCCGTAAGCGAGACTGTGAAATGATTATCCATTGCGGGGATTTTGTAGCACCGTTTATGCTTACCGAACTGGAACAGGCGGAAATTCCCGTTCACGGCGTGTTCGGCAACAATGACGGTGATCAGTACCTTTTAACCAGGAATGCCCTGACCCTGCATAAGCATATTACACTGCATGGAACGGTCGGGCAGATCGACGCGGAGGGGTGTACCATCGCCTTTATGCACGACGGCGTCATTGCGGAAGACCTGGCTGTTGCCGGCCGGTTTGAAATTGTCTGTTACGGTCATTATCATGCCTTTACGCAAAAGAAGGTCAGCGACACCCTGTTGCTGAACCCGGGAGAACTTCTGGGAAAAGATGATGACGCGGGGTTCTGTGTGGTGGACACTAGAACACGAGAGGTGGAACGGGTCATTGTTGCCCAAAAAATGTAAGGAGAGGAATATGAAACGCGCACAACGGATAGTCCTTTTCGCCGCGATCGTGCTGCTGTCGACACAGGTCGTTTATGCCGAAGGGGCCGGCATGCCCCATGCGGTTGTGGCATCCACCGTATATGAATTTGAATCGGTTCCCGATGGTACCGAGGTGAAGCACGACTTTGTGCTTCAGAATACAGGCGATGCCCCGCTGAAGGTAGACAACGTCCGTACCGGGTGAGGGTGTACAGCGGTCTCGTATCCGAGACAGATCCCCGCAGGTGGCGAGGGAGCGATTACGATCAAAGTCAATACATCCAACTATGGCGGGCGCACCATGTCCAAGAGCGCCCATGTGATGACCAACGATCCGGTCAACAAGGACATAAAACTGACCATTAAAGGTCCGGTGGATACATTTGCCGACATCTCCACCCAGTTGATCCGGTTCAGCGGTCCTGCGGGAAAGGATATGGAGACAAAGGTAACCATTCGACCGGGTGAGAAATATCCATTCAAAATCACGAAAGCCTATGCGCGCAGCGGTAAAAATGTGACCCTGACCCTGAAGGAACTGCCTGGCGACAAGGGGTATCAGCTTGACGTGAAAAACACAAAAACCGATCCCGGTACCTATTTTGACTATATCTACTTGAAAACAGACAGCAAGGTCAAACCTACCCTGACCATACGCGTCCGGGGATCGATTTTTCAGGCACAGGGCGCCGACGCCGGATGAAGCGGGATGACCTCAAGATTGTCGCATTTGATTGTGACGGGGTTCTGTTTGACACCGAAGCTGCCAACCGTGCCTATTACAATGATATTCTCCGCCGGATGGGCCTTCCGGCGGTCACCGATGAGCAGTTCGCCTACGTTCAAATGCACACGGTCGACGCATCGCTTGCATTTCTCTGTGGCAGGGAACGGCTGGCCGAGGCCCATGAACACAGGCGGCAATCGGGTTATGGCCCCTTTATTCAATATATGAAAAAGGCCCCGGGCCTGGACCATCTGCTGGATCGCCTGGCCGGCCGGTTTCATACGGCCATTGCCACCAACCGTTCCAACACCATGAATCGGGTATTGACGACCCACGGGCTGGCTGGCCGGTTTATGCCCGTGGTGACGGCCCTTGATGTGCCCCACCCAAAGCCGGCACCGGATCAACTTCATAAAATTCTTGACCATTTCAGGGCGGATCCGGCTGAGATGGTTTACGTGGGGGATTCGGAGCTGGATGCCACGGCTGCAACCGCCGCCGCGGTTCCCTTTATCGCCTTCAACAACCCTGATCTGCCCGCGGATCACCATGTGGTCAGCATGGATGAACTGGGGGCTGTTTTACTCTGACACCCGGAGGCGTGATCGTAGTCGTTGTCGAATGTTAGCCGATGACGACAACGATTACGATAAATCAATCGTCCGGCAATCTCTCGTTTGATTTTGATTGAGCCCCCTCCGTTCAGGGAAACCAGCGCCTGGCTTTCCGGATCAGGGGTTTCCCCCTTTCCAAATCGATAGATTGGTGATATAATAACTTATATTACCCAATTGTCAAAGTGACTGGATATCCGCATGCGTTACTTCACCTATATCAGTATCATTGTTATCGGCCTTTCCGCGGTCTGTGCGTACCTGATTTTTTATAATCCCGTTTCCGTGCCGTCTCCGGCCATTGTCATCAATGAGCGTGTTGTTTCGGCGCAGGAAGTTGATGCGGCGGTGACCGGGCGTCCACCGTATCAGACAAAACAGGAGGCCATTGACCAGTTGATCAGCCGTGAACTTATGATACAGGAGGCCATGGCAAGGGGACTGGACAACGATCCGCAGTTTCTCGAAAGGGTCCGGTCTTTTTATGAAAAGAATCTGATCCAGGGGCTGCTGGAAGACCAGATGGACACCATTTCGCTGGACCCCATCGAGAAGGCCACGATTGACCGGTATGCGGATCTGATGAATAAAGTCATTGTGCTCAAGGAGAAACGGTTTGCCGATGCCCGGGCGCTGGACCGCAATGTGCCGGCATCCGTTCGTGAGGTAAAAAAGCCCTTTGCTGCCTTGTCTTCCGGACTGCGTTTTCAGATCGCAGCGGCCGGAGAGGGGGAAGCCGTGACAATGCGGCAAGGGGAAGAATGGATTGTGTATGTGCTGCTCGACGCCACCTCCATACCGGATGGTGAAGTCGAGATCTCCAGAGAAAAACTTGAGAAAATGATTGCCGATGCCAAACGCCAGGTTTTGCTGGATGAATGGGTCGAAGGGCTCCGTGGAAAGGCGGATATTAAAATTATCAATACGGCTATCGGGGGGCAGCAGCCATGACACAACAACACAAACGATACAAACGACGCATCTACATCCTGAAAGACACGGCCCAGCCCCGGTATATCTTTACGTATTTTATCATTTTCTGTCTGGGGGTGTTTCTCTTTTCCATTGTTTTCAGCCTGCTTTCCATGGAGACGACCTCCATTGTATATGAAAATCAATATTTCAGTGTGGGGCGGACCCCGACCGTGCTGCTCACCGATCTATTCGGGTCGGGGTGGGTTATTGTTGCGCTGGGCGGTCTTCTGCTCTTTATTGTTACTGTTTTTCTGACCCATCGCATTTCCGGCCCCCTCTACCGTTTGAATGCCAGCATCAAGGCCATGGCGGCGGGCGATTTCAGTTTTCAGGTGGTGCTGCGAAAAAAAGATGATGCCAAAGAACTGGCGGAAAGTCTGAACCGGCTCTCCGACGAGCTTTCAGGGCGGATCGCTGATTTGCGTTCTGTGAACGAGGCGTTAAAAGAGGCGATTGCCCGGGCCGGTCTTTCCGGGGCCGATGCAGACGAACTGAACCGCGTGGCCGGACAGCTGGACACGGCACTGAGTGGATTTATCATCAAAGAGAAGGCTTGAGGCTTTGTAAAAAGCCTGATGTCCGTTTATCGATTTGCGTTGCGCGGCACCTCTCGTCATGTCACGCACAATGAGGGGCGAACCTGTGTGTTTGCTCAATTGTCAGGCAGACACGCCGGTCCGCCCCTACAGATCATTCCTCGAGATGCAGTGGCACCCAGTCCGTAAACGGACCTTGAACGTTTTACATTGCCGTCCCCAATTCGATTTTTTACAAATGCATCAGCGATTTAGGCGTCAAGTTGTTTCTGTCCGAATTTGAAAGTCACGCCCGATTCTGATTCCGATTTCGATTTGGACGAACCCCCTTCCCGGGGAAGCCAGAACAAGGCTCTCCGGGCCAGGATTCTTTGCTTCACCTTCCTTCAGGTTAAACCGGCAGATGATCAAAAAAACCATCACATCATTATTCTGTATCTATATTTTCAGCGGGCTTTCTGTTTCTCCGGCCCATGCGCTGGAGATTCAGACCCGATACGCCACTATTATATATCCCTCCCAGAAGTTATTGGAAAAAATGAATTATAAGATCTATCTCGGCAAACTGCGGTATTATATGCCGAAAAATCTTACCACTATCGAAGCGGAGTTTGGCGCCAAGATTGATGTGATTATTGAACAGGTTCAGTCGGTGCTGGACATGACGCCTGAAAACCTTCGTTTCAGGGTGACAATATTACCGGATGTAGCGGCTGTCAGAGATTCGTATGTGGCCATTTACGGCCAGTCCGTCAGTTATGTGGCTTTTTATTCACCCTCCCAAAATACGGTCTATATGTCACCGGATAAGGCCAATCTTAAGGTTATTGCCCACGAACTGGGCCATGTAGTGGTTGAAAACTACTTTCAGATTCCCCCGCCGGTCAAGGTCCATGAAATTCTGGCACAATTTGCAGAACGGCATCTTATCAACTAGTGTCCATCCATTTCACATGGATGGCACAATCTGGGGTTTCCAATCCAGAAATGTGAATTTTTCCGCAAGATCAAGGAAAACAAGGGGTTGCGCGGAGGCGTACTGGACGTACGCCGCACAAGCAAGCCCGCAGTTTGACGCAGATATTGCGGAAAAAGGCCATTTATGGATGGAAACCAACTAGTTTCGGATGGTGAGACGTCGTTTTGTTCACACAGCACAGCCGGATGATTTGCAAATCGTACCCCAAAAAGTCTATAATTCATTAGTCGTATACTTATGAATTCATCAGGCGGTTAATCCTGCTTGACAATTGAATGGGGAAATGATTAACCCGGTATTTCATGAAATATCGGGTAAACCATGACGCTGTTTTGAAGTGGAAACGCTTGGGATGTAAACATGCTTCGTGAACAACGGGAATTACTGATGCGGGTCCATATGGTGATTGATATCTTTTGGACGATCACCGCGTTTATTCTTGCCTATTATATAAAAAAATACTGGATTATCGGTGAGTTGGTCGGCCTGAGCACGGCGCCCAACTACTATGTCATTCTGCTGCTGGCCATTATCATCTGGTTTGTATGTCTGAATCTGGGCGGGGCCTATGAGTCCTACCGACGGCGACGATTGCCCGCCATTCTGCTCAATACCATCCGGTCGGTCAGTATATCTATGGCAGTGCTGCTGGTTGTTCTTTACCTGATGAAAGTACAGCACATCAGCCGTGTCATGATGATGCTGTTCTACCTGCTGGACATCTCCCTGCTTTGTGTAAGTAAAACGACTGTTTATAAGCTGCTTCAATACTACCGGGCCAACGATTACAATACACGCTACATTCTGATTGTCGGCAGCCGGGAACGCGCAAAAGATGTGCTTAGAAACATCTATGCCAACCCGGGAAGTGGTTTCCGGGTGATCGGCGCACTGGATCTTTCAAAGGAATTTGTGGGGAAAACGGTTTATGACGATTGCCGGGTGGTGGGCACCATTGACGAGCTGGAAGGGTTTCTGAAGGATAATGTGGTGGATGAGCTGATTTTTGCCATGCCCATGAAACATATTCCCGAAGTTGACAAACATATCGCCCGCACTGAAAGTGCCGGGGTTTTGACCCGTGTCATTCCCGACTGGCAGATTCATTACCTGTCGGAAAAACCCTTGATTTCCACCGTCCGGCTGGAAAATTTTCTCGGCAGCCCCACTCTGGCATTTCATACCACCGCCGTTCACAAGGGAAGTATATTAATAAAAATTACAATGGATTATTTTTTTGCGGCCCTTTTCCTCATTCTTTTATCCCCTTTTATGGTGATGATTGCGCTTTTTATCCGTCTTTCGTCAAAGGGCCCGGTATTTTATCGCCAGGAACGGCTTGGATTGAACGGCAGACGGTTCATGCTGCTCAAATTTCGCACCATGGTTGAAAATGCGGATCAGATGGTCGATCAGTTAAAAACTGCCAATGAAGCAGACGGCCCCGCATTCAAAATTAAGAATGATCCGCGGATTATTCCGGGTGTGGGCCGGTTTTTACGGCGCACCAGTCTGGATGAATTGCCGCAGTTGATCAATGTGCTGCGGGGTGAAATGAGTTTTGTGGGGCCACGACCGCCCATTCCCGGAGAAGTGGATGAATATATCTGGTGGCAGCGGCGCCGCCTTTCCATGAAACCCGGCATCACCTGTCTGTGGCAGATATCACCACTGAGAAACGAGATTTCATTTGACAAATGGATGGAAATGGACTTAAATTATATAGATTCGTGGTCCCTCTGGTTGGACCTGAAAATAGTCCTTGCCACCCTGAGCGCTGTTATCCGGGGGTCAGGAAGGTGAGAATAAGGAGTAAGGAAATGAAACAAACGAAAAAAATGACGAGACTCCTGGTCGCTGTAATGGCCGGGCTTTTTATTATGATGCCATTGGTGACAGCGGCGGCGCCGACCGGTACATCTGCGGAAGATAATGCGTGGCAACGGATGTTTGTCCTTCGGATTATTGATGCCGGACCGGAGGATGCGCTGCTTGAGACAATTGCATCGGGCGTGCCCATAAGCAATATCGCCCGGTACATGCTGGAAATCGGATACCCGTCGCTTTATACCTCTTTTCTGTTTCAACAGTATGCCCGGGATGTTTACGGTGGAAAAGAACTGGAAGCGTATGTGGCGGAAATGGACTCCCAGCTGATGTCGGTGGGGATACCCAAGATTGTGATTGATTTGAGCAAAAGAATGGATGTGGCGGATATCAACAGCATGATCGACAGGGAAACCATCGATCTGCCCACCGCTGATGAACTGATGGCCGCTTTGAGCGGACAGGCAACATCACCTTCACAGCCGGGTGAAACGCAGCCCGGAGAAGAAGAGGGGCTGGGCTTTGGCGATGATGCAACCCTGGGAGCCGGCTTCCCGATTGAGCAGATTACATTTAATACAGGTGCGGATCCGACCGTGGCATCGCCGGTCACGCCTTAACCCCTTCCGCATTTGAGGATATCCTGAGAACCCTGTCCGTCTTTATTAAGAAGATGGACGGGGTTTTTTTTGTTTTTGATGGGGACGCGATTCGCTCTTGCCGGTTGCTGAAGGCATTGGTATATTGAAGCCTGATGCAGGATTTGGCCAGTAAAGGGGAAAGAGATAATGAAAATACTCGTTACAGGCGGTACCGGATATATCGGCAGTCATACCTGTGTGGCCCTGATAGAGGACAATTACGAGGTGCTGATTCTCGATAATCTGTCAAACAGCAGCCAGAGGGTTTTGAATCGTCTGAAAACCATCACCGGTAAACCGGTTGATTTTGAAAAGGCGGATATTCGGGACCGGGCGGCCCTGGACAGGACATTCAGCCGTTTTAAGCCCGATGCGGTGATTCACTTTGCCGGCCTGAAGGCGGTTGGCGAATCTGTTTCGGTGCCCCTTCGTTATTATGACAATAACGTTACTGGCACTATAACCCTGCTGGCGGCCATGGCAGCCGCCGGCGTGGGGACAATGGTGTTCAGTTCTTCCGCCACCGTATACGGCGATCCCCCGTCCAACCCGATCCGGGAGGACTTTCCCATCGGGCCCACGAACCCCTATGGCCGCACCAAGCTGATCATTGAACAGATACTGTCGGATTGTCATGCCGCGGATATTATCAGTCATATCACCCTGCTGCGCTATTTCAATCCGGTTGGCGCCCACCCCAGCGGGTTGATCGGTGAGCATCCCAGCGGCATCCCCAATAATCTTACCCCCTATATTGCACGGGTGGCTGCCGGCCGGCTTGAGGAGCTACCGGTATTCGGGGATGACTACGATACCAGGGATGGGACGGGGGTTCGGGATTATATCCATGTCATGGACCTGGCAGCCGGTCATCTGAAGGCCCTGGAAACCGCCCGTGGACTCTCTGTCTATAATCTGGGAACCGGCACCGGCTATTCGGTTCTGGAAATGATCCGCGCCTTTGAAAAGGCTTCCGGCAATCCGGTTTCATACCGGATCTGTCCCCGGCGGCCGGGCGATATCGCCGAATGCTATGCCGATCCTTCGCGCGCCGAAAAAGAACTGGGCTGGAAAGCCGTTCTGGGCATTGACGACATGACCCGGGATGCCTGGCGGTGGCAGTCCGCCAATCCGGAAGGATATCAAGGAGAGAAGCATCAATATGAGTAAAAAAACAGGCGCTGCCCCCCTGAAATGGTTGATAACCGGGGGGTGCGGGTTTATCGGTACCCGGTTGATAGCACATTTAACCGCTGAAGGTGGTCATCAGATGCGCGTTCTGGACAACCTGAGCGTTGGCACACGTGAAGATCTGGCCAATGTGGCGGCAGTGCTGGAAATATCACAGAAAACATTATCGGATGTGTCAAAGGGCCAGTGGCCGGAATCGGGCGTGGCGCTGATACCGGGCGATATAAGGGATCCCGAAACCTGCCGGGCCGCTGCCCGGGGCGCCGATGTTATCGTGCATCTTGCCGCCAACACGGGCGTAGGGCCCTCTGTTGATGATCCGGAATCGGATATGCAATCCAACGTAATTGGCACCTTCAACATGCTGGAATCTGCCCGTCACAATAAGGTCGGACGGTTTATCTTTGCCTCTTCCGGCGCGCCCATCGGCGAATGCCAGCCCCCCATCCATGAAGGTCTGGCGCCGCATCCGGTGTCTCCCTACGGCGCCAGCAAACTGGCCGGCGAAGGATATTGCTCCGCCTATTATGGCACGTATGGGGTTCATACAGTGGCGCTTCGGTTCGGTAATGTGTACGGTCCCGGCTCCGGTCATAAAAACAGTGTGGTAGCCAAATTCATCAAACTGGCCTTTTCCGGTGAAGCCCTTGAAATCTACGGAGACGGCAAACAGACCCGGGACTTTATCTATATCGACGACCTGATCCGGGCCATCTGCCTTTCAGCCAGCCAGCCGGACATCGGCGGTGAAACCTTTCAAATCGCCACCAGCATGGAAACCACCGTGGGAGAACTGGTGGAGCGGCTGGTGCCCGTACTGGAAGCAAGTGGCGTATCGGGTGTTAAAATAACCCATGGCCATCCGCGGGTCGGGGATGTCCGCCGGAACTTTTCCGATACCACAAAGGCGGCTCAACGGCTGAAATGGCAATGCCGGTACAGTCTGGATGAGGGCCTGAAAAAGACTGTGGAATATTTTATGCAAAACCAGAGGTTCCCTGATCAATGACGCAACACGTTCCCAAAAACATTTTGGTCACCGGCGGCGCCGGGTTTATCGGGGCCAACTTTGTCCATTATTATTTTTCCCGGTATCCGGGCCGACCGGTCGTGGTGCTGGATGCCCTGACCTATGCCGGCAATTATGCAAATCTGCAGCCAATCTCAGAACATCCTGGTTTGACTTTTGTTCATGGCGACATCCGTGATGATGACCTCGTCTTGTCTCTTTTGAAGGAACACAAGATCGACACCATCGTTCACTTTGCTGCAGAGTCCCATGTTGACCGCTCCATTCACGGGCCGGATGCGTTTATCGACACCAATGTCGTGGGCACCCATGCACTGCTGAAAGCCGCTAAGGTCCGCTGGCTTGACACCGGTACAGGGATGGCCCACCGGTTTCACCATGTTTCCACGGATGAGGTATATGGTACGCTGGGGCCGGAAGATCCGCCGTTTTCCGAAGAAACCCCGTACAGGCCCAATTCTCCCTATGCCGCATCAAAAGCCGGGTCCGACCATCTGGTTCGGGCCTATCATGAAACTTACGGGCTGCAGACAACCATCAGCAATTGCTCCAACAACTACGGCCCCTATCAGTTTCCAGAAAAACTGATTCCTCTGGTGATCTCCCGCATTATGGACAGCGGAGAAATCCCGGTATACGGGGACGGTCGGCAGATTCGCGACTGGCTTTACGTGGATGATCATAATGCAGGCATTGATGTGATTCTCAACAGTGGCATCCCCGGCGAAACCTACAATATCGGCGGCAACAATCAGACGACTAATATTGATATCATCCATCATATCTGCGATTGTCTGGAGGATCGCTACCCCGGGGCCCGTAGCCTGATCACCCATGTCACGGACAGGCCCGGTCATGACCGTCGGTATGCCATCAATGCCGACAAAATCAGACGCGAACTGGACTTTTCCCCGCAGCACAACTTTAATGCCGGCATCCGGAAAACCATTGAGTGGTATCTGGCAAACGAGTCCTGGTGGCGAAAAGTAATGGATGGCAGTTACCGGGAATGGGTCCGGGCAAATTATGAACAAAGGAGATGATATCAGTCTATATGGACGACGCTGAACGCATTACAGGTAAAAAACGCTGGCAGGTGTTTGAGCAGTTGATCAAAAGCCGGTTTTTGCTGCACATGCGCCTTAAAGGGACGGATTTTGAAAAGCTAACCGTGGTAACCGGCATCAAAACGGAAAAGAACCGCCCGGTTTTCATGGTGGACAGCCCCCAGGACCTTCCCCGC
Organism: Thermodesulfobacteriota bacterium; assembly: GCA_034189905.1. GTDB lineage: Bacteria > Desulfobacterota > Desulfobacteria > Desulfobacterales > Desulfosudaceae > JAXHTY01. The sequence continues at coordinate 91,824 of JAXHTY010000003.1, forward strand.
GCCGTGACTGGCATTACCAGCCCTGAATTTCTGTTTAATTTTACCGGCGAGTCGGGTATTCCCTATACCTTCAAGGCTGCCGGAGGGCGATTCCTGGACAACTCGACCCTGTTGCTCGATTTCCCCGAGGTAATTCGCCGTAAACAGCGGCGCAGCTACTTCCGGATCAAGCCGCCGGTGGGCGTCGGTCTGACCGCGGTTGTGGATGAGGATGTGCATCCTATGAATATTGTGGATATCAGCGAGGGCGGGGCCCTGGTCATGTTTGCCGGCAGAAAGGGACATGTCCCGGTATTAACAGAAGGTCATAAGCTCAGACAACTGGGAATCAACCTGTTGCCCGGTGAAACCGAAAAACCACCGGTAACGGTTAAGGAAGCACTCGTCCGGCGGGTAGTGACCAACACGGCTTCCGGAAAGTATCATTACGGGATTATGTTTACCAATATTGCCAGGGTTGAGCAACAGGCCCTTCGGGAATATATTTACGCCACCCAGCGCCAGATACTCAAAAAGAAACTTCGGGAGAACTAACCCTGTGCAATACATCGCCGATCTTCACATTCATTCCAAATACTCCCGGGCCACCGCAAAAAATCTGGACCTGGAGAATCTTTATATTGCGGCACAATTAAAGGGGATAACGGTTATTGCCACCGGCGATTATACCCATCCCGCATGGTTTGCCGAGATCAGTGAAAAGCTGACGCCCGCGGAACCGGGTCTTTTTCGCCTGAAGCCCGATATTGCCGCAAAATGTGACACCGTGGTGCCGGGGGCCTGCCGGCGGGACGTCCGGTTTATATTATCCACGGAAATCAGCAGTATTTACAAAAAAAACGGCAGTACCCGCAAGAACCACAACGTGATCTTCATGCCCGACCTGGCGGCGGTGGCCCGGTTCAACAAAAAGCTCGATGGCATCGGCAATATTGCAGCCGACGGCAGGCCTATTCTGGGCCTGGACGCCAGAAACCTGCTGGAGATCGCTCTGGAGATCGCTTCCGATGCCTTCCTTATCCCGGCGCATATCTGGACACCCTGGTTTTCGTTGTTCGGCTCCAAGTCGGGGTTTGATAGTATTACGGAATGTTTTGAAGATCTGACCCCCCACATTTTTGCCCTTGAGACAGGGCTCTCTTCGGACCCCCCCATGAATTGGCGGATTCCCGACATTGATGGACTCACGCTGGTGTCCAATTCAGATGCCCATTCTCCGGCAAACCTGGGCCGGGAGGCGAATATTTTTAACACGGGACTCTCCTATGCCGCCATGCGGGACGCACTGGAAACCGGTGACCCGGAGCGGTTTCTGGGAACTTACGAGTTTTATCCCGAAGAGGGGAAATACCACTATGACGGTCATCGGAACTGTAATGTGGTGTTCCATCCCAGGGAGGCCATTGAAAACGGGAATCGCTGCCCGGTGTGCGGTAATTCTCTTACGCTGGGGGTATTGCACCGGGTCGAAGCGCTGGCAGCCCGTCCGGAAGGCGAAAAGCCCGCCCTGTATCATCCGTTTTACAGCATTGTGCCACTGCCCGAGATGCTGTCCGAAATTCTGGGTGTGGGGCCGAAATCCAAAAAGGTTACCCGGACCTTCAATGGGGTGCTTGAGAAACTCGGTGCCGAATTTGATATTCTTTACAGCCTGCCTGTGGATCAAATCAAGGACGGCGGCGTTCCGCTGCTGGATGAGGCGGTATCGCGGATGCGTTCCGGCGAACTCGCGCTTGCGCCCGGTTATGACGGCGAATATGGCAAGGTGAAGGTGTTCAAGGAAGGTGAGATCGATAAGTTACGCGGTGAACAAGCCCTGTTCGCCATGCCGGCCGGAAAATCCATGAAAAAAGTGCAACAAAAAGCCACGCCCGGTCGAAAAAAAACAGGACATCCCGGAAAACTGGCCAGACAGGGCATGACCGGAATGACCGATATTGTGTCTCAGCCTCCCGAAGAAGCCGGGACGGGCGTCGGCAGAAGTGAAGATCCCGTCACGGCGGGGCTGAACAGCCGCCAGCTCGCCGCCGTAGAACATGACAACGGCCCCATGATGATTGTGGCCGGCCCGGGATCAGGCAAGACACGAACCATAACGTGCCGGATCGCCTATTTAATAAAAACCGGCCGTGTGGCGGCGGACCACATTCTGGCCATTACCTTTACCAACCGGGCGGCTGAAGAAATGCGGGAACGCATTGCGGATATGATGGATGGGCCGGCATCGCTTCCCTTTGTGGCCACGTTTCATGCATTTTGTCTGGATCTTTTGACAAATACACTGGCAAAAGCGCCGCTTATCATGGATGAGAACGACCGGCTGCGCCTTATGAAAAAGACAGTCCGGCAACTGAATGAGGCGGAGATCCCTGTTGGCCTTCCGCCTCGCCGGTTGATGGATCTGGTTGCCGCAGCCAAGCAGCGCATGCTGACGCCGGACGATGATCTTTCCGGTATTGTGCCGGACAATACAAAAACGGCACTGGCGAAAATTTACCGTGCCTACCAGGAAATGCTGCGGTTTAATAGTGCCTGTGATTACGAGGATCTGATTGTCGATGCGGTGCGGCTGCTGGAAGACGACCCGGAGATCCGTGAGCACTACCGGCAGATTTACCCGTTTGTCTTTGTGGATGAATTTCAGGATATGAATTACGGTCAGTACCGGCTGATCAGGGCTTTATCCCCGCCGGAAGCAGAGATCTGCGTGATCGGCGATCCTGATCAGGCGATCTACGGTTTCAGAGGATCGGATGCCGCCTATTTCCGGGCCTTTGAAAAGGATTACCCGGATGCCAGGCAGGTGTCTCTGGAACAAAATTATCGTTCCACCGAGACCATCTTGTCGGGGTCCTACCAGGTGATTGCCCGGCAGACCCATGCCGCCCCCGGTGTGCGTGTCTATTCGGGTATCAAAGGGGCGCCGGCCATCAGTGTGGCATGTCTGGCGTCGGCGAAAGCAGAGGCGGTATTTGCCGGGAAAACCATTGAATCCATGATGGGCGGGCTTGGCTTTCATTCCATCGATTTTGGCAAGGCCGGGTATGAAGATCACACAAGCGCGCTGTCATTTTCGGATTTTGTTGTTTTATTTCGCACCCGGGCGCAGGGTGATGTGTTTGCAGAGGTCTTTGAGTCAGCCGGCATCCCGTTTCACCGGGTCAATAAAGAAAGTTTTTTTGCAGCGGATGGTACGGCCGAGTTGATAGCCGCCCTGAAACTGGCGGCCAACAGGGGGACATTTATCGATTTTGAAACCCTTGCAGCGGCAATCCGCAAGACCATTGATATGCAGGCCATGGCCCGACTCATGGCATGGTGCCGGGAGCGGGACTTGACGACGGATGGTATGCTGGATGCGGTTCAACGGTTTCCCGTGCCGGGTTTGGATAAAGACCTGCAGCGGGAAATTGCCGGTTTGGCCGGTGACATTCTCAATGCCCGTACTGCCCTGAAGGGGTTGATGGTGCGGGATCAGCTTTTGTGGCTGAGCGATGCCATGCCGCCGCTCAGAGAAATAATCGAAAGCAGTGAGACGCGTCGCGAGGCGTTTGAAAGGGTCCTTGAAAGAGCCGAAACCGCGGGATCGGATACCGGCCGGTTTTTTGACGGCGTGGCCCTGACATCGGATGAAGACGGGTTTTTGGCGGATGTGGACCGGGTCATGCTGATGACCATGCATGCTGCAAAGGGCCTGGAGTTTCCGGTGGTGTTTATCGCCGGATGCGAAGACGGCTATATCCCATATATCCGGTCAGCAGTGCATGAACCGGACCTGGATGAAGAACGGCGGCTTTTTTATGTGGCCATGACCCGGGCCGAACAACAGCTTTTCCTGACCCGGGCCAGTCGTCGGTTAATATATGGCAAGCAGAAGGAACGCCGGATTTCGCCTTTTGTGGAAGACATTGAGAGCAATCTCAAAACCCTGGTGGATACGGCATCCGGCAGGAAAAAGAAGAAGGGGCCGGTACAACTGGAATTGTTTTAATAGACGGAGTTGCAAATGGAAGAACGGTTGGTAGAAACAAAACAGCTTGATAATATGATTGAACTTGAGATTTATGATCAGTCCAGGCAGGTGGCGGGAGATCGGTGGCGTGTGACACTGGTGGTCAAGGCCCGGGTGCCGGTTGAAAAACGTTTCTTTAAAGATGAGGGGCAGGACAGTCCGGATATAGCGGATATGCAGAACGTGCTGGGAGATCATGTGACATTTGAACAGCGGCGCGAGCGTAACTTTGTCGATGAAAATGAGAAGGATGAGATGTGGAGAGCGATTTATGATCAGTTTGCCGAAAGTACACTCGGCTACATTGCTCATCCGGACTTTCCTATGAAACTTATCCTGAGGGAATATAAGGAGTATTTGGCAAAAAGGGGCCGTTGTGGTAAACTATAAAAGAGTGTTAGCTGTGTTTGTCGTTAAATGATTACGCGCTGAAGATCATGATTACCGGAAGATAGCCCATGAAATCCAGTTTGCAAATCCCTTTTCTGTTTCTTTTTTTCTGCATGACCGGTCTGTTCCTGGCTTCGGCCGGGCCGGTTTGTGCGGAGATATACAAGTATATCGACAAGGACGGGGTGTTGCATTTTACCGACAGGCCCAATGAAACCGGGTTTCATCTGTATATTGATAGGGAAGAACGGCGACCCGGCGTCAGCTATCCGTCAGGATTGCATACCAGCCGGTATGACCACTGGATAGACCAGGCAGCCAGAAAATACAATATCTCTTTTGCCCTGCTGAAAGCCATGATAAAGGTTGAATCGGATTTTAACACTGCCGCCGTGTCCAGGGCCGGTGCCAAAGGTCTGATGCAGATCATGCCCCAGAATTTTCGTCATCTGGGTATTAACGATCCATTTAATCCATCCGAAAATATCATGGGCGGCACCCGCTATTTCAGGGCGCTGCTCGATCGTTTCAACGGCCGCCTGCAACTTGCCCTGGCCGCTTACAATGCCGGCCCCAACGTGGTAGACGACTACGGCCGTATCCCGCCATACCCCGAAACCATGGCTTATATCAAGCGGGTAATGAAGTATTACATCGTTTACAAATGAACCTTAAAAACGTATGATGGTTATCCGTTATGCTTGGGAGCCGCTCATGTGACGGATGCCTGTGTTTTATCGTCGTAGCCTGGAAAATGGAGATGATGTCAATTATTGCAAGATTATTTAAATGGACCGCCATCCTTCTGGTGGTATTGTTTTTTGGCGGGATTGTGGCCGGCAGTGTGGTCTATTATCAGATCAGCAAAACCCTGCCCAGCATTGCATCGCTTAAGAACTATAAGCCCCCCGTTATCACCAGCCTGTATGCTGCGGATGGCCGTAAAATTGCCGAGTTCTACGAGCAGCGGCGGATTGTCCTGCCGTTATCGGAGATCCCGGACACGGTGATCAACGCGTTTGTGGCAGCCGAGGATGCCCGTTTTTTTCAACATACCGGCATCGACCTGATTGGTGTCTTCAGGGCCATGATCAAGAATCTCGAGGCCGGCAGCATTGTCCAGGGGGGCAGCACCATCACCCAGCAGGTGGCCAAGTCCTTTTTTCTTTCATCGGAACGAACCTATACACGGAAATTTCGTGAGGCCATTCTTTCGTATCGTATTGAAAAGGCGTTGACCAAAAAGGAGATCCTTTATCTGTATCTGAACCAGATTTATCTGGGGCATGGTGCCTATGGAGTGGCCGCCGCAGCAGAGAACTATTTCGGAAAGAAGGTGAATGAACTGAATCTGGCCGAATGCGCGCTTATCGCCGGGCTTCCTCAGGCCCCCAGCAGCTATTCACCTTATCATTACCCGGCACGGGCGAAGCGCCGCCAAATTTATGTTCTGAATCAAATGGTTACTGAAGGGTATGTAAGCCGCCACTCGGCTGACGCCGCCCGGGCGATGGAACTGGATATTAAGCCGGTGAAAAACTGGTATCAGGCCATGGCCCCGTGGTATGCCGAGCATGTCCGGCGTTATGTGGAGGACAAGTACGGCCGGGATATGCTGTACAATGGAGGACTTTCCGTTTACACGGCTGTAAATCTGGATATGCAGCGAATTGCCCGGGAACAGGTGGAAGGGGGACTTCGTGATCTTGACAAGCGGCAGGGGTATCGCGGACCTGTCAAGCAGCTGGCTGAAGAAGAGATCGAACCTTTCCTTACCAGTCTCAGGCGGGCGGTGCAGGCTGCGGAAACGCCGCCCGGGCCCGGCGATATTGTCAAAGGCGTGGTGGTTGACGTGGATGATGATGAAGGCATCGTTTATGTCCGGTTCGGTGCAGGCAGCGGTCAGATCCCCCTTGAGGATATGACCTGGGCCCGGGTACCGGACCCGGAAGTGGCATGGTATAAACGGGAGGCAAAAATCGACCGTCCTTCTCAGGCACTGCGTTTCGGCGATGTGATTGACGTGAGGATAAAGTCGCTGATGGAAGACGAAACCGGTGAAGCACGAGCGGAAGAAGCCGGAGAGGTGGATGCTGAGGAATCTGAGAAGGCGCCGGTGAATGCGTTGGACGGCACGGCTATGGAAGGGGATGCCGAATCTGATGCCGCAGCATATTATGAAAACCGGCGTTATGTGCTTTCACTGGAGCAGACCCCAGCCGTGGAAGCCGCTCTGGTGAGTATGGCCGTTCAAACCGGTCATATCACGGCCATGATCGGGGGCAGGGACGCCGGCAAAAGTCAGTTCAACCGGGTCATCCAGTCGCGACGGCAGCCGGGATCGGCATTTAAGCCGGTCATCTATGCCGCGGCCCTGGATAAGGGATATACACCGGCCAGCATCATCATTGACTCGGCCATTATTTTTGAAGACAGGGAACATGATTTTACCTGGAAACCACAAAACTATGAAGAACGGTTTTTCGGGCCGACCTTGTTCCGGAAGGCCCTTGAGAAATCCCACAATATCCCCACCATCAAGATTTTAATGGACATCGGGGTGGATTATGTCAGGGATTATGCAAAAAAGCTTGGCGTTGATTCCCCGCTGAGCCGGGATTTGTCTATTGCGCTGGGATCTTCCGGCCTGGCCCCCATTGAACTGGCAAAGGTCTATGCCGTATTCCCCAACCTGGGCAGATCGGTCTCTCCGATATTTATCACAAAAATTCTGGACCGTGAGGGCCGGGTGCTGGAAGAGAATACCCCGGCATTCAAGCGGGTGATCGGCAAGGATACGGCTTATATCATGACCCATCTGCTGAAAGGGGTAGTGGAGCATGGCACCGGTAGGCGGGTGAGATCCTTGAATCGGCCGGCTGCCGGGAAAACCGGCACAACGGACAATTTGGATGATGCATGGTTTGCCGGCTATACGCCCGATTATGTGACAGTGGTATGGGTGGGCTATGACCAGGAGCGGTCCCTGGGAAAGGCGGAGACCGGTGCCAGCGCCGCCAGCCCTATATGGCTCGGTTATATGCAGGAGATTCTGAAAAACAAGCCCGTCAAGACATTTGAAGTGCCGGAAGGGGTTGTCTTTTCCAAGATCGATGCCAAGACCGGCCTGTTGCCGAGTGATGAGTCTGTGGAGACATTTTTCGAATGTTTCAAGGCCGGAACGGTGCCCACCGAATATGCCGACCCCCCGGATGCCGTGGTTAAAGAAGAGCAGTTTTTCAAAAAAGGCATGTAAGTGGCATTGATATGAGATATGAAGGACAGATATTCAGGCCATTCAGCGAGGCCGACAGTTATCTGTTGCAATGTACGATCGGGTGTTCCCATAATCGTTGCACTTTCTGCGGTATGTACAAAGACCGCGGGTATCGAGTGCGTTCTCTTGCGGAAATAAAGGAAGACATCCGCATGGCAAAAACACACTACGGCGACCTTGAGAAGGTGTTTTTGTGTGACGGCGACGCCGTGGCCATGGCAACCGAGGTTTTGCTTGAGATTTTGCACACACTCTACGCGACATTCCCCTCCCTGCGCCATGTGGGTACTTATGTGGGGCCGCAAAGCACGTTAGAAAAGGAGATGGCCGGGCTCGCCGCGCTTCGGGCCGCCGGTTTGACCAAGGCCTATCTCGGAGTGGAGTCCGGAGACGATCAGGTCCTGACAGATGTTAAAAAAGGGGTTACCGCCGCAGAGATGCTTCAGGCCGGCCAGAATCTGGTGAATGCCGGCTTCAATCTTTCCTCTATGGTACTGCTGGGAATTGCCGGGCGCGGAGAAGCCGCCATGCAGCATGCCAGGGCCACGGCGGAGATGACCAATCAGATGAAACCCCGTTATCTGGCGGCTCTGACCTATACACCGGTGCCATATACGCCGCTGTTTGCAAAGGTGGAGAGCGGGGCCTTTGAACTTCCCGATCCGCTGGAAACCCTGGAAGAGATGAAAATCATGTTTGAAAATATCACCATCGACAACCTCAAGTTCATCGGTGCCCATGCATCCAACTATCTTCCCGTGAGCGGAACGCTCCAAAAAGACAAGCCGCAGATGCTCTCCCTTGTCAACGAGGTGCTGGAAAACAGAGACATGTCGGCATTGCGGCCTGAGGGGCTCAGGGGGTTATAGCCCGGCTGCACATCAGTCAGCTATTCTTGTTGCAGCCTTATACGCGGCGGTCTGTCTGGCCAGGATGTCGGCGATATCCGGTTGGTCGAGATTCTCTTCGATCAGCCGTTCAAAAGCGCTGCCGATAACCACGCCCTCTGCAGTCTTTGCCACTTCTGCCACATCGTCCGGTGTTGAGATACCGAACCCCACACAAAGCGGCAGGGGGGTGATTTCGCGTATTTTCCGGCACAGGGTGGTAATATGGGAGGTGTCCAGGCCACTGCTGCCCGTAACCCCGGTCATGGACACCACGTACAGAAATCCGGCAGCGTCATTGGCAATGGTGGCGATCCGTTCCGGCGGCGTAGTGGGTGCGATTAGGCGGATCAGGGCAAAATCGTCTCCATTCCAGTCGGCTGTGAGCTCGCCGGCCTCCTCTGGCGGCAGATCCACCACCAGAGCGCCGTCTGCACCTGCAGCCCTGGCGTCATTGTAAAACCGCTCAACCCCGTATGCATAAATCGGATTGTAATAGGAAAACAGGATAACCGGGATCTGGGATGATTTGCGCAGGTCCGAGGTCATTTCCAGGACGGTTTGCAGGGAAGTCTGATGTTCCAGAGCGCGCTGGGAGGATCGTTGGATCACCGGCCCGTCTGCCGTGGGATCGGAAAAGGGCACGCCCAGCTCCAGAATATCCACGCCGGAACGACACATGGCCGTAATGATGGTACGGGACCGTTCGATATCGGGATCGCCGGCGGTAACAAATCCCACCAGCGCTTTTTCTTTTTTATTTGCCAGTTCGGCAAAGGTGGTCTGGATGCGGTTCATCATATGTCTCCTGTGATATATTTGTGACGTTAGTACTGCGCCGACAGCTATTCGTCTCCTTGTTGATCCGCCGCTTCTCCTGTATTGAAGACGATCTCAAGATCCTTGTCGCCTCTGCCGGAGAGGTTGACGATAATGATTTCCTCTTTCCCCCGTTTGGGCGCCTCCTTGACAGCGGTGGCAAGGGCGTGAGAACTTTCCAGTGCCGGGATGATCCCTTCCTGTCGGCACAGCAGAAAAAAGGCATTCAGGGCTTCGGTGTCGTCGGCTGTCACATATGTAACCCGTTCCATATCCTTTAGCAGCGCGTGCTCCGGTCCGACCCCGGGGTAGTCCAGACCCGCGGAGATGGAATGCACCGGGGATATCTGGCCGTTCTTGTCCTGCAGGACGTATGACTTGGACCCGTGTAACACCCCCTCGGCGCCACGGTTCAGGGTGGCGCTGTGGGCATTGGTATCAATGCCTTCACCGCCGGCTTCCACCCCGATCATTATCACCGGGTCGTTGATGAACGGATAAAAAAGGCCCATGGCGTTACTGCCCCCGCCGACACAGGCAATCAGAACATCGGGCAGTTTTCCGGCGACCGCCATTATCTGCGAACGGGTTTCCTCGCCGATGATTTTCTGAAACTCCCGCACCATGACCGGGTACGGGTGTGGGCCGGCGACCGATCCGATCACGTAGTAAGTGTCCCGCACCGTGGACACCCAGTGGCGCAAGGCTTCGTTCATGGCGTCTTTCAAAGTACCGGCGCCGGAATCCACTGGTGTTACGGTAGCGCCCAGCAGTTTCATCCGTTTGACATTGGGGGCCTGGCGCCGGATATCTTCCACACCCATGAATACTTCGCAGGTCATGCCCATAAGGGCAGCGGCCGTAGCCGTGGCAACGCCGTGCTGTCCCGCGCCGGTTTCTGCGATAACCCGGTTTTTACCCATCCATTTGGCCAGCAATACCTGCCCGATGGTGTTGTTGATTTTGTGCGCTCCGGTATGGGCGAGGTCTTCCCGCTTCAGGTAAACAGCAGCCCCTCCCAGGTGGCGCGTCAGTCGACGGGCAAAAAAGAGCGGGGTGGGCCGGCCCACGTAATCATTCAGAAGGCCGGTCAGTTCTTTTTGAAAACCGGGATCGGGCATGATCTTCTGTCGCTGTCTGTCCAGTTCCAGAATAGCCGGCATCAGGGTCTCGGCAATGTACATGCCGCCGTACTGTCTGAAATGGCCATTTTCATCGGGTAATTCGCCGTATGGCACTGTAAACAGAGCGTTGCTGGATTGTTCCATGGTTAAGTCTCCTTAAATATTTCACGGGGAGTGGGGTGAACGGTCGTGTTGTTAACGGCTTTTATAAATCGCGCCACCTTGTCCATATCTTTGCGGCCGGGTTCGACTTCGACGCCCGAACTCACGTCCACAGCGTCAGGCATGGCCGCGGTAATCGCCGTTGCAATATTGTCGGGATCAAGGCCGCCGGCCAGGATTAGAGGCCGGTCGATGTTTATGGCCCGGGCTTCGGCCCAGTTCCAGGCCTGGGCATTACCACCGGGCAGTTTGCCCTCGCCGCATTCAGTGAGAAACGCGGATGCGCCTGAATACCGGTCGGCAAGAGAAAACGACGGTGTTTTCTGCGTAAACAGGGCCTTGATCACAATGACCCCCTTGCGGCGAAGCCGGGTTATCAGTTCCGGCGGTTCCGCGCCGTGTAGCTGGACGCCGGTAAGACCGCAACGTTGGACCTTTTGAATGATAGCGTCAAAGGGGTCATTGACAAATATGCCGACGACAGCCGCCTGTCCGGCCACGGCATCGCAGATTTCGGTTGCCTGAGAGTCGGATACAAAGCGGGGGCTTTTTTGAAAAAAGACGCATCCGATTGCGTGGGCACCCAGGCTTGCGCATTGGACTGCCTGTTCGGGCAGTGTCAGACCGCAGATTTTAATGCGGGGTGATGATACGGATGGTCTCATTTCTGTTATGTTTCCGTTCCTTGAATTAATGTTTTGAGAAAGGCCGGTGTATCCTTTGCCCGTACCAGGCTTTCACCGATCAGAAAGTTGTTGATACCGGCCTGACGGGTTTGTTGAATATCACCGGGACCGGCGATGCCGCTGGCCGCCACGGGAATCTGACCCGGAGAAAATGCCGCAACAAGCCTCTTGGCCACCTGAATATCGGTTTTAAACGTCTTTAAATCGCGGTTGTTAATGCCAATTAATTCCGCGCCTGCAGCTGATGCGGTTTCAAGGTCCTGTTCATCATGGATTTCTACAAGTGCATCAAGATTAAGATCCCTGCTCAGTCCGATCAATTCCGACAACGCTGCATGCGTGAGAATCCGGACAATCAACAGCACTGCGTCGGCACCCATCACTGCAGATTCGTATAACTGGTAGTCGCTTATCAGAAAATCCTTTCGAAGCACGGGCAGCCCGGCCACTGCCCTGGCTGCTTTCAGATCCTCCGGGGAACCCTTGAAATAGCTGCTGTCGGTCAGGACGGATATGGCGGTAGCGCCTCCTTGTTCATATGACCGTGCGTATTGCTCCGGGTTCAGGTCCACACGAATGTCGCCTTTTGAAGGGGATGCCCGTTTGATCTCGGCAATGATGCCGGTGCCGGTTTCATGGGTGGCACGAAGGGATTCTGTGAACGGCCGGTAATCGCTCCGGTCGGCTGCTATGGCTTTCAGGTCAGCCAGGGATCGGCGGGATTGCGCCGCCGCGATTTCCGTTTCCTTGGTTGCCACAATTCTGCTTAAAATGTCGGCCATTTTTTATCCATTCGTATTGGTGAATGCCACCAGCTGATCCAGTTTCTCCGTTGCCTTGCCACTGTCGATGGTGTCTCCGGCCAGGGAAATGCCGTCGGCCAGATCCGACGCCATGCCGGCGGCCACCAGGGCAGCCCCGGCATTAATGACCGTAACATTCCGTTTGGGGCCACGGTCATCGCCCGACAGGATAGCCCTGGTAATGGCGGCGTTTTCTTCCGGCGTCCCCCCGACCATGGTTTCCGGCGCAGCCCGGTCTTCAAAGAACTGTTCCGGTGATATGTCGTATGTCCGGACAGTACCGTCATTCAGTTCCGAGATCCGGGTGGGGGCGCACACCGAGATTTCGTCCAACCCGTCATGGCCGTGTACCACAAAGGCCCGTTTCCCGCCAAGCATATTCAAGGCATTGGCGAACATTTCGGTGAGCTGGGGTGCAAATACGCCGAGTATCTGACAGTTGGCCGCCGCCGGATTGGTGAGCGGACCGAGCATATTAAAGATACTGCGCACACCAAGTTCTTTTCGCGGACCAATGGCATACTTCATGGCGCCATGAAACAGCGGGGCAAACATGAAGCCGATGTCGATTTCATTGACCGCTTCCTCTGCCACTTCCGGTTCGGTGTCAAGCTTGACGCCAAGGGCTTCCAGTACATCTGCACTGCCGCACTGGCTCGAGATGGAGCGGTTGCCGTGTTTGGCAACGGTCGCACCGCCTCCCGCCACGACAAAAGCGGCGGTTGTTGAAATATTGAAGGTCTTTGCGCCGTCGCCGCCGGTGCCGCAGGTATCTACCACCACGGACGAGGCCGCCTGAATACGGGTGGCTTTACGGCGCATGGCCTCGGCGGCGCCTGCCAGCTCTTCAAAGGTTTCCCCTTTGGTGGCCAGGGCCGCCATAAAGGCGCCGATCTGGGCGTCGGTCATATCACCGGCAAATATCGATGACAGGGTGTCGTCTATTTCAGTCCGGGACAGGTCGGTTTTGTTGATAATTTTAGTCAGTACGTCCTTAAACATGGGTCGCCTCCTCCATTTTTAAAAAGTTTTTTAATATGCGTTTCCCTTTCGGGGTCATAATCGATTCCGGGTGGAACTGAATCCCCTCGGTGGTGTGGGTTTTATGGCGAATCCCCATGATTTCCCCGGCTTGGGTTCTGGCGCTGATTTCCAGGCAATCGGGCAGTGAGTCGGCATCGGCCACCAGAGAATGATAGCGCATGGCGTCAAAAGGAGACGGAATGTTGGCAAAAATAGTTTTGCCGTCTGTGGTCACGGTCGATGTTTTGCCGTGCATGATGCGGTCGGCCAGAATAATAGTGCCGCCGAAGGCCTCGGCAATGGCCTGATGGCCAAGGCAGACGCCTAAAATGGGCAGTTTTCCGGAAAAGTGCCGGACCAGCTCAAGGGAGATGCCGGCGGAGGCGGGTCGACCTGGACCGGGCGAGAGCACGATATGGGACGGGGCCATGGCCTCGATGTCGGTAATGGCAAGCGTGTCGTTGCGCGCCACATGGACGTCAGCATCGAGCATACGCAGGTACTGCACCAGGTTATAGGTAAATGAATCGTAATTGTCGATCATCAGTATCATGGCAAGTGCCTCCGGTATATTGTATTCACTTGTTGTGTGTCTGACTGCCGGCCAGTTGCAGGGCTTTTTGGATGGCCATGGCCTTGTTGACGGTTTCCACCCGCTCTTTTTCCGGATCCGAGTCCGCGACAATCCCGGCACCCGCCCGGACTGTCAACTGGTCATTCTGAATGCTGGCGGTACGAATGGTAATGGCCAGATCCATGTTGCCGCTGAATGAGATATACCCCACAGCACCGCCGTATGGGCCGCGGGGGCCGGTTTCAAGGTCGCTGATAATTTCCATGGCCCGGATTTTGGGGGCGCCGGACAGGGTGCCCGCCGGAAAGGTGGCGGCCAGCAGGTCCCATGCATCCAGCTCCGAACGCAGGTCGCAGGTGATGTTGGAGACCAGGTGCATGACATGGGAGTATCGTTCCACAAACATCAGGTCCGTGACCTGGACGGTGCCGGTGACGGCTACCCGGCCCAGGTCGTTGCGGCCCAGGTCAACAAGCATGAGATGCTCGGCCCGCTCTTTTTCGTCCTTGAGCATTTCATCGGCCAGGCCCCGGTCTTCCTGTTCGGTGATGCCGCGGGGCCGGGTGCCGGCAATCGGGCGGACCGTGGCGCTGCGGTTTTCCAAGCGCACCATGGTCTCGGGCGAGGATCCCACCAGCGCCATATCGCCGATGTGCATGAAATAGAGATAGGGCGACGGGTTGATAAAGCGCTGGGCTCTGTATAGAGTCCAGAGATCCGGGGCCGGGGTGCAGGAAAAAGGCTGGGAGATAACGGCCTGAATGATGTCGCCCTGCCGGATATGTTCCTTGGTGATGCGGACCTTTTCCCGGTAATCATTGTCTTCGTTTTCGGCTGAAAGCACGCAGGGTCTGGTCGATGGCATCTCTTTTTCGGCCGGCATGGGCTGCTGGATGGCGTCCAGAAGCGCGTCCACCCTTTGCGTGGCCGCATCATACGCAGCACCCAGTGCTGTTTTGTCATCTCCCATGCTCTTGGTAAAGGCAATGGCAACGGCAAACAGGGTGTGCTGGATGTTGTCGAAGATAATCAAAGCGTCCGGAATTATAAAGTCCGCCACCGGTAGGTCGTCCGGTAACCGGTTGTCAATGGCCTCGAAAAAAGAGACGGTTTCATAGGTGAAATAGCCGACCAGCCCGCCCCAGAAACGGGGCAGCTCGGGAATTGACGCAGGGGCATAAGCAGCCATCAATTGCCTGAGTACGGGCAGAGGGTCGCCGTGATGAGCGATGGTTCGGGTTTCTTCTCCGTCGCTGATGGCCACATGATCTGTAAAAACAGATATCCGGGTTTTAGCGGAAGTACCGAGAAAACTGTATCTCCCCCATCGTTCCCCGCCTTCGGCACTTTCCAGCAGAAAGACCGGCCCGCCGCTGGTGTATATCTTTTTCAAAAGAGAGACAGGGGTGTCGGTGTCAGCCAGCATCTTTGCGCATACCGGGATCACGTTGCTTGTTTTTCCCATATTGCAGAATGCCTCTTTATCCGGGAATCGATTTAAAATCATCATTCATTCCTTGGTGTGTTGGGTTGTTACTATTTCCACAATTTCATAAAAAAAGGCCGCGTTCTTCTGCCCGCGACCTTTTTGCAAAAAAAAACCGCAGGCAATGTTTGGGGTTGCCCACGGTTTGTTGTCTATTTGTTCAGCAACTCAGGAGCCGTCGGCAGACCGTGCGCACCAAGCCTGCCACCACCAGTTGCCGCTTATGCAAATGGAAATAATATCACTTAATCTGGTTAATGCTAGAATCATTCTGTATTCCACGATTACATAATAATTTTTTACTTTTTATGGCAATCGTCAATTCTTGTCAAGCATTTTTTTGGATCGTTCTGTGGAAAATCCGGATTCATTATATGGGGGATGATGGTTGCCGGGGGGATGCTTTCACTTGTTTTAACTGAAACTCCACCCGCCGGTTCTGGATACGGCCTGTGGGGGTGCTATTGCTGGCGGCGGGCATGGCATCACCAAAGGCCCGGGTTTCGATGCGGTCGGGATTGATGCCCTTTTCCATCAGGTACCGGCGAACGGCATTGGCCCGTTTTTGAGAAAGTTTTTCATTGTATACTTCTGTGCCCAGGGCGCAGGTATGGCCCTGGAGTTCCAGAACCGTATCGGGATGCGATTTCAGTTGACGTGCCATCTGGTTCAGGAAGGGATAAAAGACCGGTTTGACCGTTGCCTGGTTTAGATCAAAAATAACAGCCCGATTGGCCCGGGCCATGTCACCGGTAGCGCTTCCCATTATGCCGGTTGTCGTTGCCAGCCTGCCGGGGCAGGCGCCGCATTGCCGGGCAAAGACAAAGCCCGAGCCGGTTTTTTGCGAATACCCTACATTGCTGCACCGGAACTGAATCCGGTTGCCTTTGATGCTTGCCTCCCAGTGGATGTCGTCCAGCCGTTTAATCACCACACGTGTGTCTTTATCTACGTCCGGACAGATTTTGCTGAAAGCCTGTGGGCTCTTCACACTCGCCACATAGCTGCCGTTTTTTGAAACCGATGTCAGGGTAGTGGACATGGGACAGATGCCCAAGAATTCATTGAAGGCATAAAAATCCGCCGCTCCCGTAACGGGCATTCCCAATAAGAAAAGGAAGGACAGAATCAGGCAGTAAAGAAAAGATTTACGCATGGTTTACGACAGACAGGTTGAATTGATGTCAATAAAAATATTATAGCAAAATCCGGGTGATATGTCAATAAAGGTGTAGAGAACATAAAGGGAGTGCATGAAGGGGGCAGGCATTGCCTCATTCCAGGATGCAGGGAAAATGAGGATGGCCCATTGCCCCGGATATTGCATAAAATATCCGGGGCAAGGCAGCCTTTAGCCGTATCCGGTCAAGGGTGCATGGCCGTGAAACTCTGAGGCACACCCTCATAGGGCGTCCGTTTCCGGGACTTCATGGTTTTCGGGTCGCGCATGGTTTTCAGTATATCGATACTTTCCTTCATGCCCTTGATCTGTCGTGCCATGCCGATGGCCATACCGGTGATATTTCCCATGGCCTGGATAAAGTTAAGGTCATCCATTGTAAATTCCCATGGTTCGGCCGTATAGACCCGCAGGGCACCGATGGTGCGGCCGCTGATAATGACCGGCACCGACAGAATGGATGAAATCCCCTCTTTTTTTGCCGCCCCGGGATACTGAATCCGGGGATCGTCCGTAACATCATAGATAGCCACCGGTCCTTCCTCCAGAGAAGCGGAAATGGATTTCATGGCGTTGATCGGGCCTTTGTTCAGGTATTCATCGCTGAGACCATACGAAGCCGCCACCTCCAGTTCATGGCTGCGGCGGTTGATCAGAAACAGCGTGCAGCCCTTCACATTCAGTGCGGTCTTGATACTTTCAACCGTCATGAGCACCACCTCTTCCGGGTCCCGTGAATGGGAAATGGCATTGGTGATGTTCAGCAGGGTCTCATAATTGAGCAGTTGCTTTTTCATATCGACGTCCTCCTTGTGGAAAGGTGTTCAAGAGATAATCGTTCAATGACGTCTTTCGGGCCTCCACAATTGCAACACAGTCAACTGTGGAAGCCCGGACTGGCACCATTTGCGTTTCATTGCATGCCTCCCATGTGTGAGGATGGGAAAATGTGCATCAACATTCAGTGAGAGAATCAGGTGCGGCAGTTGCCGCAATGATCAAGGGGAGTAGTGTGTCTGTGTCAGTTGCTGTAGTTATATGATAATACCATAAGAACCTGTCGTGGCAAAGCGTTTCTTTTCACTCTTACGTTTTCTTCAAAAATCCGGAAAGCAGACAGTTGACAAGCATACGAAGCTGGCGCGTCTGTTCTGTTGGTGACCGTCCCTCTTTTAACCCCAGCAAAAGAACACTGAAATAAAGGTGTATTACGCCTTCAGCCAGGACACGGCAGTCAGTATTTTCATGCAATTTGTCGTCCGATTTCATGGATGTGAACATCTGCTGAATGGCCTCTGTATAACGCTTTCGGACCATATCAAGCCGATCTTCCCATTCACCGCTTAAAAAAAGGGTTTCGCTGATCAGGATTTTTGACAGGCCCGGTGTTTTGCCAAAGTGCGTAAATATGGATTGAAATTGATGGATCAGTATTTCAAGTACGTCGCTTCCCGGCGGAAAGGACATGGCCTGTGTCAACGCTTCTTCCAGGCCGCTGTAAAGTGTGGCTGCCAAAAGGGATTTTTTGTCAGGAAAATGCGTAAAGGCCGTGCCCGTGGCGATGCCTGCTTTTTGAGCGATCGTTCTTATAGTGGTTTTCTCATATCCCTGTTCAAGAAAAAGGTCTCTGGCAGTTTTTAAAACCAGTATTCGGGTTTCTTCTTTTTGCTGCTGCCGGGTTTTTTTTGCCGGCTTGTTGCTCACCATGATAATTCCTTTGGAGTGTGTCTCTTTTTCTGGCCGATCAGAGGGGTAACCCGATATTTCACGAGTCGGGTTCGCCGCATATGTGGGGCGCAGCATGCGGGTCAAGGAGCGATTTGCCTATCAATGGCCGCGCCATTGCGCTGGACGCAGATCGGGCATTTGGTATTGCCGCACCCCTTGCACACAAACAGCCATATTTCTATTCCCGCCAGCAACGGAAGAACGGAAAAAATGATCCACATGAGCGGCGATTGCCACAGCCAGTATTGCGGAAACCCGAGGATAGCCGCCAAGCAGACAGTCAGCCCAAGATAGTCCATGGCGCTGTATGGCGTGTTTTGCCTGGCCGGCAGCAGGCGGGTCATCCCGCCCACAAACACATGACGGCAGCCGTTTTCCCGGCATTCGCACTTGGCGCAGTATGAATAAATCATAACAGGCCATGCCAAAAGAATGATAAGAATGTATAAGCCCCCCATTGCCATGGAATGAATCCATACCTGATACAACCCCACCGCTATGGTCGCGATGAGCAATACGATGCTGAAAATGCCGTGAAACCTTTTTTTCATGATGCCCCTTTCAATGATTATGTTCATTGAACATGTTCATTTATATCGGGGTGTATGGACGATGTCAAGTTTTTTATCTGGCGATTATATAAAACAATTGACATAACAAGCTGTTCTTGCCATAAATAATTTCATCTTCAAACTGGACATTCGTTTTTCTTTTGGGGTGGGGGGCTCTGGTTTAAACGTCATTGGCCAAATATCTTTCGCGTTTTTTTTATCATCCTTTTCTCTTCTTTGACGTCCCTTCATTCTTATAAACCAGGTGAATTAAGGAGGCGGGCATGAACAGACAAATCACCCAGGATGACATTATCTATTTCATTGTGACCGATCGTTTTTTCGGCCAAAACAAGCGGTACGCGGATCCGTCGGACCTGAAGATTCATGGCGGCACACTGGATGGCATCATCGAAAAGCTGGATTATCTGCTTGAGCTCGGGGTGACGGCCATATGGGTGACGCCGGTGTATGAAAATATCCCGAAAAGCGGTGAGACCGAGCCCTACCACTACTATTGGCCGGCCGCTTTTGACCGTATGGACGGACGTCTTCTGGACGGGAACCATCTGCCTGAGGAAACCGACATGTCCACGTTCGGCCGGTTTGTGGATTTGTGTGAGGCACGGGGTATGAAGGTGGTGCTGGATATGGTGGTGAACCATGCGGGATATGGGGCCAAAGACCGGTTTGATCCGGGCTGGTTCAATATTGATGGAAGCGGGGAGATCAAAGGTGAGCTGGCAGGGCTGCCGGATTTTAACCACGACAATCCAGAGGTGCTTGACTATTTTCTCAATAATATCGAAGACTGGATCAACAAGGGCGGGGTTGCCAATATTCGCATGGATACGGTCAAGCATGTGGAACCCCGGTTCTGGCATTATTTCAAGACGCAGGTCCGCGGGGAATATCCTGAATTGAGCCTTATCGGCGAGGTGCTGTGCGAAGGCCGCGACGATGTGGCCAGGCTTCTGAGATACCAGAACTACCACGATTTTGATTCCATATTCGATTTTCCCCTTTGCACGGCCCTCCGGTCCACTTTGATTTATGATGCAAGCCTGCGATACTGGCTGGCAAGGCCGCGACTGAACGAGAACGAACTGCCTGGCATTCTGGATAACGACAACCCGGATAAAAACGGTTACCGGAATGCCAACAAGCTGGTCACGCTGCTGGATAACCACGACCTGGAGCGGCGCATCATGAGCCATGCCCGGTCAAAGCACACCGGCGACGGGGCCGGGCTGGACTGGGCCATTCAAGTGACAAAGCTCTGTCTGGGGGCATTGTTCACCATGCGGGGCATTCCCCAGCTTTACTATGGGACGGAAATCGGGCTGGAGGGCTGGAAAGCAGGAGACGACCGGGATTTGCGCAGGGATTTCCCCTGGCAGGTGATCGGGGATGATCAGCGTCCCCTGGCGGACCACCGCAAGGAACATGAAATCTATGAATGGACCCGGGATCTGATTCGTCTGCGCAAGGCCAGTCCCGCGCTGAAATACGGCACCACCATCACCCTCTGGTCGGATGACCTGGTGTATGCCTTTTTGCGGATTGCCACCGATGATGTGGCATTGGTGATCATTAACAACGGGTATACGGCCATGCCCCGGCCGATCCGCCTTGACCTGCATCCATCGGTACTGCCAATACGGGTGATAAACAGGATCAAGGGTGGCCTCGCGCACTGGCAGACCGGCCATCCGTTGCAAGTGGAAGATAATCATGCGCTGGTGGCTGTGGCCGGCAAAACCATCGATATTTTTGTTTGCCCCGGCTGATCGGGGAACCGGTGTTTCGGCTTGTCTGTCTAGACTTTTTATGATAATTTTTGCGGATCATGACAACGCCGAAACTTCACAGCATCTGGTCGAATCTTCGTCGGCATCTATCGGAAGCAAAAATTCCCCATGCCATGATCGGCGCACTTGCGCTCTCACAATACGGTATTGTCCGTTATACCGCGGATATTGATCTGCTTGCAGATTTTCAGGACAAACATAAGATTATGCAAATGATGGAAACACTGGGCTTTGACTGTTTTCAGAATACTGATATGTTTGCCCAGTTTGATGCCGAACACGGTATTCTGGGGAAGGTCGATTTCCTTTTTGTACAAACTGATGAGGGCCGGGAAATCCTGGATCGGGCTGTGGTGTTAACTGACGGTATTCTCGGTGAATTATCAGTGGTGCAGCCCACCGGTTACGCGATTTTGAAGCTCATGGCGATCGCCAACAATTCGGAACGTGAACTTCAGGATATTGCCGATCTGAAAGCACTGCTTAAGGCCACGGCCGCGGACGAGATGGATTCTGTTTTTGATCCACTTGACTTGAAAGCGGTGAGAACATTTGCCATACGCTTCGGTGTTCTGGAGCAGTTTATATCGCTGTTCCCAGCGTTGGATACAGGATCATAGGAAGGACCATGCCCTCTCGTTCACGAAAAAATATTCAGGCTGAGCGTCGGTTGATCGTGGAGATGATTAATGCGTCAATGAAACTGGCGTATGAAAAAGGGCCGCATCCGTTGACACCGGGATGTAATTGCATTGCCTGTGTGAACAGAAGAAAACGGAAGTTGGCCGGTGCTGAGAAACCATGGCGATACCGCCTGTAGCCCGATATTTTATGAAATTTTTCAATAATTGTTTCAATAGTATTACATTCAAATTGTTATGATAGATAAGGAGTCCTCCATGGCAAAACCGATTGTCTCGATTGTAAGGTATGAAGAACCGGAAACCTCTGCTCGCAGGGTTGTTGATCTGGCCGGCGGGCTGGAGCATCTGCCGTCAAACCCGAAGGTATTCATAAAGCCCAATATTGTGTTCTGGACAAAGGCCGTGGCATTTCCCAAATGGGGCGTGATTACCACGTCTCGTGTGATCGAGGATATCGTGATATTGCTGAAGGAGAACGGCGTCACCGATATCACCATCGGCGAGGGGGTGGTGGTGTCAAAGCCCAATGATCGTGAAACCCCGGCCCATGCCTTCAAAACACTGGGATATGAAGCCATGGGGAAAAAATATGGCGTCAAGACCGTTAATGTGTTTGACCGGCCCTTTGAAAGCGTTGATCTGGGCGGGGGCGTGGAGCTGAACTTTAATGCGGATATTCTAAACAGCGATTTTGTTGTTGATATCCCGGTATTAAAGACCCACAACCAGACCGTTGTCAGTCTGGGCATCAAAAACCTCAAGGGCACCATTGATATCAAGTCCCGGAAAAAATGTCACTCTGTTGAGCCGGGAAAGGATCTTAATTATATGGTTGCCCGCCTGGCAGACAGGATGCCCCCCATGTTGACGATCCTTGACGGGATTTACACCCTGGAGCGCGGGCCCGCGTTTGATGGCAAGGTTCACCGCAGCAATATTCTGGCCGCCTCACGGGATGTGCTGTCCGCCGATCTGGTGGGAAGCCGCATTCTGGGCGTTGATCCGGCGGACGTACCGCATCTCTGCCATGCCGCGGATAATCATAACCGGCCCCTGGACCTGTCTGATGTGGAAGTAGTGGGTGAGGCCATCGAAGCCGTGTCGTTTGCCCATGGGTACAAGTTCGATTATCATGACGAGGAAGACGGCAACATGCCGGTTCCCCTGGCCCGGGACGGCATCAAGGGGCTGTTTTACCGGAAGTACGACCTGAGCATGTGTACTTATTGCTCCGGCTTGAACGGGCTTTTGCTTACCGCCATTCGTTATGCCTGGAAGGGGGAGCCCTGGGATAATATCGAGGTGCTTACCGGCAAGGCCATGCAGCCTACGCCGGGCATGAAGAAGACCATTCTGGTGGGAAAATGTATGTATCAGGCCCATAAGGACAATTCCGACATTCAGGAGATGATTCCCATCAAGGGCTGTCCCCCGGAGCCGCAGAAAGCACTGGAAGCCCTGCAAAAGGCCGGTATCGATGCCAGCCCGGATCTTTTTGCCCAGGTGGACAAACTACCGGGGTTTTTCATGAACAAATACGCGGGTAAACCTGAATATGATGAAGCCTTTTTCAGCGTGAAATAGTTTCAATATCAGCGATTCAGAGCCCTTTTTCCCGGTATTTATAATCCGTTGAAAGCCAGTATGCTGTATTTTCTGTATGTGGAGAATAATCTTGACTTTTACTGAACTGAATTATATCGTTGAATAACATTCAGTTAGTGAGCAATGATACAGAAATGGCTTCCAACACAGGCATGACGTTGTGAACAGTTAAATGAGCGCATATGGATATTATTGAAAGCAGGGTTGATACTCACGCAGAGACGTATCAGGCAAATTATGCCGCCATGGAATCACTGGTGGCCGATTTGAACGAGCAGTTACGCATTGCCAGGGAAGAGCGGTCTGAAAAGGCGTTGACACGCCAGGCCGAGTCAGGCAAAATGCCGGCCCGCAAGAAGCTGGAACTGCTGCTGGACAAAAACACGCCGTTTCTGGAAATTGCGCCCCTGGCGGCCCGCGGTATGTATGACAACAAGATTCATGCCGCCGGACTGGTGGCCGGTATCGGCCGGGTGGCGGGCAAAGAGGTCCTGGTGAGCATCAACGACGCCACTATCAAGGGCGGTTCCGTCTACCCCATGGGGGTTAAAAAATCGCTCCGGCTTCAGCGGATTGCTATGGAGAACCGCCTGCCCAGTATCGGTCTGGTGGACTCGGCTGGCGCTTATCTGCCCATGCAGTCGGAGATTTTTCCGGATCTGGATGACGGGGGGCGGGTTTTCTACAATCAGGCCATGATGTCCAAGATGGGGATTCCACAGATTGTCGCGGTGATGGGGCTTTGTACGGCCGGCGGCGCCTATGGAGTGGCCATGGCCGATGAGATCGTCCACGTCAGAGGGCATGGCGCCATATTTCTGGGCGGCCCCCCGCTGGTAAAGGCGGCCACCGGCGAAACCGTTACGGCGGATGACCTGGGCGGTGCCGACCTGCATGCCTGTGAATCTGGTGTTTCCGATTATATAGCTGAGGACGACGCCGATGCCATTCGGATGATCCGCAATATTGTGGCCAACCTGCCGGCCGCAAAGAAAGCGGAACTTGATATGAAACCGCCGGAACCGCCCATTTATGATCCCAAAGAGATTTACGGCATTGTAAACCGTGATCTGGCGGTACCTTACGATTGCCGGGAGATTATCGCCCGTATGGTGGACGGCAGCCGCTTTCTGGAATTTAAGGCAAATTACGGCCCCACACTGGTCACGGGATGGGCGCATATTCACGGTTACCCCGTGGGGATTCTGGGCAATAACGGTATTCTGTTTTCCGAAAGCGCCCGCAAGGCAACCCAGTTTATGCAGCTTTGTGACAAGCGGGGCATTCCCCTGGTGTTTCTTCAGAACATCAACGGGTTTATTATCGGGAAAGCTTATGAAAAAGGCGGGATCACCAAAGACGGCCACAAGATGGTAAATGCCGTTTCCACGGCGTCGGTCCCCAAATTCACGGTAATAGTGGGCGCATCATTCGGAGCCGGTAACTATGCCATGTGCGGCCGGGCATATTCCCCGCGTTTTTTGTGGATGTGGCCCAATGCGGAAATCGGGGTTATGGGCGGCCCTCAGGCGGCGGATGTACTGGTGAGCATCACCAACGACCAGAACAAGCGGCTTGACAAACCAGAGCTGACGCCTGAGGAAGCTGACGCCCTGAAAGCGCCGATTATTGAGGCCGCGCGCAGGGAAGGCAATGCATACTACAGCACCGCGAATCTCTGGGACGACGGCATTCTGGACCCTTCAAAAACCCGGGATACCCTCGGGTTGGCCATTTCCGCGTCCCTGAATGCGCCGATCCGCGATGATGAATATGGCTTCGGCATTTTCCGTATGTAAGGAATTGTATGTTTCAGAAGATACTGATCGCCAACCGGGGTGAAATCGCGCTGCGTATCATGGCCACGTGCCGGGAGATGGGCATTGAAACCGTTGCTGTCTATTCCGGGGCGGACGAGGCAGCGGCTCATGTGCTTTATGCGGATGAGGCGGTGTGCATCGGCAAATCCGATCCTTCGGACAGCTATCTGAACATGGCCGCCATTATTGAAGCCGCCAGGTCCGTGAATGCCGGTGCGATTCATCCGGGTTACGGATTTCTGGCGGAAAACGGCGAATTTGCCGATATGTGCGCAGAAGCGGGGATTGTGTTTATCGGGCCGCCGGGGGACGTGATCCGCAATCTCGGCGACAAGATCACGGCCCGGCGTATTATGCAGGATGCGGGTGTCCCCGTTATTCCCGGCACCACTCAAGCGTTGAGCGTGAACGATAATGCAGATGCTCTGGCCGGGGAGGCTGCGGCCATCGGTTACCCTGTTTTAATCAAGGCCTCTGCCGGCGGTGGCGGAAAGGGCATCCGGGTGGTTAATGATCCGTCCGGACTGGTTGATGCCTGTATGGCTGCGTCCCGTGAGGCAAAGGCCGCTTTCGGCGATGGAGCGATATACATGGAGAAGTTTTTCGAAACCGCCCGGCATGTGGAGGTGCAGGTGCTGGCCGATGCCCACGGTCATATCGTGCATGTGCTGGAACGGGAATGCTCCATACAGCGCCGTCATCAGAAGATTATCGAAGAATCGCCGTCGCCGGCCGTGTCTGACGACCTCCGGGCAAGAATGGGAGAAGCGGCCGTTGCCGCCGCACAGGCAAGCAATTATGTGAACGCGGGTACCGTTGAGTTCCTGCTGGCCCCGGACCTGTCGTTTTATTTTCTGGAGGTCAACACCCGGCTTCAGGTGGAACATCCGGTAACCGAGATGATCACCGGTCTCGACCTGGTCCGTTGTCAGATCGATATCGCCACTGGCAAACCCTTGGGGTTGACCCAGTCCGATATCAAGGGGAGGGGGCACGCCATCGAATGCCGCATCTATGCGGAAGACCCGGAAAACGACTTTTTCCCGTCACCGGGGCGGATCGATGTGCTTCATGAGCCATCCGGCCCGGGGATTCGAAATGATTGTGGTGTGTATGCCGGGGCTGACGTGCCGGTTGAATACGACCCTATTATATCAAAACTAGTGGTGCATGCGGAAACCCGGGAACTGGCCATTTCCCGAATGGCCAGGGCGCTTCGGGAATACGTGATTCTGGGGGTAAAGACACCGGTTCCGTTTCTTATCGATGTGATCGAGTCCCCGGCGTTCCGGGCGGGAGATTTGTCCACGGGATTTATTGAAACGTATTTTCCCGATTGGCAGCCGAAACCCGGTCTTCGGGACATCGGGCTGATTGCATGGGTAATGAATGCCATGCTTGTTCAGCCGGTGAGCCGTCAGAACAGTACTGAAACCCGTATTCCTACTCCTTGGGAAACACTGGGCAACTGGCGGGTATAGTGGAATAAGGCAGGCATGAGAAATGGACTATAACCTGATAATCAACGGTGCGTCCGTGGCCGTGAGTGTTGAGTCGTCTGATACAGGTGTATCCGGAAACACGGCAGGAGCAACAGTAACGGTCGACGGACATTCGTATGAAGTGCGTGCCACACGGCTGGATGACAGTCATCTGCACTTGGCGGTCAATGGCCGGGGAATGAACGTGTATGTGGCCCGGGCGCAATCGATCACGTCTGTTATGGTAAACGGTGTGCTGATGCAGGTGACGGATGAAGACAGTATCGTCCGGACCCGAAAGGGTAAACAGGCGGGTATGCGCGGCCCGGAGACGGTAACCCCGCCAACCCCGGCAGTCGTGACGTCCGTGCTGGTGGCCCCCGGCGACCGGGTTTCCGAAGGTCAGGGGGTTGTGGTGGTCTCCGCCATGAAAATGGAGACTACGCTGGTGGCCCCTTATGACGGGGTGGTGGCGGCCGTCAATGCCGCTGCCGGTGAAAGCGCTAACCCCGGAGACATCCTGGTGACCATTGACCGGGATATGAACGACAAAAAAGAAGGCAGGGACGATGACGGACAATGAACTACTTTACTCCGTGACGGATAACACGGCCCGGATCACCATCAACCGCGAAGCGAGCCGGAATGCCATTACGCCCGCCATGATTCGCAGCTTTCTCGATCTCCTGGACCAGGTGGAGGCGGATGATGCGGTCCGGATACTGGTTATCACCGGGGGCGGAGAAAAGGCGTTTTGTGCCGGTGCCGATCTTGCGGGCGCCATTGATGGGGGTAAGGACGGGGCACTGTCGGTGTTTAAGGATTATGCGGCACTTTTGAAGCGCCTGGCCCGGTTTTCCAAACCCACTGTGGCCCGAGTCAATGGAAACTGTATTGCCGGAGGTACCGGATTTATGCTGGCATGCGATCTGGTCGTTGCCGTTGATACAGCCCGGTTCGGGACCCCCGAGGTCAATGTGGGACTTTTCCCGATGATGATCGGTGCGTTGATATTTTCCCATGTGCCGCGGAAACAAGCAATGGAGATGATGCTGCTGGGCGAACTGTTTGACGCGAAAAAGGCGCTGCAACTGGGCATGGTCAATCGGGTGGTGCCGGCAGAAAAACTGGATGCGGAAGTGGACGGCATTGCGGCAGCACTGGCCGTCAAAAGCCCGATCGGTCTGAAGCTTGGCAAAAAGGCGCTTGCGGCTGCTGAAGCCCTTGTCTTCGAAGATGCCGTGGATTATCTGGCCACACAACTGATGGCCGTGATGGAAACCGAAGATGCGGTCGAGGGGGTTACCGCGTTTCTTGAACGGCGGAAGCCGGCGTTCAAAGGAAAGTAAAATGGATGAAAAACTGATTGTTGCCAATTGCAGCGGATTTTACGGAGACCGCTTTTCCGCTGCCAGAGAGATGGTTGAAGGCGGTCCCATAGACGTGCTCACAGGCGATTATCTGGCGGAACTGACCATGGCCATTCTGTTTCGCAAGACCCTGAAAAACCCGGAAGCCGGGTATGCCACCAGTTTTTTCCATCAAATGAAAGAGGTGATGGCTCCCTGTCTCTCCCGTGGCATCAAGGTGGTGACCAATGCAGGCGGGCTTTCTCCCCGGGGACTGGCCGATGCACTGGCAGAACTTGCCGGAGGACTGGGGCTTTCGCCGAAAATTGCCTGGATAGAGGGTGATAACCTTTTTATGGATCTGGAAACCCTTCAGGAAAAAGGGGAGTCGCTGCGGCACCTGGAGACCGGTGCAAGTCCGGATGACGACCCATCGCCGACCATGGTGACGGCCAATGCCTATCTGGGCGGATGGGGGATTACACGGGCGCTTGTCGAAGGCGCGGATATTGTTGTGGGTGGCCGCATTGCCGATGCTGCCCTGGTGTCCGGACCGGCGGCATGGCGGTTCGGCTGGAAAGAGACCGACTGGGATAAACTGGCGGGGGCGGTTGCTGCGGGCCATATTATCGAGTGCGGCGCCCAGGCCACAGGCGGCAATTACCCATTCATGGATGAGGTCGGCGATTATCATCATATCGGATTCCCCATTGCGGAAATTTATCCGGACGGGTCTTCCGTCATCACCAAACACCCGGGCACGGGTGGCTCAGTATCCGTGGGAACGGTGACCGCGCAGCTGATGTATGAGATCAAAGGGCCTGAATACCTGACACCGGATGTGATTGCCCGGTTTGACACCATTTCGCTTTCACAGGAGGATGCGGATCGGGTGCGTGTCACCGGCATCCGCGGACAGGCCCCCACAGACACACTGAAGGTTTGCTGTAACCGGGTGGACGGGCATCGGAACATTATCCGTTTTGTGCTGACCGGCCTGGATGTGGATAAAAAAGCGGAAATCGTTGAATCCACATTTTTTGGTGTTCTGGGGGGAAAAAATCAGTTTGATGAAGTGGATGTCAGGCTCCACGGCCGGGCACTTGACGATCCGCAGCGTCTGGAAGACGCACACACGATTTTTGAAATCGCCGTGCGCGGGCAGAATGCCGCCTTGATCAGCAAACGGTTCCCCCAGGTGGCGATTGAACTGGCCCTGGCATCAATCCCGGGATTCACTCTGGCGGAACTGCCGGGCAAGGGGAATCCCGTGATTCAGCACTGGCCGACCCTTGTTTCAAAGTTGCATGTGCAGACCGTGGTGCGGATGGATGATGGCCGTTCAATACCGATTGACTGGCCGGATGTATCGGAAGCCTTTCCGCAGACCGGCGTACCTGTGACAGATCAAACAGAACCAGTTTATTCGGGCGACAATACGGTTTTTGCATCGCTCGGCACCATTATGGGCGCCCGGTCCGGCGATAAGGGCGGGGATGCTAATGTGGGGGTGTGGGTGAAGCAGGCCGCTGCATATGAATTTCTGAACCACTTTTTGACAGTGGATCAGTTCAGGGAATTGTTGCCGGATACGGCGTCGTATGCCATTGAACGGTATGACTTCCCCAATCTGCTGGCTGTCAATTTTTATATTCATGGGATACTGGGGGACGGTGTGGCCTCATCATTGCAAAGTGACCCCCAGGCAAAGTCTTTGGGCGAATATCTTCGATGTAAAAAAGTGGAGATCCCGGCGGCACTGCTGACGGAATAATATTGAAAATCAAGAGGAGTCCATCCAATGTATTTTACAAAAGAACATGAACGGGTCAGGCAGGCAGTCCGGGATTTTGTTGACCGGGAAATCAACCCCAGGGTTGATGAATGGGAAGCGGCCGGTATTGCCCCCCTGCATGAAATTTTTAAGAAAATGGGGGATCTGGGGTTTCTGGGCATTCGATACGATCCCAAATACGGGGGAGAGGGGCTGGATTACTGGTATGAGACGGTTCTGCTGGAGGAGCTGGCTCATATCGAGTGCGGGGGCGTGCCCATGGCTATTGCCGTTCAAACCAACATGGCCACTCCTGCCATTGATGAATTCGGCAGCGAATACCTCAAGGAAACCTACCTCAAGCCCGCCATTACCGGCGATATGGTGGCGTCCATCGCGGTTACGGAGCCGGATGCCGGATCCGATGTGGCGGCCATCAAGACCGCAGCCACACGAGAAGGGGATCATTATGTCCTCAACGGTTCCAAAACCTATATTACCAACGGAACCCAGGCGGATTATCTGACGTTACTGGCCCGGACCAGCGATAAACCGGGGTATCACTCCTTCAGCCTTTTTGTTGTTCCCACGCATCTGCCGGGATTTTCCGTAAGCCGAAAGCTGGAGAAGATCGGGATGCGCAGCAGCGATACGGCCGAGCTTTTTTTTGACAACATGAAAATTCCCGCAGAAAACCTGATCGGTGTGGAAGGCGAGGGCTTTATTCACCAGATGATGCAGTTTCAGCATGAGCGATTCAGCGCTCTTCCCATGAGCTATGTGGTATCGGAAAAAATCATTGCCGAAACCGTCAAGCACCTTCAGGCAAGGGTGGCGTTCGGCAAGCCCCTGATCGCCAAACAGGTGTTGCGGCACCGGCTGGCCCAGTGGATGGCCGAGACCGAGAGCCTCAAGCAGCTTACCTATCATATTGTTCGCATGAAGACGGAGAAGCGGGACGCCACCAAAGAGATATCCATGGCCAAACTGCTGGCCGGCCAGTTGATCAACAAGGTGACGGACGGCTGCCTGCAGATGTACGGTGGCCTGGGGTTGATGGAAGAGATGAAAATTTCAAGAGCTTTCAGGGACGCCCGGCTCATCTCCATTGGCGGCGGCGCCAATGAAATCATGTGCGAGATTATTACCAAAATGTCGGGATTTTAAAGTTTTTTTTACGAAGCCGTCCGGATTGTGTTTTCTCAGATGTTCATGTATATTGTCCTCAACCGGTGAACCTGGCTGCAAACTGTTCTGTAGCCGGGTCACAGTTATGAAATAATAATATGTAGAAGAGGGCAGTACGAGATGACGAGAAAGAGTGCAGTCGAAGCGGCGGCCCCGGCACTTTCGCCCAGTGCCAGGCGGCGGATGCGGGAAAAAGAAGAGCGCCATGAAACCATCCTGCGGGCAG
Organism: Thermodesulfobacteriota bacterium; assembly: GCA_034189905.1. Classification (GTDB taxonomy): domain Bacteria; phylum Desulfobacterota; class Desulfobacteria; order Desulfobacterales; family Desulfosudaceae; genus JAXHTY01. The sequence continues at coordinate 122,424 of JAXHTY010000003.1, forward strand.
CGGAACATCTGTTTGTCACGCAGGGATATCATCATACCAGTGTGGAAAATGTCGCCGACCGGGCAGAAGTCTCGGTGGGGACGGTCTATTTTTATTTCAAAAACAAAGAAGATATCCTGCTCCAACTGTTTTCCGAAGGCGTCCATGCCCTGCGGGCTGTGCTTGGCAGGGCCTTCCAGGAAGCTGATACGCCTGAGGCCGGGTTTGAGGCAGCCGGCCTGGCCTTTTTTGAGGTGTTCTGCATTGATCATCCGGAGAAAGTGGCCATTGTCTTCAAAGAATCGGTCGGCCAGAGCCGGATGCTGGAGGCAGCCCGCCGGGACACCCTGGAAAAGCTCACACGGGATGTGCATACCGCTCTGATGGCCGTGAGTGAGTATCGGGGGCTGTCATTCAAAAATTCCCATTCCGCCAGGGTCGTTACGGTGGGAATCCTGGGGATCTATCAGCGGGTGGCCTACCAGTATCTGATGTGGGCCGATAACGATGCCCCCGGAGAACTTGCCACCATCGGCCGGGATGCCGTGGATTTTATTATGGGCGGTTTGAGCCAGTTCAAACCCGATGCTGTATCGTAAATGCCGTATTACTTTTTCCCATACCGCCCCGGTTCGTCGAAAAATGTAATGTCCGCGTATCCCGCATGTATTTTCCCGGAATGGGGCACCCCGGCGGGAATGTAATAGCGGTGGCCTCTGGTGTAAGTTTCCTTTTTGCCGTTGATAACAAGATCGATGCGGCCTTCCAGTACGAACCCGATCTGTGCGGCATGGGCATGTTCAGGCAGGTCCACATCTTTGGCAAATGACATGAAAAGGACCTGATGCCCATCGGATTGGGACAGAAACGCTGTCACCCCGTCAATGGGAATGTCGGCCTCAGGCAGGTGTTGAATCGGATCCGGAAAAATATCGGTCATAATCCCCCCTTATTTTGATTGAATGGCCTGAGCTGATACTGTTCAATATGATACACTTATGTTTCAAAAAGGCACAATGCCGGCCGACGTGTCATATCTGCCGGAACCGGGATATCCCCTGACAACCGGTCTTATCTCAGGTGCAAACCGCTTGAAATGGAAGCGGCACGATTTTTGATTATATACATCATATGTAGTGAAATAAACGGAAATATCTACACAAGGAGAAAGCCAATGCAGACAATAGGGTTTCTGGCAATTGTGCTGGTTATATACTTTCTTATGCAGCTTGTGATTTTGCCCAAGTTTGGAATTTCCACATGAATGCGGGATGCCTGTCAGGTGACAGACAAGAAGAAAATCGAAAATACGGGACCGGCTGTTAGCGGTCAATCACACCAAACAGGAGGTGGAGAAAATGGAAAAACAGACATTTAAAATACCCAATATTTCCTGTGGTCACTGCACCATGACAATTAAGAATGAACTTACCGAGCTCGAAGGGGTTGGCCGGGTAGAGGGCGATGCGGACGCAAAAACCGTGACCGTTTCCTGGGATTCCCCTGCAACGCTGAACCAGATCAAAGAAACGCTCAAGGATATTAATTATCCGGCGGAATAGCGAACCACGGGACGGGGTGAGAGATTATGGCTGATGACAAGGTTACACTATCGGTTACGGGGATGACCTGTGCCAATTGTGCCGCCAATATTGAGCGTGCGCTGAACAAAAAGACAGCGGGCGTGCAGGAAGCGGCGGTGAATTTTGCCACAGAACGGGCCACCGTTTCCTATGATCCCAATAGCCTGTCCGTGAATCAGATCATAGCCGCCGTTGAAAAAGCCGGATACGGGGCCATGGTGTTTGATGATGACGATGTATCCGGGGATGCCGAGGCCGATGCCCGGGATGAAGAGATACGTGATCAGACACGGAAGTTTATCATCGGTGCCGTCTTTACGCTTCCGTTATTTGTGCTCAGCATGGGTCGGGATTTCGGCATTTTGGGTGCCTGGAGCCATGCGACATGGGTCAACTGGCTTTTCTGGGCGCTTGCTACACCCGTTCAGTTCTATACGGGTTGGGATTACTATACCGGCGGTCTGAAAAGTCTTGTCAATAAAAGTGCTAACATGGATGTGCTGGTGGCCATGGGGTCGTCGGTTGCCTATGTTTATTCCGTGGGCGTAATCCTCTTTCCCGTGCTGGGGGAACATGTCTATTTCGAAACCGCTGCCGTGATCATCACCCTGATCAAGCTGGGTAAAATGCTGGAGGCACGTACCAAGGGGCGTACCGGCGGAGCGATTAAAAAGCTGGCCGGTCTCCGGCCCCGGATCGCCACCATTATCCGGGATGGGAATGAGCATGAAATAGATGTCTCCGAAGTGTCCATCGGTGACATCGTTGTTGTCAAGCCGGGTGAACGCATTCCGGTGGACGGGGAAATTATCGAAGGTGAATCGGCTCTCGATGAATCCATGCTGACCGGCGAACCCATTCCCGTGGATAAACATCCCGGTGACAATATTGTTGGCGGTACGATCAACGGTCACGGATATATCAAGTTTCGGGCCGCTGCGGTGGGCCGGGATACAGTTTTGGCCCAGATCATAAAAATGGTACAGGAAGCCCAGGGCAGCAAGGCGCCGATTCAGGCCCTGGCCGACCGGGTGGCCGCGGTATTCGTGCCGGGCGTTATCATCATCGCCTTTATCACGTTCGGGGTGTGGTGGGGAGTGACCGGCGATTTTGTCACCGCCATGATCCGGCTCGTCGCCGTCCTGGTCATTGCATGTCCCTGCGCACTGGGCCTGGCCACGCCCACGGCTATTATGGCCGGTACCGGTAAGGCTGCGGAAAACGGTGTTCTGTTTCGTCGCGGTGATGCCATAGAGGCCGCTGCTGCCACAGATACCATTGTGTTCGATAAAACCGGCACCATCACCCAGGGGCGGCCGTCTGTGACGGATGTGTTCTGCTATCCGACCAATTGTGAATCTGAAAAAACATTGATCCGATTTGCCGCAGCCGCGGAAAAGGGATCGGAACATCCCGTGGGCAGAGCCATTGTGAGTGAAGCCGCCGAGCGGGATATTGCTCTGGAAGACCCTCAGTCCTTTAAAGCCGTGAGCGGTATGGGTGTGTCGGCGCAAATTTCCGGTCATCTGGTCAAGGTGGGCAAGCCCGGATGGTTTGACAATCAACTGGATGACATATTAATGGAAGCCGCCGAGCGGTCCAGAACCGATGGCAAAACCGTGATGGCCGTGTCTGTGGATGACCGGCCATGGGGGTTGATCAGCGTGTCCGATCAGCTGAAACCCGAGTCCGCGGATGCCGTCCGTCAGCTTCAGGACTTCGGACTGACCGTGGTCATGCTTACCGGCGACAACAGAGAAACCGCCGAAAAGATCGCCGCTGCCGTGAACATCGATAAGGTCCGGGCCGACGTTCGGCCGGATGAAAAGACCCAGGCCATCAAGGCGCTTCAGGATGAAGGCGCCAAAGTAGCCATGGTGGGCGACGGGATCAACGATGCACCGGCCCTGGCCCAGGCCGACGTGGGAATTGCCATTGGTACGGGCACGGATATTGCCATTGAAACGGCAGATATCATACTGTCCAGCGGCAAGCCCGACGGGGTGTCCCGGGCCATTGCTATCGGCCGGGACACCATGCGGACCATTCGTCAGAACCTTTTCTGGGCCTTTTGCTACAATATCGTTCTGATTCCGGTCGCTGCCGGTGTCCTCTATTCACTGGCTTTTATGCCTTTACTCCTGCGCCAGCTTCATCCCATGCTGGCCGCCTTTGCCATGGCCCTGAGCAGTCTCTCCGTCGTGAGCAACAGTCTGCGCCTGTATCGAAAAGGGCTGGATTATTGATGTTGTTTTGTTCCGGGGATCAATTCCGGGTAATTGGTAAATATGCCGTCTACGCCCATGCCAACCAAGCGTTCAATTTCTGCCAGGGAATTTGCGGTAAAAACATGGACCGGCCATCCGCGGGAATGGATTTGCCGGATCAGTTTCCGGGTTGCCAGGTTCATGTCTATGTGAATGGCTGCCGGGCGGATGGCGGTGGTGATGTATTTCCAGTGGACAGGCCTGCGTTTTATGTTAGGGGCCAGCGGAAGCGCCGGGCATTGCTTTCGTGCAGTATCCAGCTGTTTCCGGTCAAATGATGAGATCAGAAAATCCTTATAATCACAAACGGGTTCAGCGATACGGGCTTCAATCACCCGGATAACAGGGATGGCCGTATCCGGCCCTTTGAGTTCAATATTAATTTTTATGCGGCCGCAGGTCAGGTCCAGGACTTCGTCCAGAAACGGTACCTTTTCCCCGTTGCCGGCATCCAGGCTGCGGATGTTGTTGATGGATTGCCTCATGACCGCACCTCTGCCGTTGGTGGTGCGGTCAAGGGTATCATCATGCATAACCACCAGTCGGTCTTCCACGGCATACACATCCAGTTCGATCCAGTCCGCGCCCAGGTCAATGGCTTTTTTAAATGCCGCCAGGGTATTCTCCGGTGCATGGCCGCTGGCGCCTCTGTGCGCAAAACAGGCAGGGCGGGGTGCCATCAGCCAAACCTCCTTTTGCGAATTGAACTGGTGCGGTAGGTGCGGGTATACCGGTTATTCTCCCGGAACCACAGAATGGCGGCCAGTGCCGTTAATGCCGGTGGCCACGAAGAAACAGGCAGATCGGATTTGTCCACGGCCAGACCGGAAAGGCATCCGGAAACACCATTTATGATTTCAGAGCGTTCCAGGGCCAATTCACAATCGGCAACATAGCGTTCCTGGCTGATTACCCGTGCCAGCGTAACGGCGATGGCGGTATCCGGAACGGTGAAATCCCGGCCAACACCGGCTTTCCCGGGTGTTTCCACGGTAACGTCGCCGGTTGATGTTAAGCTGATAAATTCAACCGGTATGTGCTTATGCCGCAGGTTTGCACAGATAGCGGTGTCAATGGGTCGGGATGACATGATGATGGTGGGGTGGGCGCTTACATCTTTTGTGGGCCGCCGGTCCTGGCTGAAAACCCGTTTTTTGATAATCAAAGACGGATCGTTGTAAAGCGTGGCCAGGGTGGTCTCAAGGCCGGACAGCGCGGTCTCCCATGCGGTTACGGCGTGGTAATGGTGTTTGACATTTTTCAGGTGTTTTCTGACAATCACGAGCCCGGCGGATTTGGCGTTATTGTCTGTGTATGCGCCGATAAAAAACATGATAAATCCTTATTGGGGTATGCAGGCAAACCGCACGTAAACCGGGAAATGATCCGACGGAAAAACATCCCCGAACCGGCGGGTCACGATCTCCCTGTCAACGACCTGAAGTTGGTTACGATGCAGAACCCAGTCCACCCGTTCGCTGAGAGGTTCACCGGTAAAGTCGTGAAATGTGCCGGTGACATCTCCGTCAAAGGTATCTGTAAATGGTGGCCGGCGTGACTGTAAGGGCCGGGTAAAGGCATTGTGGCAGCGACTGCCCGGGGCTGCGTTAAAATCCCCCATGACAATTTGCGGATAATTGTTGCCAGTGAAGGTGTCAAGCTGGTCCAGCAGGATACCCGCGCTCTTTTCCTGGACCTCCGGGTCGAAATCAAAGTGAGTGTTGACGCAGACGATATGGTTGTTGTCTTTCACGAATTCTCCCATGACACACTGACGGGGCCATTTGCTTCCCCTGATGCGGCTGGGCACCTGGGGCGTGTGGCTGAGAAAAAACCGGTTGGCCTGCCTGCACTCCCAGGGGTGCCTGTAAAATATGAGCAGATGCTGCCATCTTCTGGGAGCGGGCGTTCGCCGGCCGATGAACTGGTAATCAGCCAGCAGGGTTTTGAAAAAATCAACCTGGAAATCATTGTTTTCCTGCAATGCGATAAAATCGGGACGATAGTCATGGAAGAGTGATTCAAAGGCGGGCTTTCTGTTTTCCCAGCGGAATGCGCCGGAATCAGCCAAGCCGAAGCGGACATTGATCGTCATAACGGAAAAAAGCGTTTGGTTGTCAGTCGGCAGGTTGTTTATCATGTGTTCCTTAATTTCAACTTATGCGCTTCATGGTTGTAAAAAATAACCTTATGTTTTACCTTCACGGGCCCGCTTCACACGTTGCTGCCTTCTAAAGCGCTGCGCAACGGGGGTTGGATGCTTTTGACGGGCCTGATTGAATTTATTACGTTTAATAAAGTTTCTGATGTATTATATCGGTCATGGGCGTTTAACACAAGGACGGCAGCGCGACCCGGTCAAAAAGGGTTTTTTCACTTGACAGAGTGTGGCGTCATGTTTCATTATGATGGCATCAATATGGGCGCGTAGCTCAGCTGGCTAGAGCGCTGCCCCGACACGGCAGAGGTCACAAGTTCAAGTCTTGTCGCGCCCACCATTGCAGGGATTTGGCTTGGGTATATTTTAATTTTGTATGCCCAGGGGATCAAAACAGCATGAGTTGATGGCGGTCCGCTTTTTTCTGTCTTTTTCTGGCTCTTGTTTCTGCGTGATGCGGGGCGTCATAGCGTAGGTGACAGGGCGCACAGGCGCAAACGAGGTTTTCCGGGCGGCAATCCATTTCGTTGTGGTTGCAGTGGGCAACGGTGGCCGTGCGTTTGTGTGTGTCAAAGGGTTCATCGGGCCGGCGGCACTGTTTGCCGCACATTTCACATTGCCAGTCTGCTTCCTCTTTTACCGCCAAGGCGATTTCCGGCCAGTTTTCAGGATATTTGGACCAGTCAACGGGCATTTTGCGCCTTTTTTTGGGACAGCCAGGCATCGGCCACCCAGGGGATGTGGAGGTTTTTGTCGGGCGTTTCCTTGCCCCAGAAATAGACGATGCGGGTTTCCGGCGGGGGACCGTCTTCCGGGACATCGCGGAAGTCCATTATGGCATCCGGCCAGATGTCTTCCCAAACGTGGGGCAGGACGACCAGGTGGCGGTTAATGAAGAGCTGGTCCCCGCGACCTTTGTACAGGGGATAATGGATTTTATAATAATCGGGCCGGGCGGAAAAGGTGTCGTACAGGTGGGTGACCGATCGGGCGGGAAAGCTCATTAAGCCGGACATGCCGTAATGGGCGGTATTGGGGTGACGCAACATGGCAAAGGCGCCGGCATAGCCCAGCAGATCGTCAATATTGCCGATGATAAGGGTGTCCAGATCGATGGTGACGATTCTTCGGCCCGCGGCGGCGGCGTGGACATCAGGCCGGAACAATTCCAGCTTGCAGTATTTTTTGGCAAAATCCGCCCGGGCCAGGGGAAAGGTGCGTATTTCCGGGTTAGAAATTTTTACGGCCTTGACCATGTCGGTGATGCACCATAACTCGTATGGCCGGGTAACATGACGGCACAGCATGTCCGCCATTGCAGCGAGGTACCGTGGGCCGAACTCTTTTTCATTGTAATCGATCCACCCGGACCGCAGAACAGTTAAAATAATCACGGGATCATCCGGGGCCAGCAGGGGAACGGGATCTGCTGGCAGAAGTTTTTCGACGGGCTGATAATCGGGTTCAGGCGGCGGCATGTTCGGGGGGTCTACTGCCGGGTACGTGAACCGGTACCGGCCAGGATCAAATTGATACGGGCAAACGGCATGGGGCGGGGTGTGGTCGTTATCGTTGCCGCGATGGGCTTGCAACCAGTTGATGCGGCGATGGTAAAACGCATTGACAATTTTCATGTTTTCAGAAGGCCGCCGGGGTGCATTGTCAATGTGGGGTTCGTGATTGACATGCATCAGAGGGTGGCGGTCGTCAAAAAACACGCCGTCTTTGCCGTAAAGCCGGTTTTTCCGCTGGCGAAAATCAGTGTCAATACCGCCCCAGCCAAACAGGGCCTCGTTAAAGCCGCCGATGGCGTCATATTCGGCATACCGCATAACATTCCACGCGCCGGATCCGGGACGCGATGGCCGGCGTTGCCAGTGACCCCAATTGCGTGATTCTATTTCATCGGGATCCACCAGGCGCACTTTCGCGCAAAAGGGCCTTCTTGCGGCCATTTCAACAGAATAATCCAGAAAACCGGGGGGGAAGAGCAGGTCGATATCGGCGCAGGCAATAAAACGGGCGGTGTGGCGAAAATAGTTGATGCCGGCGTTATACGCCTTGCCGATATTGAAAACATCCCGGTCATCGGCACGGGTGACGATATCGAATCGGTCGGGGGTGACAAAGAGGATTTTCCAGGAGATTTTCGGGGCTGCGTCGCTTTGAACGCTGTCTGAAAACCGTTTTTCAAGGGCGGACTGGTTTGGCAGCCGGTAGGCGGGGACCACAATTCCAAGGTCGATCAACTGAGCTGCTGGCATATTCTATTTTTTCCTTATCGCTTGTGTCGCGGTTCCTTTCAGTTTGTCGTATGATCTCATACCGCCGATGCCCAGCATGCCCAGCACAATCGGATACAGTTCTGATGCATTGACGGACGGCGGAGACTCGATTCCTCCAAGATAGCCAAAGCCCTGGGCAACGATGATCATCCAGCAGGCCAGGGGATGGCCGATAAATTTCCAGGCCAGGGCCGAACCGCCCACCCAACCGATAAAGGGCCGCCAGCCGGCCACAAACACGCTTTTGTGCTGGGCTTCTACCTGATTGACAGCCATCTGGCCCATTGCGATTTTTACATCCAGCTCCTTGTCGGCCCGGGCCGCGGATAATTCTTCTTCTTTCGATGTGTGGAGGTCATCCACAATTTTACCAACACCCCCGATAATGCCGCCAAAATCAAGATTCAATATGCCTTTTCCCATTATGACACCCCCTTTAAGGTTCGGTTGATCCAGCCCAGCAGAAATTTTTTCTGGGCTGGACGCTGATTGCAGATGGCCGCATATCGGGATATCTTGGCGATCACATACTGCATGGTGAACACGTCCGGATCGGTGTTGTTTAAAATATCAATAGTTTTGGGGCCCACAATACCGTCCGGGGTTGCGCCGGTGGCCAGTTGCGCCAGGGTGACGGCCACTCTGACGCCGGCATTGACGGCAAAATCGTAAACCGATTCGGCTATCTGCTGACTTTCGATGTGATCGGCGCGAAGCTGCTGCCAGAAATTCACCTTGTAAAACCGCCGGACCATGAGCGTCAGTTTGGGATCGTTGGTTTGGCCGGTATCGATCATTTCCCACCCGGACCAGCCCGGGTGAAACCGGCGGGCGATGCCGGCATATGTCATGCCGCCGCGGTCGCCTTCGACTTCATGGAGTTGGTAGCCGCCTTCGTTTTTCATGGTCTTTTGAAATGCGGATTCAAATTTTGCCATACAATCCCCCTTTCACTCGACCGGGACCTGAAGCTTTCGGGCAATTGCCTTTGTCAGCTCATGGTTTTCATTCATTTTGGTTCTGATGGGTTCCAGCTTCAGGTCGCAGCGGTCGTCATGCTCTGTTTTTGTCAGCACATCCCGGTTTTCCGGGCAATATTTCGCGTGATCGGATTTCCCCAGTTTTCCGCGGGACGCGGCAAACGCGCCGGTGGCGGCGCCCACAACACCACTGCCCAGAGATGCAACAACAACAGCAAACACATCCATTATGACCTCCGTGTAAGTCTGGTTGACAGGTTGGTATTGACAATCTGCGACAACGACGGACGGGCAATGCGCGATGGCAGGCCGACATAATGACGGGACCCGGCATCCGGGTCTTCCGATTCTGACAGTGTTGTGTAAATTGACGCGCCGCGTTCCCACTGACCAGGAGATCTGGCAGAGCCAAATATGTCGTCAGAAAAAGGACAGGTGGGATCTGAACTAAGGTCTGTTCCGTTGCCTCTATCGTCAGTCAAGAGGGTATAGCCGTCAGTATCGAATAATAGTCCTTGGTTAATGGCGCAAGTGGTCTGGTTAACTGTTCCAGAAGTGGGAGAATCTGCATTCTGAACTACGCAATTATAGGCATTCAGTGTCCCTGAAGTTATTGCCATTCCTATATCGTAGCCACTATTACTGGTTGTAAAGTTATAAAGTAAGCTATTGGTAAAAGCAAGAAAAGCAGCAATCTGATCAGAACCTACATCTACAGTACCACTTGCATCCGTAGCACAGTTGACAAAGTGTACTGGATTCCACGACAGGAACGCACAAGCAGCGTAGAAAGCACCCGGAGAAATCATGTCCTTGACTACACATCCCTGGACTAAGGTATGTGATACATTTGAATATATTCCAGCCATAATCGCAACGGAAAACTCTGACTCTACACTTACCATTAAATCACATAATCTGGCCGCGTGATTTAATGAAGTTCCTATGCCGATCTGGGCTTCTAAATCCTTAAACTGTAAATGGGGTTTGTTGTCTGGTTCTCCTATGATGAGAGGGAAATAATCGTCGTCAGAGGTCTGAGGTTTATTTGTGTCTTCTAATGATACGGGGGTGAGGTCGGAGTATGTTCCTGGGGGGATATAGAGAACTTCGCCGGCCATATTGCCGACCAGGTCCACCCCTTCCACTCTGTTGGCATTCCAGTCCTGAATCGTGTCAAAGTCTGCACCCAGGGTGGATAAATTATAATTCAGCGGTAAGGCGGATTCTCTCATCGTGTCCTCTTAATCCTGTTAGACATATTTACATTTACAGTCTGAGCCAATGAAGGATGGACCAGCTTAGATGGCTGTCCTAAATAGGATCGAGACGCCGTATGTGTCACTTCAGAATAAATTGACGCGCCGCGTTCCCACTGACCGGGAGATCTGGCAGAGCCAAATATATCGTCAGAAAAAGGACAGGTGGGATCTGAACTAAGGTCTGTTCCGTTGCCTCTATCGTCAGTCAAGAGGGTGTAGCCGTCAGTATCAAACAATAGTCCTTGATTAATAGCGCAAGTGGTCTGGTTAACGGCGCCGTATGTGGGATAATTTATATTCTGTATAACACAATTCTTTGCGTAAGTTGTTACTCCCGGAAAGGACATTACGCCTATTGTATAGTCACTATGAGTTAAGGTTAAATTATTAACGTGAGCTTCAGTTAACGCTAAAAATCCAACAGTATTTATTCCGCCGGCAATAACTGTACCTCTTGCATCTATGGCACAATTGATCCACCTTGCAGTTGTCATGGACGCGAAACCCGAAGCTATCCACGATATATTAGGAGCTATAAGGTTTCTTACTACACATCCATAGACAGGCGCTGATGGAACAGTATAGAAAATGCCGGTAACCATATCTAAACTAACCTCGGTCTCTATATCTATACCCAAATCACAGATCCGCGTCCCATGTTCACTGGATACCGCCAAACCTACTTCTACAGTCGGCCCAGAAAACTGTAGAAAAGGTTTATTGTCGGGTTCGCCTATAATGAGAGGAAAGTAGTCGTCATTAAAAGTCTGGGGGGTGTTAGACGGGTCAAGGCTGACGGGGGTGAGGTCGGAGTATGTTCCTGGGGGGATGTAGAGAACTTCGCCGGCCATATTGCCGACCAGGTCCACTCCTTCCACTCTGTTGGCATTCCAGTCCTGAATCGTGTCAAAGTCTGTGCCCAAAGTGGACAAATTATAGTTTAAAGGGAGAGCATATTCTCTCATTGACACTTTCCTTATTGAACTTTTATGGTTTTCAGGCTTGCGGCAACCGGTTCTTCCGCCATGATCTCCATAGGCTCCCTTTCAGATATCCTGGCGGACAACTTTTCAACTTCCCCGATCAGCTCTTCGTCTGAAATCGAGCTATAGCACGCCACTCCCAGAAGCTCCTGGTCGTTTACATTGCCCCTGGTAAATTCCAGCAAACCAGTCATATTCAGATACACATTTTCGCCGGAAATAAGGTCACTCCAGCAAATCGTATCGCGTGCGGATCCCACATACCCGACCCGGAGCGATCCAGTGGACCGGCTTTTGTCATAAGCGCCTTCTATTATTACCCCCACCACATCTGACGGGGAAAATACGGCCTCGGTATAAATGCCCTTTCCACCGGCAAAAACAAGAGCTGCGGAACCCAGATACGAAATCAGCAAGCCGCCCAACTCGGGCTGCGACTGAGAAAAATACAGCAAAGACCCCAATAATACCGATCCCGGCTTCAGCACAAATAAAAGCGTGCCGTTCAGCGCGTCAACGCAAGCTTCTTTAAAGCCTGTCCCCAGAGATTCGCTGGAAATTTTCCACGACCCTTTATCATTATCAAGGGGTTGCCGGGTGATCTGATCGATCTTGCTTCCCGATTCCATCGACGTAACAAACAGCGTGCATTTGGAAAGAATTTTCATGAAACCCCCTATCCACGTATCAGTCCTTCAGTTCAATGACGGTTGCCGTGCCTGCCTCGGAAAAATTGAGATGCAGGTCCTCGATGGTCTGGTCGTTCCGGATCTGGACAGAATCGCCGGCGGCCAGCGGGTAGCCTTCGGCGGACTCATCGTTTGCATGAATGGTGACGGCCACGTCGCACCGGACTTCCAGGACGCCGGCGTTCACACTGACCGCCTGGGACTCAAAGCCGGCGCCAGAGGCTTCCACGGTGTGGCTGTCCTGGGCGATGGGATAGTGGGGGGATTGATCAGTGCGGGTCCAGTTGGCCGGCTCGATTACATCCAGCAGCTTATAAGTCTTAATAGTGGCGTTCGGGGCAACGCTCTGGCGATCGCCGTTAATGTCGATTTCCGTTTGATACTCACTGGTGATATTCTGAAATGTGGGCATGGTCATTCTCCTTTGTTAGTTTAGTATGTCATCGACCAATATCCCCATGCGGTCCGGTCGATCGGACAGATCCGGGGCGGTGTATTGGTAGTAACTGGTTTTTGAAGTACCGAACAGAGCGAAAAGGGTTTCATCGATATCCGACAGCTTGACAAAATCGTCAAACGACCACTTGCCGTCCTCATCCTGGCCGTCGGTGTTGATATAGACATTCATCAGCCCGTTGCATTGATGTATTTCCTGGTCGTAATACTGGGTGGCCATGACAACGCGCTCATACGCCAGGGCCACGCCGGCGTCGTTGCTTTTTGCCAGTTCGCCGGTTATTTCATGATCGTTGCCGATGCCCTCCCACTCGTAAAAACTGAACAGGGTATCAAAAAGGGTGTGCGTCACACCGGCCCAGTCCCGGTATTTTATTTTCGAAAGATTGCTCCAGCTGTTAATCGTATAAACGGAAAAGACGTTGGGATCGGCGTCCGGCTTTCGACCGCTGCCCGAATAAGTGTTTTCCAGGTAAAGAAACGGAAAGCGGTAAAGGCTGGTTTCTTCATCCGGCGTGACCCACATGTCCGGCGGCAAGACAAACACCGATTCGGGAAAAGACCATACAAAGACTTTGCTGCTATAGGACTGATCCACCCCGTCCTCACCCGTTACGTCGCTGCTACAATATTTACGCCCGCCAATTGCCTGGCCGGTCCAGACGATTACCCAGTAAACATCCTGAACGGAAACAAACCGGTCAATAAACTGGGCGGATATATTAAACCCGTCAGGGCCGGCGGTAACGGAAAGGGCTTTTGACCAGTCTTTTTCCGTCGTAACGGTATTTGTTGACACACCCGTTGAGCCGCGCCCGATTTCATCACAAAATCCGCTTGGCAGAGGGCCGGCGGAAATATCGATGGTCACCTCTTCGTGGATGTCGCTATCATATGTGACGCCGCTTTCCGAAAACGAAACGGGCTCGACGCGGGGCATGGATGACAGGCCGTTGTACAGGATAAGGGCGCTTAATGTGACCGTGATATCCTCCATTATAAAGGGCTGTGACAGTTCATCGGCGGTTTCCGGATTGTAAATCGTGTAGAGGTCCTGGTTGGCCACGTCAAAAAACAGATAGCGGTAATTTTCATTTTCCGGATCATACATTTTCACCAGCAGGACTGCGGCGGTGCATCGCTTGAGCCGGTCCACATGGCCGATCACAAGCAAATCGGATGACACGGGCGTGTCGTCGTCACCCGCCTGGTTTAGCACAACCACCCGGTCGTTTACGGCAAAGGCCTGATGGCCGTCATCCGTGTTCGACGCTCCCTGGCAGTGATAAAAAATATCCACGCCGGTGAATGTTTCCGTGATGGTTTCAGTTTCGGTGTCCGTGTCCCGGGTATAGGTCATTTCAATATCGGCGCTGCCGGACGAATGGTTGATATCCGTGATCACGGCCAGGTGGTACGCCAGTTCAAAGTCCGTGGCCAGGTCACCGCCGGTAAAGGAAAAGTCTTTTGTCTCAAACCCGGATGCATCCACCAGGCCGGGATTTTTTGAATCATTAAACAACACCGGTAACGCACGATAAAAAATATCCGCGTCTTCGATGTCTTCGGCGGCGCCGGCGGTGCCGAAGACCTGCACCCAGAAACGCACCAGGCCGTCGCTGCTTAAGGCCGTGGCCAGTCCCATATGCACGGCGTCTTCCTGAAGAATATTCGCCCAATGCGCCGGCGATCCCTTCCAGCCGTTGTATATTTCTGCATCGTCCGACCATTTTATAAACGCCGGATCCTGGCCGCGGTGGTCTTCCACGGCCACGTTTTCAAACACCCATACATCGCCTTCACCCGAATAACCAACAGCCTGGGCGCGGTCGGCTTCGTTATAACCGGTATACAGGGGGTGGCTGGGCAGGGTTTCATAATGCGCGTCATCATATGTTAACGGAAACGGCGTGCTATCAGCAGCGATGTAGTCGGCATGATTTGCGGCGGCCTGATCCAGGGTTGTATTCCGGCTGACCGCGTTCAGCCCGTTTTCCGCACGGCCTCGGTTGACCAGCTCGATCATGGTAAGGTCTGCTTCGTTTGCCGGCGGATCGGTCTGGTCGGTATATTCCCGGTGACGATCGACCATGTCGCCCTGGGCGGAATTAAGTTTCAGAAAATAGACCCAGGAATCTTTTTGATAGGCGGCAAAATCCGTTGGCGCCACATGGATAATACCCTGGTCCGCCTCTTCCACTATCAGCTTTTTGGCCGTGGTGTGGTCGTCTAAAATATCGGTGATCAGGCCGCCGGTGATGGCGGGAATATCAAACTTGACGGCTGCGACCTGCTGGGTGATTTTTTCCTGGAACTTGATCTGCCATTCCAGTAAAAACTGTTCGCCGGGCACACATTCCGGGTCACTGGCATCAATATCACCCACCAGCTCGTAATCGTGATATTCGGATTTTGCCGGGGGATCGCCCTCTTCAGGAATGGCGGATTCGTCGTATATTTTCGAGTCCGGAATCACCGGCGCCTGGGAGAGGAAGGCGATTTCTTCGGCAAGCTGGGGCCTGTACCGGGGAACACGGATTTTTTTCCACTGGCATACGGGGCACAGCACGCCTGCCGGCGCCCGGTCAAATGAGACGGTGATTTTCTGTGAGCGGCGAAGGAACGCGCCGGAATCTTCATTTGTTTCAACAGGCCTTACCCACTCAAAAAAGGGATCTCTATCGGCCAGACATAACAGATAAGCCCGGTCTTTTTCCTGTGGCACCATTTCAAGGGTGAGCTGCTGGGCGTTTTCGGCGTTTGCATTCGGGGAAAGGCGACAGGTCAGTACGGCGTTATCGTCCGACCACTCCAGCCCGGCGGCCTGGCTTGCCGCAACCCTGGCGGCGGTGGGCTGCAACCGGTTTGGGTCTTCTTTTTTACAGAGATAAGACCGTTCCTGCTGTGGTGTCTGATCCGACACTATTCATCGCCTCCGTCGTCTTCGCCGTCGTCCTGTGCTTCCACAATAAACCAGTCATTTGTGAGGGTGTCGGTGTCTGATGACACATAATCGCCGGATGCGCCGTCATCAACGGTGGCCGTCACTTTCAGCTGGTATTGCTGGCCCACGGTCAAATCGCTCAATGTGATCTTGCCGTTGGCGTCGGTGGTCTGGTCCTGAAGTTCACCATCCAGATAAACCTTTGCGCCGGTAACCGGATCATCCGTGCAGATGTCCAGAACCTCAAGCTCAACGTCCCGGGTCTCGCTTGATTCAGCGTCCGCAGACTGCTCATAGGTCACTTCCTGCTCTGCGGTGCGTTCGCCGGCGATGGCCGCAACCAGTACGGGAATTTCTTCGACGCCCTGTGGCAGGGTCACGCCGGCCAGACGCAATATGGTGGCATAGCTGGCATATGTACAGCGTAAAATCCCAACACCGGGCTGGGCCAACCGGACGGTTTTACCCTGAACCACAAACGACCCGCCGGAATTGCCGATCCATTCACCCGTAAAGCCGCCTATGGGCGTCTGGCTCAGACTGGCTTCCCGCTCATAGGCAAAGGTAAGGTCTTCCGTCACGGTGTCCGGCATTTTGTCCGATAATACCGACAGGGCGCCCAGTGTCGATTGATACTGATATGTTCCGATCGTATCGCCGGATACATTTCTGGCCAGGCCGGACAGCTTGAAAAAACAGGGCTTGCCAGACTCGAACACGGATTTTTCTTCGCCGTAATAGGCGACAATCTGGTCCGTTGCCAGAGAGAGGGACAAGGCCAGCCTGTTTTCGCTGTCCTGTTCGTTCTCCTGTTCGGGGTCATCCTCGCTGCGAAAGGTTATTTGCAGTGTTGCTGTTTTCATTAGTCCGCCTCTACAATGCCCAGAATATGCACAATCACCGGGTATGACGTGACGCCGCCGGGCCGACTGATGCCGGACAAGCCTCGGGACAGAAATTCCGCGGTAAACTCGACCTGGGCCACGCCCACGCAATTGGCCGGGTTGTTTTCGCAATCATGGCTGCCGGCCAGCTGCAATGTGGACGGCTTGACCAGGGTGAGCGACCCCAGATCATTGCCCAGCCATGACACGCCATCCAAAGACTTGATGGCTGCGGAGAGATCGACCTGGGACACACCGGCAAAGGTGACCTGTTCGGTTTTTTCGCAGGTATCCACGCCGCCGTTAAGTATTTCACCGTCTGACGGAGTGATCGTAATTGCCATATTGGACGGGTGACGAAACACCCGGAACCAGGCTGTCTCTCCGAACAGAAACTGGGACTTATCGTTGTTTCGCACATCGTCCAGCTCCACGGAAAGGCTTGCGGTTTCCGGATCGATGGCGTTGCCGTCTTCGTCCTGGACGGTTGTTATGAACTGAACGGTCAGGCTGGTGGATGGATTAGCCATTGATGATCACTTTCTTTTGATTCGGGTTGGCATAATTCAGTACATCAACTATATATATGCGGCTGCCGGAACGGTTGACCACAACACGCTGGCCTGGTGACAGGTCGTCAGAAACCAGGGACCTGGCCGAATGGGTTGCATTGCCGATGATGATGTTCCACATTTTCTGATCCGCGCCCCTTGACGACACAACGGCCACGGCCACATCTTCCGTTTGCTGAACTTTTAAAATGGTTGTCAGGTTCGCCATTTTCTCACCGTTAATCTGTTTTTCACGACCGGTCCGTAAATCTCGATACTTGATTCCATGATGTGGTAATTGCCCCGTTCACCAACCTGGGCATCATTGACATACGCAATCCGCCCGTCTATGGCGTCCGGGTTAAACGCCGCTTCCAGGGTGGCGTCAATGCCGTCATAATGGGTATTGTCGATGTGGGCGACGCCGCGAGCGCGGGCAATGGACGCGGACGTCAACCACCGGGTGTTGATGGGATCGTCATATACCGGGTTTTCCGCTGCATCGGACGCCACGACCTCCACACTCACGTCATCCGCCGCCGGCAAGAGAAGGGCAGCGATCAGGGCCGGCACATCCGCAGCGGACAGCCGCAACCGCTGGTAACGGGTGTCATATGCGATCAGGCCAACGGCAAACCCGTTTTTTGCATTTTCGGCCACCAGCTCGGTATCGCCCGGCGCCGGGTTTGAAAGTGTGGCGGATGCGCCGTACCAGTTGACCCGGACGACCCTATGAATGGGATATGAAACGCTGCCGGCGCCGGCGGTGATTTCCAGCAACTCCTCCTTGCGCTCGGTAAATGTGCCGCCATAGGCGATGCTGCCGGCGGTGGCATACCGGGATGTGGAAACGGGCGTCCTTCCGCCCCAGTAAACCCGCATATGGACCGTATCGCCGATTTCAGGGGACTGCTCTTCTAACTCCAGCCTGGGCATGAACACATTGCTGTCGGACTGGTTAATTACCTGGACGGCGTCAATAAGGCGTTGCAGGGACTCTGTTTTTTCAAGCCCGATCAGTTCGTGCTGATCATACGAGAGGGACGGAGCCGCGGCGTTTATGTCAATGGGCCGCGTTGGATAGGGCCATCTCACCAGCAGGCTACCGTCATCCTGGGCGCGGACGATGGCGCCGGCCTCTTGCGCGACTTCCTGGATGCCGTCGATGGGGGCGCCGGTAAACGTGTAATCTGCCGGCAAGGTCCAGTCTTCGATATCCCAATCCACCGCCGAATAGAGGGCCAGGGTTGCGGCCACGTCGGACGCGGGCGTGGGCGCGGATAATGCCAGGCTCACTTCGCCGGCAATACGCTCGCTTTCCCGGGCCGTGACATCCCGGCCCCAGATGGTGAAGCCGCCGGCAATGCTGCCGGACCGCTCTTCTATAAGGAAATTGAAAACCTGGCCGGATATGTGAACCTCAACGCGGGACTGGGCCATGTCTGCGGCTGGCGCGGCCCGGTGATACAGGTCCGCGTCATGGGATGAAATCTCGATTGAATTAAAAACAGACGATTGCTGACGCTGGATCATGATTCGCTCACACAGACCGGTGATGGTGCGGCCATCCAGGTAAACGGCCCTGGAAATATTATAGATCGACTGTGCGGGATCGGCCAGGGCGTTGACAACGTGCTGCACCTGCTGAACCGCGTCTGTTTCCAATATGGTCATCAAGAGCCGCTGAAGACCGCCGGATGTATATCCGCACAATGTGTTGACAATCAAATGGATGGACGCCACGGACTCGGACATGGTGTTGACCAGCAGTAGCCGGCCGGACAGATCGGAATTGAGCGCCGGTAACAGGTCGTGACGATGCACATGCAGGCCCACCAGCTCATCAACAATCCTGTAATAAAGGGCCTGAACGCCGCCGGCCTCATCACCGCGCAACATCTTATATTTGATGTCCTGGAAATTTTCCAGCCAGGTTCCGTAATTGGCAATCACGGCCTGGATGTCCATTTTACCGATATCGGGCCACAAGAACTGAATATCATCGGCGCCTATGCCCGGGCGGACGCCATGATTGTTTTGAACGCCCAGACCGGACAACAGGGGCTGCCCGGATTCCTCGCCCAGGGCCGCGCCGTCGTCAAGATGACCGCCTGTACCCAGGCTGTTGACAGCTGCATGGCCCGCCTGGTCACCGAAAACAATATCCCGGACAAGGGCCACCACATAACCGATCCACAATCGAATTGCCTGATGACCGCTGCCCGAATAGCCGGACCGGTCAACGGCATAACCCTGGCCGCCGATGTGGTTGATCAGCGTATCGTGGTTTGGGTCGTGGTAGATGCCCGGCAAGAGGTCGTGGCGATGCACGATAACGACAATCAGCTCACCCAGGGTCTGGGGGGCCCACTGGCAACGGGTGAATTCGCCCAAACCAAAAACAGCCGCTTGATCACGGCTGTACCCGGCCCCGGAAACGCTGATATGAAGCCCCTGTTTCGGCGGAACGGCTTCTTTTGAAAAAAGCGGAATCAATTATTTACCTCCGCCTGCTCCGCCAGGGAACCCTGAGAATTGATTTCCTATTCCCTCGGTATGGAACGCCTGAGGAACGCCGGTAAAGGGAAGAGACCCGGTCAACTTGTAAGCATAAATCCTGATAACTGCGGTATTCAGATCATACGTCTGTACATGAAAACCAATATACTTTGCACCACAAGAAGGATAGATTTCAGCTACTGTGGGGTAGATATACCTTGTCTCTCCATCATAATAATGGACCACATATTCCATTTCATCCGGCTGTGCCTCTACCCAGGAAACAGGCCTAAGTAAAGTGGGATGCAGTAACGCACACACTTCCCTCGGGCTCGCCTCATTAAAAATTATGGGTGTCAGCATCGGATAGATTACTTCGCCGGTATCATACTGCTCTACTGTTGCATAAACCACAAAGGAATCTGCATCCGAAACATCCAAAACAGCCCCTCTTACAGCAGCGACGATATAATCCCCATGAAGATTCAGCCCGTCCCCGTAATCATCGGACAAAGAAATCGTCCTTATCGGGGTTCCTGAAGCTATTGACTGAGGCGTTGCCGGGCTGGTTACGTTTGCAGCCAATTGCAAAAGGCGGGGATTGCCGCCGTCGTCGTTGTTCCGCGCATCCACGCAGGCAACGCTTTCGCCGCCGGCATCGTCTGCAACGCGGATTCCTTTATCAGCCATGTATTACCTCCCTTATGGACTCAAGATCAACGGCCATATCGGTCCAATGTTGTACGCGGGGCCTGCCGATTTCGCCGTGTTTTTTCCGGCGGCCAACGACCCGATAAGCGAACTTCCTTTTCAGCCAGTCGATGACCACTGGATTGTCCGTCGAAACGGTCACATGCCGGACCCCCATGTCATACAGGCGCCGGTATTTTTCAATCACCAGCGCCCGGGCAATGCCGGATCGTTGATGATCCTGACGAACAACCGTGGCAAGGCTGTGGCAGGCCTGACGATGGATGGACCGCCAGGCGGTCAATCCGACCACGGTATTGATGTTTCTGGCCACCAGGCACTTATCCGGCTGCATGGCATTGGGGCCGGTCAAAAGCCGCTGAAGGCCGACCCGAAAAAGCAGCTTTATGATGGCCTTCTGGTCCCTGATGGCCGCCGGGTGTATGGTAATCTTTTTACTCACAATACCATCCAACCACCAATAAATTGTTCGGCTCCTGGCTGGTGCCGACAGGGACAACCTCCTCCAGCCACAATGGTAAGGCCGACGGATGCGTTGAAAACTGCACGGTATCGCCGGCCGCCCAGGTGCCGGCCCAGCCGCTTAAATCCATGGTAAAATACGGCTGGTTGGTGTCCGGATTATTGGGCGAAAAATTGGCGGATATGCTGCCGGATCCAACCGACCCGTTTTTTACCCCTGTACAGGAAAACGCGGATCCGGACGAAAAGGTGATGGTCCAGTCGTCTTCAACCGTGCCATCGTTGTACAAAGACGGGGGGTAGGTTGATTCGTCATATGTGCCGTCCCCGGCGGCGGACTCGGACCATTCATCATAAGTACATGCCACTTCGTCCACATACAGGCAGGCCCCCGCATAGGCGGACTGATCGGCGTTGTAATCGTTGGCAATCTGCTCACCCAGAGAGACGGTGACCACGTTGCCGAAATAGCTGTAACTGTTTTCCGCATACGTGACGGTGATATTGTCGGACCCGGACGCCGGCGCGGTATCCCATGTGATGTCCGTTGTCCATGTGCCGTCGGTCATGGAAAGCTCACCGGCGGATGCGTCTGAATTGGCCGTGTCCAGGGTGCCGTCGGGATTAAAACGGGCTTTCATGTCATCACCGCCACCGGTAGGCGGTGCGGTAACAACAACCGGATGGCTGGCTTCACCGGCATCAACGCCTTTTTTCCGGCAAATACCGTTTGTCACGTTGGCCAGGGTGGAAAGGGTGGGGCTGGTGTCCACACCGTCGCCCGCGCCGATGGCTTCATCTTCGGTCAAATTAAGGGCGATCTGGACCCATTCTTCGGTGGTGTCATCGTCCGTTGACATGACCAGGTCGCTGCCCACGCACAGGCCGTTGGGATAGGCGATATCGTCGGTGTATGATATCTTTTCCCATTGCGCGGATGTTTCGTTGTAGTTCACCGAGTCGCCAACCTTGACGCCGTCGGCAACGGTCTGACCGGTCATGACCTTGTTGGCAATGTGGAGGTATTCGCCGTTGGGGAACACAAAATCGCTGTTTTCCATAGTAATGGATACGCTTTCATCGCCGGCGGTGACTGCGGACTGGATCTGGCCGGTGCCCAGGCGCAGCGGATCATGGGCGGTCAGGTTTGCCTGGGTGTCGTCCTGGGTGCCGGTTCTCAGATAAAACCGATCCCCTGCGGTTGACGGCAATTCCAGCCAGACCAGCACGCCATAGGCGGATTCATCGTCCGCGTTTTCGTTGGCCAGAAACTCTTTTCTGTACCGGGTCACGCCGTTGTCCCGCTCGGACTTTGTAACCCTGGGAAACAGGGCATGACGCACGCCGGACACCACTTCCACGGACCCCTTGGGGCCGCCGTTGGTGCCGGTGTCGGTAACAACATTGCTTTTTCTAAAAACCATATCAGACGCTGATACTGACATTTTTATACCTCCGTATTTTAGACTTCCATTAACCTGATCACGACATTCCTGTAATAATCGCCGTCACCCGGATTCGGGCGCGGAATAAGGGGCTCTGCGGATATCACCGGCGGATCCTCGTTGCGGAACCGGACCGTGAAAACGCTGCCTTCATAATTCAGCGTATAGGTTGCGCCGGCCACGGACCCCAGGGCCTTGATCTGATTCAATACCGCATGGGTGGCCCATCCCCAGTCATCGCCGCCGTGTAAATCGATGGCCCGGCCGGACGGCTTTTCGGATTCAAACACGACCGGGGTATTGATAATGGATTGCTCAACAACAGCGGCCACGGGCACGCCGTCAAATTGTTCGGCAAATATCAGGTCAGGCAGTTCTATGGCGTCAAACATAATCGTCATGTTTCGTTGCTCCGCATGGCGGTTTCACGGGCAATGGCCTGTTTCAGCTCTTTTACAACATCCTGGCGGGCCGTGACCGGAAAGGACCGGTTCCCCACTTCCAGCCGGACCGTGCCCATGTCTTTTGCATCCGGCCCGGCAACCCGTCCGCCCGTGGCGTATGCCGTGCGGAAAACGGGTGTATGCATGGCCGGAAGCCGAAACGACAGCCCGCCGGTCATGGCGTCAATGATTGATCGCCCGGACCTGGACCAGGGGGCGTTGATCCCCTCAAAAAACCCGCGGCCAAACAGCCGATCCCAAACCTTCAGGGCCTCGTTGCGGACAAAACCTTCGCCCGGGCGGGCCAGTACCGGGATGGAGTCGCGCGTTGAATCGCCGGGAAACCGTCCGCCGGACGCCATGCCCACACGACCGCCAACGGCCCGCTGCTCAGACACCTTGATTTTGATGTGCTTGGTTTCATCCTTGATCAGATCATTGATCTGATCGCGGACCTCGGTCAGATTTTTCAGTTCAACGGGGATGGAGAACTGCTGCTTTGTGTTAATATCCTCCACCATCTGCTCAATCTTTTTCATGGCGTCTTCGGCATCGGCCTTCATCTTTGCAAAGGTGTCAATCTGGATCCTGTCGGCCTGATTCAGAATTTCATTGACACGCTCAAGTCCGGTGATGGCGGTTTCCGTGGCCTGTTCGCCGGACCGGGCGTATTCGGTCCATGCGGATTCGGCCTGGGTCGCAAATTTTTTTGCCAGTTCCAGGTCTCTGGCGGAACCGGATTCCTGGAAGCTGGCCAGGGCTTGTCTGGCGGCCTGTTCTTTTTCAACGGCCTGCAGGCGAAGATCGGCGGCGGCTTGTTCGTCTTCCATGTTCTGGCGGCGCAGGTCGCGGATTTTGTCCTGTAGGGAAATTTCACGATCGGCAATGGACTGGTTTAAGTCGCGGATCTTCTGTCCGTATTTTTCCGCTTCATCAGATGCGGCCTTGTACGCTGCTTCGGCGGTTTTCTGGAATGTCTCCAGCTGGGTTATGGTTGCTTTGATGTCTTCTGTGGGCCGGGATAGGGAATCTGTAGCGCCGATATTGTTCAAGGTTCGCTGGATTTCATCCAGACGCAGCTGGGCCTGGGGCAATTCTTTCTGGGCTTCCCGGGCTTCTTTTGTGGCCGTGCCCAAAATCGTGGTTTTTTTTGACTTGTGTTCCAGCTCAACAACCAGATTCTGCCAATATGCACGGGATTTCAACAGATCCCCCTGCAGCTGCTCAAGGTCGGCCTGGGCCAGTTTTGTAAGATCGCCAGGGATCGACACGTCGGCAAAATCCTGGTACTGCTCCTGTATCCGTCCGGTCAGATCGTAAAGATTTTTTTCCGCCTGTACCAGTTCATCGTGGGCTTTTTTCGCTTCCCAGACAGCTTTGCCCAGTTCAATGATTTTCGATATTCCCCATATGGCACCGGCGGTGGCGGCGGCATAAAAGGCAACGGCTGAAACCCGACCGGCCATAAACGCCGCTTCAATGGCAATCAATGCGGCTCTAAGGCTGCCGAACCAAGCAATCAACCCCATGCCGGTCATCACGGCAAACGCGGCATTGATACCCTGAAGGACTAAAGTAAGCTTACTAAAAGCCCAAATCAACCCGCCCGAAGCAGCTATACTGGTTAACAATTTACCATTTTCAATAGTAAATTGTATGAATGCCCCCACCAACTTAAATAACAGTTCAGCAGTGCTTTTGAGGCTATTTTGGAATTCAGGATCTTTGAAAAGGGCGGAAAAACTCCGTAATGAATTTGTTGCTTCGGTAATAAAGCCGGATTTTGCTACAATGACTTTTAGGTCCATCCAAGCTGTGCTGAACTCATTTAATGCGGCCCGAAGATTGCCGCTATCCTGAGCTGCTTCCTTTGCCGCCGGTCCATATCGATCATGCAAGGCGTCTGCAAAGGCCGGTATGAACTCTTCAATTGTGACTTCCCCTCGCTGAAGCATTTTATCAAGCTCTTGTGTTGTTACGCCAAGAGCTTTTGCGGCCAGAGGGACAGCAGACGGCAACCGCTCACCCAACTGTTGACGCAATTCTTCGGCAGATACTTTACCCTTTGACAGCATCTGCGTGACAGCTCTTAATGAACCTTGCAAGTCCTGATTGCTCAAACGTAAAGCAACGCCAGCTTCTGATATACCCTCAAAAACGCCACGAATTTGTGACGAATCAAGACTTGTTTCAGCGCCTGCAGCAAGCAGCCCTTTATAGCTATCAGCAGTGGAATAAAATTCAAGTCGTAATTCTTGTGATACCGACCTTATAAAATCCAACTCAGCGGCTGCAGCTTGACCAGACCGCAAAATAGCTTTAAACCCAATATCCAAGCTCTGAGCTGATGTTGCCGCATCTCTAAGTGTTTTTAATGCACCCAGCCCTACATATGCACCAATTAACGCTTTTAATTGGCCGGTCAGCACATTAGCCATTTTGTTGCCGTTGCCAATGGTTTTATTAAAGGCCGTCATACCTTTTCTTGCGTTGTCTGTGCTCTCTTTTATGCCGTGGAAGGCGGCCTTGAGCCCTTTATCAACGGCAGACAGGATAATTTCATATCTGGTTGACATTTCATCACCCCTATCGTAGAATTTTAACTATGTGGAACTTATTTAAAATCATCTTTGGTGTTATTCTAATCGGCGGTGCATTTGGTACCGGCCAGGTCAATGTGGTCAATATCGTTGCCGTTGTATGGAGCGCCTGGCTGATTATGACATCTGTAGGCGGATTTGCTGGCAAGATCAACGCCGATCAAACATCTTAATCATCTTTTGAAATCCGTCATCCGTCGCCCACATCGCTGTCCTGATCATTATTGCCGCCGATCTTTTTTGCGCCATCCGGTTCTTTTCCATCTGCTCAAACGCGCTGAGAAAAAACCCGAATCCGTATTTCGATGCGTTCAGGTGTCCATGTTCGATGAGCCGGCACAGCCGCTTTTCAATTGCTGGCCGGGTAAGCTTTTCGCCATCTCTTCTGCAAACGCGCTTTGCATCGCCGGACGAACCTGTTGAAAAACCCCCGTCTTCTCGATAATCGAAAAAAAAACAGCATTGACTTCCTGGAACGCGGCCCAGACCTGTTTTAATTCAGACGGCGCCATTTTTTTCATTTTTTCAAATGACAGGTTTGTGCATTTGGATAGATGTTCGTTGATCAGGCTGATATCAACGCCGTCCGAATCCTCGATGACCGACAAAACCTCTTCCACGGTCAGCTCGTACACGGTGATTTTGTCGTCATCAATGGTGATGGTCTTTGATTGCCGCATCAGCTCATCACCTCGTGCTTCCAGTATTCCTGGCCAACGGGCTGGGATGTGTCCTTGATCAGGGTGCCTGAGCAAGGCAGCACCGATTCCCCGTCTCCGATCAATGACCAGTCACCGTCCATATTAATATCCATCTTGTGGACGGTGATCCGGTAACGCCGGCCCTGGTCGTCCTTGTCTGTTACAAAAAGCAGCTTTTTCTGGACCGTGGACGCGGACATGGCGTGAAAGTGATTCCGGGTGACGGCTTCGTAATCGTAGGATACATAGGCCGGGCTGGTGATGGACCCTGCCGACAGCATGCGAATCAGGCCGTAATCCGGATCCAGGGTGTAGTCCGTTCCCTGTTCATACCGCGTGGTCGGCGTAGCTGAATCAACGTCCGCGTCCACTACCACAACATCGTTGACAGTGGAAACGCCGGTGATGGTGATGTAATTGCTGATGTCCAGTTGCGCGGCTTCGCCGGCAACAAACGTACCGTCAACCTCCACCAGCTCCACGAGGTCGGATTCGGTCCAGGCAATGGTGCCGGTGGCGCCGGATGTGGCGCCGGTGATCTCATCACCAGGGGACAGACTGCCGGTAATGGCGCCGGTCAGCTTTGTGAGAAACGTGTTGACATGGCCCAGATCGATGTATTCATCGTCAACCAGGGCGGTTTCCTCTGACACCACGGACCCGGCGGACTGATCATCGGCGATGATGTCACTGCCCATGAGGGCCAGCTTGAGATTTTCCTCGGTCTGCTCCCGCAAGCCGAACGAAAACGTCGCGCCGCGTCCGGATTCCACGGTCAGGATGGTGGACCGGTCCGCGGTCCGGGTGGTTTTGAGTTCATCCTTGGACACGCTCACATTGCCGGAAAATCCGTCCAGTTCTCCCAGGTCTTTGTACGATGATCCGCCGACTTCGGCTAAATACGCACGGCCGGTACCGTTATACCGGATGTTGTCGGCATTGGATGTAAGATGGTTTGGCATTGGTCTTTCCTTTCCTTAATTGTCCGGCAATGGCCGGCGGGTTGATTTAAGCTGCGTTATCCCGATAATGGAATATGACACAAACATCGGATACCGGATGTCCGGGTCCTGGGCGTGTTCGACGGCCACACCGCCGGTGATTCCGGCACGGAATACCGCGTTTTCGGCCAGTTCCCGCATGGTTTCCACCTGATGCAGGCCGGTATAAATACGGCGATTGCCGGATTCGACACGTTCATCGTTTTCCACGGCATAGCCGATGATCAGCTGGTGGCCGGCTTCTCTTTTACCGTGTGCGCGGCCAAACCCTACTACACCCAGAATGGCGATGGACGGGGTGACGGCTTCGTCGGGATCACCTTCATACACAACCGGTTCCGCCTCGAACTGATCCATACACCAGTCTTTCAAAATCTGGTCATCGGCAATGGCCGTTGATACGGCGGTGATGAATTCGGATGCGGTTATCATGTCTTTTTGGTTCCCAACAGGTAACGATCCAGGGCGCCGTTAAACTTTTTTTCAAACAACGGCATGATCGTCGGCCGCACCTTGCGCCATACCGGGCTGAAAATCGGGCGGGCCGGGGTTTTTAAGGTTTTGGTTGTTTTCTTCAGCGGAAAATAGGTGCCGCCTGGTTCCTGGCTCTTTGGCCGTCTTCGCCGGGTGGCTGCCAGAAACCGCCGCATTTTCGGGGTTACGCGGATGGTTTCGCCTCTTTCCGCACGATCCACGATCCCGACCAGCTCCTTGTTGAACGTGCCTTTCTGACCTTTTTTTGATTTTCCGAAATGAACCTTGACGGTATCGCCCTGATCTTCCACGCGGTAGCGGGCGAACTTGCCCAGCCAGAACAGCGGGCCTTCATGAAAGCTTCGCTTGATCCACCGACCCTTTGCGCCGTACTTGTGCTTGAACATCCGGGTCAACGGATGCAGAGCCGGCCAGCCGGCGCCGCCGTACTCCACATGGTTCCGCAATGTCTGCTGCACCATGTAACCGACGGACTTTAAAGCAGACCGCCGGGCGCGGGAAAAGAGGCCCGGCAGGATCATCAAATCCCGTGTGGCTTGGCTTAATTGCTTGTCATCAACCTGAATGCGCGGCATTAAAAGGTCACTTTCACGTTTCGTTCAATGGACAGGCGCCATTCATAATCATTGGCCGCCGCCGCCTGGGTGACGGTCCATACAACATTGTCAATGGTGATTTCCAGGCGGCGGTCCGGGTTTGCAAGATCGGCCATGCGTACATAGCAGCTTGCCTCAGACCGCGAAAAGACATCGTCAACAGGCGACCAGGCAGGGTTCGGGTCATAGTTCATTCGAACCGAAAACGGATCGCCGCCGTTAACTGATGCGGACTTTACCCAGGGCAGGGTGTCGTCGTACATCAGATCGATATCGGCATGACGTTGTTCCGCAAGCGTTGGCAGGGCCATGTGATCACCTCATGATGCGGTCTTTGACCAGGCCGATGCGGAACCGGCCCTTTGACTGGTAGGACCGCAATCCGCGGGCGGTTGTGGAGTTTTCCACCCGCGGATTGATCAGCACGGACCAGCCGGCGTCGGACAGGGTTTTCAGGGCCTCCTGTTCAGCCGTGGACAGCGTATCGTTGATTTCAGCGGCCATGCGCTCAAATCGATCTGCCGGCGCCTCGTAGACCCTTTTTTTCTTGTCTTTTTTTGCTGTTGCCATATGCCGACTCCCTTACTGGATGTTGGTCATCCGGTAGCTGACCGCGGCGGCGATATCCGACTTGATGGCCTTGCTGTCGTCGTGGCTGGCAAGCAGGGCTTCATCGGAGTCATGCCGCACACGCACAACATCGCCTCGGGTTTTGTCTTCACGGTAGGTTTCGACAATGGCCTTGACTTCGCCT
This sequence comes from Thermodesulfobacteriota bacterium, assembly GCA_034189905.1. Taxonomy (GTDB): domain Bacteria; phylum Desulfobacterota; class Desulfobacteria; order Desulfobacterales; family Desulfosudaceae; genus JAXHTY01. Next base: position 151,152 of record JAXHTY010000003.1, read on the forward strand.
TCGCTGCCGGATTCTTCGGTCCAGTAAAATGTCCGGCCAATGCACGGCTCGGTGATGTCATTGTCTTCGGCAATGCGGGTCAGCATGACCTGGTCGGACGGCCAGAACCGGGTAATGTTGGCATCCTTGTTCTCACCAGCAGCATCATATACGCCGCCGCCCACCAGCAGGTATTTAACGCCCAGGGCCTGGGCAACCTGGGCCGCGTTCATATCGGTGATTTCGATGCCGGGGAACGTATACTTGATCCGCTCCACGATCTGGTCGCACTCCTTGATGCAGTCAAACGTGGTGGAATCGGTAATCAGGGCGTTTGGCGTCATGCCGCATTGCAATTCAACGGCCTGCCGTGCGTCCTTGACATCGGTGATGGGGGTTGCGTTGACCGCGTCGGACCATTCGTTTGACACGGCATGGCCGCTAAACCGGGTTGTATTGAACACCAGGTCACTGACGCGCTTTTCCCGCGCATGCAAAACGATCTTGTTTGCCCGCTTTGCAGCCACGGCTTCGGCGTCGAACAGGGTGGCGTACATTGCTTTTTCCCGGTCATCAACGGGCTCTTCCCAGCCGTTTTCCTTGGTCATGTAAATTCCGTTCTCCCATTGCCAGTCACCACGGCCATATGCGGCCCTGGGCGCACGGGCGGTTTCCTTGAGTTTCAGCATCATTTCCTTGGGCAGGACCGGGAAGCCAAAGGCTTGAAGAGCAACCGGAAAGTAAGGCAGGATTTTACCTGCAATCATACCCATTCCAATGCTCTGGCGGTGTTCATCCACCACAACGCCAAGGTCGGGCCGGATTACCGCGTTATCTGATTTTCCGTAAGGCATTTTTTATCTCCTTCTTTAATGGTTTTAAAACCAGCTCCTTTTACCAATGCAACCGGTAAGGTCAGGGTTTTTTAAGGCACTCGATGACTTCACCGTCTGCGGTCGGGGCCTGCATGGACTTGAACAGGGCCGTGCCAACCGCAACTTCCGATACTTTGCCGTCGTCTGCTGGATACAGATCATCACCGCGGGCAATGGCCGACCCGATTGCACATTCAATATCAAACGTGCCTTCGGCGTTCAGCAGCCGGCCGACAATCAGATCGCCTTCATCCGCCGGTACTTCGGTGATGCCGTCCGGGGTTTCGCCGGCGTCGCAATAGACGATTTCCGGGGGATCTGCCGTTGTGCCGGATTCGATCTTAAACAAACGCTTTGCCTCCAGATCTTCACCGGCGGTAAATGTTCTTTTGGGGCCTTCGACTCTTGACATGATGTCTCTCCTTGTTAAAAATTATTTATTCAGACTGCCTGAAAAACAACTGTCAACCGCCGCATCAGGCGGTTTGGTTTGCCTTTTCGATATACGCCTTGTGCAGGTCCGGGTGTTTTTTGGCCGCTCTTGACATGGCAACGGACAGGGTGCATTGCTCTTCGTCCTTGATGGACTTGACCATTGCCATGAAATCATCGGTGTCTTTTCCACCGGCATTGCCCGCACCAACATCCGTAGCGCCGGCATTATTAATGCCGTCCAGGACTTTTTGCTTAAAATCACCGTCCGGGTCTTCGCCGGCGGTTTCGGGCGCGGCCAGGGCATCGGCCATTGCCTTGTACTGGTCTGCGGAAATACCGCCCCGGACGATGCCTTCGAACTTTTCCGTTGCTTCATCGCCGAAATGAACTTTTGCCAGGGCCAGAATACGATCTGTTTCGGTAAGAACGGCTTCGGTGCGCGGGGTTTCCATGTCCACGCCGGCAGCGGCTGTTTCAGCCACCTGACGGCACAGATCCGGATACGTGGCGGAAAGCTGCTCAACCGTCTTGATTTCGTTCTGTGACATTGCTGTCTCCTTTTCTTCTTGTGATTTATAAAAAGCAGCGGCATCACCGCTGCCGGCCAAATCAATGGCATCATCCAGAGTGCCCAGCCGGTCCACCATGTTGTTATCCACGGCACGCTGGCCGACAAACTGAAGGCCTTCGGCCATCTGACGGACATCGTCTTCCGGCAGGCTGCGAAACCGGCCAACAGCGGATAGAAAGACGCCATATGTTTCGTTCAGGTTACGTTCGATGCGGCGGCGGGCCGGGTCTGACAGGGGTTCGTCGGGATTGCCTTCGGCCTTGTATTTGCCGGCTGTGATATAGGTGTAAGCCACCCCGTCCATTTCGTTCATTTTGGAATAATCTACATGCATGGCCAGCACGCCGATGGAACCTGCCTTTGCCACCGGGCTGATTACGATCTGGCTGGCCGCCGCTCCGATCCAGTACGCGCCGGACATGATGCCGCCGGGGGAATAGGAAACAATGGGCTTGACGCTGCGGGCCCGAAAGATAGCGTCCGCTGTTTCCGGTACCATAGTCACCGGTCCGCCCGGACTGTCCACATACAAGACAATGCCCTTAATGCGGCGGTCTTCCAGGGCAGCGTTAAGATCCGCCATGAACCGGGAAAGGGACGCGCCGCCAAACAGGGACGACAGAAATGTGGTACGGCGGGTGATGGTGCCGGTCAGGGGGATGACGGCAACGTCCCGGGTGACGGTCAGGTTGGGCTTGTATGTATCAGCCGATGACAGGGCCATCTGTGCGGCCTGAATCTGGTCATGGGTGACGGTCTTTCGAATGGCGGCACACAAAACCTCCATCGCGCCGGTGTCGATGGCCCAGGTTGAAAATTTTGCAAAATCAGAGAACTCCATTTCGCGCCTCCAATTCATCAGCCACAGCCGCTGCAACGGCTTCGGCCTGGCTGTTTAATTCGCTGTCATTGCCGGTTTGTGAGCCGGCGGCGGATATCCCGCGGTCGGCTTCGTCTTTTTTTTCTTTTTCGATCTGCCGGGTGACGGCTGCGGGCGTTCCGCTGCCATGTTCCAGGATTATCCGTTCCTTGGTCTTGATATTGCCTTCGTATGCCAGCAGATCAGACTTGATGGCCTTGTATGGCTCAATATCGCCCTTGGGGGCGCCGTACCATTCACAGGCGCACAGGGCGTCCATATTTTCGTAAAAAAACGACGCTCCGCCTGGAATATCCAGATCACCCATTAAAAAGGCCTCTTCCATGAGCATGTTATACAGCGTCTGGGACGGACCGCGGCCGATGTGCTGCCGACGATACGTAAACACGCGCCAGGCCTCCAACATGGCTGACCGGAACCCGGCATGACTGACGCCGTCCACGTCGTGAAAAAGGACGGGGTATGGAACATTCAGGGCGTGGGCAAAGGCCTTTTTCAGCTCCCTGACAAACGGTTCAAAAGTGGTGCCCGGCCGGTTACCGGATATTGCATGGGGTTTTTCGCCCGGGTTGCCGTACATGACAAGGCCCGGGTCAAGAACCTGATACCGGGTCTTTTCGGTTTTGGTTCCGGTCCAGGCCGTGTCGTAAAAAGCGGACTGGTTGTTTGCAACATCAATTGGGTTGACACCCTGCTGCAGCTCAATGAAAAGAGAAAACGCAGCGGTGACCACGTTGGACACCAGCTCTGCATCAAGGAAATCATTCAGGTCCTTAAAACCCTTAACCAGCGGCGCCAGGGGAGATGTGCCGCGGAACTGCTCGGGGTCATCCCGGTAAAAATCGTGAAGGACCTGGAAGCGGTGTCCCTTTTTTATTTCGATGCGGTAAAAATTTTTTGCCTTGTCACCCAGGGACCGGACATTGTCAATTTTCTTGATCCAGGCGGCAATGGGCATTCCGGCCTTGTTGACCTCAACGCCATCGAAGATATCCTCTTTGCGCTTATCGATGGGTGTCTTGAGGCGGCCTGGATGAACCAGCCGGACACACAACCGGTACCGGCGGCCGGGCCTTGGTTTCATGAGGACCAGGGACAGGGATTCACCGAACTGAATCAGGCCGCGTTCCCATGTAAACTGCACCTCGCCGAACCGCCTGCCGGCAACATCCGCGCCTTGTGACCACCGGGCGTAAATCCGACGCTGGGCGGTTTCGATGGCACGGGCCTGATCCGGGGTGATGTCCAGGACCTCTTCATCGATGGATGGGTATGGAGTAAGGCCGTCACCGACAACGGTGACCGGGAACTTATTGACGACGCCGGCGGCGTGATAATCGCTGCCAACCAGGTCGGAAATGCGGTCATTGATGGATTGGCGTTGACGCTGGACCTGATCGCTCTGTAATCGCCGTGGCCGCCAGTTGCGAAGAGAGCCGGTGTTTTTTGCGGCCTGTTTTGCGTATTGATAGCGCGCCGGCGGCATGGGACGGTTGTTTGCATCGTACAGAACCGGCAGCCTGTCGGCAGCGGCCATGACGATCGGAAGACTGGACGCAAGGTAGGACATGGCCCGTTGATACATCATTGATGATTCAACTGACGATTCATGTGTCCGGATTTCATGCATCAGTCATGCCCCCGCATTATTCCAACATTAAAGGAAGGGCCGCCGGCGCCCTGCTCTCTCTGGTAACGGGTAAGCAGCTTGTCTCGCTGCTTGTAAAGAGCGTCAACCCGGTTCCTTACCGCACGATCGCCGCCGGGTCCGGCCAGCTCCAGGGCGGCCAGGCTCTTTGTGATGGCTTCGTCCAGCTCTATGATCTGCTCATACGTGGTTTTGATGGCCATAAAACCCCCCTGATGTAACAGGTAATTTTGCAATCAGGTTAACATGGGGATTTTTGCCGAAATCGTAAACGGACGATTTTGGTACCTGAAATGACGAAAAAAGACGATTTTGATACCAAAAAAACTGTTGACAGGGTTTTGAGTTAAAGCGGAATTTCCTTTTCCAGGATGTAAAGTATCTGCTGTTCGGGCAGCCGAAAATCTCCCTTTGCATAGTCTTTTAATCTTTCATACAAATCCGGGTAATCGCTGAAATCCACAGGAACAACCAGCCGCGCTTCTTGTGAGACGAAATTCTGAATGGGGGCCGGCGGCACTTGTGGTATATCCGGTACGCCGCCTGAGTCTCTGTTTTTACGGCGTTCCCTGTATTTCTTTTGCTTGATTGATTTACATTCCCGGCAAAGAATATCCAGACCGTCAGGCCGATTTCTGCTTTTTGAAAAATCTGAAACCGGCTTTTCCATTTTACATTTTGAACATGTTTTTGTTTCCATCGGCTTTACCTCCTTTGCGCCGATCCTGACCTTATGTGAAATCAGTTCTGCCTTTGAAAAATCATTCAAATCCTCTGCCGCAGCAGCCGGCTGATATTCATGATCCGGATTTTCCAGCCATGCGACATACTCCACCCGGGCCTCACACTTCAAACATTCCGGCCCGTTTTTGGCATGATCTTTCAGCCGGCAGTCATGGCAGGGACTTTTCATTGTTTATTCTCTTGTTTATCCGCAAAGGCTGCCGGACGGGTTGTATTCGTCCGCACGCAGGACTTCGTCGGGGGTGCGGCCTGTCAGATCAACGCCGGATTCGGTAAAGACGCGGACCAGCTCGGACTTTTTGAGCTTGGAAAACCGGCCGCTTTTTTCACCGATCACGGAATCAATGAACTTTCTGGCTTCCTCGGTTTTGAATATCGGGGGCTTGCCGCCAAGCTCTGCTTCGCCCAGTCGGAGCAGCTCTGGGATGGTTTTTTTCTCAATGTATGCCTTTGTTATGACAAATTCCGTTTCCAGGTCCACGCCGGCAAGATCGGCCATGCAATGGCGGGAAAGGGTGCCGAAACCGGCCTCCAATGCAGCAGCGATGGCGGCGGCCTGAATTTCGGCGGCCAGGGCGTCGGCTGGGACCGCGCGCACGGCCCTGTAAAGAACGTCGCGGGACAGATAACAAGAATAGTCGTCTTCATCTTTTTTGATTTTGTGACGCTCTGCAAACCATTGATGAATACCATGATGTTTTTTGACAAAGGCGAACAGGACCAGACGCTTTACACGGGGATCGTCGGGATCAAGGGCGTTGAACTTTTCCGGCAAAACCTGCTGATAGAATTCTTCTCGAAAAAATGTGCCGTGCCATTTAACGCTGGTGGCAGGATCATCACCGCCGTGGCCTGTACCAGGGCCCGAATCGCCGCTGTTGCCGCCGACAGTTGAATTTTCGTCTTCAGGGTTGGCGTTTTTACCCGACGAAGTTTCATGGTTTTTTTTAAAACACGTTTTCGGACCGACACAAACATGTTCCCGCGCTACCGTGCCGTCTTCAAATACGATTGAAACCAGGGTTTCGCACCCAATGCAGTCCTTTTTTACTTTTGAAAGAAAATTGGTTTCTGTGTGATTTATTTCCGATTGAAAACGGAATCCCGTGCTTTTCAGTTTCTTGTCAATCGGCCAGTGGGCTGTCAGATGATCGCGGACCTTTTGAGTATAACAATCCTTGTTCAGACATTTTGCGCCTTCATCGGCGCCCAGGTCAAACAGCTCAATTTGCGCCTGGCTGTTGTGCGTACAACCGGAGCAGGCGGCAATATCGAAAATGGCGTCTTTGAGCTGTCGGCCAAGCGAATCAATATGGCCTTTGGTTTCTGCGACGGTCTCATATTCCAGGTCATCCAGGACCTCTTCAAACAGTTCCGGGTCATCCTTGACGCGAAGCAGCTGCTCCAGATGGCCGTAATATATTTCACCGTTGTTCCATCTTTTCAGAACTTCATCCGGCAACGCCATGACAGCCACCCGCCGGCGGATGTAACGGGCAGAAATGCCGCATCGTTCCGCCAGTTCCTCGACTCTGTCCGCGCCCTTGCGGTCAATCCATGATTTGAAACCGCGGGCCTCTTCCAGTTCGGTCAAATCTTCGCGTTGCAGGTTTTCAATGGTCATCAGCTCAAAAGCGGTTTCTTCATCCACTTCCTTGACAATGGCAGGGATGGTGTGATTTTCCTGGCCGCCGTTGTTCTCTGCAACAACTTTCGTGGCCCGCCAGCGGCGTTCGCCGGCGATAATCTCAAAGGGCGCAGCGGCGGTCAGCTTTTCACAAAACCCGCCTTTTCTTGTGCATTTACCATGAACGCCATCCGGCAATTTTTTCCCTTTGGCTTTATTTGCCACGGCCTTTTTGTGCTGACATTCCGTGCAAGGGACACTGCCGGATTCAACGGGACGGACCAGAATCGGCTCGATGACCCCGACCTTTGCAATACTGACCACAAGTTCATCGAATTTTACGCCCTCGAAATTTTTCCGCGGGTTGTAAGAATTGGGCGCGATTTCTGTTAATTTAATGTTTTGTAAATCAATTGCTGGTTCCATAAAAATTTCTCCTTTTAAAATTGTTTTGTCGCCATGCCACAGGCCTTCAGGATTGTCGGTTCAAATTCAAAAACATCTCGATAATCCGGCCATTCATATACCACCCCCACAACCGGCACGGTGACCATTTCCACCTGCCGGTATGCCAGGCCGGAATCCTGCAGGATGTATTGAAAAATGGCGTCAATGTCTTTTTGCCATTGCGGGTCCGGGTCCCTGAAACCGTCTACAGACGGCGGATTTCCGTTCGGGCGGCACCATAACAACAGGTCAAACGACCGGCACCAGTCCATAGCAAACGGGAGCATGTAATTCAGCCAGGCCGCCCAGGGCGCCGCGTCATCGGCGTGGTTTGCGGCCCAGATAGCATACACGACCGGATCAAGGACAGTGCGATCGCAAATCATGACATCCACGGACCGGCCCCAAATCTCTTCACGGAGCTGGCGGCCCACCATCCACCGTTGACCCGGAAGGGTCATACCCCTGTTCATCGGATACGGGCATTCCCGCGCGATCTCGCTGATTTTCATCACCACAGGCGGATTGTCCATTCGGCGATATTCCAACATCAGCCGTTCCGCCATTGCCGTTTTTCCGGTACTCTGGGCACCGATAATACCTATTTTTTTCATGAGTCATTTCCTTTCGGGGGTACATGCCGTTGTTATGTTTCACCATTATTTCCGCATCGGCACTGCACAATGATATCCTGGTCGAACATAACCGGTTTCGCAAAAAAGGCACCGAGTAGCCCCGTCAAGCTCGACTGCCTTGTTATGAGCATCAAGATCTCTTCCGGCCTCCCATGCCAAAACAATAGATTTAGACTGCTTAATTATTTCGGTTTCATCAAAATCATTATAAATATCCAAACATCGTTTGGCGGCGAATGTTTTCAAATCTTCATATGGTGTTGTCATTGGTTGCCTCATAACATTAAAATTTTGCGGACGCCCGGCTACTATGGCCGTACAGTTTCCAGGGCCGGTGTGCCTGGGCGATCCGCAGCTATGTATGGTTAGATCGGCACTGCTGTTTACTCTTTCCCCTTCGGCATGTCTGGGATTGCGACTTTTCTCAACCTCGATAAATCATATTCAGCCGCATGCGCGGCGGCATCTTCTTTGCTAATCCCGGACTCTTTTAAAATATCAACTGCATATGATTGTTCGTTGTGGTCATGGGCTATAAATGCCGCCGCCCAGACGACGCCCTGAATAAATCCAATCTGCTGCTTATTCACAGCTCTTCTCCTTTTTTAAAGCAGTGCTATCTAACGATGCGGTTCAGCGGCTTGTCCGCTGAAACCTGCTGGTTATGCCTGTCTTTTATTTGGTGACGGGTCCGCGACAACCTCAAAAGTCCCTGTTTTTCTGCATTGTCCGCACTGCGAGTGGGCGTCATTAAGATACATCAGAGCGTCAAACGGCATATCAAACTCGTTTCCGCACTCTTTACAACGTACAAGAACGATGTCTAAATCAGCCTCGTTTGGCTCCCAATCGATTTCTTCTATCGATTCATCGACGAGTTCGCCATTAACATATTTTCGTTTTATTATCTCAGCCATTGTATCTCCCTTGGCATAACATGGGTTATTGTGCTGCCGTTCTTCATCGCCCTATACGATGTTATACGGCGGCAACAAACTTAATTAATCAAAGCCCGCCACAGATGCCAATTTATGTAGACGCCTGTAAACAGACAAACTACTTTTGCAAAAGCCGGCAGCCAGCGACACACAAAGGCCTCAATCTGATCTTCCATCTCTTCATAATCCATAGTTTATTCCTCGTCCTTGTCTTCCTGGGGACCGGTGGGCATGGTCGCGGCTCTCATAAAGGTTTCGATATTGTCGGTATAGGCCCGCCACTTCCCGCCCCAGTACACTGCCGGAAACCCCTTTGCGATCAGATCCGGAAAAATACTCTTTCCAATTTTTGCATACGCGCAAATCTCATCTTTTCCGGTCAGTATTTTTTGGCTCTCTGCCATGCATCACCTATTGTTAAGCCAATCAGGCCGGGTGTATCCGCGGCCTGACAGCCAGCTTGATGATTGTTCGTTTTCCGGTTCCTGTTTTTTCTCTTTTTTTGCCGCGGGTTGAGGCGGCAAGACCATATGAACGCCGCCGCCGGGCCATTCAGGATCGGCCAGGGCGTGGGCGATCACCTCACAATCCAGTAAATGATTATCCCGATGTTCCTGAACGTATGTGACGCGGTTTTTGATGCGTTTTTTGGCTTCCGCCATGATCTGGCGGGCATAGTCCTTGCCGGTGGCATTGTGCTGATATGCAGCCATAGGCCCGGGTTCGTCTTCGGCGGCTTTTTCAGTGCGGAAATGATAGATGTCTTTGAGCTTGTCTGTATCCAGGCTGATGATCTGGATACCGCCGGGAAGGGCCTTGCCGGACGGGGACCGTTCAATGGTTTTACCGATTGAAACTTTATTTGCCAGCGGGCGGGACGCGCCTTTGGTGCCCCAGATCGCCACGCCGCGCATACGGTTTTTGATGATCCAGAAATAAACCTCTTCGGCGGATGATTGTTCTTCCTCGTACTTACCGCCGCCGGTGTCCAGGCCGGCGCGCCACATTCGAAGAGCCCCGGATCCGTCCGCCTTTGGATATTCGGAATTAAAAATAAGGTCTTCTATCTCTGACCAGTAGGACAAAAACCCGTAATGGATCAGCCATGATGTATAGTCCCTGGCCCAGGCGCGCACAACGAACCAGAAGCCGCGCTTTTGAACGTCGATGCCGCATGTTAGGGCAATGGCGGCTTCCGGAACGGTCTGGGGCGACAATTCTTTAACCTTTGCTTTTAAAATTTTTTCTTCACTGGTTGTGATGACGGTGTGCTTCCAGGGTGTGGCTTTATGTTGAGTGACGAAAATTTTCAGTTTGTCCGGACTGGACAGGCCGCGGAGGTAGGCGCCGGCCACGTTTCCCAATAAAACAAACGGTGAATACCAGGACGGCAGATGCAGCGCGATGTTTTCCGGACGCGCTGGAATATCTTCTGGGGCAAGGGGGTATATTTTACCATCCGGCCATTCGTTGTCGTGATGGTATGCCACCCAATCACCGACGCGGACGGCGTGGCCCTTGGCGGAATCGTCCCATTCTGCCTGGCATTTTTCACAAACATACCGGGCCAGATTTTTTGCTTCTATCTTCCGGGGATCCCTTACGTCCTTTGGGAAACGGATATTATCAAAAATCATCCGTTGACTGTGGTCGCACCTGGGACAAACAGCGTGGTATATATATAAAAGATCCGCTTCCTTTCTGATTAACTGGGTAATCGGTGCGTCTTCGTCTTCAGGGGTCGTGTAGTAGAGGATTTTTTTAGTGTAAGGGTATGCGTTTGTTCGTTCTTCACCCAAACTGAGATTGATCCGCGGATAATATTTGTCAATTTCATCAAAAAACATATACCGGGCTGATTCCGACGCGAGCATGGATACGGAAGACGCCCAGGCGATTAACAAATCCATACCGTTTTTGAACGATATGTATTGAGTTGATGTTTCATCGGCACGACTGGATAACAGCTTTGAAACGCGGCGATGGGTTTTAAACATGGGGATTATCTGCCGGCGGACAATACGTTTTAATGTGGTTTCGGAACTCATTACATAAAAAGCGGTATCCGGATCCTGATCGATCAGCCAGTTTAAGCAATTAAACGCCACCTGTGTTTTGCCGGTCTGGGGCGCCCAGCAGAGATATATTCGACGCACCCACGGAAGAGTGAATAGATCCATCGGAAACTTGGTGTACGGCGTATTATCGGTCACCCACGGGCCCTGCCAGGGACCACGAGTGACTTCACGATACAGATCTGCATGACGCGAAACGGTTAAATTATCGCTGGCTTTAAATATCCACTTTTCTGCTGTTGTGAAGCTCACTTCATCAAGATAAGGAGCTGTCACATCTGTTTGTAAGGCGGTATTCATTTATTGTTTGGCACCTTCCAGGATTGATCCCGGGTATATCGATTCATCCATATTTCAACGTGTTTCAAATAATAATCCACAAGTTCAGGCGCCTTTGCGCCATCCCCGTTAACCAGGCTGATCAGATCAAAAGCCCGTTGACGGATGAAATTTTCAATATCTGATCGAAAAATTTTAGCCCGGGAAGCCAGCTCCCGGTCCCATTCCTCTTTTGATACATATTTACCTTGCTCTATGTTGGCTTTAATATCCCAGTGCCTGGCCTGGGCCTGTAGTTTTTCAAGCTCTGCAGTAGCCCTTTGTTCCTGTAAATCATCCAGCGCATCGGCTGATCCGTCTTTTTTTTCCAGCCATTGGGCGGCATATTTATTTACGGCCTTCACAGTAAACTGACCGGACGAACCAGGCCGAAGCTTACCTTCCTTTTTGTGTTTATATGCGGCCGACTTGGATATTTTCCATCCTTCACAATCCAGGTAATCAACAACAGCCGGTATGTTTTTCAGCTTCTCATCACTCATCGATCGCCCTGAAATAAACCTCAATTCGTTGATTCCGATTCATATGCATTCCCAATCATCTGGCGCCATAACCGCACGGTTTCCCTGTGGCAGCTGATAATTTTAGCTATATCAATGTCAGAAAAATTTCTTTTTATAAGCCAGAACATCAACAAAATATCCTTAGCATTTAATGATTTACCCGCCAGAATAGTTCCGGTCTTAGCTGTGAATATTTTTCCACATCCACTACATTTCACTGTCTTCCCATGCCAAAAACGTGATGTTTTTCTGTCATTTAACCTGCCGTTACATTCAGGACACCGTGAACCATTTCGATGCAAAATCGTGAATAAAAACTCCTGGCATCTTTCATCATCCAAAAATTCAGGACTGAACCCGCCAGATGATCCGGGAGCATCCACAGCGTCATAAATCGCTATTAACTCCTTTTTATGTGTATTTTCGGCAAATTCCATAATTCCACCCGTTTTTTTTCTCAAAAGTACCGGGTGATCGCGTTGCAGCGACCCCTGTGTTATTCACCGGCCGGAAAGGACCCATCGGCCGGGGTGATGGTGATGGTGAATTTGTATATATTTGTGTCCCCAAGCCGTTTATCAATCTCTTGAATAAGATCAAGGGCTGTCTTCACTTGCCGCCGCCGGGCCTCAATCGGGGCGGCGGCGGGATCATTGATCCAATCAGCCAGCTTGATCAGCCGTCTTTTGAGGTCATTCACTGACTGCTCAGGCGGCTGTGCGTACTTGTCAAACGCTTTCTCCATCTAACCTCTTGTTTTCACTGACCGGTCAGGGTGGTCAGGGCTGGTCAGGGCGGCTGGTCAGGGCATAACCGCTTGTTTTTATTAGTCTGGTCAGGGTGGTCAGGGTACTTTTTTATAAGTGCAAAACTAAATCCAGCAAGACACGCGCGCATGCGTATTGTTTTTACACTCTGCCCTGACCACCCTGACCACTGCCCGGCAAGCTATTGATTCAGCTTGATAAAACCCGGTCAGGGCAGAGTGTTTTTTGCCCTGACCACGCCCTGACCACCCTGACCAGGGCCAAGGCCGTTACACTATTTTGGGGGCAAGGGGGGGGCGGCTGCAAACAGCAACGCGACACACCCGCGTTATTCGCCCGAATTCGCATCAAAGCGAAGATCAATCCCCCTGACCAGGTTCAACCGTCCGCCATTGCCATCCCGGGGACGGGAATTATAAAGGTTGTCCTTGGTAGCGTATAGCTCCCTGAAAAAATTAGCGTTTGACAACCGCTTATAGCCGTTCTGCTGGCAATATTCCCTGTAACTTGTATATAATGCTTTCTTGTCTGCTTCGTGGGTTTCTCCCAACACACACATATCATCGATAAAGCACAGGACCGGGTTATTAAGGCGGCGGTAATCCATCACCGCATCCCGGGTTTCGTCGCAGTCTGTAAACCGGCCCTGGTCAATGAGCCGTTTCAAGCCCACCAGAGACCAGATAAATATTTCCGACAACTCGGCCTGTAGCTTGTAGTACAGTGCGGGATCGGTGTCCGGGTCGTCTTCAAGAAACTGCCGTTTGAACATCACCGGCAACACCCGTCGGTAGAAGCCGTCTGAGTTATCCGACACCCTGGGCAGACGGTTTGCTGAAAAGACCAGCTTACAGAACGGAATAAATTCAAAACTGTTTTTATGTTTGAAGGCGGCGTTGATGGGATCGCCGGTGGCTATCTTTTTGAAGTATTCGGATTCCAGGGAAAAGGACTGCGTCTCGGTGGAGAAGTTAACTGCTTTTTGGTAAAGGCTGGCTCTTAAAAACTGATCTTCCAATTCGCTGAATGAGATACTGGACGTGTTATCCGGGCCGACCATATCCCGCAATATCTTAATCAAAGTAGACTTGCCGTCCGCGCCCGGGCCGACCAGAAAAAGCGATTTGCCGTACAAGCAGTCCCGGGTCAGGCAATATCCAAAAAATTCCTGAACCTGCATGATGACAGCGGGTGTCTGGATATTTTGGGATAAAAAGGACAGCCACCGGCGGCACTTTCTGTCAGATTCGGGGTCAACCGTGACATTCAGCTCAAAGGTGGCATAATAGTCTTTTTTATGGGGAAACATCTTCCATGTCAGCAGGTCCAGCATGCCGTTCTTAACGCATGTAAGGTCCTTTTGATCATTGACCTTTCGGCCATCGGGCAGGGGGGACAGGTTTTTGACCTGATACACGGCGTCCTCGATCCTGTTTTTCAGGGATTCGTCACCAAGCATCTTGATGCCCAGGGACTTGAGATGCTCTTCCTGAAAAGATTGCCAAAACCGGCCATTCCAGCGATACAGCAGGCCGGAATCGGGATCCAGCAAAACCTGGAATTTGGTTAAAACCTTTTCTGCCAGCAGGCGCGGCCGGAAGACCAGGGTGTCATTCATGTTCAGCGAAAAAAACTCCCGGGCCTGGGCGGAAACATGCGGCAGAACATCAATAACCGGCGCCGCGTCCACCAGCAGCCAGAAATCGTCGATGGTTTTTCGATGTTTGATGAAAAAATCGGTGAAGTCCTGGCCGCCCTTCTCTGGCCAAAGGCCGTCGGATTGGCGGCCCATTTCGTCGGGCCATTCAATTTTCTTCAGGGACCGGACCACCCTGGCCAGGGCCGGCGTTGCAAAGTCGATGGCATAGTGTTCACCCGCCTGGTCCGCATCATAGGCGATGATCACGTCCAGATTTTCGAACATTTCAGCATGATCGCGCGCCCATTTTTTGGGTTTGCTGGTTTGTGTGATGGCGTTTAAGCCCTGGGACAGCGCACAAATCGTGTCTGCTTCCCCTTCGCAGAGAAACACCGGCGATAATTCCGGATCGGGGGCCGGGGGAAAAAGCCGGGTTGCGCCGTAACCCTTACCCCATGAGATAATTTTTAATTCATCTTTTTTTCGATCTGCCGGCTTGTATAGCCGTATGTTCCGGATATGGCCGTCGGTGTCGCGGATCGGAATGGCCAGACGCTTGGGCTTTCCTTTGAGCTTCTTTATTTCACCGGTGCCTTTTGCCTGATAATGTGTTTGCAGCCGTATATCCAGCTGCTCGATGACCTCCTTGCTCCATCCGCGATGGCGTTTCAGCCAGGCGATCCAGTCAGGTGTCAGAGGGGGCATCATAGAGAAAACCTTGTCCAGAGGCTCCGGATCGTTATTGTCTGTTTTTTTTTTGCGGGATTTCGGGGGCGGGGGGGCGCCGGGCGGACGGTTTGAACTACCGCCTTCTAATTTTATATCAAATTCACGACAAAAAGCCTTAAAGCCGTCACCTTCGGAATAGCCCCGGACGTGGGCGTATAAATTGACCAGATCGCCGGATGCGTTGCAGGCATGGCAATTGAAAACGTCTTTTTTGCTGTTATATGAGAAAGAGGGGTTTTTGTCGTCGTGGAACGGGCAGAGCCCGACCTGTTCATCACCGTTTGTGTTTTTAACGGTGAACAGATCGGCGGCAATATCGGCGCACTGTGACGCACCGAGTTTTTCAAGGGCTATACCCATGTGTTACTTTTCAGAAGGTTTTAATGAAAAACACCACGGACAATAATTCGTAAATAAAAAACGCTTACCTTTTCCACAAGTGGGACATTTATTTTCAGATAAGACCCACTGGCCACACTTAGAACATTTTTCCTGGTACCGACCCCGCGCTGGATTCTTACATCTGCAATATGGATATGGATAAAAATTGCCGTAAGAATTCACAAACTCAGTCAGCAGGTGCAGCAAAAACGATTTCCCTGTGGCACTCTCTTGATATTTATGCATTTCGGCTAAAAACGCATTAGCGACCTTTTTCTGCCATGATCTCAGCTGTACGCCTTTTATTTCCTCGCAGAATTCTTCAAAATTCATTGTGTTCCTCCAAAAAAAGCCGGTGTTCTCAAACCGCAAGGGGGAGGAGGGGTGGGGAATGCGGTCGATACTTAACCCGTCACCGGCTGCCGGGGTAGGAGGTTATGAGCCCGATATTTTCGCCTCGGTGCCGGGCGAGGCAGCCTTACTTCCGTTGATCAGACAATTAAGGTGATGCTCAACCTGCAAGCAAACACGCATCAGGTCCCGATTTTCAGACTTGCATTTTTTGATTGCGTCTTTTGTCCACTGCCCCGTTTCAATGGCCTCTGCCAGGGCTTTCACATTTTCACTGAATTCCTTACTGATGCGGCTGATCAATTGCATGGTGTCAAATAATTCACATTCGGGCTGATCCGAAAGGCTGTATGCCACCCGGCTGAACCCGTGATCAATCATATCCAGGATATTCGTGGCCGCCACTTGCGCCTGATCGGATTTCGGATTGATATTGAGAACCAGTTCAAGCATGGACAACACATCACGGAACCCGAGCTTTGCCCAGTCCCGTTCATCCAGTTCATTGGACAGGCTGGAATACGCCTTGTTGATGTCATTGGCCATTATTTTCATGTCATATGCCATGACCATGATCTTGACCTGATCGATGATTTTCTGTTTGTCCAGCGTCATAATTTCCCCCTATTGATGAATGAGCCTACAGGGACAGGAGCCCCCAAATGATCAAGCCCCACATAACAAGACCAATTGGAACGGCAACCAACAAGCCTCTGAAAAAATTCACGGCCCCCCCGTGTAAACATGATAAAATTCCATTAAAATTATTATGGATTTTACCGAATAAAAAAATTATTATGAATCCAATTGGTTCAACATCTTGTGATAGTACGCTCGCCGCGCTTTCCAGTTGGTCGGAACGCACGGATCGGGCTGTTCATCCGGCAATAATCGCGAAAGCTGGGCTAAAAGTGCGTCCAGTTCCTCGTTAACCCGCTGTCGGATGGCGGACAACGACAGCTTAATTAAATAAAGTTCGTTGGGATCGGCTGACAGGCCTTGTTTTTTCGGGGCCGCTGCGGAAAGGCACTGTTCGCCATAATCAATAAAATCTTCGTATGTATCGAAGGGCGGCGGTTCATTAACATACGAGGCTTTCAGGGCTTCAATGATTGCTATTTGGGTATCGTATTTGGGATGGGTCTCTTTATTTAATATGCGGGTAATTGTGGAACCATCAACGCCCGCCTTTATTCCAAGTGACCCTTTTTGGCGGCGCCAGTATTTTTGTATCTGGTCTTGCAGCGCGGCAACAAATTTGTTGTTAATCGGGTGATCAATCATGTGCAGAGCCTGTTTTTGATCTCATCACTGCTATCAAGCAGCCATGTTGCTGCCGAACAGTTAAAACCAGCTGCTTTGCAAGCCACCTCAAGCTCTCGGGCGCGATCGGGACGGGGCCGCACACGGGTGGCCACGTAATCAGATAAACGTGATTTGTTTATTCCTGTGATGTTAGAAAGTTCTATTAATATTCCATGTGGCAATCTCATAAAAATATCCTCTTTTCAAAGAAGGTATTCCCCTGAAATGGAAATGTCAAGAGAAAAAAATACCTTTAAATGGAAATTGCAAAAAAAAATTCCCATGTGTAGGGTATATTTTATGAATGCATCCGATTTTTATAGAAAAGCAGTAAAGCACTATTTAAAGAAAATAGGCATGACGCAAAAAGAACTGGCCAGGCGTTTAAATGAAACCGCCCCGCATGTTAACAGTTTTTTAAAGGGGGAAAGGAACTTTTCCGAAGAAAGAAAGGAAAAATTGGCACAAATTATGGGCACCACATATATTGATCTGCTTAACATGGGGCGCGATTTAGCGGACACTGAACGCCCTCTCCATAAAAAACCGCCACAGACGCATGATCAAATTATAAAACGATTTAAAGACAAGAAAACTGCTGAAAATATAAATTTCATGCTGGTTGAAATAGAACACTACGATCCGGAACGATATAAACAGGCGGGGGAATTTATTTCGTGGCTACACCAGGGCGTCAAAGCAAAAAAAACAGTCAACGAATAAAGCAAAGATCATCCAGTTTCCTCTACCATGCGATGATTAGTCTGTCAATGCAATCCAGGCTTATAATCGCCTCGCCTTCAAAAAGGCTTTTAAAAAAATGAAAGCGCAACGATCTTTAAAATTAATCGCCAATTTTGAACATGGCTTTGCCAGGGGATGGGCATTTGCCGTCGGTGATTTTTTCAGAGATCAGTTGGATATCAAATTGACCGAAAGGAAAAAGGGCGGAATTTCTGAATTTATATATACACAAGGACCATACTATTGTTTTTCTGAAGGCCACATTATATATGATACTCCCCTTGCATACCAAAAATGGGATGAAGCACTTAAATATATAGACAAATATTGCAAGGTCCTTAGAGGCGTTCCAAATAAAATTGACGAAAATAAAAAATTCATTAATGGCCAGGTCCATTTTCAGCTTTTACGGGTTGATAAAAAAACACAAAAATCAGAAATTATTGATTCATATCATGTTACTCAAAATGTATTTGTAGAATTCCTTAAAAATGGGCATCACCCACAAATAGATATGAAACTTCACCAATAATCAATTAAATGCCGAAAAAATGAAATGTTTCAATTGTTCACAAGAAATATCAGATGATGCAAATATTTGTCCTTTTTGTGAAACAACGACAAGCAAAACAATCTTTGTATTGGACAATATAAGAACAGTTATTTTTAGTGTTTTGTCCATTATAATATTAGGATTTTTGGCTTATTCGTGCTTTTACATCGGATTAAATTAGCATGGCAGTTAAGCAATTACCAGATGGGCGATGGATTACTTATTATCGTAAAGACGGAAAACTGAAAAAAGAGTATTTCGGACGGGGCACTACTGCCGAGGCCGACGCCAGGGCCCGGGACAGGGAACTGAATCTGAAAAAACGACGGCCTCCGAGCATCAGCGACGACGGCCCAAAATTTTCGACATGCGCCATGTCTTATATGCAAACAAAACGCACCGGCAACAAAAAGGGCTATGCCATAACAAGGCTGCGCCTGGAAAGTCATATTTTGCCGTTCATCGGTCACAAGCCCGCCATTCGATTGACAGCAAAAGACTTGGACTTATATGTTGATAAACGTTTGAATGACGGGCTTAAACGATCGACCATCCGCAGGGAACTAACAATTATCAAGGCCATCATGTCATTTGCGGCAAACAGATCACCGGCTATGATTCCAATCAATCCGGTTCGGGACTATCGAAAACCAGCAGCCGACGACGACATCATCATTCCGCCAGACAAACAGGAAACCGCGGCCATTCTCAAAAATGCCAGTCCGCACCTGGTGCGGGCAGTGATGCTTGCATATTATACCGGACTTAGACCGGGAAACACCGAACTGCTCCGACTCAGGTGGCACGATGTATACTGGGAGCCTGAAACGATCCTGATCAAATCGGCGGAAAAGGGGGGCATATCGTACAGGCAGGTTCCGTTGCATCCGGAATGCCTTCAAATGATGAAAATTTGGTATAAAGAAGACGGCGAAATTCCCGACCAGTCAATTATCCACTACCACGGGAAACCGGTTCAGTCGATAAAAACCGCCTGGCGGGGGGCATTGAAACGAGCAAAAATCACTCGCCGGATCAGGCCGTATGATATGCGGCACAAGTTCATTACCGAGGCTTTGGAGCGCGGGGAAGATATCAAGGCGTTGTCGGAAATCGTCGGATCATCACCAAAAACCTTGACAACAACCTATCAACATGTCTCTAATGCTATGCGACGAAAAACAATAGCAGGCATAAGGCCTCTGGGTATACAAAAATATGCCCAAAATGACAAACCTTGGAAAAAGAACAATAATTAAAAACAGTCGGTTATATGAATTCAAGCATGGCCCCGACACGGCAGAGGTCACAAGTTCAAGTCTTGTCGCGCCCACCATCAGCATAAAGCCAGCAAATGGTTGTGTTTTTTTTATACCGGTGACGTTTTTCAGGGTTTGTAACGTTTGTGTTGCAGACCCTGTTTTCTTTATGGCATTGTCGTAACTTCGGTATCACTTCTATTGTTGCGGAACAGGCGGGGAAACTTATGAAATGGATGGAAACCGCGGTCTATTATTCAACCGATGCCGCCTTTGGTGAGATGGCCCGGGAGCTTGTTTGTGACTTGTTCTATACGTTGGGGCTTGGCGGGGTCATAACGGAAGACTTCCCGGCGCGAAACGATGTCATACGCGGATGTGTGAAAGGCTATTTTTACAGCGATCCCACAGGGGTGAAGAAGTTGGCCTATCTCAAGAAAAAGGCCGATCAACTGACGGATCAGGGCGGTGTAAGCTGTGAAATAAAGTGTTCCGAAGTAGATGATGAGGACTGGGCGAATGCCTGGAAAGATCATTTTCATATCACCAGAATCGGGACGCGCCTGATCATCAAGCCTTCCTGGCAATCTTATGAACCGGCCCGGGATGATATTGTTATTGAGCTTGATCCGGGTATGGCCTTTGGCACCGGCACCCATCCCACCACTTCTTTGTGCCTCGAAATGATTGAAAAATACGTCCGGAAAGGCCATAGGGTACTGGATGTGGGGACCGGTTCGGGGATTCTGATGATCGCTGCAAAAAAATGCGGTGCAGCAAGCGTATGGGGGGTGGATAACGATCCTGTGGCCGTGACGGTGGCCCGTGAGAACCTGTTGCTGAACCAGGTAGACGAGGCGGATTTTCGCATCATTTCCGGCGACCTTGTGCGTGATGTGGACGGGCGTTTTAATGTGGTTGTGGCCAATATTCTGTCCAATGTAATCATCGATCTTATACCGGCCCTGAACGATATTATGACGGAAGATGCAGTATTTATCAGTTCCGGTATTATTGAGGAAAAGGCGGATGCCGTGAGGGCAGTGCTTGAGACACAGGGCTTTCGTATTCTTGAAATCGTTCGGGAAGATGCCTGGGTCTGTATGGCTGCAGACAGGGCCGGATAAAACAGCATCAAGGTATGACAGATTGTTTGAAGGAGCAATTCTATGAACCTTCTCTGGATCTATATCGGATTTGTGGCGGGGGTGGTGGCGTTTTTTCTGACCGTTACCAGGTGGTTGTTTAAACGGTCCATCATTGCATTTATCGGTAATGCCATTATTATTGGCGCATTTCTGGGATCTGTGCTGACATATGTATATATCGCGATACCCTGGCAGTCACCGGTGCTACTGGCAGTGGTGCTGATGGGTTTTTTTCTGGTACTTGCGGCCAGTTATGCAGGGCTTCTCCAGTATATCCGTTCCAAGGTAAAGAATCCGCTGAATGCGATTATTGAAACAAACAAGTCCATTGCCTCCGGTGATCTGACCAACAGAACGATTACCGCGCGTATGCGCACAAATGAACTGGATGAACTGATAGAATCGATCAATGCGACCTATAGTCATCTCAATACCATTGTGTCGCGCATTGTATCGGATATACATATCCTGACGGACACGACTGATGCGCTAAGCCAGAACGCCGGTCAGCTGCATCAGGGTTCCCGGGCCATGAAGGAGCAGTCCTCCAGCGTTTCAGCGGCTTCGGAAGAGATGAATACCAATATTGCTTCCCTGTCATCATCCGCCGGACAGTCGTCTCAGCACATTAATCTGGTGGCGGCAGCGGCCGAAGAGATGGCGCTGACCATTAATGAAATTACCCGGAGTACGGAAAAAGCACGGGATATCTCCCGCGATGCAACGCGTCAGGTAAATATTGCCCATGAAAAGATACAGCATCTGGAAAACAGTGCCACCGAGGCAAATACGATCATCGAAACCATTAATGAAGTGGCGGAGCAGACCAACCTGCTTGCATTGAATGCCACAATCGAAGCGGCCCGCGCCGGGGAGGCGGGCAAGGGGTTTGCGGTGGTGGCCGATGAGGTGAAGCAGCTTGCCGGCCGGACCGCCGATGCCATTGGCAATGTGCGTGGCAAGCTTGAGGGCATGGCGGCATTCAGGGCCGAGACCATCCGCAGCATTCAGAATATCACCGACGTGATTAATGATGTGGATGATATTGTGACCAATATCGCCGCATCCCTTGAACAGCAGAATACCACGGTAAAAGATATTGCCAGAAATATCAATGAGGCGGATGGCGGGGTAGCGGATGTTACCCGGCGACTGGAAGAGTCGGCCAATGTATCCCGGCAGGTGGCGTCGGATATCGCATCTCTGTATCAACGGGTGGATGAAACGGGGCTTTCAGGGGAGGCCGTGAAAGAAAGCGTGGACAAGCTTCAGCAGGTGAGTGATGACCTGAAGGCGCTGGTTGCTTATTTCAAGGTATAACCGTTGATGACTTTGTGATGGTCGATTTCCCGTTCTTTTTATAAAAAAATCCCCCGCATTGGTCTTGAAATCGGGGTTAGAATCGAATTGAAACGTTTCGATCCCGATCCCGGTTATTTCACAATATTGACATAAAAGATTTATTTTGCTATTCATTAAACATCTCTTCCATCCATCCTGCCCCTGTGTTGTGTCCCAGGTGAACGGGTCCCGACCTTCAAGAGATACAATCGCCTGAACTTTTGATCAGCAGATAATTTCAAACCGTTGTTGATATGGTATGCGATGTTGCCAATAACCGTTGCAGGAATCATAGCAAGGCAGGTTCCGGGCAACAGAAATGATTAACATCTGTGACAAGGAGGGGAACATGATCGTCAAGGTGATTATCAAAAGAACGGTTGCTGAAGGAAAGAACAAGACCTTTTTCAAGGCCCTGAAAGAGATTCGTTTTCATGCCATGCATCAGGAGGGGTACATCTCGGGTGAAACCCTGGTAAGTGCTGAAGATGCCAACCGGGTAATTGTGATCAGTACATGGGCATCCCTGGATGACTGGCATAAATGGATCAACAGTGAAAAGCGGCAGGCGGTCGATCAGGCAATAAGCCAGTATCAGGCCAACCCCACTGTCTATGAGCCCTATGTCTTCAGTAAATACAAAGCTGCCGCGACGCTCGGATTCCCCAAGTCGCTCCAGGCAATGGACGCGTGACGCTATAAACCGATTTGCTCAACCAGGTGAGATGCCGGGACAAAGGTAACTTTCTGTTGCATCCATCCCAGGTTCTGTTTGATGACCCGCAAGGTGGCCGAGTGGGGATGACCGATGCCGATCGCCGATCCCTTCTGGCAGGCAATATCCACGAGTATATCAAGCTGATGGTCGATATAATCAGAAGAAAGGGAGTTGTCCAGAAACACATCACGCTCGGAAAACGGTACGCGCAGAAGACGGGCAGAGGGTTTGCAAAGGGTGCCGGAGGATGTCCGGCTGTCGATGAAGAACAGGTCAT
Organism: Thermodesulfobacteriota bacterium; assembly: GCA_034189905.1. Classification (GTDB taxonomy): domain Bacteria; phylum Desulfobacterota; class Desulfobacteria; order Desulfobacterales; family Desulfosudaceae; genus JAXHTY01. Next base: position 174,060 of record JAXHTY010000003.1, read on the forward strand.
GTTTTTTCAAAACTGTAAATATCTGGTACATCTGGGTCGAAATGGCGGTCATTTTGGACCCCATGTGATTGTTAACCCCTTTTACATGGGGGACATCTGCAATGGCGGCCTCCAACTGGCGGATCAATTCATCGGGGGACATGGCAGTCAGCAGCACGCCGGGGCCGGGGTTCACCTTCGGATATTCAAGGGGCTCCATGGGCAGGTGGAGCATGATTTCCATGTTTTTTTCGTGTGCGGTTTGGGCGATGGATTTGCTGAAGGGGCTGTGGGGGAGCACCGACAGGGTCACGGGAATGCCTATATCAAGGAACCGGCGGGCGATTCTCCTGTCATACCCCACATCATCAATAATAATGGCCACGCTTGGCTTTACACCCGTCTGGACTGACTTGCAGGGTTTCCTGGCCACCGGCCGGGATGGGGCTTCTTCCGGATAGATTTCAAAAACCGGCCGGCGGGGGGTTTTGTCAGCGATGGGGTGCAGGGGACGTACCGGCGTATTGTTTTTCGGCAGCAATATCAGCGCCACCAGAATGATGCCGGCGGCAACGGCCATCAGAAAAATGGCACCGGCGGCAACCCTCAACAACTGGCTGGCAAAGGTTCGTTGCTTTGCCTGCCTGTTGCCGGCCGGTGTTTTCTTCTTTTTCGCCATTAATCAGTTACCGTTGATGCCGCTGAAAATCTCGTATGATATCAGGGCATCCAGCGCCCTGCGGACCTGAGAATCTTTCAGCATCGCTTCCAGGTTCAGTGAACCGTACTTGTTATTCTGGAGCGTTTCATCCTCTTTGTCTTCTCCGTCCGGGGTGCCCTTGTCCGGGTCTGTCATTTTATCCGGCGTCTCTTCATCCGCGTCCCTGGGCTTGGCTTCCAGGTGGTTTTTCAGGTCTTTTTCCTTGAGGTGGCTGAAACCGGATGGGGCATCATCCTCGAGGATCTGGTGTTTTACGACGATGTCCGGGGTGATGCCGGTGGTTTGAATGGAACGGCCGCTGGGCGTGTAATAACGGGCAATCGTATATTTTATGCCCGCCCCGTTACCCAGGGGTTTCACGGTCTGAACAGATCCCTTGCCAAACGATGTGGTGCCGATAATGAGCGACCGATGATGGTCCTGAAGGGCACCGGCCACAATTTCCGACGCGCTGGCACTCCCGCTGTTGATCAGGGTGACAATGGGGTAGGATCGTTCCTGTCCGTTTGCATGCGCTTCATACATTTTTTCGTTTTCCCGTTCCTTGACCGAGAGAATGACACCATCTTCCAGAAACATGTCAGAAACGGCAATGGCCTGGTCGAGCAGGCCGCCGGGGTTGTTCCGCAGGTCGAGGATCAATCCCTTGAGAGGGCCGCCATTGTCCTCTCTGAGCTCTTTCAGGGCGACCCGCAATTCGTCGGTGGTGTTGGACTGGAAATTGGTAACCCAGACATAGCCGTACCCGGGTTGGATGATGATGGATTTGACACTGATAATGGGAATTACATCCCGAACCAGATCAAACGTCATCTCTTCCTGGACGCCTTCCCGTCGGACAGAGATGGTTACGGTGGTCCCTTTTTCTCCCCGCATCAACTTGACCGCCTCCCACAGTTCCAGGTCTGCGGTTGCCTTACCGTCGATTTTGGTGATGATATCCCCGGTAGTGATACCGGCCTCATAAGCAGGGGTCCCCTCGATGGGGGATATCACCGTAAGCACACCCTTGGGCATGGTGATGACAATGCCGATACCTTCAAATTCCCCCCGGGTGTCTGTCTGTAATTCTTTGTACGCATCCGGCGGAAGATACTGGGAATGGGGATCCAGACTTTCCACCATGCCTTCAATGGCGGCACCGATGAGTTCTTTAGTGTCCACCGGATCCACATAATCTTCCTCCAGTTGCTTGATGACGGAAGAGAATATTTTCAGTTCTTCATAGGTACTGTCGTTGTTTGCCGAAATGTTGCCGTAGAACCCCGCACCAATCGTCAGAATGAAAGAAATGATGATCAGCGCTGTCCCGATTTTTATCCATCGTGTCGTATGTTTACCCATATCTGTCCGTCCTTTGCGGTTATTCTTGTGGGTTTCTAAAGTGTTTTGTGCCCTGTCTCAAGCGGCTTCTGTTATCCCGTGTTCAGCCATGCGACCGGATTGACTGGCGTTCCCTTGTGGCGCACTTCAAAATAGAGCGATGTGCCGGTAAGGGATGCGGTATCGCCAACCGTTGCAATCACTTCATAGGTCTCGACATAGTCGCCTTTCTTTTTGAAAAGCTCCTGCGCATGGGCATATACGGTATAGTAACTGTTCCCATGGTCTATGATGATCATGTTGCCGTATCCCTTGAACCAGGTCGCGTAAAGGACCTGGCCGCGATAAACAGCCCTGACCGGTTCGCCGCGTTCGGCCGCTATATTGATGCCGCTACGGAAGTTGACAATATTCAAGCGGTCGTTTTTGTATTTACCGAAACGGGTGATTATTTTACCTTCCACCGGCATTTTGAGCAACCCTCTTTGCGCGGAAAAGTCACCGTGCAAATGTTGCATGTTGTCACCGGGCTCCACATGCAGGGAGGCAATGGTCTGGTCGAGCGCCCTGGCCGCCTGCTTCAGGTCTTCCAGCGCGGCTTTTCGAAGCGACTCTTTCTGGCGGATATCTGTCAGAAAACGTTCCCGCTTGGCCTTTTCCGTTTCCAGGATGCTGATCTGATGGGTCAGTTTTTTTTCAAGCGCCAGTTTTTCTTCTTTTTCCTGATTCAGTCGCCGGGTCAGTTTGGACAGCCGGTCCTTGTCCTCCAGATAATTCTCCAGCATTTCCATGTCATGACTGTAGATGAACTGGATGTCCCGCCGGGTTTTCAGGAATTCGTACATTGAGTCGGCCGATCCCAGCACATTCATTTTGCCCAGCATATGAAGCTTGTAAAGTGCAACAAGCCGTTTAGAGGCGTATTGTTTGTTTTCCCGGATTCGCTGCTCCAGAATTCGGGCCGCTTCCCTGTTCTCGTCAATGGCCTGATTTACCGCGTCCATTTTTTCGCTGAGGGCGTCTACCTGCTGTCTGGCTTTATGCATGGCAATGTCGATCTGGTTGAGGCCTTCGATCAGCTGGGCTTCTTTCTTCACATACGCCTCAAGGTCGGTTTTATGGCGTTTGATCTTTTGGTCGATTTCTCTGGCTTTTTCCTTCAGTTCGGCGATTTTTCCGGATCGGGGGGGCTCATCCACATGAACATAGCGATTGCGGTTGCGGATGTAGCCGGTGGTTTGGTTATGCTGAATTTTGAGCCATGGCCCCAGGTCTTCAAGGATTTTAACCGTGGTCCCCCGTTTTAAAGAAGTCACCAGTGCGGCATTCCGGTTTGGTTTACTGCGTACATTCAGCCAGGCCGCCTGTATTGTACCGCGTCCGGGTACATCGCTCCACGCGGAAGGTATGGTGGTCGTCAGTACCAGCATTACCGGAAGAAGACAGACCGCTAGTTGTTTAAGAACTGTTTTAGAGAAATATAACATCCGAGCCACCCGGCAATCATGCTGCTAATTATAATGGCAATACAGGTTAATCCGGGAATAAACGAAAATTTAAAAAAATAGGAAGTAAAGCTGAAGTCAATACTGGACAGCATCACAAGAAAAGCAAGGTAAAGAATAAACAGGCCCAGAATGCCGCCGGCCGCCCCTTGCAGCAACCCCTCGATGTAAAAGGGGGCTTTTATAAAGTTGTCCGTCGCGCCGACCAGTTGCATGATTTTAAATTCTTCGTGGCGGGAGTAGAATAACAGGCGAATGGTATTGGCCACAATAAAAACAGCCGCCATAAAAAAAACAACGCTCATCAGGATGCCGGTAAAACGAAACAGATTCAGAATGCCCGTGAATTTTTTCAGCCAGTTCTGTCCGTATTCCACGTCGGCAACCAGATGGCTTGACTCGATGTGAATGGCCAGCATTTCGATCTCATCCCATTTTTTCTTATCCGGTGCAACCCAGACCTCCAGTGCGTCCGGAAGCGGGTTCTCCCGCAGGTTTTCCAGGAGGGAGTTCTGCGCCTTCATTTTCTTTTCAAGCTGCTCCAGCGCTTTGTCCCTGGAAATATATTGCACATCCGCCACCCCGCCCATGCGGCTGATTTCCTGTTGCAGAGTGTCTATCTCCGCTTTCGGAACCCCGTCCTCAATATAAACAATGATCCGGATACCTTTTTCCCATGTTTGCATGATTTTATTGGCATTGGAAAGAAAAAGGGAAAACGTGCTGACAATCAGCACGGACAGGGTAATGGTAATGAGCGTGATCACATGCAGAAACACATTGCTCCGGATATCCTGTATGGCGCGTTTGAAAAAGAAAGGTTTCATTCCGCTATCCCTGTATCCAGTTGTAACAGGCCGTGGTGGAGCCGTATCTCTCGTGCCGTGGTGCTGCGGATCAGTTCCTTGTCATGGGTTGCGATAATCACGGTTGTGCCGTTGTTGTGCGATTCGCGAAGAAGGTTCATGACGTCTTCGGCAGATTCGTCATCAAGGCTGCCGGTCGGCTCATCCGCCAGAATTATCTTCGGGTCCCCGGCAAGCGCTCTTGCAATGGTGATTTTCTGTTGCTCGCCGCCGGAGAGACTTGGCGGAAAGGCATTCATCCGTTCTTCCATGCCAACATTCCTGAGCACGCTGCCGACCTTTTTATTGATAAGGCTTCGTTTATGCCCGGCCACCTCCAGCACCAGGGCGATATTTTCAAAAACGGTTTTGGTGGAGATCAGGTTGTAATCCTGAAATATTACCCCGAACATCCGTCGCAGAAAAGGAATACGTTTTCTGGGAATGCGTGTGAGGTTCATGCCGTCGATCAGGATCTGGCCTTCTGAAATGGGCTCTCCCAGATAGAGGAGTTTTAGCAGTGTTGTTTTACCGGCGCCACTGGCACCGGTGAAGAACACAAACTCATTTTCTGCGATATCAAAGGTAATATCCGCCAGAGCCGTTTGTGTGCCGTACCGCTTGTAGACATGGAAAAGGCGTATGATCGGGCTTGCGCTGGTATCCATTGCACCCCTTTAAAGGCCGTTTATCGCTTTGTCGTATGAATCTGTCAGTGTCGGAACCGCCCTATCATCTGCCGGGCGTGAATGTTTTATGCAGCAATACTATATTATTCTCTCATATTAACGTTTTGGAAGCAATACTGCAATGAAAAATCTTTATTTCTGCGCTATCCGGTCGAAGGTCGGATTGGCGTTGAACACGGATGCTGGTGCTGCAGAGGCAGCACACAGTCTTGACGGGAATCCCCGTTCTGTGATAAAACGGATAAAAAACGCGGGGAGGGCCTTTACGGTTTTCTTTGGTTTCCCCCGGCTGAAATTCCCAAAACCCAACTTCTTCCTTTTCAGCGGGGGGTTTTTTTGAGTTGTGAGGAGTGAGCTTTGAGTCGTGAGGGCGTTCGTTTCTCACCACTCAGTTCTCATCACTCAATACTTATTAATGGAGGCGGAAATGACGGATTGCCTTTTTTGTAAAATTGCTGGTGGAGATATCCCTGCGGATAAGCTGTATGAAGACGACAATTATGTGGTGTTCAATGATATCAATCCCCAGGCGCCGAACCATTTTCTGGTCATCCCAAAACGCCATATTGCGAAGGTAGCGGAGATGTCGCCGTCGGACAGCGACACAATCGGCGGTATGTTTGACGTGGCCGCAAAAGTATGCGAGCAGCAGGGGCTGACGGATTACCGGTTGGTAATCAACAACGGGGAGGGAGTCGGCCAGTCGGTTTTTCATATCCATCTGCACGTACTGGCCGGGCGGGCCATGGGGTGGCCGCCGGGTTAATCCGATAATCATCACGCCTTCAACGTTTTTCGGATCATCACCCCGAATGCTTCCAGGGTAAAGGGCTTTTTGATATATGACGAAGCGCCCATTGCAAGGGTTTCCCTGATTCGATCGTTTTCCGCATAACCGCTGATGATGATGGTTTTAATCGGCGGGAATCGTTTCCGGATGGCCTTGTAAGTGTCCAGGCCGTCCATGCCGGGGTCCATTATCATGTCGAGCAGAAGCAGATCAACCGGCATCTGTTTTTCCGAGTCTACTGAGTTTTCCGTTTTTTCCGTCAACCACTCCAGTGCGGCTTCGCCACCGTTTACTGTAATGGGTGTATACCCGAGTTTTTCAAGAATCCGGGCCATGAGCTCCCGCTGTTGTTCGGCGTCATCGATCACCATTATTCTTTCGCCGTTTCCCATGTATTCCTCAACCGGCAGTGGTTCTTTTGCCGACGCCTGTTGCTTATGGGTCACGGGAAAGTAAAGTCTGAAAACGGTTCCTTTATTAAGGGTGGTGTCAATATCGATAAACCCGTGATGATCCTTTACCGTTCCCCACACCACCGTCATGCCCAGGCCGCTGCCGCTCTTGCCCATAACTTTCCGGGTATAAAAGGGTTCGAAAATACGTTCCAGGTCTTCTTCGGCAATGCCGCAGCCGTTGTCTGCAACCTGCAACACCGCATAGTCGCCGGCCGGGATAATTTCATACCCTTTTAATGGGACTTGCAGGGATTGGTTCATTGTGGAAACCGTGATAATACCGTTTCCCTGTTCGGACAAAGCTTCGGCCCCATTGATAACCAGGTTCATAAGCACCTTTTTGAGATGCGCCGCGGAGGCATCAATAAACTTGAGCTCTGTCGACAGCCTGGTTTCAATGGTCACTTGCGGATAAAGGGACTTAAAGTTCTCAATCTGAAATGAAGAGAGATAGGCGGACACAACTTGTTGATTGAGATCGATCACCTGTGATTCGGCCACTCCCTGCCGGGCAAGTGTCAACAGGTCCTGCACAATGGCAGCGGCCCGTTGGCCAGACTCAAGAATGGCCTGAAGGGGTTTGATGAACGGGCTGTCATCCGGCAGCTCCATCAGGATCAGATCCGGATAGGTGACCGAAGCGGCCAGAATATTGTTCAGGTCATGGGCCACGCCACCGGCAAGCAGGCCAAGGGCTTCCATCTTCTGGGACCGGGCCAGCTTTTTCTGTAGTTCTTCGGCTTCCATTTCCGCCATTTTTTTGTCGTGAATATCGGTGAGCACGCCCTGCAGGTAGACAATTGTGTCGCCCTGCTGGAAAGGCTTTGCCGAGGTGTAGATCCAGTGGGTTTCACCTGTTTTTTTATAGACGCGGCATTCTGCAGATTCCTGGTGGCCCTCAAGAATTCTGACCAACTTCTGAGAGAGGATGGTCTGTTCTTCCGGAGGCACAAATTCGATAAAGGATCTGCCGATAACATCTTCCGGATCATAGCCGGCCAGCTGAGCAATAGAAGGGGAAACATAGGTGAAAAAACCGTCCGGTGTCATCCGGTAAATCGCCTCGTTGATGTTTTCAACCAGGTGGCGGTATTGCTGTTCGCTGGCCCGCAACGCACTTTCGGTTGTTTTCCGGTCTGTGATGTCGTGCAGGTGGAGAATAAAGCCATGACGCGTTTTCTTTTTTTGAAAGGCCGAGATCTGAAGTTCGAACAGTTTTTGCTGCATCCGGATTTCCACTCTGTCCGGTATGTCATCGGGTTTCTGATTGACCAGAAAGGGTTCGCATTCCGGAAAGATGCGGCCAATGCCCCTGCCGATGATTTCGGTCCGTCTTTTACCGGCCAGCTTCATGGCCGACTGGTTCATATCCACGATCCATTTGTTTTCATCCAGAATCACCACGGGATCTTTAAGGTGTTTAATTGCAGTGTTGTAAGCCACCGGCAGGATATTTAAAAACCGGTTGTTGAAAACGGCAATGGCAGTGGCAATAACAGTGACGGTGAAAAGGAGGGGGGTGGGATCGTAAGGGATCAGGTGGTTAAAGCACATATAGCTGATATGGCCGCTCCATGGCACGAGAATGGCGATCAGGATGGGGATGCTTTCACCCCGGAACAACCGGGGCTGGCGCTTAACAATCCGCAGCAGCATGAATGTCGAACCGGCCAGCATGAGTTGCATATAAAACCAGACCAGCCAGAAGAACCATCCCAGGTGACGAAGCAGAAGAATGGCGTCCTGGTGGGTGGTCTCAATCGACGGGGTGCCCGGAATAATCGTGGTGTGGCTGGTAACCAGCAGCAGGCCGGCGGCTATGGGAAATGCTCCCAGCAGAATGATGCGTCCTGCTTTTGGCTCTTTCCAGCGGCCGGTGTAGCGCATAATAAAGATGAATAGGGCAACCGGAACCAGGGGGACACAGATGGCCATTATTTTGAGCCAGAAGAACCGGGTTGCCAGTGAGGTCGAGGCAAGCCCCATTGCATAAGAAAAACACCAGCCGGCAATTGCCAGCATCAGCACCGAAAGAGACCGGATGGCCGGGTGGATGGAACGGCGCTGCCATGCAACCACGGCAAGGGCCGCTGTCATGAAGGTAGGGACCATCATGATGATAATATAAGGGTGGATATACAGGTTCATGGATTTAATCCGGGAATTTGATGACTCTGTAAAACGTCCAATCGCTGTTTTTTGCTGCTTTTCTCATTATGTCCACTCAGACGGCATTCCTGGGGATGTATCAACGCGCTGCCTGTGAACCGGTTCTGGAAAGTTTATCCTGTCATCTGCAGAAAGTCCTATCCGGGTTTGTGTCACGTCACACCGCATGCAAAAGCATCCGGCCATTGATTTCTGTTTGAGAATATCATAGTACATTAAGATCTGTTCCACATACCGGACCGGTTCCGTGCCCCGTGCATAGCCATAGCGGGTTTTTTTGTAATACTGGCGATTCCTGAGCAGGGGCAAGGCCTCCTTTAAGTCGCGCCACCGGGTCGGGTCCAGTCCCTTCTGCGCTGCGATTTTCTGTGCGTCCCGAACATGGCCGTAGCCGATATTATAACTGGCCAGTGCAAACAGAAGCCGTGTCCGGGGATCGTTAATGTCGTCAAACCGGCGGGCCATTTTTGCCAGATACCGGACCCCGCCCCGGACACTCTGGGCCGGGTCGAGGCGATTGGAAACCCCCATTTCCTGGGCCGTGGTCTGGGTGAGCTGCATCAAGCCTCTGACGCCGGTATAACTTTTGGCATAGGGATTGAAATGGGATTCCTGATAGATTACCGCGGCGATCATCTCCCAGTCAAATCCATATTTTGCGGCGGCACTCTGGATAATGGGTTTGTAGCGGGGCAGGCGGGTCTCAATCCGTTCATGGAATTTTTTCAGGTCAAAATAGTCAAAAAACTCCACCCGCGAATAATACCGGTCGTAAATTTTGGCAAATTGACCGGTTTGCTTGATGGTTTCAAAAAAGTCGTTGATGGCGGCCCGTAGAGCCCGGTCCCCGTCGGCCACCGCCCAAGCAAGTTGCTGTTCCTCCTCAACAGGAAAGGCGATTCTGATATCCGGATAATAACGCCGGTTTAAGAGGGCGATATTGGAGTCGGCAATGGTGATTTCGATGGTTTTGTTGGAAACCATTTCAATGAACTCCTCGGTTGGCACATTCTCATGCAGTTCGATGGTGATGTTCATTCCCGCGGCGTTCAGTTCTTCGAGTCGTTGTTGATAAGTGGTTCCTTTCCTGACATGGATCGTTGTGCCGTTCAGGTCATCCGTGGTGTCGATGCGATAATTGTTCTTATGGACGATGACCTGTTGCTGGACCCTCATATAGCCGTGTGAAAAATCCACCAGTGCCTCGCGTTCCCGGGTATCGGTCATACCGGCGGCAATAAAATCGCCGCGACCGGCCTGAACATATGGTATCAGGTTGTTCCATCCGGGGGTTTTTACTTCCAGGTCCACGCCCAGAGAGCGGGCGAATGCCCGGGCCAGTTCATATTCAAACCCCATGGGGGTGTCTTTGTAAATATAATAGCAATTGGCATTATTGGAGGTAAGCATCGTCAGCACCCCGCGGTCCCGGATTGCGTCGAGGGAGCGGGGGGAGCCAATAAACAGGTGATAGCACATGGGCAGGGCAACAGCCATGGCGAACAGAACAATTGCAGAAAACAGGGTTTTACCGGATGGTCTCATGTGGTTATCGTCATCTTTGTGTCGTTGGAAAAATGGATGCTACGCACATCGGATGTTTTGCGTACCTGACTTATTTGATATCCTTATAAGTATGGCATAAATGGTGTAAATAGTCCAGCGATGCGGCAAGGTCGGCAACCGAAAAAACTTCCAGAGACACAGTGGTGTGAATATGGGGAAGCAGGTGCTTGAGGTCTTCGGCCTGTACCCGGGTGAGGTTGGATAGGGCAATATGGTCCCGGTCTTTTGACAGACCGTGCAGATGGCAAATAGTGATTCGCTCCTGAAACCGGTTAAAGAGCGGCGAACAGGCTTCCCCGCAAGCCATCAGATGGCCGGTATCCAGGCAGACGGAGAGATCAAATGCCGTAATGATATCGCCCAGGCAGGCAAATGGATAATGCAGGGTCTCTATGGCAATGGCCCGGGGGGGCAGCGATGTTGCCGAAAGAAGGTCCGAAACGCCTTGTTTCACCCGTGTCTGCCACTCCCGTATCCCTATCGGCCCCCGGTCTTGTTCGGTAAAGGGGAGATGAAGGGTGAATGATGAGGGTGCAAGGGGCAGGGCAAGATGGATTGTCGCTGCCACGGCGTCAATGGCTTTTTTCTGTTCCGCCGGGTCCGGATGGCCGATCATGACGTCGGTGGGCAGGTGGACGTTATAGGTGATATCATGGTTGCCGGCAAGGGACTTGAGCGTATTGATTTCATCGGCATCCGGCAGGGCGCCAGGCGAACTTTCAAAAAACAGCAGTTCAATTTCGTCCACTACCCTACCGAGCTTATCGACATTTTCCGTATAGCCGGCCGGGTATATAAAAGAAGGACAGGCCAGCTGAAAAGGGTAGAACCCTTTATAGATAGCAGGAAGATCAGGCATCGGCGGGGCTGTCTTTTATTAGGATTTCTTTTAACCGGCGGGTCGCAGCCAGGACATCTTCCAGCACCATGTAAGCCGAAGGTATGATCAGCAGTGTGATCACCGTGGCAAACAGGATACCGAAACCCAGGCTGATGGCCATGGGAATGAGAAACCGCGCCTGAAGGCTTCGCTCCATGATCATGGGTGCAAGTCCGGCAAATGTCGTCAGAGAGGTCAGAATAATCGGCCTGAATCTTATCGTCCCGGTTTCCACAAGCGCGTCATGGCTGTTTTTCCCTTCACTGCGCATGTCGTTGACCGTGTGAATAAACACCAGGGAATCGTTTACCACAACACCGGCCAGCCCCACAATTCCGAAAAGGCTGAGAATGCAGAGCTTGTAGCCCATCAGCAGATGGCCGGCCAGGGCACCGATAGCGCCGAAGGGAATGACGCACATGACCACCAGGGGTTGGGAGAAGGACTTGAACGGCACAGCCAGCAGGGCGTAAATGACAAAGGCCGCGATAATAAATCCCTTCATCACGTCTTCCAGGGATTGTTGCTGCTCTTTGCCTTCCCCCTCGATCGTATAACGGAGACCTGCATATTTCTGTTGCAGTGTCTTGAGGTATTCGCCGGTCAGGTGTTGACGGACCTCTGTGGCGTTGGTGACGGACTGGTCCACATTTGCCATAACCTTGATAATCCGTCGCCGCTGAGCGTGCTCAATGGATGAATAGCCCCGCTGAATGGTGATATCCGCCACTTCCCGAAGAGGAATGGCGGCGCCGCTGGCAAGCCGGATGCGCATATTGTGTACATCCGCCATGGAGGTCCGGTCGCTTTGCGGATATTTAACCATTACCTTGACCTCGTTGGTGCCCCGTTGCATGCGAAGGGCTTCGGCGCCGTAAAAGGCATGTCTTGCCTGCATGGCCAGATCGTTCAAGGTAACGCCCAGGGACCGGGCGGTGGGCTTGAGGGCAAACCGGATTTCCTGTTTGCCGGGGATGAAACTGTCCCTTACGTCAAAGACCCCGTTGTATTCCGTGAGCCTGGCTTTCATTTCATCGGCGGCGGCTTCCAGTTGATCATGGTCGTCCATGGAGAGGTGAACTTCAATGGGGTTGCCGGCAGAAAACAATTTGCTTTCAAATATCAGCGAGTCCGCCTGAGGAACCGGTCCGGTCTTTTCCCGCCATAGCCGTTCCAGTTTCTGAGCGCTCACATCCCGTTTATCGCTGTCCAGAAGAAAGAGGTCCACCTGGGCCAGATTCTCCGCCAGGCTGTTGCCGCCACTCATGGGAGTGTGACCGCCCCGGTGCATGCCAATGGTGGTGACGCTGTATTCCATAATGGACGGCGCGTTATCCGGCCGGTCTTTGTCCGTTTTTCGGACGACCTCCATGGCAGCGGCTTCAATGGCCTTTGTGATGATGACGGTTTCTTCAAACGGCGTGTCCGGCGGCATGGTCAATGTGCAGGAGAGACGGTCTCCCTCGATATCGGGCATAAAGGTGAACCCGATCCACCCCCCTTTCATCAGGCCGAGTGTCGCCAGCAGCAGCATGATACTCGCGGCCAGGGTTATGTAGCGCCAGGTGATGCAAAAATCCACGGTTCTTCTATATGGCCCTTCAATGAAGCGCTTCAGCCAGTTGCCCGGGCCGTTGCCGGAATTTCTCCCCGAATGCTGACGCCGGCGCTTGCTCACGCCGGCGTGCAATAGATGCGACGGAAGAATCAGCAGCGATTCCAGCAACGATCCGGCCAGCACAAGGATAATCACGATGGGAATGTTGTACATGATTTTACCCATCACGCCTGATCCCAGCAGCAGGGGATAAAAAGCCGCCATGGTTGTCAGGACTGCAAATATCACCGGCCTGGCCATTTCCGTGGCCCCCTGCCGGGCGGCTTCAATGGCGGACAACCCCTGTTCCTGTTTGGCAAAAATATTTTCGCCGATAATAATGGCGTCATCCACCACGATGCCCAGCACCATGATAAAGGCGAACAGGGAAATCATGTTGATGGAAATGCCAAAGTAGGGCAGCAGCCACAGGCCCGTGGCAAACGAGATAGGGATGCCAAGCGTTACCCAGAAGGCCAGCCGGACATTCAGTACAAGGCCCAGCAGCAGAGAGACAAGAATGAGACCGTATGCCATGTTTTTGAGCAGCAGTCTGATGCGGCTTTTCAGGATGCTGGAAAGGTCATAAAATGTCTGGATGGCGACACCCGGGGGAAGATCGTTCTTTCGTTCATTCACAAAGCGGCGCACAGCCGCTGCCACATCAATGGCGTTCTGGTTGCCGATCCTGGACACCTGTATGATGGCGGCCGGTTTGCCGGAAAACCGGGTGATGAGATTCTGATCCTCGAACCCTTCCCGAATCTCTGCAATCTGGTCCAGTGTCACGGTGCTGCCGTCGGTGTCGGTAATGACTGCGATGCCGGCATATTCTTTTGCATATTCGCGAAGGCCTTTGGCGCGGATGAGAATTTCACCCGCCGATGTCTTGATGTTGCCGGCAGGCAGATCCAGGCTTTCCCGGCTGATGATCTGCGCCACCTGGCCCAGCGTGAGGTGATACCGGCGAAGGGTTTCTTCGGAGATGGTCACGTGAATCTCCTCATCCCGGACGCCGGTAACGTCTGCCTGTGTGATACCGGGCTGGTTGGTAATGTCGTCCTTAAGCCGCTGGGCGGTGTGTTTGAGGACCGCTTCGGGTACATCCCCGAAAACGGCAACGCTGATAACGCTGTGCTGCCGGACCACCTGCTTGACAATGGGTTTCTCTGCTTCTTCGGGAAAGGTGGTGATGCGATCGACCTCTGCCTTGATATCGTCAAGCAGCTTGGCCATGTCCCATCCCTTGAGGACCTCCACCACCACGGTGCCGAAGCCTTCCCGTGCGGTGGCATCAATGCGTTTGATGCCGGAAAGTCCGGCAATGTTCTCCTCGATCCGTTCAACCACCGCCTCTTCCACGTCCGAAGGGGATGCACCGGGATAGACCACGGTGATCGTGATCCAGTCGGGGGCGGTTTCCGGAAACACCTCCACCTTCATGGTGACGGCGGTCACGATGCCGGCAAGCAGCAGGAAAAGCATCATCAGGTTGGCCGCGACATGATTGTCCGCAAACCAGGCGATCATCTGTTTCATTCGTCGGCCTCCCCGGGATTGTTGGCGGCCTTTATCCGATCTGCAATCGCAGCGACTCGGTCTTTGTTGTTTGCGGTGCCGGTATCCTGCGGATGAAGGGTAACCCGTCTGTTGGCAGCCCGGCCATGAGCCGTGTCATTTGCAGCCACCGGCATCTTATCCCCGTATCCGACGGCTGACAATCGCTCTGCCGAGATCCCTTTTGAAATCAAGTATTGCCGAACTGCATCGGCCCGTTGCCCGGACAGTTTTCGGTTTTGCCGCGCGTCACCGGAGTTGTCCGTATGACCGCGGACTTCAATTTTCTTGTCCGGCAGCTCTTGCAGAAATAGCGCCACGCCATCCAGTATGTCCCGGTCTTTTGTTGTCAGATTTATACTGTATGGGGCAAAGTAAAGACCTTTTATTGCCCAACCCCCGTTTTTATTTTCCGTCAGGAACGGCGGCAGGGAAGGCGTGGCAGGCGCTGACCGGGTTTTGGTTGTTGATTCGGTGTCGTTGTCAGCGGTCAATGCCCGGTGGCCCGGCGGTACCGACGCATCACCGGCCACCGGGGTTTCCACATGAGGATTGACTCTCATTCCCTGCGTGGCGGTGGGAAGAATGGAAATCACCACCTGGTCGCCGTCTTCAAGGCCTTTGACAATCAATGCCCGGTCGGTTTTCGGATCGGTCGCCGCCACGGTTACGTGCCGGAAAACCAATTGATTGTCGGCATCCACCAGCCAGACCGTATCGCCGTCATGAAGGGCGGGCCGGGGGATATACACCGCTTCCGGCAGGGTGTGGCCGATAATTTCAACGCCGGCAAACAGCCCTGCGTAAAAGGGCGGGAACGTATCATAAGGTTCCGTAATCCGGACGACCACCCGGGCCATGCGCGTGCGCTCATCGATCCTGCCGAACGCACGGGTTATACGGCCGGTCCGTTTCAACGTTTGGCCGGCCATGTCGGCATAGGCCCTGGCATCAGCGCCGGTGAGGCCGGATGTGGTTACGCCGGGAATATCAAACCAGGCCAGCTTTTGCTTTTCAAGGGGGACAACAATTTCCACTGCGTCAATGCCCCCGACGCTTGCCACGACCTGATTGGGCGCCACGACCTGGCCGATGTCGATATTTTCTTCAATCACGACACAATCGTAAGGGGCGCTCACATCGGTCCGTTGAAGGTTGAGAACGGCTTTTTCCAGGTTGGCATGCTGCGCGGAAAGGGCTGCCCGGGCGGCGATTCGCTGGGGCTCTTTCAGGGCCAGCGGGGACGGGGCAGGCGAATCGCCTGTATCGGCCCCATGCTCGATCCGCCATTCCCGTTTTGCGGCCGCAGCCATTTCTTCCGCTTCCATGAGGTTGCTTTCCGCATTTTTTACACTGGCCCGGGCCAGGGTGACGGCCAGTTCATAATCGGTTTTCTCGATCGAGAACAAAACGTCGCCTTTTTGAAACCGGCCGCCATTGACCAGCCGGTCCGATACCGCCACAACCCGTCCGCCGACCTGAGGGGCGATGCGGGTGGTGCGGGCGAACGTCACAGTACCTTCTCCCGGTATGACCACCGGTCTTGGGCCCACCTGCACCATCATGGTTTTGACAAAAGGGATGTGGGGTTTGGGTTTTTCTTTTTCAACTGGCGGTTTGTGAAGGGTCAGGAGCATCATAATCCCGATTCCGCCAACAATAAAGCCGCCTGCCAATGCGGCATGGAAAAGTGTTTTTCGCCTGGTCTGCATGGCTGCATCACTCCTTTGGTTACGTGCCGTTAGCGGCGGTATCTCCGGTAGCCGTTGGCGGAGAAAAAGCACCGCCCAGTGCTCTTTCCAGCGATACACGATTGGTTACAAGCGCCAGTTCCGTCAGAATAAGGTTTTCCCTGGCGTCAAGATAGGACTGTTCTGTTGATAAGACGTCGGTCAGGGAGGAGATGCCACCATTGTACCGGTGGGTTGCGTTTTCATAGGTCGCCCGTGCCGCTTCCAGGGTGTTGACCTGTCGGTTCCGGGTTTCGAGATAGTTCTCCCGGTTGAAAAGGCCGTTTTCCACCTCCGCAAATGCTTTCAGGACGGTCTGGGCATATGACTGAACGCCCTGTTCATATCGGGCATTAGCAGCCTGGTGCGCGGCCTTCAGCCGTCCCGCATCAAAGAGCGGCCGCGTGATGCCGGCGGCAATATTCCAGAATTCACTTTCCGGGGTGAGCAGGTCGTCCAATTCGCTGTTTGCATACCCGAACGCACCGGTAAGGGATATCCGGGGAAACCGGGCCGCCTTTGCAGCGCCAACAGTGGCATTCAGGGCCTGCAGGCTGGCCTCGGCGGAACGGATATCAGGCCGGCGGCGCAGCAGATCCGACGGCAAACCGGCCTGGACCGGCTCCAGCCGGGAAAAGAGGTTGCCGTCATTAACCGCATTATCGGTCATGGCCATATCGGACAAATCTGTTTTGGGGTATTCCCCCGCAAGCACGCAGAGTTGCTGCTGGATGCCGGCGATATCTCTTTTCACGGCAAGTACGGCGGCTTCTGCCTGGTTGACGGCGATCCGTGCCTGATGAAGGCCATCCGAGGTGATCAGGCCCTCTGTATAGCGGGACTGGATAAGTTTCTGGAATTTTGCCCGGTTTTGCAGCCGCTGGCGGGCCACTTGCAGCCGCTGTTTTGCGGCTTCATGTTGCAGGTAAAGGGAGACGCTCTCCGCAATAACCGTGTTCATGACCGTATCTCTGGCGGTTTCCGTGGCCAGGAGTTTTGCCCGGGCGGCTTCTTCGGCCCGGGCCAGGCGGCCCCAGAGATCCAGTTCAAAGGCGGCGGGCAGAGAAACCGTATAGTTGTCTGTTGTGCGGTTCATCCCTGGCAGGGTGGCGGCCCGGGTTTTTCGTGTCCGTTCGGCTTCCAGGCTGAGATTGACAGCGGGCAGCCGGTCGGCGCGGGTGATCCCCAGATTTGCCCGGGCCTCAAGAATACCGGCCGCGGCCTTTTGGATGTCGTGATTGTTGGCGATGACCGCTTCCACAAACCGGTCCAGGTCGGGATTGTTAAAAACCCGCCACCAGCGGTATGGGGCGTCTGTCGCCGAAGGATTTTCCGGAACCGTTTCAGGCCCCGGATGTTCCCAGGCGTCCGGAACCGTAAAATCCATGTCCGGCCGCTGGTAATCTTTTCCCATTTTGATGCACCCGGATGTAAACAGGGCCAGGATCAATGTCCAGCCCGTTATCTGAAGAACGACGCCCCACCGCGCCTTTTGAAGGTTGGAGTGGAGCGGCTTCATGGTTACCCGGCGGCGTAATTTTTCCTTTGTCATCTCATCACCCTGTTTGCGCATTAACGCAGCTTACCGGAGGCCGACTGATGCGGATGGTGTTCGGTTTCATTCAGCCGGTCATCGGTGAATTCGTCCATTGTTTTTAAGATGGCGTTCAGCGCCCGCAATTGATCCGGGCTCGTATTGCTGAGGTACATTTCAAAAAATCCCCGGTGCAGCCGGTCATGGGCCGCGGCTGCCTGTTCCCCTTTTGCCGTAAGAAAGAGGCGGACACTTTTGTCGTTGTCCGCCTCTTTGGTTTTAAGAAGATAGCCTTTGCGGGCCAGCTTTGTCACCAGCTGGGAGGCCGCGCCCCGGGTGACACCCTTGATGGCCGCCAGTTCCGTGATGGTGCAGCCGCTGTTTTTTGACACCGCATCCAGGGTATGGGCCTCAGCGATATAAAGTTTGCCGCCGGTGCCGAAATCCCTTGGATGCCGTTGAATGCGGTTAAACTTGTTCACGATCCGTTTGAAGCGGAAGGTGATTTCATCCCAGAGTTGATTATTGTTTTCCATATGCGAGAAATTGTATAGGCCCTAAACAAAAAGTCAAGATTTTTTCTTGCCAACCGGTTCTGATATGGTAGAATTCTTCTGTAGAAGAATATTTTCAAAAGTTCTCTGAGGATGGCAAAGTAAAAAGGTCAAGAGCAAGGCGCCAATACATCCCAAGGAATGGCGCGTACCAGGTTGTACGTGACATGACGGGAGATGCATCACAACGCAGGTATTGGACTTTTACGAAGCCGTCATCAAAGGGGGGTTATGCGTAAAATAGCAGTCGCCATGGCAAAAGGCGGCGTGGGCAAAACCACCACCGCTGTCAATCTGGCCCATGGATTTGCCCGGCAGGGTGCCAATGTGGTGCTGGTGGATTGCGATACCCAGGGGCAGGCCGCCGGTTTTCTGGGCGTCCGTCCTGAATACGGCCTGTATGAATTTGTGACCGGCCACCGGCAAAAGGGCGAAGCAGTGTCCAGGGAGACGGCCCTGTACCCGGTTCGGGATAATCTTTGGCTGCTGGCCGGCGGCATGGGGCTGGTGGAGCTCAAACACCGGCTCGGAGAGCTGCCCCGGGAGGAACGGCAGTCGGTTCTTGCCCGGTCCCTGGTGCCGAAAGGCAACTCGGTGGACTATCTGATATTTGATTGCGCGCCGGGATGGGATGTGCTCAGTGTGAATATTCTCATGGCCGTGGATGAGGTCCTCTGTCCGGTTTCCCTCCAGGGGCCGGCTATGGCCGGGCTGAAAATTTTCTTTTCCTATCTCCTGTCCGTTCAGAAAATCAACCGGGCTTTGCGGCTGAAATATGTGCTGCCCACCATGTTTGATCGCCGGACCCGGCACAGCTTTTCCGTTCTGGCGCAGCTTGAAAAACATTTCCCAAGACAGATATGCGATCCCATTGGCTACAACACCAGCCTTTCCGAGGCTGCGGAAAAAGGAAAAACCATTTTTGAGTACCGTTCCGGATCATCGGGTGCCGATGGTTACCGGAAACTTGTAGGGAGGGTGGCCGGCAATGATGGCAGATAAAAACAATGTCCCCGGTTTTGAAGACTCCAGCCCCTTTGACCCGGTCCGCGCAGCCACGGGCGGGCAGAATAAGAAGAATTCTTCTGTAGAAGAAAGTAAGAATTCTTCCCCGAAAGACAAAAAAAAGGCGGGCTTCTATCTTTCCGCGGACCTGCTGGAACGGTTTGACCGCGCATTCTATGCACTCAAACTGGAAGGGGTGGGGGTGGGCAACAAATCCACCCTTGTGGAAAAGGCGCTTTTGTTTGCTCTGGATGATCTGGAGAAGAAGGAAAAAAGCAAGGTTCGAAGGATGCTTGCGGGTGAAAGTGAATAATCCCATGCTGAAAACAACAAACCTCACGCTCAGTAAACAGGTGGCAGACGGCATTTATCGAATCACCCTGCCCCTTCCCGGAAAGCGGCCCGGACCGGTCAATGTTTATCTGTTTGCGGGCAGGGACCACACCGCCCTTCTGGACACCGGCACGGCCAAGGGATTCAATGTACTTGAGCGGGCCTTGTCTGAACACGGGCTGGCCATGGGCGACCTGGACCGCATCGTGCTGACTCACAGCCATGTGGACCATTACGGCGGTGTTAACAGAATCCAGGCGGCCGTTGGCGCGCCCGTTGAAGTGGCCGGCAATTTTGAGCGGCCCGTGAGTATCGCCACCGGCCTGAATGTTTCCCGGAAAACCCTGGGCAGCTTTCTGGCGCTCATGGGGGTGCCCCTGGTGATCCGAAGCGCCATGCGGGCGCTGTCATCGGGCTTTGCCCTGCTGGGCGACAAGTGCGATGTCACGCAATATCTTCAGGAAGGCGACCATATACAACTGGGCGATTACGAATTTCAGGTCCTGGAAACCCCCGGCCATACCCTGGATTCCATCTGCCTGTATAATGACGCCACTGGCATGCTCTTTTCCGGGGATCATATTCTGCCCCATATTACACCCAATGCCTTTGTCATGCTGGAAGAAGAATCGCCATTGCCCGTCCGCATGAGCCAGAAGGAATTTTATGACTCCCTGGAACGGGTGCGTGCCCTGTCCCCGGATGTTGTGTTTCCCGCCCATGGCACGCGCATAACCGACCTGGACGGCGTGGTGCGGATGTACCGCGACAGTTTTGAAAAACGCGAGGCCGCCATTGTCGATATCATTGCCGCCGGCCAATCATCCGTCTATGCCATTGCCCGGAAACTCTTCCCCAATATGGACCGCACCCGGCTTCCCCTGGAGATTTTCCTTGCCGCGTCAGAAGTTTATACCCATCTTCAGGTACTGGACGATAAAGGCGTCGTAAGCATGGATGCGAGTAATGATGTGCTTCGGGTGCGTATTAGATAGTGCCCGTCCAGAAATTAACACGGATAAGAACTTCCTTCTCATCCGCCTTTTTCCGTTGTCCCCGGCTCTTGTTGCTGTCGAAGCCGTAATAAAAGTTCTGCCAAAAACGCCTCCGGCATCATTGCATGCCGCCTCGCGCCCCCCGCGCTTGCCCGTGCAACTCACCGAGTCGTATTTCGATTCTGTTTCCCAAACGGACGCTAATGAATTTCTAATTTTCCATTCATATTTCTTCAACATGACCACCCTATCGTTTTCTAAATTTACGTTCCCCGCCATCACCAAATAAAAAAGATGCCATGCTGATGGCGGGCTGTTTGGCGTAACCACAACAAGATTTCCGGGCGTTAATAACGGCAGGATGAAAGGGGGTGGTGGCAAAACTGGCCGGCCGGAAACGCTTCTGTGTCCATCTGACCATAATTTATTTGATAAGTTTATAAATGATAATCATTCAAGGCAGGAGGAGAGACATGAAAAAGATTCAACAGGCAGTAACCACGGGCATTGCGGCGGTCGTTGCCACGCTGATGGTGGCAAACGGGGCCATGGCCTTTGGCGGCAACAGCCACAAGCATAAGATGCACAAGCTTTTGAAAAACCACCGTATCAAAAATGTTATCGTGATGATTCCGGACGGTTGTGATGAAACCGTTCAGACGGCGGCCCGCTGGTACAAGGGCGAAGACCTTCAGGTCGATCATATGCAGGGCGGCGGTGTGATGCAGCATATGGCCAACTCCGTTATCACCGGATCCGCAGCGGCGGCCACCGCGTTTGCCACCGGTCACAAAACCACCGTGCGGTTTCTGGGCATCGGCCCCCGGACCAGCGATCTGCTGACCGGATTCGAGCCCACAGCGGAGCCTTATGCACCGGTTGCCAGTATTCTGGAAGCGGCCCAGTTAAGAGGCAAAGCCACGGGTATTGTGGCCACGTCCCGGGTTACCCATGCCACACCGGCGGCGTTTGCCTGTCACGTTCAGGATCGCGGATGGGACAATGACATCATGGAGCACATGGTGTACAATGACATTGATGTGGTATTCGGCGGCGGCGCCCGTCACCTGATTCCCGAAAATGAGTCCTATGATACCACCTTTGGCGCCACCTGGAACGGCCGGCGAAACGACGGCGAAAACCTGATGGATGTTTTGCTGGATCGCGGGTATCAGTTTGTGGACAACAAGGACGACATGGCCGCCCTGACGGACGGACCGGTTTGGGGTCTGTTTGATGACAGCCATATGCAGCCCGATATCGACCGCCAGTACTTTGCCGAGCATGAACCGTCACTGGCGGAGATGACGGCGAAGGCCATTGAGCTGCTTTCCCAGGACAGCGACGGATTCTTCCTCATGGTGGAAGGTTCTCAGGTGGACTGGGCCGGTCACAACAACGATCCCGTTTACATGGTTACCGATTTTCTGGCCTTTGATGATGCGGTCAAGGTGGCCTGTGATTTTGCCGACGAAGACGGTCGTACCCTGGTCATGGCCTATCCGGACCACAACACCGGCGGCATGAAAATCGGTCATTATTATACGGCCATGGGCTATACCGAAACCACTATCGAAGACCTGGTGGACCCGCTGACGGGCATGAAAATTACTTCCGGCGGGCTCGTAAACATGCTGGAGGATGATACTGACGCCGAGCTGATGGACAAGGTGGCGGAGTACTGGTCCCTTGACATTACCCAGGATGATGTGGATGAAATCCGCGAAATGGAACCGTCATTAGGTCTCAACTATGCACTGGCGCGCGTGATCAGTAAAAATTACACGGTGATCGGCTGGACCACCCACGGCCACAATGGCGAGACAGTGCCCCTCTGGGTATATGGCGCCCATGCACCGATCGGCATTATCGACAACACCGAGCTGGCCACCATCGCAGCTGAAGCCATGTTTACAGATCTGGACAGGATAACAAACCGGCTTTACGTTGATCTTGACACGGTAACAGACGACTATGTCATTGACGACACCGACCCGGAAAACCTGGTCCTTAAGGCAGGCAATGCTGAAATGCCGATAAGCAAGAACTACATGGTCAAAAACGGCCACACGATCAAGATGCCGGGACTGACCGTCTACGCGCCGGAAACAGGCAAGGTCTATGTTTCCCAAAAAGCGCTTTTTCTGATGGGGCTGCTTTTTTAGCCTGAATGTTTCATGACACTTAAAAACGGGAAGTGCGAAACGCGCTTCCCGTTTTATATTGTATCGTTCATGGTTCGGTATCCCGGCGGTGAGTGCATACAAGGCACCAGGGGGTTTTCTACTTACCGAAGGTGACAGGGTATAGAAAAACGGTTTCCGCCTGATTGATATCCGCCCAATAGATAAAATCGGTGTCCATGATAAAATCTGAAACCTCCTGAAGAAATGTTTCTGATTGAATCGTGGAAGAATGGATATCCGCTGCATACACCTCACCGGTATACTCCACCAATACCCTGAAGACAACCGTGCCGGGCGTGAGAGCGTCGTTTTGGGCCGCCATGCGCCGAAAAAGAACGCGGCCGTTGCAGACGGCCGGGACCATGTCCCGGATAATGTTTTTTTCTGTTCGGGGGCCGGAGAGAATTTCCAGGCCCGGCACACGCCGGGGGATTGTTTCCATGCAGGCCTGGGGGTCAAATTCCGGTCGAAGGGACAGAAACGTGCATCCTGAAACAAATACGGCAGCCAAGAGCAACACAAGCATGCCAGCGGCGCTTAAGGTGTTTTCGGGTAGTGTTTTTCTGCAACACAGGGGAATCGCAATTTTACAAGATTTTTGGCGCATGGTGTTCTCCTTTTTTTGTTGTTATCGTGCCAAAATCTTTTTATAAAGGCTCTATGTTAAATTTCTGTTTAGACCGCTTATTTCACGAGTCGAGTTCGCAGGGTGAAATTTTTTGATATAAAATTGTTTTTATTCCGCAAATAATGATGGTCTCGTAAAAAGTCAAATTTGGAACGGCAAAGTAAAAAGTTCAAGTTCGAGGCGCGCAAATCTTGAGGAATGGAGCGTACTTAGCAGTACGTGACATGACGAAAGATGCAGCGCAACAAAGAAATTGGACTTTTTACGAAGCCGTCAATAATAGATAATATAAAAATCATTGCATCCATTTAAAAATTGTGTTTTCTTAGGATATCCATTGAAAGTTTGGGAGCAGGGGAACAAAAATTAGCCAGCTTGCTAATAACTTACGACCACCTCCTGAGTTAACCAGGGCGGGCTTTATTGATAACTTCAAGAGGGTTGAAATAAACATTATTAAGGAAGTCCGTGCAAACCCTGCCTGCCTCTGACTTCCGTTGTTATACTTATTTACAGAGTGAAAACCCCCCAAGCTCAGAGGGATTGCGGATGATCAATGTTAGGCAAGCCATGTTAGGTCTCTTTATACTTTCTCTTGGCTTGGGTGTTTATGTGTTAGGCCGTAATTTTGTGCCAATAATCGCGACCCCTGTCCCTTATGGCCACGCTGCATCCGGAACGTTACGCTGGCTGCTTGGTTTCATCCCTTCTTTTATTCATGCTCTTGCCTTTTGTTTATTGACCGCATGCTTATTCCCCACAACAGCACGAACGAGTTTGATCATTTGTAGCGTCTGGGCTGGGCTGCATGTTCTGCTTGAGATTGGCCAAACCCAATCCGTCTCTAATATGCTGGCGCCTCTATTTTCGTTGAGAACAAGCGATTCTATCGTTTTACTTCGTATAGAAACCTATTTCAGGTTGGGCGTCTTTGATTTTATGGATGTGATATCAGCCATGACAGGGTGTCTTGCCGGCTATATTCTTATTAACCACCCGATGACAAGAAATTATTCTACAAACAAACCAGAAGGGAGATTAAATGTTTAAGCTAAAGAATTTTTTGAGGGGTATTTTGCTGGTGATAGTTTGCATGGGCGGTCTTATTACAATTATGGGGAAAGGCTCGATTCCAAGCGGAGTTACATCCCAAAACCTTACGATTGAGAGTGCCGCAGCAGCCTGGGCCTGGGTGTATCAAAGTCCCACTGGATCATGGGGAACCAACGGGTCTTATCGATGGAACACTCGCCCTAATCCCAATGCGGGGACAGCCGGAGCCGGGAGCCAGATTTTGCCATGCAGTTACGTCCCGCAACCCGGATTTCCGATTCCCTCCGGGACTCACGGTATCACTTTCGACATGCTGCTGGAGGTCCCCAGTTCAGCTTCTTTGTGGAAAAATGGAATGTTCACCTGCATTTATGTCTTAGAGTATGAACTTCCCAGAGCCGAAACCGGCGGGAACTACTCCTGGGAAACAGACCTCTCGATCACCTTGCCCCGCGGCATAATGTATCGACCGGATAATTCGGAACCGGAAGGATACGCGTCCTTTATCGTATTTGCGATTGAAGACCCCGAAAATACGATGAGTATCGGCGCGTCCAACCCTGCGGGCCGCCCAATACTATCACAAAAGATCCTGGAGAGGCTTGGGGAATTGCCTCAGAACAACACAAATGGACTTATTATAGAAAGTGATACCACGCAAAATGAGAGATGGTCGCGCAATTTTAATGGAAACTTCGGCGTCTCCCCGGGAGTAACCCCCAGGCTCTTTTTTGTAGTGAGCAGCCAATTTTTTCTGAATGATGGCGGGGAAATTTGTGTCGATAATTGCTATAAAACCCCCAGACCCTCCATGGCCCAAATGGCACAGTTCTCAGTCGATACGACAGACGGGCCAGGGGTCAAACTCGTGACATTGAATAATGCCCCCTGATAGACAAAAGACGGAAGTGACTGTCTACATACATTAAAGTCCGGCCCGGTTAAATGCGGATGATAAGGGAAATTGTTGGTGCCTCACAGTTCGGGCCAAAATATTTTAAAGTCTGGTGGGATCGGGCGAATTCCGGAATTCCGGGGAATTCCGGGGTCATGATACTTATTCTGAATGTCGGGTTTTCGCTGTGCTCAACGCCAACCTGCACGGGGCTGCGAGGGGCAGGGGGCGGGAGGGCGGCCCCCGGCAAGGCTGCCGGGGGCCGGAGGGAGTAGTGTTGCTGATGAATGTTGTTAATATTCGCAGATATCGGCGTGATCGCCATCCTCACTGAAAATATCCGTATAGACATCGCATTTGAGGCCGGGGTCTTCATAGCCGTCTTCGGCCTGCAATTGGGCTTTGACCTCGTCAAGCGTCACCATATAGTCGGACATGACCGGGCCGCCGCTTTCGGGCGTGTCAAAGATCATGAGCCTGTCGTTGCCGGCTGCGGTGTTCCAGGGCGTCCAGGTGACGGCCTGGGGGTAATCGGGCATGCCGTTGCCGGGGGCGCCGTACCAGGCCAGCGCCGCCCAGTAGGATGACATGCTGCGGGCAAGTGCATCACGGCCCGCCTCATTGCCGCGGGTGTACAGAACGGCTTCTTTGCTTTGCACCACGGAAAAATCCGGGTCTGCGAAAACATAGGGAATTTCCATGCCGTGGGCCGCGCCGATCACAAAAGATACATCCACAACCATCAGGTTGGGTTCTTCATCCCAGTCAAAGCGGTAGGTGTACACGGCGTCGGGCTGATTGACGGCAAGGGCGGTGGACAGGGCGTCCCCGGCCAGGGCTTTCCAGGCTTCTGAATAGTAATGGGCGCTCAGGGCGTAATCGTTTTTGTTTTGAACCAGGGGGACAGTCTCGGCCACATTGTTCACATATTCGGGCATCATCATCATGAAGAGCTTGTATTCGTCCCGGTTGGTACCCACAATGACGGGGACCTGATTGTATTGGCCCGACTCAAAAAGCGGCAGCGGCGCCATGTCCGGAATGACTGTGCCATCGCGGATTACAGCGGGTTTCATAAGAATGCCACCCAGGGTGTCTTCGTAGTCGTAAGCCGCCAGTATATCGGCCGATGAAAGGCCCATTAAAAAGGTTTTGAATTCAGCCGGGGTCATGGCATCCTGAATCGTTCTGGCTGAAGCCCGGTCATGTGCAAGGCCCTGCTGGATCAACAGCGTGTTAACCACCTCGGCCGAACTCCGGGTAAGGCCGGGTGACGGGGCGTCCATATAGTTTTCCGCCATGTCCCGGGTGCACCAGGCCGTATGCTCGGCAATCCATCCAAACACCCCGCTCTGGATGGCTGCCTTGTGAAACAGGCCCGACGCCAGCGGAGAGGCCAGCATGGTCATGGTGTTCAGGCCGCCGGCGGATTCGCCGAAAACCATGACATTGTCCCTGTCGCCGCCAAATGCACCGATATTTTGCTGAACCCATTTCAGGGCGAAAATAATATCCAGGGTTCCGAAATTGCCGGATTGATCCTCGGCAGAACCGTCCACATTGAGCAGGGGGTGGGAGAACCAGCCAAAGGGCCCCAGCCGGTAATTGAATGTCACCACCACCACATTGTGGCGTTCGGCAAGTTCCCGGCCATTATAAATCCCCCCTTCGCCCACGGATTCGCCGCCCCCGTGAATCCAGAACATCACCGGTTTTTTGCCGGGTGTTTCAGGCGCCCAGACATTCAGGTAAAGGCAGTTTTCGCTTCCCATGGTCTGACCGTAAAACTTCACCGGCGGGTCATTCATCATATCCAGATACTGCAAGCCCGGCGATCCGGTTGCCACGGCCATGTAAGGGTTATCCCCCCAGGGTTCCGGCGCAACCGGCGCTTTCCAGCGCAATTCGTCAACGGGCGGGGCGGCATAGGGAATGCCCTGCCAGGTGGCGATGCCGTTTTCATCCCGTTTGCCGATGATCTTTCCGGTTGATATGGTGCGAATGGTGGTGGAATCCATGGAAAAATCCACACCGGTTTCATCCACATCGTCCAGGGATTTGAACACCCGTTGTTCCGCCTTTCCGGAAAATCCCGGTATGGGCAGAAGGGTGACGGTGTAAATCCCTTTTGGAATTTCCGTAAATTCGTACGCCCCTGTCCGGTCCGTTTGTGTGGTCCGCTGTTCCTGCCCGTTGGACAACACCACGGTGGCGCCTTGAATGCCTTCACCATCTCTGGTGACCGTTCCTGAAATCCGGCATGATGTGAGCACCAGCAGCACCAGCACCAGCAGGCTGTACTTCTTTAACATAACGTTCATGGCTCTCCCTCCTTCATGGGCCTTTTGAAAAAGAAATATAATTGGAGTATGCTCCAATTATTTCTATCAGTATTTTAAAAGTGCTGTCAAGATAAAATAAATGGACGCCGGTTAAATGCCCCCGGCAGGGTCACAGCGGGGCAAACGATTGACAGGGTTGGATTCCGGCGTTATATATGGGAATTATGAAGCGGGAACAGCATAAAGCCAGAATTAAAAGAAAGGTACTTCAGGCCGCCAAAGCGTCATTTTTTGAAAAGGGGTATGCCAGAACCCCGATTACCGAAATTATGAAAAAGGCCGGTGTCGCCAACGGCACCTTGTATCATTTTTTTAAAAACAAGGAAGACATCCTCCTCCATCTCACCCGGGAGATGTTTGATATGACCATCCGTGTGGCGGACGGGATTTCAAAGGATACCCGGAATCCCTGGGTGAACGTTTACATTGAAACCGCCATGCAGTTCAGCCTTGTGCTCTATCATCCCCATATTGCGGAAATGTATCTGATCGCCCATGAATCCGGCCTTATTTCAGCGGAGATTACAAAGCGTATTCATGACCGGCATGCCTTTTTATTCCAGCGTGTTTTCAAAGATATCGGCGATGATGCCCTTTACACCAGGACCCTTGCCGTCAAAGGCCTGATCCACAGCTTTATCCAGGTGGCGGTGCATGCCGAAAACAAACCGGACCCGGCGCTGGCATTCCCGGCACTGGAGGTGATGCTCACCCTGTTGCAGATTCCCGAAAATATGCGGGATGAAACCCTGTCCAAAGCGCGTGATCTGCTCCGGCATCATCCGGGCCAGTTCATCGGGCTTGTGCCGGACAGCGGTCATGCGATGCCTAACCGTCCGATCGTTTGAATGTCTGGTGATAAGGGCGTTCCTTCTCTTTCATCGCAGTGTGAATGCGCGACTTTGAGATTGTTCGCTTTGGGGGGTGTTCGGCGGAATGAACGAAAAATACGGTAAAATGTCAGGCAGGATCAGTTGAATTCCAGATCCAGCTTTTTGGTGAACTTGCCTTTGTTAAAGCAGATATAGCGGTTCTTGCGTTTTTTTGCCTTGTACATGGCCTTGTCGGCGTGTTTGACCAGGGTGTCAACGTCCGCGCCGTCGTCGGGATAGATGCTGATGCCCACGCTGGTGGTAATGAAATCGATCTGATGGGATTTTATGTAATAGGGATCGGATATGCGCTGAATGACCTTTTCCGCCACCCGCACGGGGTTCATGTTTTCCGGATTGCTGAGAATAATGGTAAATTCGTCACCGCCATGACGGCAGATATAGTCGGTTTCACGAAGTACGGACAACAGCCGGACCGCGGCTTCTTTGAGCAGAAAATCTCCGGATTCATGGCCATATGTGTCATTAACGGATTTGAAATTGTCCAGGTCAAGAAACAGCAATGCGCACTTCAGGTTAAATCGTTTGGCATAGGCAATGGTTTCCCGTAACCTTTCAAACAATGCGCCTCTGTTGTAGAGACCGGTGAGATGATCATGGGAGGCCATGTACAAAAGCTCGCGTTCAATCTTTTTCCGCATGCTCACATCCCGGGCAATCCCCCGAAAGCCGATAATTTGATCCTCGGCATTCCTGATGAAGGCAAGGGAAGTTTCCACATGGATTTTTTCCCCGTTCTTTTTGAGCAGTTCCCAGTCAAAAGGGACCGGCAGCACACCGGTTCGATAGGCCTTGTTGTAGGCGCGAAATACCCGCCTGGCGGTTTCGGCATTGGTAAAGGACCGGTAGCTCAGGCCAAGCAACTCTTCGGGGCGATATCCCACCATTTTTTGCATGGAGCTGTTGAAAAACGTAATATTGCCCGTAATGTCCACCTCAAAATATCCCTCTTCGATGCTTTCAAGGATAATACGGTATTTTTCTTCACTTTTTTTCAG
The DNA here is from genome assembly GCA_034189905.1 of Thermodesulfobacteriota bacterium. Lineage (GTDB taxonomy): Bacteria > Desulfobacterota > Desulfobacteria > Desulfobacterales > Desulfosudaceae > JAXHTY01. The sequence goes on from JAXHTY010000003.1 coordinate 203,282, forward strand.
CTCTTTTTCAAGGTGTTCGCTTTTGGCAACGGCTTCGCTGGAATTGATCTGAATCTGATACTCAAGCTGGGCCTTCTGGGCAGGGGTGAGTTTTTCAAAAGCGATGCCGCAACGATGGAGGGATTTGTGGTCAAGTGAGAGTCTGTTGTGAACGGTAAAATCGGAAATAATCCGGCAGGGCACTTTTTCAATGTAAAAATCACTGTCATGCATCAAAAGGTCAATCCTGGAGTGTTCGCCGGTCACGGGGCCTTCTTCATCCGTTTTTGCCGTGTAACTGAAGCCCACGCCGCCCATGCTGAGATCAACAATTTTGCCCATTCGCACCTCGCTGTTGGTCAGCAGTGCAGCAGTGCCGCTGCTAATCGTCACCCGGGGGTGCTTCCGTCGTTCCACAAAGCCGGATATTTCGCTCATGGTATAGGCTTTACATTTGTTGAACAGCTTTTAAAAAAATGACCTTTTTTCAACACATGATAATGCATCATCTGCCGGTACCTGGCCGGTTGTTTAATTTTGTATTTGTCTGCGGACAAATTGTTCCAGTCTTTTATGCGTGGTGGGGGCGAAACAGCGCAGGGTTTGATCAGCGTTTCAGCAGGGAGCGCCCTCTTGGTCAAGTTTTAGATAACCATTTGTTTTTTGTTGTAATAATTTTTAGCAAAAAATATGCCAGCGCAATATTTTATTTTATTATTTTAATTTCAGATGGTTATATAATGAAAGGGAGTAAAGCGGTGACAAAATTTGTCACATTTTATACAAATGTTGAGAAAGGCAAATCTATCATTATTTTAAATTGTTGTAAAATGATTTGGCAGATTTGTCAAGAAATGACTGCCAAACTATTTCAAATAGGTATAGTTGGCCAGAAACCGGTCTGTTTCCCATTCTTCCAAAAGGGTATTGTATGCCTGAAGGATATCGGGGTATCTGAGAATGCCGGTGATGGTCGTGTCGTCAGCACTGTTGGTGACCGGAATATTTTCGATATCCAGGGCTTCAATATTTTTCAACGCTTTGGAAACCGGATCGCTTTCAATGATCGTGGGAATCGGCATGACCAGATCCCCGGCAATCAGCAGATCAACAAGTTCGTGAGAGATCAGTGCCTGTCGGACAGCCTTCAGGGAAATCACCCCCATCAGGCGGTCTTCGTCGTCAACAACACAAACCTCGCCATATGCCGAGTGGAGCAGTCGTTGCAACAATTTTTGAAAGGGCATGCGGTAGCTCACGGTCTCCACATCCTTGACCATGAGTTCCGCCACCTTTATTTTCCCGAGAATATCGACCTCGCCCATTACATTGACATCAATGCCTTCTTTCAGCAGGGCATGGGCATAAACCGTGCGTTTATAAACATAGATGACCACAAGGTAAGAGATAATAGAGGCCAGCATCAGGGGGAGGATGATGCGATAGTCCCGGGTGAGTTCAAAGACCAGCAGCATGGCGGTCAGGGGGATTGAGTTAATGCCCGCCAGCATGCCACCCATTCCTACAACGGCAAATGCTGCCGGGTCCAGGGAAGTGCCAAACAGATAGTTTGTCCCCGCTGCAAACCCGTAGCCGAACATGACCCCGATAGCCATCGCTGGCGCAAATTTGCCGCCATAAGCGCCGGCATAGACAAAAAGTGCCAGAAAAAGGATGCGCAACAGGAGCAGGATCATGACAGTGGCCAGGGTAAATTCATGGTTCAGTACCTGGTTCATGGTGGTGTAGCCGATGCCGTATAATTCGTCGAAATACAGCAGAACAAACCCGAAGACCAGGGAGACCGGCAGGAGCCGGAGAAACGGGTTTTGCCACTGCAGTACATTGTCAAACAGGTTTTTGACAAATTTGGAGATGCCGAAATAGGTAATGGTCAGCATGCCGCAGAAGACGGCCAGCAAGAGGAACCATGGGTAGTCTGTGAAATGGATCAATGCATAGTCGGGAATTGAAAAGATGGTTTCATTGCCCAGCAGTGCCCTCGCCAGAATGTCTCCCACCACCGAGGCGATAATGAGAAAGCTGAGGGCTTCGTTCCGCAGGTCATTGAGTAATATGACTTCAATGCCGAAAAAGACCCCGGCAATGGGGGCGTTAAACACAGCGGAAATGGCGGCCCCGGCGCCGGCAGCTGTATAAATTTTCATGTTTTTGCGGTTCAGGCTGAGCCACTGGGAAAAGGACGACCCGATACCGCTGCCGATTTTTGCCACCGGCCCCTCCGGTCCCAGGGGAGCGCCCGTGCCGATGGAAAGAATGGCGGTGGTCATGTGAAACAGCGTGTTTTTAAGCGGAATATAGCCGTTTCGAATGATCAGGGCTTTGATGACGCTCTCCACGCCCTTTTCTTTTGCTATCACCGGAAAGAAAAAAGTGGCACCGGCTACAATCACCCCGCCCAGGACCGGGACCAGGAAAATCGGGTTGAAGCCCACGGATAAAAGCGCCTGGAGGTGGTCCGGATCAAAGAATAACCGCATGGCCTCCACCACATGATGAAAGAGGATCGCCCCGAATCCGGCAATGACGCCGATAATAACGGCCAGGAATATCTGCATGACGTAGCGGGCAATGTCTGAGGAAAGGTATATTTCAGAAACGGAGCTCCGCAAAGAACGGTGAACGGTCTGCTCTGGTGTGATATTGTCGCTGGACATGGGTGCCTTTCTTCCCCATCATGTTTTTTGCTGAAAGTCACAATCCGGCGCAATACATTTGAGGAAGGAACCTCCCTTTTTGGTGGTTTTTTCCACCACAAAGGGTGCGTTGCACTGGGGGCAGGGCATGTCCACGGGTTTATCCCATGTGGCAAATTTGCAATCGGGGAACTTGTTGCATCCGTAGAATACCTTGCCGCGCTTTGATGTTTTTTCCACGATCTCTCCCTCACACCCTTCTTCAGGGCATTTAATGCCCAGGGGCTTGGCATTGCCGTTGGCGTTCAAAGACTGCGTGTTTTTACACGCCGGATAGGCCGAGCATGCCAGAAAGTCGCCGTATCGCCCCTGTTTCACCACCATGGGGCTGCCGCATTTATTGCAGGTTTTGCCTTCGGCAACGGTATGATCCGGTTCCACCGCCTGGATATCGCCCTTTTCCGTCCGTGTATAGTTCCGGGAATAGGTGCAGTCCGGGTATCCGGCACATGCCAGAAAGTGGCCGTTCCGGCCGATCTTAATACGCAGATCGTTTCCGCAGGACGGGCATTTCAGGCCGGTTTCCGCGCCCACCCCTTTGAGGCTGAGCATGTTTTCCTGGGCGGCTTCCAGTTTTCCGGAAAACGGCTCATAAAATCCGGACAACAGTTTAAGCGCGTCGGTCTCCGCTGATTCCACCCGGTCCAGGTCGTTTTCCAGATTGGCGGTGAACTCGATATCCAGGATGTTGGGAAAATTCTGCACAAGCAGGTCGGTAACAAGAAATCCCAGTTCAGTGGGACGGAAGTATTTGTTTACCAGTTCAACATATCCCTTGTCCCGGATTGTGGACAGGATGGTGGCATAGGTACTGGGGCGGCCAATGCCGTTCTCTTCCAGCTCTTTTACCAGCGATGCCTCGGAAAAGCGCGGGGGGGGTGCCGTGAAATGCTGCTTGGGATCGATCGCGATGGGTTTTAATGCCTCATTCTCCGACAGTTCGGGAAGTTCATCTTTTTTCCCGGCCCCGTTTTTGTCATCCGCCACCTGGTAGAGGGTCATGAACCCCGGAAACTGAACGGTGGATCCACTGGCTGTAAACAGGTAATCGCCGGCTTTGATGGCGATGGTTTTCTGATCGATCAGCGCCTGACTCATCTGGGAGGCCACAAAACGCTTCCAGATCAGTTCGTAAAGCAGGAATTGATCTTTGGATAAGAATTTTTTGATCCCTTCCGGCGTGTTGGATACCGAAGTGGGACGAATGGCTTCATGGGCATCCTGGGCCTTGTTTTTGTTGGCAAAGAACCGGGGCTTTTCAAGGGCGTAATTATCACCGTATGTGTTGCGAATATAGGCAAGCGCCTCATGGGCGGATTCCGCCGCGATACGGGTGGAGTCGGTCCGCATGTAAGTGATCAGGCCTTCCGGCTCACCCGGGCCGAGATCGATGCCTTCATATAGCTGCTGCGCCACGGCCATGGTTTTTTTGGCGGAGAACCCCAGCTTCTTGATGGCTTCCTGTTGCAGTTTACTGGTGATAAAGGGGGGCTGGGGATTCCGCTTGACGGTTTTTTTGATAATTTTGTCAACGATAAACCGGCTGGCGGTGATTTCTTTTACTGCGGCAGTCGCCGCTGTTTCATCGGATATTTTGATCTTTTCCCCGTTCTTTTTGGTCAGTTTTGCGGGAAACCGGGGCGGGTTGCCGCCTTCAAGCGTGGCGGTAATCGACCAGTACTCTTCCGGCTCAAATGCAAAGATTTCCCGCTCCCGGTCGCATATGATGCGAACGGCCACAGACTGAACCCGGCCGGCACTCAGCCCGTTCTGAACTTTTTTCCACAACAGGGGCGAAATCTGATAACCCACCAGCCGGTCCAGAATGCGCCGGGCCTGCTGGGCTTCATATTTATTTTTGTCCAGATCATGGGGGGCGGCCAGGCCGCTTTCAATTCCGCTCTTGGTGAGTTCATGAAACAACACACGGTGAAAGCGCCGGTCTTTCTTCTTTAAAATATCGGCGGTGTGGAAGGCGATGGCTTCCCCTTCCCGGTCGGGGTCCGGTGCCAGGTAAATCTCCCTGGCATCGCCCACGGCTTTCTTGAGGGATGTGATAACCTTTTGCTTGCCTTTGATATTGGTGTATTTGGGTTGGAAATTGTTCTCAATATCAATGCCAAGTTCGCTGGGCGGGAGATCTCTTAAATGACCGGATGTTGCGGTAACATTGTACTGGTTGCCTGTATATTTTTTAATGGTTTTAACCTTGGTCGGTGACTCAACAATAATAGCCGGTTTATCCACTGGGTGCCTCATTCAGTTGAAAACGCTTGCCGGCCTGCTGGTTGACAAGCCCTTTTAATTCAAGTTGTAACAGTATTGCCGAAAGCCTGCCCGGTTCCATGGTCAGCTGCTCTCCGATATCGTCGATGTGAACCGGGTAAGGTTCAAGGGTTTGTAACACCAGTTGTTCGTCTGTGTCAAGCCCCTGAATTTCAGGACGACGGTTCCGGGTACGGGGAGGCTGTTGTGCAGCATCCCCCGGCGATGGAAAGGTTTCGCTTTCTGGGGCCAGCAGGTAGCCGATTTCCGCCATGACATCGGCCGCGGTTTCCACGAGCCGGGCACCCTGCTTCAGCAGACCGTGGGCGCCGGCGCTTTTAAACGACTGAATGCTGCCGGGCACGGCAAATACCTCCCGATTCTGTTCTGCGGCCAGCCGGGCGGTGATAAGAGAACCGCTTTTCCGGGCCGCTTCCACCACTATGGTACCCAGACACATGCCGCTGATAATGCGGTTGCGCTGGGGGAAATGGAATGCTTCAGGCGGACTGAAAATGGGGAATTCTGAGATGACGGCCCCGTTTTGTGAGATGGCGGCAGCAAGGGCTTCATTCTCGGGCGGATAGAGATTGGCCAGACCGCTGCCCAGCACGGCAACCGTATGCCCGGATGCGTCCAGCGCACCTTTGTGGGCCGCCGTATCGATGCCCCGGGCCATGCCGCTCACTACACACAGGCCCCGGCCAGCCAGGTCGGCGCTCAATTGTTTTGCCATGGAAAGACCGTATCGTGTGGGGCTTCTTGATCCCACAATGGCGATACACCCTTCCCGAGGCGCCAGGTCGCCATATACATAGAGATATGGCGGCGGGTCCGGAATTTCATGCAGCAGTTCAGGGTAACGGTGATCGGCCATGGTAACAATTTTGATATCCCGGGCCAGGCAGTGGTCGATGTTTTTCTGAACCGTATCCGGTGTCTTGTGGGTGATAATGGCGTCTGCTAAGGATTCCGTCATGCCGTCCACTCGCAGCAACTCGGCTCTGGAAGCGGTCATCACCGCCTCCGGACGTTCAAAAGCCGTTATCAGCCGTTTAAATGTAAGGTTCCCGAGACCGGGGATGCTTTTGAGGGAAAACCAGGGAATCAGTTCTTCCATGATGATAGTCCGGTGTCTATTCCAGAGTTCCCAGCTTTTTTTTGGCTTTTTCCGCCGCATCGCTGAACGGGTAGTTGCGAATAACGTTTTTCAGGTATATTTCGGCATTGACCGTGTCATTCAGAGAAATATAGGCATAGCCGGTTTTCAGCAGTGCATCGGGTTTCTTGTTGCCCTCCGGATAGTTTTGAATCAATTCTTTGAAGATCGGTATTGACCCTTCATAGTTTTTCTGGGAGTAAAGGCATTCCCCGGCCCAGTAAAGGGCGTTGTCCGCCAGGTCATGATCGGGAAAGGTTTCGGCGAACTGCTGGAACAGGGCCAAGGCATCGTCATACTGGTTGTCTCTGAATTTTTCAATGGCCTCATGATACAGCGTTTCCGGGGAAGGCGGGGCCGGTGCAAGCGGTTCGCTTTCCATGGCCTGCGGCATTTCCTCCGTTGCGGCCATCGTCTCTGTTGTTTCCGTAGCAGGGGGGACGGTCGATTCGGCGGCATCCGTTTTCATGCTTCGCAGGATGCGTTCGTGATCGTCCAGCATGAACTGGATAACCGACAGGCGGTGATAGATGGTATCCAGTTTTTTATTGATCTCTTCGATCTCGCCGTTGTCTGTCGCTTGTCGAGGCGCCATCCCGGCGCATCCACATAAGCCCAACAGCATCGCCACTGTGAACACAGCGACAAATCGACCGGCAACGGAACGACCTGTAATGAAAGTAGATGCGGTAAACATGCGTTTCTCCTTTCTACGGTTATTGGATACTGTAATCGCAACGGTATTGTGCAGCAGCCGCAAAATATGCGAATGAAGACCATGGTTCTTTTTGAGTTATGCGTGATGAGTATTGGGAAGTACAAATGCTTTCAAAACTCCCCCCTCACTACTCATATTTATGCTTATTTTTTTTGCCACAGCAGAAGAATGGGGCTTGCCACAAAAATGGACGAATAGGTACCGATCAGCACCCCGATAATCATGGCAAACGCAAAGTCGTGAATGATATTCCCCCCGAGTACAAAAAGCGCCACAACCACGATCAGGGTTGTCAGCGAGGTCAGCAGCGTCCGGCTCAATGTTTCATTGATGCTGCTGTTGATATTTTCATCCATGGATTTGCGGTTGAACCGGCGCAGGTTTTCCCGGATGCGGTCAAAGACGATGATGGTGTCGTTCAGCGAGTAACCGATAATGGTCAACAGGGCCGCGATGATGGGCAGAGTGAACTCCTTGCCGGTTATCGAAAAGATGCCCACCGTGATGGTGACGTCATGGATAAGGGCCACAATGGCACCCATGGCGTATTTCAGTTCCAGCACCCAGAAAAGTATAAGAGAGATGATCAATGCCACCAGAATGAGATAGGGGGTGCTTACATTAAAGAGGGAAAAAAGCTTCACCGCCAGGATCAGGGCGCCGGCCACAACCGCCGAAGCCAGCCACTTGAGTTCAAACCGGCCGGAGATGTAAATATTGATAAAGAGCAGTGCAAAGAACATGGCAAAGAGGGCCTGTTCACGAAGATCCTGCCCGACCTTGGGGCCCACCATTTCCACCCGGACAATCTCGGCATCCAGGCCGGTGGCCGACTTGAGTGCGCCGGTCACCCTATCGGCAAAACCACCGCCCGTGATGCCGGTCATGGATGTGTGGACCAGGTACTGGAAGTCACCCGTTTCCTGTGTGCCGAATTCCTGAACGGTTGAAACATCAATATTGATTGTTTTCAGACTGGATTTAATTGTGTTGATTTCGACAGGCTCGTGAAACGAGACCTGGATGAGGGTGCCGCCGGCAAAGTCGATGCCATAGTTGGGGCCCTTGTGGATGACCAGTGAAACAATGGTGGTCAGAATCAACAACGCTGAGAAGCAGTAGGCGATTTTCTGCTTTCCGATAAAATTGATATTGATGCCGAGCTTGATAATTTCCATTCTTGATGGTTCCTGTTTTATTATCGATACGTTAAATGCTTAAATGTTTTACCTGCCGGGTGATCAGGAAGTAGTCAAATACCTGCCGGGTAACAATCAGGGCCGTGAAAAGACTGGCCAGAACTCCCAGGCTCAATGTGACAGCAAATCCCTTGACCGGTCCGGTGCCGAACTGAAAGAGGACCAGGGCGGCGATCAGGGTTGTGACGTTGGCATCCAGAACTGTCAGGGTGGCGCGGTCAAACCCAGCTGCCAGAGCCGCTCTGGCGGTCTTGCCAACCCGCAGTTCCTCACGGATGCGTTCAAAGATAATGACATTGGCGTCAACCGCCATGCCGATGGTGAGGATGATACCCGCTATGCCGGGAAGGGTCAGGGTCGCCTGAAATGCCGCCAGGCCTGCCGAAATCAGCAGGATGTTGGCAAGCAGTGCGCAGTCCGCCACAATGCCGGCCAGTTTATAGTAAACGGCAATAAAGAGGATGACGATAATGCCGCCGATCGCCATGGACATTAAACCTTTATGGATAGAATCCTTGCCCAGGGAAGGGCCAACGGTCCGCTCTTCCAGTATTTTTACCGGCGCGGGCAGGGAACCGGCGCGCAGCACAATGGCCAGGTCCCGGGCCTCTGCATCGGTGAAACGGCCGGTAATCTGGGCCGAGCCACCCGTAATCCGGTCCTGGATCACCGGTGCGGAATAGACTTTATTGTCCAGAACAATGGCGAGACGTTTTTTGATATTTTTTTCGGTGAGTTCGCCAAAAATCTGGGCGCCCTTGCGGTTGAATGTGATGGAAACATAAGGCTCGTTATACCGGGAGTCGATCTGTACGCGGGCGTCGGAGAGATCGGCGCCGGTCAGTGGGGTATCCTTTTTGATCAAAAAGGGCACCCGCCGGCTTTCACCGGTCTGTTCATTGGCATTGACCTGGTAGAGAATTTCACTGCCTTCGGGAACCTTTCCTGAAAGTGCATCTTCCACACTATGATCCTCGTCCACCAGCCGGAACTCCAGCAAAGCGGTACGGCCGATCAGGTCTTTTGCACGCTGGGTATCAGTGACACCGGGGAGCTGGACAAGGATGCGCCGTTTGCCCTGAATGCGAATGCTCGGTTCGCTGACCCCGAATTCGTCAATCCGGTTCCGGATGGTTTGCAATGCCTGTTCCGTTGCCATGCGTTTGATCTCGGTAGCCCGCGTTTCCGGCAGGGTCAGGGCCAGTTCCTGCATGTTCATTTCCTTCGACAACGACTCGGTATTCAGATAACTGAAATCGTCATCAAGCAGCTTGTTAAAGGCTTCGATATTGTCGCCTCCCCGCACAACGGTCATCACCCGCATTCCTCTGGTGTCGATGGTCGCATGCCGGATGCGGTTTTCCCGAATGCCGTTTCGCAGTTCCCGGGCAATTGACGATATCCGGGCTTCCACGGCTTTCTCCGTCTCCACTTCCAGAACCAGATGCATGCCGCCCTGAAGGTCAAGCCCCAGATTAATGGTCTTGTGAGGCCACAAGGACGGATTGATGGTGGGAAGGACCAGAATCACCGCTGTCACCATGACGATGGCCGTTACTACCTGCTTCCACTGAAGGTTTTTCAACGTGCTGTTCCCCTTTTATACCGACGGTTTATTTTTTACCGTTGGTTTTGTTTTTTCCCTCGTTTGATGTCTTGTCGTTGGATTGGCCCCCCTGGGCCGCCTGTTTCAACCCGGCGATACTCTGTCGCGAAACCTTGATCCGGACCCTGTCAGCCACTTCCACCGTGACGGTGGCATCGTCAACAGCCGTCAACCGGCCGTGAATGCCGCCGTTGGTAATCACCGGGTCCCCCTTTTTCAGGTTGTTGACCATTTCCTGGTGTTCTTTTGTTTTTTTCTGCTGGGGGCGGATCAAAAGAAAGTAGAAGATGACAAAAATAAGAATCAACGGAACAAGCCCCATAAAGCCGCCCCCCTGGGGAGCCGGCTGCGCACCGCCGGTTTGTCCCATTGCAAATGCGATGTCAGTGAACACTGTTGCCTCCTTATCATTAATATTTCAAAAGGTTTAATCTCAGTCTGTTGCCGCTTTCTGTGTGTCTGCCGGCATCCAGAGCGTTTTGCCGTCAAATTCGAGCTTCCGGATGTTTTTGTAATCAATCCTGTCCAGCAGGGAAAACAGTTCATCCATTTGGTAAACCACAATTTTCTCCAAAGGATGAATGATGTCAAGATCAATTTCTATTTTATTTTTGTTAAGATTGTAGATAATGACACTATTCTCTGAGAATTTCAGTATCTTACCAATACCTGAGCTGGTTCCGTTCTTTGCCGGCTCATCGGCCAGTGGTGATAGGGAAACGTCTTTTTCCTCAAAATAATCTTTCAGGAGTTGAAAATGGATGTCCCAGATGTTTTCACCGGGTTGAACCACGTGTATCCCGTATTCAGTCGTATTTTCAGGATTCACGCTCAGGCCGCCCGGCAGATCGGTCTCGACCACCCGGCCTTTGCCCAGTGCCGATTGTTCCTGGATCGTCTCCATGGATACCGTGTGATCCCCGACCCTGACAGCCTCGTCCGCCTTGGCCACCATGTCCACGCTGTCCTCGAGTCCGTATTTCTCTTTCCGGTCATCCATCTCCTTTGAAAGTGCGGATTCCTTATCCAGCGCTTCATAGTCAATGACTTTTTGCTGATCTATTGGTGCCGCCTGGTCAGCCGTGGTGCCGGCTTTGTTGCCCGTTGACATGGCGCTCCGGTCACCGGACCGTTTTTGAAAGAAAGTAATGGCGATCGCCGCAATGATCATAATGATAACGACGATGGCAAGAGCGGTTGTTTTTGATGTTCTTTTGCCGGTGTATTCCGTCATTTGTCACCTCACAATCATAGATAGGAAAATCGTGTCACTCTTTTTCGTCAAAGACGATACGGCTCTCGTTGCAGTGCATGCCGGGGTCGCCCTTGATGGTAATGGTCAGGTCGCGACGGGTTTCCAGTTCAAGGAGTTCACTCTTTTTGCGGTTCAGCAGGTAGTCGGCGACGGCCACGGGCACAATGCCGGTGACGCTGGTGTCGCTGCTTTTCAAGGTTTCAAGGCGCAGTTTTCGCAGGAAATTGAGGCCCAGTTTTTCCGTGGCAAGCACAAACCCTTTTCCGTTACAGTGGTCGCACGGGACAAAACTCGAGGTTTCTATGGACTGCCGGAGGCGCTGCCGGGACATTTCCATCAACCCGAACCGGGATAGCCGGCCCACCTTGGTTCTGGCCTTATCTGTTTTTAAATGCGCCTTAAGCGCTTTTTCCACCGATGCTTTGCTTTTGCGGTTCTTCATGTCAATAAAATCGATAACCACCAGGCCGCCCATGTCCCGGAGCCGCAACTGTCGGGCCACCTCTTCAGCGGCTTCCAGATTGGTCTGCAAGGCGGTCTCTTCGATGGATGCTTTTTGCCGGGCCTTGCCGGAGTTGACGTCTATGGCCACCAGGGCCTCGGTCTGGTTGAGCACGATGGAACCGCCGGACGGGAGCTTGACATTGTTTTCAAAGATCGATTCAATCTGGTTCTCCAGTTCATGTTTGGTGAAGATGGGCTTGTCGCTTTTATAATGCTTGACTATGCTGGTCCGCCGCGGCGTTACGACCCCCACAAAGGTCTTGACTTTGTCATAGACCGCTGCGTCATCAATGAGGATTTCCTTGATGTCCGGGGTGAGGTAGTCGCGGATCACCCGCATGGCCAGATCCCGCTCTTTATGAAGGGTGGCCGGGGCTTTTTTGTTCATCCCCTTGTTCTTGATGTTTTTCCACAGCCGCATCAGATAATTGATATCTTTGGATATCACCGTCTTTGATGCGCCCTGGGCGGCGGTTCGCAGAATGATGCCGAATCCTTCGGGGATATTGATCTTATCGATGATTTCCCGCAACCGCTTGCGTTCGTCTTCGTCATCAATTTTTTTGGAAACGCCTCTGCTGGTGCTGCCCGGCATGAGCACGCTGTACCGGCCGGGAATGGATAGAAACGTGGTAAGTGACGCGCCTTTGTGCATAATCGGATCTTTGGTGACCTGGACCAGCAGTTCCTGGCCGGGCTTGATCAGCTCACGCATGGAAACATCTTTTTGCGGAGGCTGCTGAAGGTAATCGTTATGAATGTCCTGCTTCTGGAGAAAACCATGGCGTTCATCCCCGTAGTCAACAAATACGGCCTGAAGACTCGGTTCTACCCTGGCAACGATGCCCTTGTAAATATTGCTTTTGCGGGTGATTCTGGAAGCGGTTTCCAGGTGAAATTCGTACAGCCGGTTATCTTTCACCCGGGCGATCCTGCATTCTTCCGTATCTACGGCATTGATGAGGATTTTGTCGGTCATGAATAGTGTCTCATTTGTGTGTTTTAAAGGTGGTAATTTTTTATATTTCTTGGTAGTGTAGCTTTTTAACATATGAAATTCAGTAGGGTAAGTCAATGCTTTTCAAAAAGGGCGCAGAACAGATATGAAATATATTGTAACAGGCGGCGCCGGATTTATTGGCAGCGCCGTGGTCTGGCAGTTGAATAATGCCGGTATCGACGATATTCTGGTGGTGGATAATCTCGGTTCGTCGGATAAGTGGAAGAATCTTGTCAACCGGCGGTATGCGGATTACGTTCACAAGGATGCGTTCCTGGAATCCTTTTTGAACGGCCGGTTCGGGGATGTGGCAGCCGTGATCCACATGGGCGCGTGTTCATCCACCACGGAACGGGACGCCGACTATCTCATGGCCAATAATTATTACTATTCCCGTCAGATCGCTGAATACGCCCTTTCAAGGGATATCCGGCTGATCAATGCCTCCAGCGCGGCCACCTACGGAGACGGTACCAGCGGTTTTTCGGATGATCCCGAAGCGCTGAGCAGCCTGGTGCCCTTGAATATGTATGGATATTCCAAGCACTTGTTTGATCTCTGGGCCCGACGCACCGGCGCCCTTGACCGGTTGGCCAGCCTTAAGTTTTTTAATGTGTTCGGCCCGAATGAATATCACAAGGGTGATATGTGCAGCGTGATCTATAAGTCATTTTTTCAGGTCCGGGATACCGGTCGCATCCGGCTCTTTAAATCATACAGAGATGAATATCCCGATGGCGGCCAGATGCGGGATTTTGTTTACGTCAAGGATTGTGTGGCGTTGATCGGATGGCTGCTGGAAAACCGGGATATCAACGGTATCATGAATGTGGGGACCGGCACGGCGAGAACATGGAATGACCTGGCACAATCGGTATTTGCCGCCATGGACCGGCCGGAAAATATCGAATACATCGATATGCCGGTGCATCTGCAGGACCGGTATCAGTATTTTACAGAAGCCCGCATGGAACGGGTCCGGGAACGCGGCTGCCCGGTGACGTTTACCGATCTGGCGGCAGCGGCGGATGATTATGTAAGGAATTATCTTTTAAAGGAAGACCCGTATTTATGATGTTTACGAAGATTATTCAAAATCATATCGACTGCATGAGTCAGCTGGCCGAGATGGCGCCGGCCATTGAGTCAGCCGCCGCCCGGCTTTCCGGGGTGGTGAAAAACGGCGGTTGTATTTTTGTCTGCGGCAACGGCGGATCTGCGGCGGATTCTCAGCATTTTGCCGCCGAACTGGTGGGCCGGTTTGAGAAGGAGCGGGCCGCGCTGCCATCCGTGGCGCTGACCACGGACACGTCCATTATAACCGCCGTGGCCAATGATTATGCGTATGACGATATTTTTGTCCGTCAGTTGGCCGGCCTTGCCTCGGAAAAGGATGCCCTGCTCGGCCTTTCCACATCGGGTAATTCGGAAAATGTGCTGCGGGCCTGTAATCTGGCCATGGAAAAAAAGATGGCCTGTGTGGGCCTTCTGGGCGGCAACGGGGGCAAGCTCCGGGAGCGTGTGGAGATCCCCCTGGTGATGCCGTCAGCCAATACCGCCCGTATCCAGGAGATGCATATTCTGATACTCCATTTTTTTGCCATGATGATCGAATCAGATGCCATGGGAGAGAGACGATGACGCTCTATTGCCCCGATTTTTCGTCGTGCCGGGTGCTGGTGGCCGGCGACGTGATGCTGGACATCTATTACTGGGGGGATGTGGGACGGATTTCTCCGGAAGCGCCGGTGCCGGTGGTTCGGGTGATGGATAAATCGTGCACTTTGGGCGGTGCCGGTAATGTGGCGCTGAACCTTAAAGGGCTGGGTGCACAGGCGATTCTGATGGGGGTCCGCGGCGACGACAGGGCCGGGGCGGATATGGCCGGCACCCTTGCGGAACATGCCATCGTTGATGAGCTGGTTATCCTGCCGTCGCATCCCACCACCACCAAAACCCGGGTGCTCGGCCAGGGGCAGCAACTGGTTCGCCTGGATGAAGAACAGTTCTGGGAGGGGGACCCGGAAGCGGTTGATGCCATGGCGACGGCGTTTGAGCGACTGGTGGATACCGTGGATGTGGTGATTCTCTCGGACTATGGCAAGGGATTTTTCAGTGCCGGTATGGCAGAAGCTTTTATTGCCCGGTGTGTTGCGGCAAAGGTGCCGGTGTTCGTCGATCCCAAGGGCAACGACTGGTCCCGTTACGAAGGCGTAACCTGCATCACGCCCAATACTCGGGAATTCATGCAGGCCTGTTCCCTGACGGTTGAAGACGACCATGAACTCGAGGTTCAGGCCGGAGCCATGATCCGCCGGTTAAAGCTCGACGGCCTGCTGGTCACCAGGGGCGGGAAGGGCATGTCGTTGTTCACCGGGGATGCCCCGCCCATTCATATTCCAACCGAGGCAAAGGATGTGTTTGACGTATCCGGGGCCGGGGATACGGTGATCAGTGTGATGGCCGCAGCTATGGGGGCCGGCATGCCGGTTTCCGAAGCTGCGGCGCTTGCCAATTGTGCTGCCGGCATTGTGGTTCAGAAGGTCGGTACTGCGCCCATCGACCGGGTCTCCCTGGAGATTGCCGTGCGCGGGCGTCAGTCCGAAGGGCCTGCCAAACACTTTGTCCTTGAAGATGCCGTCGACATGGTGGCGGCCTGGAAAAAGGAGCAGCACCAGGTTGTTTTTACCAACGGGTGTTTTGACCTGCTGCATGCCGGTCATATCAAACTGCTTCATGCGGCCGCGCGGGAGGGAGACAAGCTTGTTGTGGGTATTAACTCCGATGACTCGGTGCGACGGCTTAAGGGAGAATCCCGGCCGGTGCTGCCGGAGGGTGAACGGGCAGCCATTCTTGCCGCCATCGGATGTGTGGACATGGTGATTGTTTTTACGGAAGATACTCCCCTCCGGCTCATTGACGGGCTTAAACCTGACGTAATTGTCAAGGGCGGGGATTATACGCCGGAGACGGTTGTGGGCCGTGACCTGGTGGAGAGTTACGGCGGGCGGGTCTGTCTGGTACCCCTGAAAGACGGGGTCAGTACAACCAATATTATAAAAACTGTGAGCGGAAGTTGATGACTTGAACGTGTTTAACCCGGGGCGGTGTTTATACAGCAAGCAACCGGGTGTCAAAATGGCGGTCTGAAGGCCGCCGCTACACAGGCCTTGACAAATTAGTGCTGCTTTGTAAATTATTCCGGCTTGGGCAATTGCCTCGGTGCATGTAGCGGAAGCCTTCAGGCTGCCATTAAGATTGGCCAGGTTCCCTGGCAGTGGTTTTTAACTGTCAGTGGCTTTTTAGAATAGACAAGGACGTTTGAAGAATGGAAGAGCGCTACAACCACAAATCAGTGGAGGAAAAATGGCAGGCCGCCTGGGTGTCGGAAGGCGCTTTTGCGGCCGGCGAAGATACCGATCAACCCAAGTACTACCTGTTTGAGATGTTCCCCTATCCCTCGGGCAAGATTCACATGGGCCATGTGCGCAATTATACCATCGGCGATGTGGTGGCCCGTTATAAGCGCATGAAGGGGTTTAACGTGCTCCATCCCATGGGATGGGATGCGTTCGGCATGCCCGCGGAAAATGCGGCCATACAGAACGACACCCATCCGGCGGCCTGGACGCGGAGCAACATCGACTACATGCGGCATCAGCTCAAGAAGATGGGATTCAGCTACGACTGGGACCGGGAGATTGCCACCTGCGATCCGGAATACTACCGGTGGGAGCAGTGGCTGTTTTTGCAGATGTACGAAAAGGGAATGGTCTACCGGAAAGAATCCTATGTGAACTGGTGTGAAACCTGCGCTACCGTGCTGGCCAACGAACAGGTGGAGGCCGGGGAGTGCTGGCGGTGCGGCAATATAGTCCGGCAGATGAACCTGCCCCAGTGGTTTTTCAGGATCACCGATTATGCGGAAGACCTGCTGGCCTATTGTGATGAGCTGCCCGGATGGCCCGAAAAAGTCACCACCATGCAGAAAAACTGGATCGGCAAAAGTGTGGGTGCCGAGATCCGGTTTCCCGTGGAAGGGAAGGGCACGGACATTCCGGTCTTTACCACCCGGCAGGACACGGTATTCGGTGCCACCTTCATGTGTCTCGCGCCCGAGCATCCCATGGTGAAAACCCTGGCCGCGGACACGGACCAGGCCGGCGCCGTTCATGCGTTTGTGGAAAAAATGGCTGCCACCGACCGCTCGGACAAGTCGATGGAGACCTATGAAAAAGAGGGGGTGTTCACCGGGGCCTGGTGCATCAACCCCATGACAAATCGTCGCATGCCGGTTTATACGGCCAATTTTGCACTCATGGAATACGGCACCGGCGCGGTGATGTCCGTGCCCGCCCACGACCAGCGGGACTTTGAGTTTGCCCGCAAATACGGACTTGACATTATCGTGGTGGTCAGCCCCCGGGATGAAGCACTGGACCCGGCAACCATGGAAGCGGCCTATGCCGGACCGGGGGTGCTGGTCAATTCCGGCCAGTTTGACGGTACCGACAATGTCCAGGCGCTGGATGATATCGCCGCCCATCTTGAGGCCAATAATCTCGGCCGCAAGACGGTCAGCTTCCGGCTGCGGGACTGGGGGATTTCCCGGCAGCGATACTGGGGCGCACCCATTCCCATGATTCATTGCGACGCCTGTGGTGTTGTGCCGGTTCCGGAGAAAGATCTGCCTGTTGTACTGCCCGAGGATGCAAATCTCCTGGAAGGGGGCAAGTCGCCCCTGCCAGTGCTGGATGCATTTGTAAATGTTACCTGCCCGAAATGCGCCGCTCCGGCAAGACGGGACACCGATACCATGGATACCTTTGTGGATTCGTCCTGGTATTATCTCCGTTACTGCAGTCCGCATTACAATGACGGAATGTTCGACACATCAGCGGTGAAATACTGGATGCCGGCGGATCAGTATATCGGCGGGGTGGAGCACGCCATTCTGCACCTGCTGTATTCACGGTATTTTACCCGGGTTCTGCATACCCTGGGGCTGGTGCCGTTCAAGGAACCGTTTACCCGGCTGTTGACCCAGGGCATGGTTTGCAAGGAGACCATGACCTGTCCGGAACACGGGTTCCTGTATCCCGAAGAAACGGAAAAGAAGGGCGACGGCCTTGTCTGTACCCGTTGCGGCGAGTCCGTAACCGTGGGACGGGTGGAAAAGATGTCCAAGTCCAAGAAAAATGTCATTGATCCCAACGCCCTGCTGGAAACCTATGGTGCCGATGTAACCCGGCTGTTCTGCCTGTTTGCCTCCCCCCCTGAAAAGAGCCTGGAGTGGAGCGACCAGGGGGTCGAGGGTGCCTACCGGTTCATCAACCGGGTGTGGCGCGTGGCCGGGGAGTGGATGGATGCCATCAATACGGCAACAGCCTATGACGGCAGTGCGGACGATCTGGATGATACCCTCAAGCTCCTGTTCCGGAAGATCCATCAAACCATCCAGAAGGTCACCACCGATATTGAGGAGCGGTTTCATTTTAATACCGCCATCAGTGCGGTAATGGAACTGGTAAATGCCATGGGCGGGATACAGGACATGACCGACCGGAACACATCCCGGGTCATGCGGCTGGGCATTGAAAGTGTTGCCCTTCTGCTGTCACCTATTGTGCCCCATTTTTGCGAGGAATTATGGGAGCGGTTGGGCAATACCACACGCCTCGCCAATACCCCGTGGCCGTCATTTTCAGAAGATGCGGTTGTGGCGGACGAGATGCTGATTGTGGTCCAGGTGAACGGAAAACTGCGCGGCAAGTTCAGCGCGCCTTCCGATGCCGGTCAGGATCTGCTCAGGGAAAAAGCCCTGGCCTGTGAACAGGCGCAGAAATTTATCGGGGACAAGGATGTGAAAAAGGTGATTGTGGTGCCGAAAAAACTGGTGAATATCGTTGTTTAATAAGATGGCTCAAACCAGTGGTATTTTTAGCGGTCAGCTTTGTGAGGTTTAATGGAGATGAAATTAGACATTGAACATTGGAAATTAGGGGGCCTCAAATATCTAATTTCAAATTTTCGATTTTATTTTTCGCATAGGCATTCGCCGATGTTTCATTGCATTAACTACTTGATTTTATGTTTTATTTTATTTGCCGCCACAGCCGGCTGCGGATACCGGTTTGCCGGAACCGGGGGGATGCCCGGGGGGCTAACACAGATCAACGTGGCGGTGTTTGAAAACCGGTCGTCCGAGCGGGGTGTGGAAGCCACTTTTACCAACAGTTTGATCTACGAATTGACCCAGCGGGGGGGGGTAACCATCGTGTCGGCCGATGCGGCGGACGGCCGGATCACCGGTACGATCCAGTCGATCAGCACGGATACGGTGAGCCACGAAGAAACCTATGTTACATCAGAGCGGCGGGTTCGCGTGGTGCTGGCGGTGCGGCTGGCAACTGCGGGCGGGCGCACGCTGTGGGCGGCCGACAAGATCGAAGGCCGGGAGGTTTATGCCGTGGCCGGATCAGCCCACATGACAGAACAAAACAAAAAAGCCGCTATTGAGCGGCTTTCTGAAAATATGGCCGAGGCCATATACAATCGGATGAGTGCCGATTTTTAGCTGATGGAGCCAACCATGCGGGTCAGGCGGGAGATTTTTCTGGCCGCGGTCTTTTTGTGAATGGTGCCTTTTGCTGCTGTTTTGTCAATCAGCTTCTGGGCCGCTTTGAGTTGGGTCTGGGCATCCTCAACGGTGTTGTTTTTTACAGCCGTCTCAATCTTTTTGGTCATGGTCTTGACTGCGGTTTTTCTGGATTTATTGCGCAGATACCGTCTTTTGCTCTGCCGATCCCGTTTTAATGCTGATTTGTGGTTCGCCAATTCTACAGCCTCCTGATTGTTTACTTGGTATTAAAAAATCGTTCACAACGAAATTTGTTATTATGCCCCTGTCCTTATCCATTTGTCAACCGAAATTTTCCTTTTTTGCAAAATGTATTTGGGGTATAGTTGACGGATGAATGTCAATTGGCTGGTTGCTGTAAAAATGTGTTGCTTTTGTATTTGTCGCCAACGAGGATCTCATGAAGCAGTGAGAATTGAGTGATGAGTCGAGTACATGGAAAGCAGGTTATCACCTCATTACCCATCACTCAAAACTCGTATCTTTGGGAGAAGAAATAAATGGAAACGGGTGACCATAGCCAAATCAGGCGTGTGATGCTGATTTTCCCCCCCATGTACGACGCCAGGCTGTTTGCCGATACAATGGTCTGCCCGCCCCTGGGGATCGCATCGTTGGCAGCCTATATCCGGGATATGGTCGATGTAAAGCTGATCGACTGCCTTGCAGAAGGCTATGTAAACCGGCACCCCGTGAATTACGACATCATGCGCGTGGGATTGTCCTACGATGCCATCATGGCGCAAATCAGGGCCTATGCACCGGACATGGTCGGTATTTCATGTATCTTTTCCAATCAGTTTGTCTGTGTGCGTGAACTCAGCCGGCGAATCAAGACAGAGATCGGCAAAGATGTGGTGGTGGTCACCGGCGGCACCCATCCGTCATTTCTGCCGGAACACACCCTTGCGACAACGGACGTGGATTATGTGGTTATCGGTGAGGGCGAAATCGGTCTGCGTGCCATTATCACCGCCCTGAATGCCGGTAAACCATTAACGGGTATCGATGGCATCGCTTTTCAGGACAATGATAGAACGATAATCAATCCCCGGACCACATGGATCGAAGACCTGGACAGCCTGCCGTTTCCCGCCCGGGATCTGTTGCCCATGGAGAAGTACTTTAAAATAAAGCAACCCATGGGCCTTCATTGGCGTCGCGTGCGCAACACCCCTATTGTTTCCAGCCGGGGCTGCCCGTTCAAGTGTGCATTCTGCTCGTCGTATCTGCACTGGGGCAGCCGTTTTCGTAAACGGTCGGCAGAAAATGTACTGGAAGAAATTGCCCATCTGAAAAACGTGTATGGCGTCCGGGAGCTGAAGTGGCAGGATGACAACCTGACGGCGGACAAAAAGCGTGCCCGGGCGATTTTTCAGGGTATGATCGACCGGGGGCTGGCAATGCCGTGGAACACACCCAACGGCATTGCCCTGTGGACACTGGATGCGGACATGATCCGGCTGATGAAGAAAAGCGGGTGCTTTGAGATGACCCTGGCTGTTGAGTCCGGAGACCCGGACTCATTTGAACAATATGTGGGAAAGCCGTTTACATTTGAAAAAGCCCGTGAGGTGGCCCGGCTTGCAAGGGAGAATGGCATTACAACGGTGGGCTATTTTATTGCCGGATTTCCGGACGAGACCATCGAACAGATCCGCAATTCCATGCGGTTTGCCCTGAGTCTTCGCGTGGATTACTTGGTACCGTTTGTTTACAATCCGCTTCCGGGATCAGAGCTCTGGCGTGAGTGCGTTGAAAAGGGGTATATTACCGAAGACTACGGATATGAGGAGGCCAATAACTACTATATTCCCGGCGCGGTCATTAATACAAAATCCTTTGATATGCTGGATGTGAATACCCTTCAAGGCGTAACCTATCTGCAGAATCTGTTTAAAATGCCCTTCCGCAATCCACGGGAGTTTATGAATTACTATGGCCGCCGGCTTTTGTTTACGCCGCGATTCCTGTTTGATTTCATCATGGTGTTCTGGCGATACCGGGAGATTGCCGTGGACCGGCTGATCCGCCGGCGGACATGGAAGGGATAGGAGAAAAAGGAAACTTGCATTGTGATTTTTATGGACGAATATTTTTATAATTCCGGAGCCCGAGTATGACAGCCCCTCCCCTCCGCCCCATCAAACGCGTCATGCTGATTTTTCCGCCCATGCATGATGTCCGGGTGATTGACACCATGATCTGTCCGCCCATGGGCATTGCCTGCCTGGGGGCCTATATCCGGGACATGGTCGATGTGAAACTGCTGGACTGCGTGGCCGAGGGATATCGCACCAAGGTTCCGGTGAATGACGAAGTGGACCGGGTGGGGCTCTCCTATGAAGCGATCATGGACATCATTCAGGCGGAACAGCCGGACATGGTGGGCCTCTCCTGCATTTTTTCCAATCAGATTGCCTGTGTGCGGGAGATCAGCCGGCGCATTAAAACTGATATTGGTGACGATGTGGTGGTTGTTGCAGGGGGCACCCATCCCTCGTTTCTGCCGGAGCAGACCCTGCGCGAGACTATGGTGGACTACATCATCCTGGGAGAGGGCGAACTGGGTCTGCACGCCCTGATCGAGGCCCATAACGGCAATGGCCGGATCGCGGATATCGACGGCATTGCGTACCGGGAAGAGGGTGAAATTGTCGTCCGGCCACGGACCACATGGATCGACGACCTGGACCGTCTGCCGTTCCCTGCCCGTGACCTTTTGCCCATGGAAACCTATTTCAAGGCCGGCATGCCCATGGCATTCCACTGGCGGCATCTACGCAATTGCCCGATTGTCTCCAGCCGGGGCTGCCCGCACCAGTGCCGGTTCTGCTCTTCCTATCTTCACTGGGGCAAACGGTTCCGCAAACGGTCTGCAGAAAACGTCCTGGCTGAGATCCAACACCTGCGCGATACCTTCAATATTCAGGAGCTCAAATGGCAGGATGATAACCTCACCGCGGATAAGAAGCGTGCCCGCGCCATTTTTCAGGGCATGATCGACCGGGGACTCGCCATGCCCTGGAATACGCCCAACGGCGTGGCCATCTGGACTCTGGATGATGAATTGCTCGGGCTGATGAAACAGAGCGGCTGCTATGAGATTACCCTGGCGGTGGAGTCCGGAGACCCCGATTCCTTTAAAACATATGTGGGTAAACCCTTTGATCTGGAAAAGCCCGTGGAAATCGCCCGGCTGGCCAGAAAACACGGCATTGCCACAGCCGCCTATTTTATCGTGGGGTTTCCCGGCGAGACACTGTCCCGGATAAAAAACTCCATGCGGTATGCCCTGAAGCTCAAGGTGGACTACCTGTCGCCCTTTGTCTACACCCCGCTGCCCGGCTCGGAGCTATGGAAACAATGCGTCAACGACGGTATTGTTTCCGGCGATTATGCCTATGAAGACGCCAATAACTTTTTTAAGCCCGATTTTGAAACCCCGTTTTTTGATATTGATCAGGTATACCGCATTCAGGGCCGGGCATATCTGTTGAACCTGCTCAAGCTGCCGTTTCGCAACCCTAGCGAATTTTTTGCCTGGTATGGCCGGCGGCTGATCTTTCACCCGGTGTTTATTTACGATTTTTTCAGAAATATCTGGAAGTACCGGCAACAGGTCTTTGCCGGCTTCCGGTTCGGCAGGAAGAAAACCGCCAATGCGGGATCCGGCGGCCATCTGCAAGAGCGAAAGAAAAAAGGATAATTTTATGGCCCGGCTGCGGCCCGTCAAACGGCTGATGCTGATTTTTCCGCCCATGTTCGATATCCGGCATGTGGATACCATGGCGTGCCCGCCCATGGGGATCGCCTACCTGGGCGCCTATGTCAGGGACATGGTGGATGTCCGGCTACTGGACTGCCTGGTGGCGCAGGGCAGTGTCCGTAAGCGGGTGACCGAATACATTGAACTGGTCGGGCTTCCCTATGACACGATAGTGCGGCAGATTCGCGATTATGCACCGGACATGGTCGGGCTTTCCTGTATTTTCTCCGGCCAGTCCGCGTGTGTGCGGGAACTCAGCCGCCGCATCAAGCAGGACATTGACCCGGATATTGCCGTGGTCGCCGGCGGCACCCATCCGTCGTTTCTGCCGGAACACACACTTGATGCAACCCCTGTGGATTACGTGGTCCTGGGAGAGGGGGAACTGACCCTGAAAGCCCTGATCAATGCCCACAATACCGGCGGCAATATTGCGGACATTGACGGGCTGGCATTCAGGAACGACAGCGGCATTGTGGTCAACCCGCGCCAAAACTGGATCAATGATCTGGATGCCATGCCCTTTCCCGCGCGGGATCTGCTGCCCATGGAACGCTATTTCCAGGCAAAAGTTCCCATGGGGCTGCACTGGCGTAAAATCCAGAACACGCCGATTGTCTCCAGCCGGGGTTGCCCCCATAAGTGTCCGTTCTGTTCTTCCTGGCTGCACTGGGGCAGGCGGTTCCGCAAACGGTCTGCGGAAAACGTCCTGGCTGAGATCCAACACCTGCGCGATACTTACAATATTCAGGAGCTCAAATGGCAGGACGACAACCTTACATCAGACCCCAAACGGGCCCGGGCCATTTTTGCCGGCATGATTGACCGAGGCCTTGCCATGCCGTGGAACACGCCAAACGGCGTGGCCCTGTGGACCCTTGACGAGCCCCTGATTCAATTGATGAAACAGAGCGGGTGTTATGAGATGACACTGGCCGTTGAATCGGGCGACCCAACGTCCTTTCAGCGTTTTGTGAAAAAACCCTTTTCCCTGGAAAAGGCGAAAGCAGTGGCGCACCTGGCAAGAAAGCACGGCATCAGCACCGTGGGGTACTTTATTATCGGGTTCCCTGGTGAGACCCTGGCGCAGATCGAAAAATCCATGCGGTTTGCCCTGGAGATGCGGGTGGATTACCTGATGCCTTTTATTTTCAACCCCCTTCCCGGGTCAGACCTCTGGAAAATATGCGTTGAAGAGGGCTATATCACCTCGACTTATGCCTATGAGGATGCCAACAACTATTTTCAGTCGGATCTGAATACCACACAATTCAACACAAACGATCTGCGGCGGCTGCAAAGCACCACCTATTTTAAAAATCTGCTTAAACTGCCGTTTCGCAATCCCCGAGAATTTGTAGCATGGTATGGCCGGCAGTTGATGGCTCATCCCGATTTTCTGCGCACCTTTTCCCTCCATCTTCTGCAACTGCTTCGGGAACGGGCAAAACACTTCGGCACAACTGCAAAGAAAGGTGCATCATGAACCCGTTCACCGATCAGACAGCGCTGTTTACCGATTTTTATGAACTCACCATGTGCCAGGGCTATTTCCTGGCCGGCAGAGCAGAAGATTCAGCCGTGTTTGACTACTTTTTCCGGGCCAACCCCTTTGACGGGGGGTATGTGGTATATGCCGGCCTGGACGATCTGCTCAATGCCCTGAACGGGTTTGTTTTTTCCGGCGATGCGCTGGCATTCCTGCGAGAACAGGGGTTTGCGGAAGATTTTCTGGATTATCTCAAGGACTTTCGATTCAACGGCGCCATTGCCAGCGTACCCGAAGGGGAAGTGGTATTCCCGATCGAACCGGTCCTGCGGGTGGACGGCACCATAATGGAGTGTCAGCTCATCGAAACCCTGCTGCTGAATTGCCTGAACTTTGAATCCCTGATTGCCACCAAGGCTGCCCGTATTCGCCGGGCTTCGGGGGATCGAATCGTGGCCGACTTCGGGCTGCGCCGGGCCCAGGGGCCGGGCGGACTGCTGGCCAGCCGTGCGGCCGTTATCGGCGGCGTGGACATGACCTCCAATGTACTGGCCGGCCAACAGTACGGCATTCCTCTGACCGGCACCCAGGCCCATTCCTGGGTCCAGAGCCTTGACGATGAGCTGGCCGCATTCCGGCAATATGCCGATGCCTACCCTGACAATACGGTTCTGCTCGTGGATACCGTGGACACCTTAAAAAGCGGGGTGCCCAATGCCATCATCGTTGGGCAGGAGCTGGCGCAAAAGGGATACAGCCTCAAGGCCATTCGCCTGGACAGCGGGGACCTTGCCTATCTCAGTAAAAAAGCCCGGAAAATGCTGGATGAGGCGGGGTTTCACGATACAAAGATTCTTGTCTCCAACCAGCTTGATGAATTTCTCATCCGCAGCATTCTGGAACAGTCCGCGCCGGTGGACGGATTCGGCGTGGGCACCGAGCTGATCACCGGTAAAAAAACCGCGGCCCTGGACGGGGTCTACAAACTCTCTGTCTACAACGGACAGCCAAAACTGAAGCTCTCCGACAACCCCGAAAAGACCACCCTGCCCGGCAAAAAGCAGGTGTGCCGGTTTTATGATGAAGATGGCACCTTTTACGGGGACTGTATCGCTCTTTCTACAGAGAGCGAACTGGCGATCATGCACCATCCCCACGAAAAAGAGAAGCACTGCCGCCTGTCCGGCCGCCGGAATGAACCGCTCATGCAAACGGTCATGGAAAACGGCCGGATCGTCAAACAGGAAAGCAATGTCAGCACCATCCAGGCCTATTGCAAACAGCGCCTGAACGCCCTGCCCGAAGAACACCGCCGGTTTGAAATGCCCCACATCTACAAGGTCGGTATCTCCGATGAACTGGACGTTCTGCGCAATGATATGCGCAGACAATTGCTCGCTGCCTTTAATACCGGCGAATGACCCGCCCCGCAGCACCTACATAGAATAGATCTTATACCACCCCTTACGGCCCGGATTCCTGAATCAAGTTATCCGGAATGACGCCACCGTCGTCCATAGAAAATTGATCTTCCGCCTTCCGTCACTCCGGACCTGATCCGGAGTCTATCCAGTGTCCATCCATTTCACATGGATGGCACAATCTGAAGTTTCCAATCCAGAATGTGAATTTTTCCGCAATATCTGCGTCAAACTGCGGGCTTGCTTGTGCGGCGTACGCCCAGTACGCCTCCGCGCAACCCCTTGTTTTCCTTGATCTTGCGGAAAAAGGCCATTTATGGATGGAAACTATCTAAGGTTGACCTTCTTTCGCATCCCGCCCGTTGGAGAAAATTCTTCATCCAGAACAGTATTATCCGACCAAATGAGGAGGAGATCGCCTAATAACGCCACCCCAGCAGCCCCAGCGCCAGAACATTCATGACAACCGGAACCGCGTAAATAACTCCCAGGATCGTCAGCTTTGCCTTCATTGTTTTCCGGGTAATCACCAGAATAATAAAGCAGAAAAAATGGAAATATCCGAAGAGGAAGATCAGCCACACGCCCTTGAAGGTACGTTCCCAGAACGGATATTCCCATACAAGGTGCCCGCCCGCGTTGAGCAGGCATTCCACGAACACGCAGAATGCGGAAAAGCCCACGGCCCAGAACCACATATCCGGTATGCCGAGAATTTTCTGTTCCCGGTCTTCTGAAAGGAAGTGATAATAAATGATTCCGGCGATCAGAAACATGAAGATGATTTCGATGTTCCAGCCCACCATTACCCGGAGCGCCGTGTCTCCCGGCGTTGTCCAGAGGGCGGAGCGCTGCGTCAGGTACATAACCCAGCTGTTCCATGTTTCATTGAAGAAGTCCACGCCAAAGAGCGTGAGCCCCGCAAGCACGGCGTCCCAGTTGCCCGTCTTTTTTGCCTCTTTGATTTCCCGGGCATAAATATACATCACAAGAGAAAGCAGGGGAATCACATACCACTTGATCATGGACAAATCTCTCAGGCTGTCCAGCGCCCTGGCTGTTGCTTCAGTCATGACCGCCTCCTGTAACAGGTTTATTCGTTGTTGCTTCTTTTTCGCGGCTTTCGGGATCTGCCGGATTTGCCCGGCATAATCCAGCCGAACAGGAATACCTCACAAAACATCCGGAACCTGTCCCACAAAGAATATTCCGTCTCTGCCGCAGTGGTGGTGGAACCGACATTTTCCAGAAGGTCGATGAGCAGGTCGCTTGCCCGTTCAAAAGCGGATTCATCCACCATGATTGTTTTTTCATTAAAAAGTTTGATCCGAAGCCCTGCCTTCAGAGAGCCGAAATGGTCGTTATGAACAAAATAAGGAATTTTTTCAGCATCGAAGATGCTCTTAATAAATGACAACTCGACTTCATTTTTAGGAGCATAAAGCTTTTTCATAGATGGAATTAATATATCAGAAATTGCCGGAATGTCAAAATCCATGACATTGTAAGATCCGGAATTCCAGGTAGCCTCGAGGGCAGGGTATGTCTTTAAATTCCCCCGTGCCCCCATGAAAATGACCGCCTTTCCTTCGCTACTCCGGCCCCGGATTTCTGAATCAGGTTCTGGACGAACTTGTCCGGCATGACGGCCCCCGGCATCCATATACAATTGATCTTCTTCCTCCCGCCACTCTGAACTTGATTCAGAGCCCACATAAAACATTTTCATCCACCTGCCGCAGGCAACCATAGCGTATCGTTTGATCATAAACCTGAAATAAAAGTGGAAAATATTGCATAGCACCCGCCAGAATGGTATTATGCGCCAAACAGGGAGGGAATCACACTGAGTCAAGCCAAAGATGCGTAGTATATAATACGTCCCTTCGGGCGTTTAATAAAAACAATATACTAAATGCTGGGTTTCGCTCCGCTCAACCCGACCTTGCTACCCTGATTGAATAATAGAATAAAAAATGGCAAAGCACCCCGATAAAGATACGCGGTATTTTATTGATATCGATGTCGCAACCCTCAAGGTTATGAATCATGGATATGACCATAAAGACAACCTGGATAAGGGCAGGCAGTCAAGTCCGGGGTTGCATCGATTGTTTGTGACAAAGGGCCAGTACAATAAGCTGATCGAACGATGCGGTCTGGCATAAGACTGTTGTAAACGCTGCGAATTATTTCTTTCCGACGATATCGGGGAATGAAGACATTATTGGTGTCGGAAGCGAAAGGAGTATCAAACCCATGAAAATCTCGAAGGTTACCATAGTGACGCTTGGTGTGGCCGATCTGGGCAAGGCCACAGCGTTTTATGCGGCTGTTCTCGGCACGCCCCCGAATACCGCCTTTGACGGCATCGCTTTTATCGAGCTGCCAGGCACCTGGATCGCACTTTATCCGTTGAAAAAACTTGCCGAAGATATTTCACCGGCGATTGCCCCCGATCGTAGCGGGTTCAGCGGCATCACACTCGCCTATAACGCCGGCAGCAGGGATGAAGTTGTGGATATCATGCAACATGCCGCGGCCGCAGGTGCCGGCATCGTCAAGGTACCGGGAGAAACTGACTGGGGCGGTTTCAGCGGATATTTTGCCGACCTTGATGGTTATCACTGGGAGGTGGCCTGGGGCCCGATGTTTGCGTTCACCGTGCATGGGGATATGAAATTCACAGAAAATGAATAACATGGGGTTCTCAGGCGTATTTCCGGGCTGTTCGACGAAATTCGGTAAATCAGGCAAAATGCCCCGGCATCCAATATGCCGGCAATGCAGCGGAGAGAGCTTATGTTTCTTTATCATTCTTCCTTGTACATTATTGTGGGTATTTGTTTAAGGAAGGAGAAATGAAAATAACATTTATTTTTCTGGCGACCGTCAAACCTACGGTTTCCCGCAGCTTATCGACGATCGGCACCTCAAAACCATATTCATAAAACCGGTTTCCGGACCCAAATCACCCGTTCCGACCACTTGTTGGGTAACCTGAAGCCCGGTGAAAACAACCGTCCGTGGTGCTTCACCGGTATCAAGTCCATCGATGTTTCCGCGCTTTGCTGTGTTTGTTCCGGCACGAGCTGCGGTTCTTGTTCTTCCCCCGGCAGTATTCCCCTTTGAACGCTTCACGATGCAAATCACACGATTCCGGAAAGACTCCTCTCCCCTAAAAATTGTATGGCACCCCGGATCAAAACCTGAGGGCTGACAGGGCCAAATCTTTTTTAAAATCCACCAATAAAAATAAATTATTGATTTCATTTATTTTTTTATAATTCTTTTAGCGCCCGGGAATCTGAGAATGCGAGGTGACAGGGGGTGAGTCAGACGCATATATTACTAAACAAAGTTTCGGTTTTAAAGAAAAAGGAGATGATATGCCTTGGAAAGATTTTACCATTGTCAGGGGAACCGTTGTCATGTTCAGCGTCGTTCTTGCGGCATGCATGCTGACTGCATGTAGCCCGTGGTACATGGCCTACGACATCGCGTCGGATGAGGATCTGGCGAAGCGCTCCGCTATCCCCGAGTTGCGAAAAGCCCTGAACGACAGTACACCGGATGTTCGTATGGCAGCGGCCACGGTGCTCGGTCGGATCGGTCCCGGCGCAAGAGATGCCCTTCCCGATCTCAGGGATATGCTGGATGACGACAGTTATGCGGTGCGGGAAGCATCGGCAGGTGCCATGGCGCGTATTATCGGGCCTGACTGGGTGTCGGAAGCGGACAGGGACATGATGGTTCTGGTGTATATCAACCGTCTCGGATCCGCGGATTGGACCGTTCGTGTGGATGCCGCTAACCAGTTGGCACAGATGGGTCCGGCCGGTGCGGATGCGGTTTCCGCCTTGGTTGCCGCGCTCCTGGAAGAGATTAACTATAGTTATTACTGGCAGCAGCAATATAATAAAGTAAGGCGCGCTGCCGCAAATGCGCTCGGGGAGATGCGTTTTGCGGCAAGGGCGGCCAACCCCTCGTTGATCAAGGCGTCACGGTTTCAGGATACAGGCGTTCGTCTGGAAGCGGTCAGGGCTCTGGGCAAAATCGGCCCGAAATCGATCATCACCGAAATTAAAACATCAGAGGAAAATTTACCGTTTGCTTTCATGAATTTTCCTGATGCAGAAATCACCGTGATTGGGGCATTAAAATCCGCATTGCAGGATCCGGATGCCGCCGTTCGTGGCGAGGCGGCCAATGCGTTGGGGGTGTTCGGGGTGTATGCAGACAAGACCGTTCCCAACCTGGTAAACGCCCTTTCCGATAAGGATATGAATGACCGAAGAAAGGCAGCTCAGGTGCTCGGTCGTTTCGGTCCCAAGACAGACGCGGCCGTGGAGGCCCTTGTGGCAGCGCTGGACGATGCGGATGCCGGGGTACGCCAGGCGGCGGCGACGGCGTTGGGAAATGTACATCCCGATGACCAGGAAAGAGTACTGCCGGCCATCACTTCAAAATTGCGCGATCCCGACAAAAAAGTCCGGCTTGCGGCTGACCGTACAATTGCCGGGTTTCATCCCGACAATATGGCGGAGGTGGTCAAGTCCCGGATGCAGAAGGTTGTGAGTCCGGTCCATAGCCCGGCCCCTGAGGAGGCAGAAGCAGCACCGGTGGTTGCAACAATACGGGCGCTCAGAATTCATCCCACTGTGGATGTTCTTAATATCCGGCGCATGCCCGGTCTAAGCAGCCGGTGTATCGGTAAGCTGGAACATAATGAAACGGCGGAGGTGACTGAAACCCTGTCGAAGTGGCTTAAAATCAGTAAACGTGACGGTACTGTGGGCTTTGTGTTTAAAGCCTATACGGAGATTGTGCCTGAAACAGAGAATATGATGCATCCGGTGAACTGAAGATGGCAAGAAACAAAATTTTATCGTTTATCGCCAATGCCGATTTTTGTCGAAAATTGCATGAAATATCCGGGCGAAAACCTGAGGGCCAGCGAACCGGAATGCGTTTTGAAAATTAATTTCTATAATAATATTCTGATTTTATTCATTTTAATTATCGACTTCCGGCGGCTGTTAATCTGAAAATGCGAGGTGACAATGGCTAAACACGTCATATATATTGTTCATGGTGCTGGGGAAGGTGAACATGGTACTGTATCATGAACACAGTACGGAATGTCGGTGCATCCCGTAAACCTGAACATTTCTTCTCTTTTACGGTTTTGTTTTGCATCTTTGCCAGCGAACAGAGTTGTTTCCCGTTACAGGGATGGTTGAGGAGGCGGCCCTTTGGCCGGGATTTTTATTTTTACCAGGGAGTTCATTATGCTTAACAAAATTTTGCTGTCGGTTCTGGTGTGCGGATGCCTTTTCTTTCTGGCCTGCGGGCAGGTGGCCGACGATGGCGATGAAACAGATGGCGGCAAAACCGGCACTGCCGGTTTTCAAGCCAGTGGCGCGTTTGATACCGATAATCCGGATGCGGGGTTCAAGCTGCTGGAGGTCTTTGATGGGCGCGGCAGCCTGGAAGAGATCTGGGACAGCATCGACGGCACGACATTTAACGATTATTTCGAAGATACGGTGGATGGTTATACGGATGATTTTACCCATTCGTCCACCGTCTTCTCCGGTGTCCTGAACGACGCCGGCCAACCGGTGGCCGCGATCCTGGGTACGGACGTCTATAATATTGTTGACACATTGATGGATACATCCCGGGGCTTTCGCACCGGATCCGGCGGTATCGACGCCTTTTACAGCCAGGATTCGGCCACCTATATGGACGGGTTTTACGGCATTCTGGATGCTCTGTGGGAAGGCGATTACCGGCCCGGCGACCAGCAAATCAGAGAGATGGCGGCCAAATACGTCGACCGCACCCTGGCCAGAAATACGCAGGGGCAGATTCAGGACGATGTTCAGGATGTTATCGACATCCTTCTGGACGACCGGTTTGATGAAAATTTCGATCTTATCGCCGAGGTCCTGGGTAAATCGCTGGTGCAGGCCGACTATCCCATCTGGGTGGATGGCGGCGGCAATACAGTGCCCCGCTGGAATATCGACCCGGATGTCCATACCAGTACCGGCATCGGTAATGCCGTAAAAGGCGCCAATGATCTGGCGGCCTGGGTTAACCGCATGATGATCGATCCCACAGCCCGGGAATATTTTAATACCGCCGTCCGGGAAACCGGCAAAACCTTTGATCCGGATCCCGATTCCACCAACAATCTGAAACTTCAAACCCTGCTGACCAATCTTGAAGACTGCTTCACTGCCGGCGGTGACGTGTATGAGAGTGACCCGATTTACAAGAGCACGGATACAGACCCCACCTATTCCGATACGGAGCTGGGCGATACAATACGGGATCTCATGCCCCACACGAGCCAGTTGCTCATGCGCTCCGACCGCGACACCTCCCTGATCAAAACGCCTTCCGGTGATACGCCGGTATATATTCTGCGGGAGATGGTCGATCTTCTTAAAGATATCGACTATGATCCCGATGATCCCGGCCTGGAGACATCCATATACAACATGATGCGGTACGATGAATGGGGCCGGGACCGCACAGACCCTGCGTCCGGGGCGTATGACGCCTCGCTTCTGGACAGCCTGGTATTTATCACCAATGTCGCGGGAAATTTCGGATGGACCAATGGCTCGGCCACCGGAGAGAGCAATTATATTTATGATCCCACCTTTTTTGCCGGTCACGGTGATTTTTGCGGTACATTGACCCTCAATGATTCGCTTATCAGCATGTGCACTTCGATGTGGGGAAGTGTTACTGCTTACGCTTCCACCATGCAGGAGGGCGATGAAGAGCGTTTGTTCAGAAGCAATAAGGCCTTTGATAAAGAAGACAGGGACAATTACCAGTTCAGCTTTGACCCCGACTACCCTGTATTACACAACATGCCCGGCGTATGCGCCGGCATTATGGGTACGCCCGACGGCGGCAACCGGGACGAGGTTCCCCCGGGTAAGAACGCTTATGTCCCGTTTAATCCCACCGGGCTTGGTGAAGACCAGTTGGGTGCCTGGTCCGTGGCATGGGCCGCGCAGGCCTGTTTTGGCGGGGAAGGGCCCTACTACTACGAAGATCCGGATGCGGAGATCGTTGCTGTGGACGGCAAAGCCTACTACAAGTATCTGCGACCCGACGGCCGGGTGTATGCGCTGGTCAACAAGGACAACCCTGAGTGGGAATATATTTATCCCACGGAAGAAGGAGACGGAGAAGACCCGGACACCGAAGTGACCAATTACAACGGCAAGCGCCAGCGATTCAACCGGTTCCAGTCCACCTTCCATTCCGATTATATGATGGCCCGTTTTGAAACCTATGACTCGGGAGGCGTAGTACCGGATACAGAAGAGTTTGTTACTGTTGAACATGATGTGGACGGCAATCTTGCCCTTGTGGATCTGAGCCCCA
The DNA here is from genome assembly GCA_034189905.1 of Thermodesulfobacteriota bacterium. Taxonomy (GTDB): domain Bacteria; phylum Desulfobacterota; class Desulfobacteria; order Desulfobacterales; family Desulfosudaceae; genus JAXHTY01. Next base: position 236,419 of record JAXHTY010000003.1, read on the forward strand.
ACGACATTGTCACCGAAGATGACGTTGCCGGCCGTCTTACGTTTAACGAGTTGATTCCCGAAGACAGCCCTGCTCACGAACGCGCCTGCCAGAGCCATGAAGAGGCCATTTACCGGAACTATCAATGGCTTTATACGGAAAAGAAGATGGTCATTATTTTGATGGAGCGCCTGTTTATAGCTGACGGCGCCCTCGGTGAAGGCGCACTTTTTGTGGTGATGGAAGCGAACGGCTTTTCCGGGCTGTCCAATTTAAGACTGTTTGAAGACAATCATGTGTGGGCCAAAAAAGGCGAAGACGGCACTTCCGACATTCCCGGCGACTACCGGTGCGAGGTGGTGTTAGAAGGCGGCGAAAATTATACTGTCGTAGCGGGTGTTGATGATATCTATGAGCGAGTCCTCACCAGAGGCGGCCATTGCACGCCCTCGATCGTGGGCCGCAGTTTGCCGTCTGTCTATCGCCTGGCCTTTCCCTTAAGTCCCCAGATGGACCGGGGCAACGGGGTTCTGGATTACGAGCTGGGCTCTCAGGAGTTTATCGTGGGAGACGAAATATGGCAAAACCGTAACGGCATAGTGCCCGCATATGTGGCCCTGTTGACCGCTCTTTTGAACAATACGCCGTCCTATAACGACGGTTATGACCGCGACTCCCTGAATTGCGGTATTAAAGGTTTTATCAACGGATTGGCTGCCCTGCAAAAACCGATCGTTTATTACCAGAGGGGCGGCGACCTCCCGACCTGGCCAGATGATTACCCCGGTGACTGGGTCTGGACGGGTGCGCCCTTTAACACCTGGAAAGTACGGGTGCAGGGAACCGAGCGTTACGGTAACTGGGAAGGCGATTATTACCTGCAGCCGGCCAAGGGCTTTCCCGGCGACCCTGCCTGGAACGGAAGCGCGGAAGAACAGCGCTATTACCAGCCGGCCACCTGCAAAACCCTGCTCAACATCCTGGTTGACAGCGATATCACCGCGCCGGTGGAAGATGGCAAGCGTGTGGACGGGCTGCTGCCGCTGGTGACCGAGACCAATACCCTCTCGGCCCTGGTCAAGGCCCTGATGAGCGATGCCAATGATTCAGACCTGATCTACAGCGCGCTGGAGCAGATCACCGGGGCGGTTAAGTATACCCGGGGGACCATGACGGCCATTGATGCCGACCCGGCGGCCAACAAAAATATCATCTACCCGGACTGGATGTTTGCTGTGGGCATGGGCAGCGGGGATTTTGATGAATATACCCATTTCATCGGTGTACGTGATGAAGACATTATTCTGGACAAGATCCTGGACACGCTCATCGGCCACGACAGCCTTTCGGATCAGGCGGGTTATGGCCTGGCCGATTATGTGGATACACAGGAAACCACCGACCACTGGGTGAACTTCAACCATTACCTGGACATCGGGGAAGACTTTCTGTATCCGGAAAGCCCCTACAGCCTGCTGGAGTCCTTCATCGACACGTCCGAAGCGATTTTTGCCAGGGAAACCCCCTATACCGACGCACAGATCGCCGGGCTTCTTTACGGCCTGGGAAAACTGTTTACCTACTATGACACCGCCGAGGGGCGCTGGGTTGTCCAGGGAGAAGCGGGCTTTGACGATATTTATACAATCCTCCATTCCCGGGTCCCTTATTTTCATTCACTGATACAGGACGACACCGGCGCCAATTACACGTCCATGCTTGTGGTCGGCCAGGACATGCTGAGAGAGAACGGCATGGCAGCATATCTGCTGGACGCCATGAGTACGGATGTTGCGGCACAGGGGATACTGGCGGACCTTCACACCTTTCTGGCGGACGATCTGGTGAGGGACCCGGGGCCGCTCTGGTCGACCCTTGCCCAGCTTCTGGCCGATCTATCGGTCGCCGTGGACGAATCTGCAGGCGGGGAGGGTCTTGACGACATTTATAATAATTACGGGTTGCAGATCAATGACTGATCATAACACGCGTCCTGCCCGGGGCATGGCCGATAATAAAAATAAAAGGAATGTTCATCATCAAATAACACGAATGTTAAATAAGAGAGGCACCATGAAAAAAACACTGTACGTTGCTTTATGTCTGGTTTTGGGGATGATGTTGACGACGCCGGCCGGTGCCAGTCATTTCGGCGACACCTTCGGTTTTTCGCCGAAGGGAATGAGCCTGGGCAATGCCATGACGGCAAAGGTCGACGACTGGTCCGCTGTATACTACAATATTGCCGGGCTCGGCCGGTCCCGGCATCTGGTCAACGGCAAAAGCCAGCTTTTTCTGGGTTACATCAGCAATGCCCCGAATTTTGATATCGATATTGCCCGGTATGATTCCACCTCCGGTGACCCGCTGGCCACCAGCGGGGACAAGGCTCTGGACACCGGGACCTTTGTCATTGGCGGTGTGCTGGATACCGGCACCCTTGTGAATCTTCCCGAAATCGTATCCTCGGCCCGCCTGGGGCTCGCCATCGGTCTGAACGACGACCAGAGCGTGGTTAAAATCAACGACCTGGATCCCCGCACCCATGATTTTATGCGCTATGGCCGGGAATGCCAGCGCATGCTGATCACGACCGGCATGGGATTCGGGTTTCTGAACGATACCGTCGGGGTCGGTCTGGGCGTCAACGCTTATTTCACGGGAGACGGCATTGCTGCGCTGGAAAATGTGGAACTGCAGACGGAATCCCAAAGCCCGCCGGGTCAGGCCAAAATGGATCTCAAAATGGAACAGGCACTGACCATGGGGTTCTATTTCAGTCCCGGAAAAATATGGCGGTCTCTGGATACACTGGACCTGGGCGTCGCCTATCGGGCTGAATCGCAACTGGATATCACCCCTTTCAGGGCGGTTGCTTCCACCGACCTGGGGGGCATCCCCCTGAATATCGCGATGGCCCTGGTCGATTATTATCAACCGGAAATGTATTCTTTTGGTCTGGCCTACACGCTGAACGAATTAACCGTCTCCGCTGATGTGGAAATCCAGAAATGGTCCGGGTTCACGTTTTCCGATCCTATGACGGCAAACTATGCCGGCGAATTGAAAGAATTTGACGATATACTGATTCCCAAACTCGGCCTGGCATATGCGTGCACCCCGTCTCTGGATCTGCTTTTCGGCTACTATTATGAACCCTCCTTTGTGCCCGATGAAGCGGTCAGCGGTCGCATGAATTTTCTGGACAACGATAAGCATGTTGTATCACTCGGATGCACCTATCAATTACCGAAGGTTTCAATGGTGAAAGGCAATAGTGAATTTTCGGTCGGCTATCAGTGGCAGCAAATGGTGGACCGGGATATTGTCAAGGCAGCGCCAACCCCCGAAAACCCGAATTATTCATACGGCGGAACCTGTCATTCGTTAATGGTGGGGGTTTCAATCAATATATAACAGGCTCCATCTCCTCCCTCCGGATGAGTCAACTCGGGTGCATCGGCTGTGTCGCAGGTCTTACGCCGCAGGTTTACCTCTGCGACGCGATTTGCAATGGCGATGCGCCTGAGGAGACTCATTTAATTCCGATCCGGGGAGGGGCATAAATAAGTAATAAAGATATAACAACAAATGAAGAAAATTTTATGGATTTCAGGGATTCTGCTGCTACTGGGGGTGGGGGGTATGCTATTATCGCCTTTTTACACCTTTTATCAGATTAAAAACAGCATTGAAGCAAATGATACGCAAAAACTATCCCGTTATGTTGCTTTCCCTGAACTGCGAGTAAATTTAAAAGATCAGTTAAATAAAATAGTGGAAAGTAAGTTTGCCGGAAAAGCCCCGGAAACTGAAACCCGTTTCAGTGGTTTGAAGTATAAGTTCATGAAAATATTCTCGAATGAACTGGTCGATGCCTACGCTACCCCCCGGGGGCTATGCAACTTAATGGGCGCTGAGGATGATCAGGCCCCAGCCGGTTCTGATCATCAGAAAAAAATGCAATCATCTGACAATGAAAAAAAATCCGGTCGGAAAAGCGTATTTGGCGGGATCTTCAACTTATTAAAAAATGCAAGTTTTTCATTTGCATCAACCCGTACCTTTATTGTTTCCATGCCCATTGAAAACGATAAAATCATCAAAATTGTTTTAAGCAGGAACAGATTTTTATGGAAGCTAAATAATATTATTTTACCGGTTAAAAAATAGCGCGCCTGCCTGTCTCCATCCCGCAGGAACCACACTCTCCATTAATCCGCAATCCTGATTTAATGTTGTCAAATCAATTGCCGCCCCGTATAATTTTTATAATGGTGACCCGGCATACAATGGTCGTTTTGGCTTCAGCGCGGATGTGGCAAATCAATACACCCCGCCCTACACGCTTGAATACCCTTTCGGGTGGCAGGCACTGGTGCTGAACATATGTGATATTGAAAAACCGCCTGTGGTAATCACCTGCGTCGCTGCTTTGTGCGACCCCGCATTGTGGTGATCAACCGGCACTTTTACTTCGATATAGAAATCCTGGCCCCCCGGGCCAGGATTTTTGATAATCTCATAACTTTGACGGCTTCGTAAAAAGTCCAATTTCTTTGTTGCGCTGCATCTCTCGTCATGTCACGTACAACTAAGTACGCTCCATTCCTCGAGATTTGCGCGCCGCGAACTTGAACTTTTTACTTTGCCGTCCCAAAATCGACTTTTTACGAGTGCATCAGGATATGTGAGTCAATCATATGAACGATCAGCCCGACAAGACAATTGAGGCCGTATTGGCCTCGGCATCGGATCGCCTTTTCCCTGAAGCGGGGGGTGAGGCTAGGGTTACGCTGGATAGCCGGAGCCCTGACGGGGATAGTGCGCTTCATGTATTTATCTGGGGAAATGAAACAGAAAATGCGTTATTTCTCATCAAAAGCGGTATTGATATCAACGTTGCCGGGGATATGGGGGAGACGCCGCTTCATGCGGCCCTGCACCAGCATAACTCGGCCGTCATAAAAGCACTTCTGGATGCCGGAGCCCGCACTGATATCGTGTCTGAATTTGGTAAAACAGCAGTGGATCTGGCAAAAGAACAAAGCATTGATCTTGCCGCAATCAGATAACCCGTTGTTGTGATTCCTGTTGTAAATGGTGCGTTTGTCCGCCAGGCATTTAAATGGCAAGCGGTGAACATGATTCGCAAGGGGCGTGTTCGCCCAATCAATGGGCGAACACAAAGTTTGCCCCTGCGTTTAAGGCCGGCACCGGGGTTATTCGGATTTGTACTTGAAGGAAACCCGGACATTTGCCCTGTAGGCCACCACTTTTCCGTCCTCGATTTTCATGTCAAGTTCCTTGACCTCGGCGATCCGCAGGTCTTTGAGGGACTTGCCAGCCTGTTCCACGGCGTTTTTTGCCGCATCTTCCCAGGATGCTTTGCTGGTTCCAACAAGTTCGATGATTTTGTAAACACTGTCGCTCATGGATGCCTCCTCTGATTTGGTTATTATACCGCTGTTATCAGGTACTGCTTTTACCAGGCCCTACAGGCCTGTGGTAATCGTACAAGCTAAAACCAGACAGCCATACCGCGCATGATGTATCTGATGGAAATGATGAAATCCCTTCTCCGCCCCGTGTCACTGATATATGAAAATAAAAGATTTGTATGATTTCAATATCTTTATACAGAAAAGCGGGATTCAAGTCAAGCGGCCCCGGCAAAAAAATCTTGAAATGGTTGATAGAGTTTGAAATAGTAGTCCTTCAAAGAGGCAAGCGGGGGCAGGTGAAGTTGACGCGGAAACAGGCCAAACCAAGGGATGGTGGAGGCGCTTATGATTTTAGTCATTGATTTCGGATCACAGTTTAATCAGCTGATTGCCCGGCGGGTACGGGAATGCAAGGTATATTGCCAGATCGAGCCACCCACGATCTCCATCAAACAGATCCGGGCGCTGGCACCGGAGGGCATCATTCTTTCGGGCGGGCCGTCCGGCGTGTATGAGAAGAACAGTCCGAAGATTACCAAAAAAATATTCGAACTGGGAATCCCTGTGCTTGGCATCTGTTATGGCATGCATTTTATGGTAAAGGCCCTGGGGGGTACGGTGCATGCGGCAAAAAAGCGGGAATACGGGTTTGCCGAACTGAATATCAAAAGCGTGGCCAGTGTTTTTAAGGATGTGGAGAAAAAAACGGTCTGCTGGATGAGCCATGGTGACTCCGTGGAAAAGCTGCCGGCCGGCTTTAAAACCATAGCCGCCACGGAAAACACGACAGTTGCGGCCGTGGCCAATGTTAAGAAAAAGTTTTATGCATTGCAGTTCCATCCCGAGGTGGTGCACACCAAAGCGGGGAAGAAGATGATCGGGAATTTTCTTTTTGAAGTGTGCGGCTGCAGTCCCACCTGGTCCATGAAAGCCTTTGCAAAGGAAATGGTCGCAGAAATTAAAACCAATGCCAACGGGAAAAAGGTGATCCTGGGGTTGAGCGGTGGGGTGGATTCTTCGGTTACAGCGCTGCTGATTCATAAGGCCATCGGGGACAATCTGACCTGTATATTTGTGGATAACGGGCTGCTGCGAAAAGATGAGGCCAAAAAACTCAAGGAGACCTTTCGGCAGCATCTGAAGCTCAATATCCGGTTTGTCAGCGCCAAAACCCGTTTTTTAAAGGCATTGGCCGGTGTCACGGACCCGGAGAAAAAGCGCAAGATCATCGGCAAGGTGTTTATGGATGTGTTTGAAGCAGAAGCCCGGAAAATCAAGGATGCGGAGTTTCTTGCCCAGGGGACACTCTATCCGGATGTGATCGAATCCCAATCCGCTTTTGGCGGCCCTACATCCGTGATCAAGTCGCATCATAATGTGGGCGGGCTGCCGGCGAAAATGAAGCTCTCCCTGATTGAACCCTTGAAGTTTCTGTTCAAGGACGAAGTGCGATTGCTGGGCAAAACACTGGGACTGGATGAGGATATGATTCACCGGCAGCCGTTCCCGGGGCCGGGCCTTGCGATCCGGGTGATCGGGAAAATCACCCAAAAGCGGCTGGATCTGCTGCGGGAGATCGATGCAATTCTGCTGGAGGAGATACGGGAAAGTGGTTATTACCGGAAGCTCTGGCAGTCGTTTGCCGTGCTCCTGCCCCTGAAAAGTGTGGGCATTATGGGGGACAAACGCACCTATGAAAATATCGCCGCCATCCGGGCGGTGACCAGCAAGGATGCCATGACCGCGGACTGGGCGCGCCTGCCCCATAAACTGCTGGGCAGGATTTCCAACCGGATTATCAATGAGGTGGCCGGGGTCAACCGGGTGGTCTATGATATCAGTTCCAAGCCGCCCAGCACGATCGAGTGGGAATAAACGCGGAGATGGTAATGGTGACAGAAGAAGATCATGAGTTCAATGTGGGATTTGACAAAAAGGACCACGACGAGTCTTATGCCAGAGAGGCGCTTGAGAACAAGGTGGACAGCCTTGGCTGGAAGCTGGTGCTTACCGCCGTTATTATTCCTTGCCTGATTGCCGCGATCGTTGTGGTCGGGTATTTTCATGTTCAGAAGCAGGTCAGGGATTTTCAAAGCACCGGTGCGGCTGAGGTCAGAAAGCTCACAAGTGATCTTTCCGCCAGGGTGAATGCCCTGGAAGAGCGACAGCAGGAGATCAGTGAGAATGCGGCAAAATCGTTGCCGGACATTCAGAAAAATGCCGAAGCCATTGATGCGGTCCGAAAGCAGATTCGGTCAACGGCATCCGCGGCCGACCGGGCGGTAAAAACGGCCGGTTCCCTAAATAAAAAGATGGATTCCCTTGAAAGTTCAGTGAATCGCATACAAGAAACAGTATCAGGCAGCGAACAGGCTGTGGCAGGTGTGAGGCAATCCATAGCCGGGCTCAAGACTGATGTTAAGGATCTTCGTGCCGGTCTGGCAACTGCAAAGGAGGATATCAGTGCCGTGAGTCGGCAGATTGTCGCTCTGGATAAGGAAAAGGCAAGCCGTGATGAGCTGGCCCGGGTACTTGCCAATCAGACACAGGCATATGCGGAAAAGCTTGAAGCCGCCTCTCAAAAGTGGGACCAGCAACTGGCCGGCATTGAAAACCGGCTGGGCCGCCTTGAAAAGACGTTGCAGCAATTTGACACAGAAATGCCGGCGCCCTCATCCGTTAAGCCGGTCCCTGCTCCCCCCTCACCGGTACCGGATACCGGCACTTCTTCGGGCGATATTAAAGAAGAAAGCCTGCCCCAGTAAAAAGACGGGCGACCAAACCGCCACCCCAACGGGACCGCAACCACTCCCGGTAAATAGACTCCCCGGTCACCCGGTTAACAGTCCTTCGGCCGGAACAGTCATCCGGCCAAAATTGACAAATAGCGGTTTATTTGATAAAATATATCAATTAAGCTCCGAATCCGATATTGAGATCCCCTGTATACTACTGCCAGAGGCCAATCATGCCGTATGAAACACCATCAGTTCAATGCCCGTGTTCTTTTCTTAAGGTTTTTCCCGGTGTCTCAGTGTTGTTTTTATGGCATCTCCGAATATTCATCATCTGCTGGATGATGTTTGCCGACACGGCTCGGGCATCAGTTTTTTCGGATACACACCTCGTTTTCAACAGGTCGGAGGGGCTGGTGGTATGGGGCGTCAGCGGTTTATGGGCAGGCCTGCTCATAATAACACTGCTGTTCGGCTACCGGCTCTGGCTTCGGCTAAGAGCAGAAATCACCCGTCTGGAGGCTGAGAATCAGTCATTTCTGGATCAAACCCACCTTTTGCAGCTTGGGGCGGATGCATTGCAGGCAGGCGCGTGGGATTATTCACCCTTGGACCATACCACCCGGGTGACCCGGCTCTGGAATCTTATGCTGGGCTATGCGCCACGTGAGCAGATATTGACAACGAAGGACTTCGGACGCCTTGTCCATCCCGACGATCAAGCCCCATTAATTCGTTTTTTTAATGATTACATGCAAAGCGGCGGCAAAAGACCGATGGAAACCGAATTCCGGCTGCGGCATAATGACGGCACCTGGCGGTGGATGCTGTGCAAGGGCAAGGCGGTTGCGTGGGATGAAAAGGGGAACCCCACGCGGATCATCGGGGTTGATATCAGCATTCAGAATATCAAAGAGGCACAGCAGCGACTGGCGCAGAGTGAAGAAAAATTCCGGGCGATCTTTGATAATTCGCCTTATGGTATTACGATTGCCCGTCTGGAAGACGGGGTATTGCTGGAGGCCAATAAGGCGTTTCTGGACATGCGGCAGATCAGTCCGGATGAGCTTCATCTGGCAAATGCACTGGATAATGTTGATTTGCCTGATGAAGCGGTGGCGGCCATCCGTGATGAACTGGTAAGAACCGGCCGGATTTTAAACCGTGAAGTGAGTGTTGCGGGGCCAGACGGCGGCCGGCGGTATATTAACTATTCTTCGGTTCTGCTGGCACTGCGTGGTGAAAACGTGGTGCTTTCCATGAGTATAGATGTAACCGATCAAAGAATTGCGGAAAAGGAACGGGAAAAGCTAAAAGAGCAGTTGCTTCAAGCCCAGAAGCTGGAGGCAGTCGGCACCCTGGCCGGCGGGGTGGCCCATGATTTCAACAATATGCTGGGGGCCATCATGGGATATGCCGAGCTTTCCAGGGATGAGGCGGCGATAACGGATGATTCACGATCCAATCTGGAAAGCATTCTTGATGTGGCCCGACGCTCCTCCGACATTGTCCGGCAGTTGCTGGCATTTGCCCGCAAACAGACAATTGAACCGGTGGTATTTGATCTTAATGAATCGGTTGAAAATATTCTGAAGATGATCCGCCGGCTGATTGGTGAGAATATCGAACTGATATGGCTGCCCGGGAATGGGGAGCTGCCGGTTCTCATGGATCCGTCCCAGTTTGACCAGATTGTGGTAAACCTGTGCGTGAATGCAAAAGACGCCATCGCGGACGTCGGCCGCATCACCATAGAAACCGGAAAGGGTTCCTTTGATGATGCATATTGCGCCGCCCATGCCGATTTTGCGCAGGGCGATTATGCCATGCTGGCAATCAGCGACAATGGCTGCGGTATGGACCATGCGACAATGGCCCATGTATTTGAGCCGTTTTTCACCACAAAAGGGCCGGGAAAGGGGACCGGCATGGGACTGGCAACGGTTTATGGCATCGTCCGGCAGCATGACGGGTTTGTCAACGTTTACAGTGAACCGGGAGACGGGACGGCCTTCAGGATCTTTATACCGTTGCAAAGATCGGAAGAAGTGACAAAACGTGCCGAACCCGTGAAGGATATGCCGGGCAGCCGGGGCGAGACCCTGCTGGTTGTTGAAGATGACTCCACGCTCCTGCATATCAGTATCATGATGCTGCAAAAGCTGGGGTATACTGTTATTTCAGCGGAATCTCCCCAGGCGGCTATTCAGATAGCTGAAAACAATACTGCCGAGATTCACATGGTCATCACCGATGTGATCATGCCGGGCATGAATGGAAAAGAACTGGCCGCCCGGCTTCAGGCAATGCGGCCGTCAATGAAATGCCTTTTCATGTCCGGCTATACGGCGGATATCATCGCCCATAAAGGCGTGCTGGACAAAGATCGCCATTTTATCCAGAAACCGTTTGCCCTTCAGGATCTGGCCGTTAAAATCCGGCAGGTCCTGGACTGAGCGCAGCGGTTTATTTCCTCCCGAAAACCTGCACCACCCCCACATAAAAGAGCGGAATAAAGAAGATGGCCAGAAATGTGGCGGTGACCATGCCGCCCAGAACACTGGTGCCGATAGCGGTTTGGGCGCCTGCGCCCGCGCCGGCGGCAAGGGTCAGAGGCAGTACGCCGAACCCGAACGCCAGAGAGGTCATGACAATGGGCCGCAGCCGCAGTTTTGCCCCTTCAAGCGTCGCGGCGATTAATCCCATGCCTTCTTCAACACGGAATTTGGCAAACTGAACAATCAGAATGGCATTTTTGGTGGTCAGCCCCAGCACTGTCAGCAGTCCGATCTGAAAATAGACATCATTGGGAAAACCACGCAGGGTTGAGGCAATAATGCCGCCGATTACCCCCAGGGGCAGGGCCAGCAGAATCGATATGGGCACGGTCCAGCTTTCATAAAGGGCGGCCAGGCAGAGAAAAATGACGATCATGGAAAAGGCATAGAGCAGGCCGGTCTGAGACTTTGCCATTCGCTCCTGATAGGAGATGCCGCTCCAGTCAAAGCCGATGCCGGCGGGCAATTGCGCAACCAGTTCTTCCATGGCCTGCATGGCCTCTCCGGAACTTTTACCGGACGGTGCCTGCCCCAGAATATTGATGGACGGAAAGGCGTTGAATCGCTGCAATTGCGGGGAGCCGTAATCCCAGTAGCCTTTTGCAAATGCAGCAACCGGCGTCATGGAGCCGGAATTGTTGCGAATATAGAGATTCTCAAGGTCTTTGGGCAACATTCGATAGGGTGCATCCGCCTGGACATAGACCCGTTTTACCCGGCTGCCCTGAATGAAATCGTTGACATATGCGCCGCCAAAGGCGGATGAGACCGTATGGTGGATCGAACTGATCGGCACACCCAGTGCGCCAGCGCGTTCCCAGTCAACGTCAAGCCGGTATTCTGGCACGTCTTCCATGCTGTTGGGCCGCACTCTTGTCAGGCGTGGATCCTGAGCGGCCATGCCCAGGAGTTGATTGCGGGCGGCCATAAGTTTTTCATGGCCTATGTTGCCGCGGTCCTGGAGTTGAAAATCAAAGCCTGTTGAGGTCCCCAGTTCGGTAATGGCAGGGGGCGCAAAGGCAAAGACCCGGGCATTCCGGATTTGCGCAAACCGTCCCATGGCGCGCCTGGATAATGCATCGACCTTCAACTCGGGCCGCTGTCGCAGTTCCCAGTCTTTGAGCCGTATGAATCCCAGCCCCATGTTTTGACCGGCGCCGGCAAAACTTCTGCCGGCCAGGGTCAGCACGGACGCAACGCTTTCGTCCTCCTGTGTGAGAAAATAGTCGCGAACCTCATCCATGATTTTGCTGGTCTGTTCATGGGTCGAACCGGCGGGCAACTGGGCCTGAATAAACATTATACCTTGATCTTCGTCCGGCAGGTAGGCCGTCGGCATGCGCTGGAAAAGAAAACCCAGGGCCGCCACAATCAGAATATAGAGGAAGAAGTAGCGAAACCGCTTGTGCAGTATCCGTTCCACCGCGCCCTGATATCTGTCCCGACTCCAGTTAAATCCTCTGTTAAAGTACCGGAAAAAGGGTTGTAACCATGTAAAGCCGGTTTTTGCGGTGTCATGTCCCCGGGTCATCGGCTTGAGCAAGGATGCGCACAACACCGGGGTCAGGATCAGGGCTACCACGACCGAGAGCAGCATGGCCGAAATTATAGTAACGGAGAACTGGCGGTAAATCACGCCGGTTGAACCGCCAAAAAAGGCCATGGGACCGAATACGGCGGCAAGCACCAGTCCGATGCCGATCAGTGCGCTGGTAATCTCTTCCATGGACTTGCGCGTGGCTTCCCTGGGCGGCAGGCCCTCTTCCTCCATGACCCGTTCCACGTTTTCCACTACCACGATGGCGTCATCAACCAACAGGCCGATGGCCAGCACCATGGCGAACATGGTAAGCATATTGATGGAGTAATCGAAGAAGCCCAGCACCGCAAAGGAACCCAGAAGCACCACGGGCACGGCCAGGGTCGGAATCAGGGTGGCCCGGAAATTACCCAGAAAGAGGAACATGACGACAAATACCAGCAGAATGGCTTCAAAAAGGGTTTTTACCACTTCATGGATGGCGACTTCAACAAACGGTGTCGTGTCGTACGGATAGACCACCCTTACACCGGCGGGAAAATAGTTTGCAAGTTCCTTCATTTTTTCCCGAATGGCATCCGCGGTATCCAGAGCATTGGCCCCCGGTGCCTGCCGTACCGCCAGAGCGGCGCAGGGTTTTCCGTTGTAAAGTGCTTCGGTTTCGTATCGTTCGGTCCCCAGTTCCACACGTCCCACATCATCCACGCGCACAACCGATCCGTCCGTCTGGATGCGCAGGGGTACACTGGCAAATTCTTCCGGGGTTTTTAAAAGGTTCTGCACAACGATTGACGCGTTCAGGCGCTGGCCCTCAACGGCCGGAACGGCCCCGAACTGGCCGGCCGATACTTCCACATTGTATGCCCGAAGGCTTGTGATAACATCCGATACGGTGAGGTTATAGGCGACCATTTTCTCCGGGTTGAGCCAGACCCGCATGGCATACTGGGAGCCGAAACTGTTGACTTCCCCCACGCCCGGCACCCGGGCCAGGACTTTTTCGATGTTTGACTGGGCATAATCCCTTAAATCATTGCCGTTCATGCTGCCGTCTTCAGAGATCAGGCCGACAATAATCAACCAGTTGCGCGTTGACTTGCTGACCTTGACGCCCTGGTTCTGTACCACATCCGGCAGGCTGGACAGGGCAAGCTGAAGCTTGTTCTGTACCTGGGACCAGGCCAGGTCCGGGTCCGTGCCCGGCGTAAAGGTAAGCTCAATCCGGCCGGCACCGGATGAATCGCTGGTGGCATTCATATAGATCAGGTTGTCAAATCCGGTCATCTTTTGTTCGATGATCTGCACGACACTGTTTTCAATGGTTTCTGCCGAGGCACCGGGATAAAAAGCCTCAATTGCAATGGACGGCGGCGCGATTGGCGGATATTGGGAGATAGGCATGTTATAGATTGCCAATGCCCCAGCCATCATCATGATGATGGCTATAACCCATGCAAAAACCGGACGATCCAGGAAGAATTTTGATAACATTCAATGTCTCCGTTATTCAGCGGCGGGTTTCGGATGTGCCGGAGATGATATTTTTTCCGGAGTCGTTTCTGTGTCAACGGCCACCGGGGAAACCTCTGCGCCGGGTCTGACATTCAGCCGGCCTTCGACAATGACCCGGTCGCCGGATGAAAGACCGGCGGTGATCAGCCACTGATTCCCGATTGCACGATCAATGGTGAGAACCTTCTCCTGAACGATATTGTTTTTGTCCACGATCCAGGCCACCGGGTCGCCCTTTGTGTTACGGGTTACCCCCTGCTGGGTGATAAGTATGGCCTGTTCGGCGATGCCTTCCGGAATAACGGCCCGCACAAACATGCCCGGCATCATGAGATGGTCAGGGTTGGGCACCACAATACGGATCACGTAAGAACCGGTGGCCGGGTCGACGGAGGTTACATCACGGAATTGCAATTGCCCGTTAACGGAATAGGGTGTTCCGTCTTCCAGGATAATCCGGACCGCCGGTTGTTGTGTCTGGTCATGAAGACGGCCCGATGCCAGATTACGCCTGAGTTCCAGCAGTTCGGCCGTAGATTGAGTGACATCCACGTATATAGGATCCAGTTCCTGAATGGTCGCCAGCGGTAAAGCCTGATAAGCAGTGACAAGGGCGCCGTCTGTTATGTTGGAACGGCTGATTCTACCGGATATCGGTGCGGTGACGCCGGTATAATCCAGGTTGATGCGGGCGTTTTTAACTTGTGCTTCCCAGTAAACGATATCGGCACGGGCCTGCTTCAGGGCGGCGGCGGCATCGTCATAATCCTGCTGGCTCACGGCATCCTGAGCCAGGAGCTCTTTGTAACGCTGCGCTCTGGATTGAACCGCGGCAAAATTGGCCCTGGCCTTGCCCAGGGATGCTTTGGCGGAATTGAGGTGCGCTTCGAAAGTGGCGGGGTCGATCTGGTAAAGCAGTTGACCGGCCTCGACCTTTGCGCCTTCTTCAAACAACCGCTTCTGAAGAATGCCGTTGACCTGAGGCCTGATTTCAGCAACCCGGTGGGCTGCGGTCCTACCGGGCAGTTCAGTGGTCAGTTCGACTGTCTGTGGTTTAATCGTCACCGTTCCCACTTCGGGCAGACGCCCCGGACCGGCCGGCCGGTCGTCGCCGTTTTTACAGCCGCTTATTAAAAGCAGCAGCATTGCAAGCATCGGTGGTATGGCGATGTATTGAAGTAATTGTTTTCGAAATATTGATGTATGCATTACCCGTCTCCAGAAATCTTATTTAATAGGTCTTTTTATAAGTACCGTCAAACCCGGTTTACCTCATCTCGGCCGTTATGTTGTATCCAGAAGGCTGTGAAAGAAGATATTCAATATGATATCCGGGTCTTCCGGAAAGGGATGGATCCCGGGCATTTCAACCCAGAGCAGCAGGAAGGTGTTCACCGTACTGTCCAGCGCCGCGGCCAGTTGAAATGCTGAGGCAATGGGTTTGAACCGTTTATGACGGATACCGTTTTCAAATATGCAGGCGATCCGTTCCAGAAACCGGTAATACCGGTTCCGCATCTCCCGGGTCAGTCCGCCCTTGATACTGAAGCTGACCCCCCGGCTTTCGGCCACCATCAAACGAACAAAAGAGATATTGCTGCGAAAGGTTTCACTTTTGGCCCGGATGTAGTTTCGCAACTGATCGATTTCATCGGTTGCTGTCTGTATAGCCTTCTCAAACGCCTGCTCAAACAGGTCAATTTTCTGCCGGACGATGGTTTCATATAAATCGGCCTTGGTGGGGAAAAAATTGTAAATTGTACCCACGGCAAATTCAGCCTTTTCGGCAATCTCCTGCATGGCCACATTGTGGTATCCCTTTTCCGAGAACAGCTCAAGTCCCGCATCAATGATGTCCTGCCGCTGCCTTTGTTTTTCCCGTTCTTTTCTCGAGAGGTTTCTTGTTGTCATTGTTCGTCTCGGCTGCGGATATTGATTGATAATGAATATAGAATTCAAAATATGAATATCGATTCATATCTTAGCGCGAAGCTATTCCGGTAGCAAGAAGATTCTGTTACGAATACAGACATAATAAGAAATAATGCACCGTGGCGGCATTATTCCTCCTGAAAAATTTTCTGTTCCTGCTTTTCCAGGTTTGAGAAGGTGAAGGATTTGAAACCAAAGTTTGATCGCAACGCGGCAATAGCGACTTCGGCGTGTCGCGTGTGTATCAGTGTGCGCATGGCTTTCAGCCACAAAGTGTGATAGGCATATGTTTTTTCCATGCATTGCCTGTATATGCGGAGAAATTCTTTTCGGCTCATGTTCCGGGGAATCTGAATCAGGGAAAAACCGTTGTAATATTCCCAGTCATCAGGGTAATTGTTGCAGACAATACGATTTTCCTTTTCCATGGTCGCATACAACTGGGAGCCGGGAATGGGGGTCAGAATCATCTGGTGCATGAGGTCGACGCGGTCGTTGGCAACAAAATCAGCCCGGGCAAGTAATTTTTCTTCCGTATCGATGTCATTGCCATAGAGAAAGGCTCCGAGTACACCGATGCCGGCCCGGTTAATGTTTTTCAGCGCTTGTTTGTAGTCCACTTTTAAGGCAAAGTTTTTCTTGACGCTCTTGAGATTTTCGTGGTCGATGAATTCCAGGCCGATAAAGAGAACTGCACAACCGCTTTTGGCGGCCCACTTCAAAAGCTCCGGTTTTGCCCCGATGTCAATGGTGGTTTGAGTGATCCAGCGCTTCTTGATTTTTCTTTTGACCATGCCTTTGAAAAGGGCCAGTGCCCGCTCTTCCGCGGCTTTTCCGTAACCGATCAGGTTGTCGTCGGCGAAGAAAAAATACCGGTTGGGGAAGGTTTCCAGTTCATCCAGAATATCGTCAACCGGCCGCTGCCGGTAGCGCCCCCCGTTGAACTGGGTCACCGAACAGAAATCGCAATTATGGGGACACCCCCGGGACGTCTGAATGGCATTAGATACATACAAGTGGTGAAAAACAGTCCGGTCCGGGTGAACCATGTTTTTCAGTTCGGGATAGGATCCCTCGTATATGGGTTTTAAATTACCGCTCAAAAAGTCCTCCAGAACGCCGGGCCATAGATTCTCCGCCTCTCCTTTTACAATGCAGTCAACGTATTGCTGCGCCTCTTCAGTCGCCATGGAGGCGTGAATGCCGCCCATAATGACGGGAATCCCCTTTTCCCTGTAAACTGCTGCAATTTCATAGGCCCTTGGCGCATAAACTGTAAATGCCGTAATGGCCACCAGGTCGGCCTCACGGTAAACGAATCGCTCAAACTGCTCGTCAATCATTTCCACATGGAATTTATCCCTGGGGGTAAGGGCTGCGAGAATCCCCAGAGAAAGTGGCGGAAACCGCAGGTACATATGGGCGGTGTAGCCCAGAGATGTGTCGTTAATGGGGTAGATCAGCAGGAGTTTTTTCTTGCCGGATGCCCGGCCGGCTTCTATGGCGGCTGTCTTTTCTGCCAGTTCCTTTTTGAACTGCCGTTTCAGGTCATACAACACGATGAAAGTGACCAGTCCATATGTCGTGAGCATGAAAGCGAGCCAGACGGCCAGCGGTTTCAGGGTCTCCCAGGACAAAGGCCGGGTGCTGAAAAGAACGGCAGTGGCAAGGAGGCTTAAAAACAGCATGAGGGGAAGGCAGGGGAGGTATCGATCGTTGAACTTTACAATCCATTCCCACTGGGTGAGCATTACACAGATATGGACAAAGCATGTCAGCAGAAAAAACACGTTGACCACAGGAAAGACGAAAAGAACGAGGGTGTTACCGATGGGACCGTACATGATGGGGACGGCAGCGGAACCCACAAAAGAAAGAATGTGACGGGCGAACACGGTTGTGAGCAGGATGTATGCAATAACCGGCAGCAGATAGATAAACCGGATTTTTTTTCTGCCTCTGGCTGTAAACGCAACGTCGTTTCGAAGGCCCCAGAGGATAAAAAAGACAAAAAATCCGGTTTGGCCGAAAAAAATGAGTAAGTGTATCATGTCTTTTTGTTGATCGTTCCGTAAAGGGACGTTTCTGCATGTCGGGCAACAGATTGAACATCAGCGCCTTATGTTACGCTCCGGCATGTCTCGTTTTTTGTTTTTCAGGTCAATGATCAGTTCTGTAATAAACAGCGAAGTGATTGTCGTTATACCGCTTACGACGACCAGCAAAACAATTTGTATAATGAATTTCAGGATGAAAAAAAGAAAACCGGCCATTTTGTTCTCCTGCTTACCATCGGGTTATTGCACCGACATTCCTTAACATTGCACAGACTGCCATCGTTTTCTTGACGCAGATTCCATTCTGGGTCATGATATCATATATTGTATGATTTTACTTCAGAAGGTTGTATACTTGAACTGTTTATAAAGCCATCCTGCGTTCTTAACCGGTGCGTCAGGAATATTATTTAGTGTCTATCCATTCATTTCACATGGATGGCACAATCTGGGGTTTCCAATCCAGAAATGTGAATTTTTCCGCAAGATCAAGGAAAACAAGGGGTTGCGCGGAGGCGTACTGGACGTACGCCGCACAAGCAAGCCC
>JAXHTY010000030.1:0-40842 GCA_034189905.1 Thermodesulfobacteriota bacterium
GCTGCATCTTTCGTCATGTCACGTACTGCTAAGTACGCTCCATTCCTCAAGATTTGCGCGCCTCGAACTTGAACTTTTTACTTTGCCGTTCCAAATTTGACTTTTTACGAGACCATCATTCCTTGGGCCTGTCTTTTTATATACTGCCCACGGCTTTGAAAAATGTATAGCAGAATGTGCCGTCCGCCCGGGTGGTTCGATACAGATCGTTGATGCCTTTGTCAAATGTTGCCGGATCGATAATACCCGCATCAATCGCTGATTGACGCACGCCCTCAATCATTGCCGTGAATGTTTTCTTTGTGAATCCGTCAACCAGTGACGGCTTGCCTGCATCCACATAGACCATGCGGGGGGATACCCGGACGTCGTTATAGCCGGCAGCGGTCAGCAGCGGATATAACGATCTGCCGATCAGCGCATTGCCGCCCGCGCGTGACTGTAACTCAACCTGACAGTCAATCGCCGCATGGGCCGCAGCACTGTCCGGGTGAAAGTAAGCTGATCCGTGATCCCCTTCAATGACAGTGATGGTCCCGCCCGGACGCAGGCATGCTTTCAGCTTTTCCAGGGCTGTTTCCGGGGCTTTGAGATGTTCCAGTACAAAACAGACAAAAATATGGTCAAACGATTCCGGCTCAAAAGGCAGATGGAAGATGTCGCCCTGCTGAAAACACACATTGCTGATCCCCGCTTTCATGACCCTTTGTTCCGCCTCGGCAACCGATGCGGCGGAGATGTCCATGGAAACAATGGATGCCTCCGGGCTGTTTTTTGCAAGTGTCACGGTTTGTGCGCCCACCCCGCAACCGGCTTCCAGAACACGGCCCCCCGCCGGAAACAGAGTGTCCGCATGCAACAGATCCACCAGGGTTGAGGCCTGATCCTGCAAACGGATGTTTTCCCGCGGTTTATATCCGTGCACATATGCTTTTGTCATGGCGTTACACCGAAGGTTATATGCAATTGCCGTGGAACTCCAGAACGTTCCTGGTCGCTCCTTGTCAGGGTTATAATGCGTTATTTTTATTGTTTATTGTTCAATGCCTGGCGTATCTTAACACTCAGATCATGCCGTGAAAAGGGCTTTTGAAGAAAGCATACACCTTTTTCCAGGACGCCTTGGTGGGTGATGACGTCGGCTGTGTATCCGGAGATATACAGTAGTTTGATGTCCGGATAAAAAGACAGCAGCTGCTTGCCCAATTGGTGGCCGTTCATATCGGGCATGATGACATCGGTTATCAGCAGGTCGATGGTGTCGCCATAAGTCTCGGCCAACTGAATGGCCTCACTGGGTCTGTCTGCGGTGAGGACCTTGTAGCCAAGCGCTTCCAGCATTTTCCGGCCTAAAACCATCAGTGATTCTTCGTCCTCGACCAGCAGAATCGTCTCCGTCCCTTTGATATCATGTCTGTGTCGTTTTGGGGCCGGGGTCTCTTTGTGTTTGCCTGTATGGCGGGGGATGTAAAGCCTGAAGATCGTGCCTTTTGGGGGTTCACTGTAGATATTTATGAATCCATTGTTTTGCTTGATGATGCCATATACTGTGGATAGCCCAAGGCCGGTCCCTTTACCCAGTTCCTTGGTGGTAAAGAACGGCTCAAAAATTTCATCCAGTATTTCCTTCTCAATGCCGCACCCATTATCCGTCACTGCAAGTTGGACATATTCGCCGGAGAGAAATCCCATGTGATCATTGCAATAATCTTCGTCAAAGAAGATATTCGCCGTTTCTATGGTGATTTTGCCCACGCCCGAAATAGCGTCACGGGCGTTCACGCACAGGTTGGCCAGCACCTGGTCTACCTGGCTTGGATCCATTTTGACAGGCCACAGGGAATTGCCCGGCAACCAAACCAGTTCGATGGCTTCGCCAATGAGTTTTTGAAGCATCTTGAGTGACGGCTTCGTAAAAAGTCCAATTTCTTTGTTGCGCTGCATCTTTCGTCATGTCACGTACTGCTAAGTACGCTCCATTCCTCAAGATTTGCGCGCCTCGAACTTGAACTTTTTACTTTACCGTTCCAAATTTGACTTTTTACGAGACCATCAATTGTGATGTCGCAAAAAAAACACCGCCAATATCTGTCTATGATGAAGCCGGAAGCAGATATGTGCCAATTGGCAGCCAATAGATAAAGGTAGATATCAAAAGAAACGATACTAAACTGCCACACACCATATGTCGCACAGGGAATAATTCCAGAAAGAAGGATTATGATTTTCCCCGCTTGGCCCCTTTGATGGAATCAACGTACAGACACCGATTGTGTATATGTATCGTCTTTCATTATTTTTGTCAAGGAAAGTAAAGGCTTAGGCAGTGGTTCATCTCCGTTTTGACTGAAGCGCGCGCATGAAAAAGCTTGACAGCAGGGAAGGGGACTTTTATATCAGGTATTATGCTTGACGGCTTCGTAAAAAGTCCAATTTCTTTGTTGCGCTGCATCTCTCGTCATGTCACGTACAACTAAGTACGCTCCATTCCTCGAGATTTGCGCGCCGCGAACTTGAACTTTTTACTTTGCCGTCCCAAAATCGACTTTTTACGAGTCCATCATGCTTGAAGATGACGAAAAGAAAATCATAGCGGCTATTCAGGGGGATATCCCGGTGACGGCGAGGCCCTATCAGGCCATTGCGGAAGATCTGGGCTTGTCCGAGGCAACGGTGATCAATATCCTGCAGTCCCTGTGCGACCGGGGGGTGATCCGCCGGTTCGGGGCAACGTTGCGGCATCAACGGTCCGGCATTACCGCCAACGCCATGGTGGCCTGGTCGGTGCCGGAAGACCGGGTCGCGGAAGTGGGCGAGCGGTTTGCCGGGTTTAAGTCGGTTTCCCATTGTTACCGGCGCGATCCTGCACCGGGCTGGCCCTTTAATCTGTATACCATGGTGCATGCCACGGATGAGGATGAATGT
This sequence comes from Thermodesulfobacteriota bacterium, assembly GCA_034189905.1. GTDB lineage: Bacteria > Desulfobacterota > Desulfobacteria > Desulfobacterales > Desulfosudaceae > JAXHTY01. The sequence continues at coordinate 2,926 of JAXHTY010000030.1, forward strand.
TTTGAAACTACCCGTCAAATGGCGGTAGACGGCGGCGTGGCAGACTATAACGTGCTTTTCAGCCGGCGGGAGTTGAAGAAGACGTCGATGGCCTATTTTAATGACGAAGATGACTGATGGCTTCGTAAAAAAATTTCCTTCCATTCTCTGTGTTAACCCCTGGATTCACGATTTTGCGGCCTATGATTTCTGGTCCAGGCCACTGGGCCTGCTGAGCCTGGCCGCTGTGTTGCAGCAGCACGGGTTTGATGTTTCTTACATCGACTGTACCGACCGGTTTCACCCAAAGGCGTCCCCAATGGCCCCAGACGCCCGGTGCGGCCGCGGCCCTTACCTTAAGACGCCTATTGCCAAGCCGTCCGGGCTGGAGCATATGCCGCGTACCTATTGCCGCTACGGTATCAAAAAAAGCTGGTTTGCCGAATCCCTGCGGGCATTGCCCGCGCCCGACCTGGTGCTGGTAACATCCATCATGACCTACTGGTATCCGGGGGTAAAAGAGACCATTGCCGTAATCAAGGAAGTGTTTCCGGATACAACGGTGGTACTGGGCGGCGTTTATGCCCGGTTATGCGAGGCCCATGCCCGGCAGCACACAGGTGCGGATGTGGTGGCGCCGCTGGTCTCTGAAACCGGCATCCTGAATCTGGTGGGGGCGCTTACCGGTGTCATACGGGAGATACAGTTCGATCCCGAAGACCTGGATACCTGGCCGCCGCCGGCGTTTGCGCTTGAACATAAAACTCCTTTTGTGCCGGTGCTTACCACCCGGGGGTGCCCGTTTTCATGCCCCTATTGCGCATCGCCATTTTTGCACCCCGGGCCCATGCAGCGGCGTTCGCCAATATCCGTGGCAAAGGAGATCGGTTTCTGGCACCAACGCCATGGAATTCGGGATTTTGTGTTTTATGACGATGCATTGCTGGTCAATGCGGAAGATCATTTTATTCCCCTTGCGGAAAGCCTGATCGGGCAGGGACTGCCATTACGGTTCCATACCCCCAATGCATTGCATATCCGGGAGATCACTGAAAAGACCGCCACCCTCATGAAGCAGATGGGGATGCAAACTATCCGCCTGGGGCTGGAAACGGCGTCTTTTGAGGGCCGGGAGTCTTTTGACAACAAGGTGACCAGGGACGCATTTACCCGCGCCGTGGCCTGTTTGAAGAAGACCGGGTTCAGGCGGGAGCAGGTGGGCGCCTACCTGCTGGTGGGGTTGCCCGGCCAGGAACTTTCCGGGATCGATGACGCCATCAATATTGTGGCAAAAGCCGGCATCACGCCGATTCCCGCTTATTATACCCCCATTCCCCACACGAAATTATGGGACGCCGCCGTAAAGGCATCACCATACGACCTTGAAGCCGATCCCGTGTTTACCAACAATGCCCTGCTGCCCTGCGTTCCCGAAGGGTTTTCCTGGAAGCTGCTGTCCCATATCAAACAACAGGTGGCGGCGGCCGCCCCATAAAGCCCCGGTTATTTCATGAAATATCCGGGTTAGATTTTATGAAGGGAAAGATCTTCGGGGGTCAGCGTTTCATTTGCCGTTTCAAGGGCGTCGCGGCTGGAGATCACGGCTGTGGCCAGTTGTGCTGTGTCTGTCGGGAAATGGGCTTTGGCGGCTTTCATGACCGTGTCCCGGGTAACGGCCAGCACACCGGCCTTGAACCGGCGGCGCTGATCATCGGTCAGCGACAGCAATTGTCGGTGAAAGGCCCGGGTACCGCGCTCTGCAGGTGTATCGGGCCGGTCAATATCGGAACAGACCTGAAGAATTGACTCCTTAATCATCTCGTCCGTGTAGTCGCCGGATTGGAGGTAGCCCACGGCCCGTTCATAAACATCCAGAGTTTGTACAATATGGGGGTCCCGGTAGGAGGCAAAACAGAACCGGCCTTCCTCGGGGTTGTAAAGGGAGAATCCCCCGTAAGCCCCGCCTTTTTCCCTGATTTCCCGATGCAGGAACGATGACCGCAGCAGTTTGCTGATTACGGACATGGCCGGGGCATCCGCATGGGCCATACGGACAGTGGGGAAGGCCGATGCCACAAATGAAACAGCGGTCGCGGTGTGCCACCCTTCCCGGAGTGGTTTGTCTGCCGTGTTTACATTGGCGGCCCCGAAATCTTCCCGGCTTTGCGACTGTTTCAGGTTTCTGTTCAGGGTTTCGGCAAAGGTCACGGCTTTTGCAATATCTTCCGGTTCGCCGATGAGGCCGGTTTTCAGGTTGTCTTTCTGAAACAGGGTACCTGCGATGGCGGCAAGGTCTTTGGCGATGGCCGCCAGTTTGTCATCGTTCAGGTCGGCGGTGATTTCTTTGATATAAGTCAGCTGGTGAATGCCGTGCCATGTCTCTCCAAGGGCGGCGCTTTGGGAGAAACCTCTGGAAGCGAGGGAAATTGCCAGCCGGTGCCCGTTCTGGATAACTGAAGATTCCAGTGACGCCCGGTATTCGCCCAGCAATTGACCGAGACGCGCCATGTTCGAAAACGCCGGCTGAGATATCAGTTCGTTGATAATCTCAAACAATTTGTCCTGTTTCCGGCTCAGGCTTTTGCCGAAAAATGACACATAGGGCACGCAGGAACCGGACTCGGTGTGCTCGGTACGGGCCTGGGCGGAAAGTCCCACACCGCCGGTGTGCATATCCAGGAAGCGGGACAGCTCCACATAGTCACGGGTCTGCGTGCCCATACGGGGGAGTGCAATGCAGAAGAAGGGCACCAATGGCAGGAGGTCTGCCGGTAAAACACCGGTGCCAGCGGCGGCGGTATAGTAAAAGATGCCGGATGTGGGCTGTTCATAGCAGTACAGAAAGGGATGGGGCGACGCCCCCTGGGTGGTCTGAATGTCCGGACTGATATCGGTCAGTTCCAGGGTGGGCAGTACGGACAGGTCTTCTTCTTCCATTTGCAGGCGTTCCAGCGAGGCTGCATCGGTTTTGATTTTTTCAATGTCCGCCGGGGTCAGTGAATCCCGGATACGGGCCAGAGTTGACGCTTCTTGCTGATTTTCCCGTTCTGCAAGTGTTTTATCCGGTTCCAGGGTGAACAATATCCGGTGAGGATTGTCCAGAAAGTATTTTTTGATCTGGTCTTCCAGAAAAGGACCGGCAGCCATCTTTTTGAAAAGCCAGTTGACATAAGGCTCGATCTGGATAATTTCCGCGGGTTCGACCCCGTGCAGCCAGCTTCCGGCCATTGTCAGCAGCAGCTTTATGCCGTAAGGATAAGGGGTGTTGGTGATTTCCCGGCGGTGAAATTCGATCTGGTGAATGGAGGCGTCAACCAGGGCTTTATCAATACCGTTTGTCGCCAGGTCTTCCAGGGTTTCGAAAATAATGGATTCAATTTTGCCGACATCTTCCTTCCGGACATCTTTCAGGCCAAAGGCAAAAACCGTGTCTTTGATATCGGACTCAAAGCCGGTGCCGTCGGAAAGAGCACTGCCCAGACCCGATTCGATCAGGGCTTTTCGCATCGGTGATGCCTGGTTACCCAGTAGTACCTGTTCCAGAACAATGAGAGAGAAGACTTCGTAGCTGTCGCAGGTGTCTGCCGTGAGCCAGGCAACGCAGCACTGGTGTTTCCGGGCCGGGTCCTCGTCTTCTGAAATCGGATATTGGGTGGCCACGGTCCGGGGGGCGCGCCACCGGGGCTGGGAAGGGACATCTGAGCCGGGATCGATGCGGCTGAAACGGGACAGGACTTTTTCTTCAATAAATGCCAGATGCCGCTCCAGGGGCAGGTTGCCGTATGTATAGAAATAGGCGTTGCTGGGGTGATAAAACCGGCCGTGAAACATTTTTAATTGTTCATGGGTCAAAGAGGGTATGACTGCCGGATCGCCGCCGGAATTGTTGCCATAGGTGGTGTCCGGACAGAGCGCATGCATCATGAAACGATTCATGATTTGATCCGGGGAAGACATGGCGCCCTTCATTTCATTAAATACAACGCCCTTGTAAACCAGCTCACCGTCATTGCCGCCCTTGTCGAATGCCGGTACAAACTCGAGCCGGTGCCCCTCCTGCTTGAAACTCAGTTCGGACAACCGGGGATAAAAAACCGCATCCAGATAAACATCCATAAGATTGTAAAAATCTTTCGGATTGGGGGTGGCAAAGGGGTACATCGTCCAGTCGGATGCTGTCAGGGCATTCATAAATGAACTGAGGCTCCGCTTGATCATGGAAAAAAACGGGTCCCGGACCGGATAGCGCTCGGATCCACAGAGGATCGTATGTTCCAGAATGTGCGCCACGCCCGTTGAATCCTCGGGGATCGTTTTAAATGCAACGCCAAAGGTGTTTTCGATATCTTTGCTGGCGATATGAATATGGCGGGCGCCGGTTGCCTCATGTTCCAGCACATATAGAACAGCATGTATTTCTTCAAATGGAATGCACTGGGTGACGTGATATCCCGATAGAACGGCCCCTTCCCGGTACTGGATGGCAGGGACTTTGTTGTTGTCAGTCATATAGCTCCCGGTGGGGTCTGATCTTATTTGGCCGCGTAAACCCCACGCTGAACCCGTTGGATCTGACCGAGTTTATGGAGCCGGAAAATAATGTTCCGCAGCTTTTTCTCGTCAAAACCGGTTTTGGTCTGCAAAGAAGCAATATCCGCCCCCTTTTTGCTGCGTTTGATGGTGTCAAGCACCACGTTGGTCGCCGACATGCGGCGGGCGCCGGAAGCACCTTTGGGGCCGGGCTTCTGACGGGCACCGGCGGCTTTCACCCCGCTGCCGGAAGTCGCTTTTTTCAACATGGTTTCAAGCCTGTCAATTTTGGCGTGCAGCTTGTCGATATCTTTTTTGGTGGGAATGCCGAAGTCCCTTATCAATGACTTCATCGCCGCATCTACAGTAACCTGCCTCGCTTTTTTAGCCATGAAAAACCTCCATTTAATTATGGATTTATTATAATATGCTTATTTTTTACTAACAAATTTTTAAAAAATCAAGTAAAGATAAGCAAAAAATTATTTTTTTATTAAATCAGGCGCAAGGACCGACCGGATTTTGCCATCTGTTTGACGCATTTGAGAAAAACGAATTTTCTGATGGTTGAAGCAAACCTCTTGACGGGTGATTAAGAACGTATTAATAAGAGGGTTAACGCACCGGTAATGGAAGGCATGTCCGGAAAGTCGTCTGAAATATTTCGATAAAAAATGACAGTAATTCTGCAATAAGGAGTTTTGAAAGCATGCTTCAGTTAATGCGCAAAAAAGCATCTTCCGTACTCATCAAGGGTATTTTAAGTATCATCGTTCTTGCCTTTATCTTCATGGGAGTGGGGAATTTCCGCGAACGGCGAATGACCAAGGCTGCAGTGGTAAACGGAAAGATCATCACGGCACGCCAATTCCAGAACCGGTATTATCAGCTTCGGGAAAATTATCGGCGGCAGTTCGGGGGACAGCTGAATGATGAGCTCCTGAAAATGTTGAATCTGAAAGAACAGGCCATGGATCAGTTGATTGCCGAAGCCCTTCTGCTGCAGAAGGCCGATGAAATGGGACTGCGGGTATCGGACCGGGAACTGGCCGCCGCCATTAAGCAAATGGATGTGTTTCAACGCAATGGCGTGTTTGACAAAGCTTTTTATAACGCCCAGCTTCAGCGCAATCGGCTGACGCCGGAAAACTTTGAGACCCTGACGCGCAGGGACATGCTTACTTCCAAGCTCCGGTCGCTGATTATGGACCGGGTCAAGGTGTCCGAGAAAGAGGCAAGGACTTGGTATAACTGGGAAAATGCCGAAGTCAGCGTATCCGCGGCAATATTCAGACCTGAACAATATACGGATGTGGAACCCACTGCCACGGAGCTTCAGGCATATTTTGACGCCAATAAGGAGAAATACAAAACCAGGGCAAAAGCAAAGGTGACCTATGTGGGGTTCCATCCGTCTGATTTCACGGATCAGGTTACGATCCCGGACGATGAAATTACCGATTATTATGATACCCATAAAGCTGATTACACCAACGATAAAAAGGTCGAGGCCCGTCACATTCTGATTAAAGTGGATGAGGGCGCGGATGAAGCGGTTGTGGCGGAAAAACAGCAAAAAGCCATGGAAATTTATGATCAGATTCAGAAGGGCAGGGATTTTGCCGAAGCGGCAAAGGAATTTTCCGAGGGACCGAGTGCGAAAAAAGGCGGATATCTCGGAGAATTTACTCAAGATGCGATGGTTGCCCCCTTTTCGGACAAGGCCTTTGCCATGGCCGCCGGTGAGGTGAGCCAACCGGTCCGGACCCGGTTTGGATGGCATCTGATAAAGGTGGAAAAAGTGATCCCGCCCTCGGTGACCCCCCTGGCGCAAGTTAAGCCGGATATCGAAAAAACACTGACAGAAAATAAGGCAAAGGAAAAGGCATACGGGGCCGCCCTGGACTTCTTTGACGCAGCGCTGAACAAAGACAGCGTAAAAGATGCAGCAGCGGCAAAGGGACTTGTTCCGATGACTACGGGATTGTTCACGGAAGATGCGAGCAAGATCAAGGGTATTCCTCAGGCACGCATGTTCGCGCGGCAGGTGTTTGATCTGTTCGAGGGGGAGATAAGTGATGTGATCAATCTGGATGATGCATATTATCTGTTTCAGGTAGATGAGCGTGTGCCTGCCCAGGTGCCGCCTTTTGACGAGGTGCAGCATGCCGTTAAAGAAGATGTGAAAGAACAACTGCAACAGGAAGAAGCGGAAAGCATGGCAAACAAGATCTTGGAAAAAGTAAAGAATGGCCAGTCCCTGGCGGATGCCTGCAAGGACGCCGGGGTTACGCCGGTGACCACCGCGTTTTTCGGGCGCAACGGCAGTATCCCGGATATTGGCCGGGAGCCGGAAGTCACGCAAGAAGCGTTTCTGCTTTCTGAAAACAAACCTTTGGCCCCCAACATCATAAAGGGACAGAAGGGGTATTTTATCATCCGCCTGGAAGAGAAGCGATATCCCGAGGATGCGGGCATTGAGGAAAAAAAGGATGCTGCTATGGATCGGTTGCTCCGGCAAAAGCAGGGAGACCTTTATTCTTCCTGGATTGCCGCCATGCGGTCGACCGGTGATGTCGATGTGGAGGAGCGGTTCCTCGAGTAATGGTCATAAGGAGGGAAAAGGGAATGAACCTGTTCGACCAGCAAAGCAATACCACGTTTCGGCCTTATAAGCAGTGCCCGGATTGCCTGGCGAAAATGCCGATAAAGGCCAAGCGGTGTCCCGAATGCGGCATCCGGTTGGGCGAGATGGGGTCGGATGGCAAAGCCAAGAAACCCATAGATTGGAAGGGCTATATCATCACTGCGATTTTCTTTCTCCTGTTTGCCTGGTTTGTGAAGTGGGCCTTTTTCTCTTAACGGCTTCGTAAAAAGCCCGGGATCTGCGTTGTGATGCATCTCTCGTCATGTCGCGTACAGCCCGTTCCATTACTCTGAATGCATTCACGCCTTGGTCTTGAACTTTTTCAGGGCCGTCTTGAATGCCGCTTGTCCCGAGACCGTCAGATAAAGCAGTCGCCTACGGATATCCGCCGCCGGGTTCCATCATGCAATCTCACTACCAGAGCCCCTGTATTGTCCACATCTTCGGCAATCCCCTGGACTGTTTCTCTTAATGTCACCACCCGTACCGGTGTGTGATGAATACCAATGGCATATTGTTTCCACCGGTTGATTGCCTCGGCAGGCGGCATGGTGTCATATGAATTGTCTTGCAGCCTGTCAAGAAAGCGGGTAAGGACATCCTGCCGGGAAAATGGTGTGCCGGCGATTTCCTGAAGGGCAATGGCATCTGGCGCGGCATGGGAAAGGGTGTTGTTGACATTCAGCCCGATGCCGATATTGAGAAAATCGATGCGGTTTTGTGATGCCTGCATTGCCGAGAGCATGCCTGACAATTTTTTTTTGTCCACGAGGATATCGTTGGGCCATTTCAAGCCTGCATCGATGTTGCAAATGGTTCGAAGCAGGTCTGCCAGCACAAAAGCGGCGATAAAGGTATATTTAAACCCCTCGGTCGGTCTTACAGGGGGCCTGCGGACAATGGTAAAATAGAGTCCCCCGCGATCGGATTGCCATTGTCTGTCCATCCGCCCCCGGCCGCCTGTCTGTCGATCGGCCACAATGACCGTCCAGTCCGGGCATCCGGCAAGCGCCATATCCTTTGCCACACGCATGGTGGAATCCACTTCGGGAAACCGGTGAATATGGTATCGGTCTTTTTGGGTCTGCTGATTATTCATGGGAGCAATTGATTGTTTACGCCGACCTGAAAAACACGGTCCTCAGGTCAGGGGTAAGGACTATACCGTAAAGCGTTACGCACGAATTTCGAATTTCGAAACTCGAAACAATATCAAATGTGCCAGGGGGCTATAAATAATCCCCTCATATGGGTACCCCAAGCCGGCCGCTCTATTGGTTGCCCAGGCCGTTCAGCGCCTCACACGCCGGGCACACCCAGGTAATGCCGTTGCATGAGAGGCTCCAGAAATTTTCATTCATACAATTCTGGCACAGGGCAAAACCGCATCCCCTGCATCTCCAGAAAAAGGGGGCATCTGTTTCGCAACATGAGCAGGCATCCGGCTTTCTTCTTCTTTTCTTTTCCCTGTATGACATTAAATCTGATTTCTTTCAACCGTCATGATGCATCACCCTTTTGGGGGGAGGACCTTTATCCCGTCTGTGTTGGCTGCATTGGATGGCGTTGATTGAATCCCCGACGGCGGCCTGTGCTACTCACCGGATTTTGTCTCGTCATCGGATGATGTTTTGGCGATGTCGCGCATCAGATTCAGGAGGCTTGTCCTGACCTTTTTATCGGCAATTTTCCGAAATCGTTTTAACAATCGCATCTCTTCACGGTCAAGGGGTGTTGGGACCAGCCAGTGTTGTCTTTCTCCGTAGGTGGGCGGGGGGGCAAAAACATTTTCCGCCATATCGATATCCTTGAAGAAGTCCTGAATATGGACATTCATGGCCTGGGCAATATCATAAAGTCGCGGTACGGGAATCCGGGATGAGCCGTTCTCGTATTTCTGCACCTGCTGGAATGAGAGATTGATTTTGCCCGCCAGCTCCATTTGTGACATACCGGTGGCTTTACGGCGTTTTCGTATGGTATCGCCAATATATTCGTTTATCGTGTTCAACGTATTGCTCCTGATGACGGGTTGAGCCGGCGTCGAGCTGGTTGCCGGATTGATGGTCTGTTCAGCATTGTATAAAACCATCGAAAAGTCTAACACCTTTAAGTTGTATTTTATTGTTGACATTTATCGTTTTAAAGTAGTATGTGGGGTGCAGAAAGGGAGGAATAACTGGCCAATGCCGCTGAAAACAGTTTTAATAATAGACGACGATCATGCACTGCTGAAGACATTGAGACGGATTTTTGCCGCGTGTCAGACCTGTCGTGTGGAAACTGCCGACAACGGGTATGCCGGCATTGAGCGGTTTGATGCCGGCTCGATTGACTTGGTGATAACCGATATCCGTATGCCCGGGATCGACGGCAGTTATGTTGCCCGTCATGTCAGATTGGCTGGAAAAGGCCGGGTACCGGTCATTGGCATGTCCGGTACCCCCGAATTGATGGACAGGCGTCTCTTTGACGCCGTGCTTCACAAACCTTTTGATACCGGCGACCTGAGGATGCTATTGAGTGATTTTGGCATATTCCTCTGAGAAACAGCCGGGGTTCTGACATTCGGAATTGTATTTTGCCAATGGAAAGTGTTAGGGTGCATTATTTGACGGACTCGGTAAGATCATTGAGACCGGGATTGCAATCGAAAGAAAACAGATGAACGGTTCTATAACAGGTGTCATTCTGGCGGGCGGCCAGAACAAACGGTTTGACCGGGAGCAGAAAACTTTTTTCACCATTGATGGCAGCCCGATCTTTCAGCGAATCTATGATGTAATGCAGGCCGTATTTGACGAGGTGGTGATTGTCACCAATACCCCGCTTCTGTACCTTCCCTGGGATGCGGCCATTACCACGGATGTCCATGCGCATCGAAGCTCGTTAACCGGTATTCATGCAGGCCTCTTTTTTGTAAAAACGCCCTATGCCTTTTTCGCGGCATGTGATGCGCCGTTTTTGCAAAAACCGCTTGTGGAAACTATTGTGGCCAATGTGGAAGCCAATGTGGATGTGGTGGTGCCGGAAACCGCCAAGGGATATGAGCCGTTATGCGCTGTCTATGCCAGGCCGTCTTTGCGGGTGATTGAAGCGGCCTTGGCCAGAGGTGTCTTTACCATCCGTTCGGTGTTTGACCGCCTCAGGGTAAAAACTATTGATGAGGCCACCCTGCGACCCCATGATCCGGAATTGGCGTCATTTTTCAATGTAAACACAAAAAAGGAACTGGAAAAGGCGAGGCAGTGGTATGCGAATAAACACCGCGCTGTTTGAAATGTTTGAAGCCAGGGCGCGGGAAACCGAAATTGCCCATGTATGTTTGGGGTTGGGCTATTCAGTGATTATCACCTCTGACGGCGGGGCCGGTATCGCCTATACCTGGCTGGACAGCAAAGACGCCTGCATGGTGCAAAAGGGGTTTGAAAATCCAGAAGGGCGGCCGGCAATCGATGTGCTTGAATATATTTTGAGCGAAACCCCGGTCGAGCGGACAATGGCCCTGGCATTGATCAATGCACTGAATTATCATTCGGCGCGAACCCTGGCCGAACAGAGCGATAACACCGACCTGCTGGATCTGCTGGGCGTGGGAAAAGGGACCCGGGTGGCCATGGTGGGGGCGTTCAAACCGTTGATCCGAATGATCAAGCAGCGGCAGGGCATTGTTGAGGTTCTGGATATGGGCCGCCAGATCGGGGATGAGGGCCGGTTTTATGAAAACCTGGCAGAATGGCCGGATGTGTTGATGATTACGTCCACCTCGCTTCTGAACAACACAACCGAAGCGATTCTCGAAAACGCAAAAAAAGGGATTCCCGTGGTCATGCTCGGGCCGAGTACGCCCCTGGTCGGAGCCCCCTTCCGGCCGCTTGGGGTAAGTTGCCTGGCCGGGACCGTTCCGATTGATATTGACGGTACATGCAGGGCTGTCCGGCACGGGACCGGTACACCGGTTATCCAGAAGTTCGGGCGGAAGGTGCTGCTGCGGGTCAATTCATCATTCGCTTAGAAGTTGAGCGAGTCTTTGATCTTCTTGTTGATCAGCCGTCTGTGGATGATGGGGGCAAGTTTGTAAAACAGGTCAAATGACTTGAAGGCGAATTTGTTGGCATCTTCAATCGAGATATCGCCCTTAAGCATATTTTTCACAAAAACATTGAGCTCCTTGTTTACCAGGGATTCAAGGGCTTTAAAATGCATGATAAAAAATTCCGTTGTAAAACCCTTTTCCGGCGACAACCGGCTTCGAATCTCAGCCAGCAGCATGGCGATGTGGACATTTTCCGCATCAAACCGGCCGTTTTTGTCTTTTACCAGAAACCCGGCATCAACTGCGGCAATAAAGTCTTCCTCGGGGAGCCCGGTCTGTTCGATGACTTCCGCTTGTGTTAAGGGCTGTTCAATATCCGACAATTCGGGCGCGGCAACGAGATCGGTCTCATTTTTCTGAATCAGTTTTTCGGTTAGTTCGTCCAGCATCTCGGCCGCATTTTCCAGCCCCACTTCCGTGATGGCCTTTTTGATAACATCCAGGGGCAGAAAATGCTCTTTCTGCATTTTTTTGATAAAGTTGATCAGCCGTATATAACTTTCATCATAATAGGCCATGTTTTTATGGGTTTTGTAAGGTTTGGGAAGGAGGCCCTCGTTGATGTAATAGCGGATGGTGGCGCTGTTCACGCCAGTTGCTTCGGATAATTCCTTCATCTTCATCAGGCTGTCGTTTTCGGCCTTGTTCTTCATGTCACTGGAATACTTAAGCATACAAATACGCTTTCTGAGCCGTAATATTTATGGCCATCTTTTCTCACCAACATCATCTGCCAGCGGGCCATGTTGTTTGCCTGCTGACGCCTTGCTTGTTTTTTTGTACATAACACCAGTTCCGGGCCGCTTGAAACATTCCTGTAATCTTGAGTATAGCATCCTAACACAAAAAAGTACAAATGTCATCTTTTTGCTTTCTTAAAATTATTTTTTTCTACAATACCACAAAAACAAATCTGGTTGTTGGATAATCTATTTTTTTGTGCTTGATTTTATTGATTTATTTTCTGGATAGGGGGTGTTGGGCGAAGATTAAAAAAAGCTTGACATCCTGTTGGTTTTCTCATAAAAGTAAAAAGTGAAACTTTTTGCTTTTGGGTAAATCGGTTTTTCGGCAACCATTGAATTATACAGCAATTCCCTTTATTGGGAATGTCCCTGTTACGGAAAGGCAGGAAAGGCTGTGAATAAAAAGCTCATTGATACACATGGAAGATCGTTGACCTATCTCCGGGTGTCCATTACAGACAGGTGTAATTTAAACTGTCTTTATTGCCGGCGATGGGACGATACATCCTACTTTCATCCCTCTGAAATCTTGACATACGAAGAAATCCTGCGAGTGGTCGACATTGGCAGCCGGCTTGGTATCAATAAAGTGAGAGTCACCGGCGGTGAACCCTTCGTCAGAAAAGACGCCGGCCTTTTCATGGAAAAGCTGGGGCAGGTGGATGGGCTCTCGGACATCTCAATTACCACGAACGGGATGAATCTTGAAAAAAACCTGCCACACCTGAAAGAAGCCGGCATCAGGCGGATCAATATCAGTCTGGACACATTGAAGCGGGATAAATATCGGCTCATTACCGGTAAGGATGGCTTCAGGCAGGTATGGAAGAGCATTCTGGCGGTAGTGAATGCCGGGTTTAATCCCGTAAAGATCAATGTGGTGGTTATGCGGGATATCAATGATGAGGAGATCGCCCGGTTTGCCCGGTTGACCCGTGAGATGCCGGTAACGGTGCGGTTTATAGAATATATGCCGGCCTGTGAATATCAACTGGATCAGTACAGGAAAATGTTTTATCCGGCAATCCGTGCCCGGGTGGAGGAAAAGGGTGAACTGATCCCTGTCCGGGCCGGTGATAACAGTAATAATGCAGAGCGGTTCAGGTATGCCAGGGCGCTGGGAGATATCGGTTTTATTAACCCCATGAGCCGGCAGTTCTGTCAAAAATGCAACCGGCTCCGGCTCACAGCGGATGGAAAGGTTCGCCCCTGCCTTCTGTCAAGCCGGTTTCTGGATATCAAGACCCCCATGCGGCAGGGCGCGACGGATGCGGATATTGCCGGCATTCTGCAAATGGCGGCTTTCCTTAAGCCCGCGTCCAGCAGTGGCAAGGACGATAAGATTGCACAGGTTCCTGCTGTGATGTCGGCCATCGGCGGATGAAAAATAATAACCCTTTGGGGACGACCAAAGCCGTCCCTTCGGGGCAAAAAAGGAGATAATCAATGTTTGGTATAGGCATGCCCGAAATGCTCATTCTGCTGGTAATCGTGCTGATTGTTTTTGGTGCCAAAAAACTGCCTGAAATCGGTTCAGGGCTGGGAAAAGGCATACAGAACTTCAAGAAGGCCACCAGCGAGGTGGATACAGAAGGGAAAAAAGTGCTGGAAGAGGGCAAATAAGTAAGTCGCTGTCCGGCGCGGTATACGGCATATATATCCGGGTGTTGGCTATTCGCCGGCCAGCACCCGGTTTATTTTTTTATTTAACATCTGTTTATAAGACAGCGGGATCAGGTGGATAAGAATATCCAGAGATTTTGAGGCCAGCTCATTGGCATCTTCCACCGAAATATTATTGTTCAGAATATTTTTCAGAAAAACATTGAACTCCTCCTCCACAAGCGTTTCAATCATCTTCGAACGCATTTGAAGTAATTCTGAAAAGAAGCTCTTTTCCCGTTCTCCTGCAATTTTCACCACTTCAGCCACCAGAAGGGCAATTTCAAGATCATTGCCTGTAAAAAGGCCGTTTTCGTCAGGGATCAGGAAGTTTTGCCGGATCGCTTCGTCAAGTTCCCCTTCCTCGAGGCCTGAAGCCGCCAGAAATTCACTTTTTGTAAGCGTTTGATGAGTTTCCGTGGTTGTTTCTGTCACCGATTCAAACCAGGGCAGTCCCCTCGCCTTGTTGAGTTTGTCGGTGAGTTCATCGATCTTTTCTGCTGCCGTGTCACGGCCGATATTGTCCAGTGCCTTTTTGATTATCTCAGAAGACAGCATATACTTGCTCTGGAAGGTCTCAATGAGGTTGATCAGGGCTGTGCAGCTTTCATCATATAATGCCATACCGTCTTCCGTGCCTTTCGGGTCCGGAAGCAGGCCCTGTTCAATGTACATCTGGATCGCATCTGTTTCAACGCCTGTCGCGTCAGATAGTTCGTCTATTTTTAAAAGGTGTTTGTCTTCTTTGGGGTTGTTGCCGGCCATTTGAGAATGCTCCTTATGGTACTGGTTCATAATATCCATTGCCTTGACAGGCACTACAGGGCACCCCCTGAGATGCTGAATATGCTTCATTGCACTTTTCACATATCAGAATCTCCCCTTTCCCCTCCCGTTTGCCGTGTTTGGTTACATTTACCTTGCTGATGGAAAGGATGGATTTGCCGGCCGCTGAAATTGCCGGAAGCAGTATTTCCTTTGGCAGGTCTTTTTTGGAGACAAGTCCCATAAACCAATTATAAACGTCGGGATGATGTTTTGCTTTTTCAATATCCAGCCAGGTCCGATACCCCTGAAAGGTATTCCTGTCGAACATGGTGATGGCAAATTTACTCAGATCGAGGATTTTCAGCCAGCCATTGCCGATCGTGCATGGGGTGAATATTTGAACGGCATCGGGCAGGCAGCGGCGGGTTTCCACAATGGCGTCCGCTTCCACGCCTTTGCCAAGATGGTCGTAAAGCAGGTCCACCATATGCGCGCCGATCAGCAGTCCGGGGGCCACAAACCCGTGAAAATTTTTAATATCCTGAATAACTTCGTCATGTGTACGTCCACAGATCATTTGTATCTCCCGGCCATCTTGTGTTATATTACCCGGATATTGTAGTTTCAAAAAGTAAAAAGGTCAACTTTTTATTTGAAAAAAGTCTTGACACGTGAACGGTGTTAGTATAAAAGTGCAAAGTAGAACTTATGACTTTTTATAAGCTCTTGTCATTTAAACCGCAAGACACACAGGGAGTACCCGTATGCTTCAAAAGATTGTAAAAGCACTGGCGTATGCAGGGATTGTCACACTGCTGTACATTATCGCTGCAAACCTTGTTTACTATTATTTCAACGGCGTAACCATGATGGAGAACTGGCATTATTATGACTGGGTGGAGTATGCATACAGTGCCGGTCTTCTGATGATCGCCGTTTCTGTTCTGGAGATGGCAAGAGCGTTGTTGCGGCGGGATTAAAGCACCGGCCACAATGTTTGGTGACAGAGGGATAACCGATCGAATGAGGATCAGCGGATGAGCAGTGAAATGACATTTCAAACCGACATCGAGAATACGTCCGGCGATGGACAGTCGGGAGAAGCAGGTTCCGGCAAGGATTTATCAAGGCGGGAATTTTTACATAAAAGCATGGCCGTTGCCGGCTGGGGGGTTTTATTTGCCAGCGCAGGGGCGGGATTGTATCAGGGGCTTCGATTTTTGTACCCTTCGGTGGTGTTCCATCCACCCAGCAAGTATGTGATCGGGCATGTCAAGGATTTCATAACCGATGAGCGGCCCGATCAGTATGGCGTGATATTTGTGGATAACCGCTTTAAAAAGGCGCACCGGTTTTTTGTTGTCCGTGAAAAGGGCCGGGTTTATGCCCTGTTTGCCCGTTGTACCCACCTGGGCTGCACGGTAAACTGGTTTGAGGATCTGAATATTTTTAAATGCCCCTGCCATGGCAGTGAATTTCACTCCAACGGTGTCGAATTTGCCGGGCCTGCACCGCGACCGCTGGATCGTCATCATATTACCATGGACAGCAATGGTAACCTGATTGTGGATACTGCCCTGGTCTATTCCAAGGATGTGTTTGAAGAGCAGAAAATTTTTGTCGAGATCGGTTAGCGGCGGATAGGGTGATCATGCTGGAAACAGCCACAGCAAAGATGACAACAAAAAAGCGTGCCAGAACCAAGCGAATGGCCGTGGTCCTTGATTTCTGTACAGGATGTAGCGGATCACCGGTCTGTCAGATATATTGCAAGTTTGACGCCCTGGTGCTGGTGGAGGATCCGGAGAATTATCCGTTCAAACGGATGACGGTCAATCCGGACCGTTGCGTTGGTTGCGGGGCCTGTCTGTCCGGCGGCAAAGATGGTATGATGCTGACGGGCTGTCCCTGGAATGCCATTCGTTTGAAACCGGTATAATATAAGCGTAATAAGTTGTTTGGTCAAAACCTCGGCCGTTGTCTTTCGGCCGAATAAGAAACGGTGGAACTCATAATTTTTTAGGAAAAAGGGGGTACTATGAAGGAAATCAGAATCTCCCGCCGGGCTTTTCTGAAGGGAACGGGCGCAACTGTCGCATTGCTTTCCTTAAATTCACTCGGATTTTTGGGAGGCAACCAGATCGCCAATGCCACTGAAAAGGTTTTTGAGGATTGGAAGTATTCCGGCTGGGAAGACCTGCACAGAGAAGAATGGACCTGGGACAAAGTCACCTTCGGCACTCATCTGGTGGACTGCTATCCCGGCAACTGTTTATGGCGGGTCTATTCAAAGGACGGGCTGGTTTTCAGAGAGGAGCAGGCCGCAAAATATCCGGTGATTGATGCTTCAGGGCCGGACTTCAACCCGAGGGGATGCCAGAAAGGCGCCTCTTACAGCCTGCAGATGTATAACCCCGACCGCCTCAAGTATCCCATGAAACAGACCGGTGGCCGCGGCAGCGGTAAATGGAAGCGGATCAGCTGGGATCAGTGTCTTACGGAAATTGCTGAAGGCATTCTGGACGGCCTGGAAAAATCGGGGCCGGAGTCCATCATTTTTGAAAACGGACCGGGCAACGGGGGCTACGTTCATACCATGGGGCCGCACCGGTTGATGACTGCCCTGGGCGGCACGATGCTGGACCTGGA
Source organism: Thermodesulfobacteriota bacterium (assembly GCA_034189905.1). Lineage (GTDB taxonomy): Bacteria > Desulfobacterota > Desulfobacteria > Desulfobacterales > Desulfosudaceae > JAXHTY01. Next base: position 20,003 of record JAXHTY010000030.1, read on the forward strand.
TTCCACCATCGGTGACTTTAACCGTGGTGTTTACGAGACATTCGGGAAGTTCCAGTTCATGGATTCCGTTGATGCCTGGTATTTCGGTAAACTTCAGCTTATCTGGCACATGAACCCGGTCTATACCCGTATCCCCTCCTATCATTTTATTTCCGAGTCACGATACAACGGTGCGGAAGTGGTTACCATTGCGCCGGATTACAGCCCGAGCGCCATGCATGCGGATGAATATATCCCGGTAGAGATGGGATCGGATGCCGCCCTGGGCCTGGGAGTATGCCAGGTGCTGATCGAAAAAGGCTGGGTGGACTATCCCTTTGTCAAGGAGCAGTCGGACCTGCCCATGCTCATCCGTACGGACACGGACACGTTTCTCACCGCTGCGGACATTGAAAAAGGTGCCAGAGAAGACCAGTTCTGCTTCTGGGACAGCAAAAATAACAAGGCGGTCAAGGCGCCGCTCGATACCCTGAAGCTGCCCTGCGATCCGGCGCTGGAAGGCACTTATACGGTAACGCTTGTCAACGGCAAGCAGGTGAGTGTCCAGCCCGTTTTTGACCGGCTCAAGAAGATGCTTAACAGCCAGTATACGCCGGAACAGGCATCCGAATCATGTAAAACCCATCCCGATACCATTCGCCGTCTGGCGGAGAAATGTTACAAGGCCAGCGGTTCCATTCAGGTCATGGTGGGATGGAACTCTCCGAAATACTATCACGGTGACCTGATTGAGCGGGTGATGTGCCTGGTGCTGGCCCTGACCGGCAGTCTGGGTAAAAAAGGGTGTGGTATCCGGGGATGGAACGAATCCCTGTTTGAAGGTGCGTTCTCCCTCATTTTCAAACGCAAGCTCGGTATGGTGAACCTGACCCAGCAGATGCCGATACTCCGGCGCGTATGGGATCAGGCCAAGCGGATCGATCCCACCATCACTGACGAAATGGCCTCCATTGAGCAGGAGCGGGTCATCGACCGGAACCTGGTCAATTACACTGTTCCGACCTTTTTATATTACGAACATTCGGATTACAAAAAAGCCTGGGATAACAAGGCATGGCATTGTCCCACCATGAAGCGTTCATTCAAGGAGTATTATGATGAAGCCGTGGGCAAAGGCTGGTGGGATGGCTATATAAAACCGGCCCCGGACCAGACCCCCACGGTATACTGCTGGAACGGTACCAACCCCGCACGGAAAAACCGCGGATGGGTCAAGAACATTCTGGGATCGCTCTGGCAGAAGTATCTGCTCATTTTCGGGTTTGAGACCCGGTGGTCCACTACCCTTCTCTATGGCGATTATGCCCTGCCATGCGCCGGGTTTTATGAAAAACTGGATACCCGGTTCCCCACCCCCCATGTGCCGTGGCTGACCCTGACCGATCAGGCGGTAAAACCGGTGGGCGAGTCCAAACCGGAATGGGAAATCTCCGAGATGCTGGCAAAGAAGATCGAAGAAATTGCCAAGAAGCGGGGGAAGACCAAATTCATACCGCGCACTCCCATTCAGGAGGAATACCGTGCCTTCCTTAGACATTTTACGGTAAGGGACAAGGACGGCAACGTGGATATCAGCGACCTTGGCAACTGGCAGAACATGGGCGCCAGCAATTACGAGGAGGTATTTGATGATGCCCTCAAGACCAGTGTATTTCTCGGCAACCTCCCGCCCGGCACCGACCTGAAAAAGATGCGGCAGGAAGGTATTGTCCGGTTTACCGATGTCTCTATCTTTGACCCGGTTACCATGAACCTGGCCACGGATATCAAACCGGATGAGCCCATTGTGCCGCTGACCTGGCATACAGGTGAGAAAAAACTGCCGTATCCCACTTACAACCGTCGGATACAGTTCTATATTGACCATCCCTGGTTCCTGGAAGCGAAAGAAGAGCTGCCGGTTCACAAGGATACCCCGTCTATTGGCGGCAATTATCCCCTTCGTATGACCAGCGGGCATCAGCGCTGGAGTGTCCATTCCATCTGGATCAGCAATGAGCAGTTGTTGCGGACCCATCAGGGCCGGCCGTTCATGTTCATGAGCAAAGAAGACGCTGCCAAACGGGGCATCGCCGACGGCGACCTGGTACGGGTATACAACGATTTTGATTCGTTCAAGGTCCATGTGAAGGTGACCCCGGCGGCACGCCCGGAAACCGGCAAGGCCATGCCCGGTCAGGTCATCATTTACCATGCCTGGGAGCCTTTTATGTTCCCCGGATGGAAGAGCTATGACGCGGCCATCCCGGGTATGATCAAGTGGCTGGATCTGGTCAATAACTACGGCCATTTGCGGTATTGGCGATGGAACTGGTGTGCACAGCCCGTTGATCGTGGTATGGCGGTGGAAGTGGAAAAGGCCTGAGAAGGGCCTTCCACCCCACAGGCAGCAAATATTGATAATTCAATCTATAAAATATAGAGGTGCAACATGGAACAGATCATTAGCAAAAAGGTGTCAGCCGCCACGCAAACGCTGCTGAAGGCCGATAACGCAATGTGGCAAAGCGGGAGGACCATGATTGAAACAACCGCCACCCCGCTGGCCAATCAGCCGTCACCTTATATCAAAGGGGTTTACGAGGAAGACAAGATCGGGGCGGTGAAAAAATTCGAAGTCAAAACCGTTCATAACAATGAGTGGATCTTCTTTTATTTCGAATGGAGCACGGACCAGCCCAACACGAAGATCGAAGATATCAACGTATTTCCTGACGGCGTCGCCGCACTGTTCCCCATGGGGGATATTGAGAAAACCCCTATAAAAGAAATGGGGACACAGGAGTATCCCACCAATGCCTGGTACTGGCGGCCGGATTTTGAGGGACATCCAAAAAATCAGATTTGCCATGGGCTTTCAACCTCCCTGTACACGGAAAAGACATCGCTGAAATCGGATTCTTTCTGGAAAAACGGGAAATGGCATGTGGTGATGGGGCGCCCGCTGAAAGCCAAACGAAAGGGCGAAGAAACCATCGATCTCCAGCCCGGGCAGAAGATCGGCATCGGGTTTGGTGTGTGGGAAGGTGGAAACGGTGAACGCGGCGGCGTCAAGGCATTCAGCAAGGAATGGCGGGAACTGGTTGTGCAGTAACAGGCTTCTAATCCGCCGGCAAAGAAAAGGCAAAGCCGTATAAATAAAAAGGAGACATACCCATGGCTGTTGATAAAAATCAATTGACGGATCGGGAAAAGGAGCTGGCCCAGGCGTTTGAGGCGGCCAAGGAAAATCTGCGAAAGAGCGATCATCAGGTTGGCATGGTGATGGACTTGAATAAATGCATTGGCTGCCAGCTATGCTCCATGGCCTGCAAGACCCTGTGGACAAACAGGGAAGGCAGGGAATACATGTGGTGGAATAAGGTCAATACCATGCCCGGCAAAGGGTCGCCGAAAGATTGGCAGAAGATGGGCGGCGGCTATAAGGTGAAATTTGGCGGGGAAGTTAAAGAACCGGTTCGCGGCAAGCATCCCACCAAAAAAGAATTCGGTGATATGTGGGATTTTAACTGGAACGAGGTTATTAACAATAAGGCGGGGGACGTGCATCTTCAGGCCAAAAACCAGGAAGACGGCACAGATCCCGAATGGGCCATGAACTGGGACGAAGATCAGGGAGCCGGTACTTACCCCAATTCGTTCTATTTTTATCTGCCTAGAATCTGCAATCATTGCGCGTATCCGGCCTGCCTGGATGCCTGTCCGCGAAATGCCATTTACAAGCGGGAAGAGGACGGGGCCGTGGAAATTGATCAGGATCGCTGTAAAGGCTACCGGTTCTGCCTGGAAGCCTGCCCATACAAGGTGATCTATTTTAATTTCCTCACCGAAACCAGCATGAAGTGCATTTTCTGTTACCCCCGGCTCGAAGAAAAGGTGGCAAACGCTTGCGCACGGCAATGTACAGGCCGGGTTCGCTGGGTCGGTTTTGTGGATAAGCCGGAAAGCATTATCTATAAACTGGTCAAGGTGTGGAAAGTCGCACTTCCCCTGCATTCCGAATACGGTACCAACCCCAATGTATTTTATGTGCCGCCCCTGGCGCCTCACCGGTTGGATAAAAACGGCAAGGTCGATACTTCCAAGCCCCGTATTCCCAGGGCATACCTCAGGTATCTCTTCGGGCCGGAAGTGGACCAGGCCATGAGTACAATGGATAAAGAACTTGCCAAGGTCCGGAACGGCGGCAAGTCCGAGCTGATGGAAATACTCATCGCCAAGGAATGGACCCATATGTTCGATGAGTTCAGCAAGGATCCCGCCATCATGCAGCGCACATCGCCCAAGGGTGTTGATTACACCCGCCCGGATGTGGATTAAGAAGAAGCGGGCGGTTGACCAGCGACACAGCATTATTATCAATATGATTTGCGAGGAAATCCAATGAGTGAAACGGTTGCAACTGAAGTAATAGAGGATGTATCGGAGATTGAAGCATTCGCGTCATCCGAGTTGACGTCTGACAAAGAAAAACAGATGGCGGCCAGAAGTGATATGTATGCGCTCCTGGCGGATGTGTTCCGTTACCCGGACGCTGATTTCCGGAAGTTTGTTAGAAATGAAGAGCTGCAACAAGCGATCAGTGCGATTGCTGAGCGACTGCCGTTTGCTTTTTCGTTGACCGAATGGGAGATGGAAAACCTGGGGTTTTCGAGCGAATTGACCGATGATGATGTGGAAGCGGAATTTATACGTCTGTTTGAGGCAGGGCCGGGAGACCCGCCCTGCCCGCTGGTTGAAGGTAAGCATATCAAGGATACCAATCGCCGGACGATATTTGAGGATTTGATCCGTTTTTACAACAACTTCGGGCTCAGCTATGCGGAGGGGTCCCATGAAGACCGGCCGGATCACGTTGCCTATGAAATGGAGTTCATGCACTACCTGTGCTTTCTGACATTACGGGCAATACAGAACAATCAGGAAACGGACGGATTATTGCTGGCGCAAAAGGATTTTCTTTCCCGACATCTGGTGAAGTGGGCGCCATTGCTTGTGAAAACCATTGATGCCATTGCCCGGGAGGTGGACCACGACAAAGGGGTTCTGTTTTATGCCAACCTGATGAATCTGCTGGACCGCTATATACAGGCGGACTGGAATCATTTGAACGGATGAATTGTTTAGCCTGGCTGGAAAGATAATGTTTAAAAAAATTACGGAAAGTGGAATCTGGCGGTCTGTATTCCGGCATAAATTCAGTGATACCCCGCGCAACAAGGCCCTGACGGTCACCTCCAATTTTTTTCTGCATGCGCATCCTGTCCAGACAAAAAAATCGGCGCTGAAGTTCCGGTTCACATTTTGTCTCGGCGGACTGACCCTGCTGATGTTTATCGTGGAAGTGATTACCGGCGTATTGCTGATGTTTTATTACCGGCCGGTAACTGAATATGCCTACCTTGACATGAAGCTGCTGGAACATACCGTCTTTTTCGGTATGTTTTTGCGCAACATGCATCGATGGGCGGCCCATGCCATGGTCATCCTGGTGATGCTCCATATGCTCCGCGTTTTTCTTACCGGATCGTATAAGCCGCCCAGGGAGTTCAACTGGGTTGTCGGTGTGCTGCTCCTGGTGATCACCTTGCTGTTGAGCTTTACCGGATACCTGTTGCCCTGGGACCAGATCGCCTTCTGGGCCATTACCGTCGGCACCAAGATGGCGGCAGCGACGCCATTTCTGGGCAACGAGGGCCCGTTTCATGAGATCCTGGGGATGCACCAGTACAACGACGTCCGGTATTTGCTGCTGGGCGACAGTAAGGTGGGCGGTAATGCGCTGCTGCGGTTTTACGTGCTGCATTGTGTTTTACTGCCACTTGCGTGCGTTGTGCTGATGGGGGTTCACTTCTGGCGGGTCAGAAAAGACGGTGGTATTTCGCGTCCCCTGTAAGAGAGGTATACGATGGCATTGGAAAATTGTAACAGACAAAACAACCAACCGGCAGCCGCTGAAAGCCTTGATGAAGGGTATGTGTTTACGCTTCCTGATCTGGTGTCGCGGGAATTGATTGCAATTCTGGTGGCGGTTGTCATTTTGTGTATATGGTCGCTGGGTATTGATGCGCCGCTGAAGGCCATTGCAGATCCAAACTGGACTGAAAACCCAGCCAAAGCGCCATGGTATTTTGTCGGGCTTCAGGAACTGCTGGTCTATTTTGATCCCTGGATTGCCGGGGTATGCGTACCCGGTCTCATTATTGCCGGCCTCATGGCGATTCCTTACATAGACCCCAATCCCAAGGGTGTGGGCGTGTATAATTTCAAAGACCGCAAGTTTGCCGTGCCTGTTTTTCTCACCGGCTATATCCTGTGGTTTGCGCTGATCGTTTTCGGGCAGTTTTTCCGGGGGCCCAACTGGCATTTTTACTGGCCGTGGGAAAGCTGGGCGATTGCAAAGGATGCTGAGCAGCAGCTGGTCAACCTCCCCGGCCCTTTGGGATATCTGGTGCTGACGGGATACTTTCTTGTCGGGATTGGTCTGCCGGTTATCTGGAAGCGATCTTTTTACAAGTCGCTTGGATTTTTCAGGTATTTAACGACGATGCTGCTGTTTCTGGTCATGTACGGCGTGATTATCAAAATGGTGCTCAGAATCGTCTTCCATATTAAATATATTATTGTCACCCCCTGGTTCTCCATATGAAGAAGAAAAATAGAATGATACAGATGCCGGTCCGGATTCGGATCATCTTCGGCATTTTTGCATTTCTGGTGCTGATTGCCACGATTTTTGTTATTTTTAACGAAACCAGCAACCGGTTTGAATGGAAACGGTATCAGATTAAATACCATGATCGGTATGAGACACTGTTGACCGAAAAGATTGATGCAGCAACGCAGGCCAATGATGAAGATGCGTTGAAGAAGTGGGCCAAGCTTAAGAATGATCTGGCCCGCGCCTCGGAGGTCAAGATCCGTGACGTATTTCTGCCGGGTCCCCAGGTCAGGGATCTTTGCATGACCTGCCATATCGGGGTCAAAAACACTTTGTTCGCGGATGCCGAAAATCCGTTAAAGGCCCATCCCCAGGAAATCCTGAAGGACCATACGCTCAGCAATTACGGATGCACCCTCTGCCATCACGGCCAGGGGGTCGGCCTGTCCATTGAGAAAGCCCACGGTTTCGAGCATAACTGGGAAAAACCCCGTATCCCCATGGAATATGTGCAGAGTTCCTGCTTTGAATGCCATGAAACCGTTTACGGGCTTAAAGGTGCTGAAAAAGCGGCGGAAGGCAAGCAGTATTTCGTGGAGTTCGGGTGTTACGGATGCCATGACGCCAATGTGATACCCGGGTTGCCGAAATTTTCAAGCCCGTTCAGCGGCATTGCCGAAAAAATCCAGGACAAACAATGGATCGCCGCCTGGCTGGATGACCCCGCGGCTGTGAGACCGGGAACCATCATGCCGGGATTCCGCATTGAGGCAAAAGAAATCAACGATATTGTGGCCTATATCTATACCTTGAAAGATAAGGACCTGTCCCTTGACTCATATAACAGCAGAAACGGCAATAAAAAAACCGGCAAGCAGCTGTTTAGCGACAAGGGGTGCATCGGCTGCCACAGCTTCGAACGTGATGTGGAAGGGGTAAGCCGCCGGGTGCCGGTGCTTGCTGATGCCGGTCTCAAGATGAGTGACAAATGGCTTTATAACTGGATTTCCCGGCCGGCATCAATTAACCCGGACACCTGGATGCCCGAGGTGGAAATAACGGATGCGGAAGTGAAACATCTGACCGCCTATCTGAGCAGCCTGAAGGACAAAAAGGCCAGTGAACGGATCGCCGCGGTAGAGATGGCGGAAGGCAATAAAGACGATGGGAAAAACCTGGCACAGAGCCTGGGATGTCTTGGCTGTCATCGGATCAAGGACAAGGACGATCCGGCCAGGGTGGGCGTCAGCGTGGCGGATGTGGCGGATAAGCGGATGGAGGAACTCCCCTTTGGTAACTCCGATGTGCCCCATACCAAGTGGGACTGGATTCGCAACAAGATCCAGAAACCGGTGACTTACCAGACCGAAGACATGCCCATGGCCATGCCGGATTATGTTATTCCGGAAGAGGGAATTCAGCGGCTCACCCTGTTTTATCTGTACAACCGGCTCCTGGATCTGCCCGAGCAGTATATTGACAGGGCCACCGAAGATCAGCAGATTAATGAGAAAGGGGACTGGATGGTCCGGCACTTCAACTGCAAGGGCTGTCATGAAATTCTCAACAATGAAAAGCCGAGGATTGACAGCAAGCTTGCCAAAAAGTCAATGGTGCCGCCCCGGATTGTGAACGAAGTGGAAAAGGTTCAGCCCCAGTGGCTGTATGATTATTTGCGGCGGCCGACTCAGATGCGGCCGTGGCTGCATATTCGTATGCCCCAGTTTAATTTTGAAAATGACGAAATTGCACTGCTGATGCAGTATCTGTACCGGCTTATGCCGGACGAGACACAGGCGGTGTGCAGTATGCCGTATGAGCCTGCTATGGTGGAGGCTGATTATGATCAAAAGACACTTGATATGGGCAAGTATCGGTTCAGAAACGACAAGTGTATGCAATGTCATCCCGTGAACTTCACCGGTGAACCGCCTGAAGGCAAAAAACTGGAAGACCTTTCCATCGACCTGATGCTGTCCAAATCGCGGCTGCGGTTCCGATGGATCAAGGATTTTCTGCGAGATCCGGATGTGTATGCGGGCGTCAATACCAAAATGCCCTTTGTTTTCTATACACCGGACGGCGTGCCCCGTATACCGGATCCTGAAATCTGGATCCAGCGAACAGCCTTGTTTTTAATGTTCATGGAAGAAGTCCCTGAACCGGTCAAGGCTGAGGAGAAAACCCGGCAAGTGCAGTCCTTTGATTTTGATAATTACTAACCCGCTTATTTCACGAGTTGAGTTCGCCGCAGATGCGAGGCGCAGCATGCGACGCTGTAGTCAATCTACTGCGAGCATGCTGCAACAAAGCAGGTGCGGCGAACTCAACTCGCCCGAAGGGTGAAATTTTTTGATATAAAATTGACCTGATTCCTTAAAGTAAGAATTACAGTTTGCATTTTGTAAAAACGGACAAAATATATCATAACACTTTAAAATATAATCAGAATGAATCAATTATCAAAAAATTTAATGAAATATGCGGGCTAAGGTGGTTTCGTCAAGATCCGGCTGCCGAATGGCAGCCGGATACTTGCGATGCATCTCTCATCATGCCCTGTGGGTCCGCCCCGGGTTTGAAATTTTTATATTGCCATCTGGTAAGGTCTTTAGATGGACTTTGGCCAAAGGAGGTCTGCTATGGCATCCGCCAGAATGTTTAAGACAATCTGTAGTTTGTTTTTAACTGTCACTTTCTTTTTGACCCTTTCCTCATGCACCTTTTTTAAAGGTATCAAGCTGAACGACTATGAACAGGTGGCTGCAGTTACCAATACCATCTGGGCGAATATCTATTTCAAGGTAAAGGATATCAAGATTCCCGGTTATGACTATGTCATGTACAAAAACACCCACTGGCGGAAGAAAGACAGTCCGGTGGTGATTGACGGGAGCCTGTATATTTTTCCGGGTGTCTTGCTCACGATTGATCCCGGCGTGACGGTTCGGTTGGCCGGAGATGCGCTGGTTACCTGCCGCGGCATTGTAGATGCCAGGGGAACGGCCGGGGAGCCGATCACGTTTACCTGGAAAGATGCAGATAAGCCCTGGGATGCCATTGAATTTGTCAATGCCATCGGACAAAAGGACAGCCCGGATAAGGTAATGTTCCATCACTGCGTGATTGAGCATGGCGGCGGGATTACCATCAACACCAGCACCACCCATGTGGCAAATTGTGAATTCCGTTACAATGTGGGCACCCCCTTGAAGCTGGAATACAGCGGCGGCATTGTTGAAAACAATACATTTCATGACAATTCCACCCAGGCGCAGGCCGCTGCCGGGAACGGTGGGGGCATTAATGTCTATAGCGACAAGACCGTGCTGGTTCGCGCCAATGAGATTTTTCACAATCAGTCCCACGGCGGCAGAGACGGGGGCGGTGGTATTTACGCATTTGCGTATAATGAAGGCGATATATCTGTTTTTGAAAATACCGTCAGGGAAAATAAAAGCGATCGCAAAGCCGGCGGCATCTACGGGTATAATGCCAAAATTATCGGCAACCTGGTGGAATGCAACTGGGCTGAGAAGACCGGCGGCGGCATTCATGCCATTCAGTCCCTGGTAGAGGACAACGTGGTACTTGGAAACAATGCGCCGGTGGGCGGGGGGGTTTACTCCGAAAGCTGCCGGGTCATTCATAATCTTGTAAGAAGCAACCGTTCTCCTGAAGGGGCGGGGATCTTTCATTCCGGCGACGGCAGGATCAGTCGGAACACGTTGCTGGATAATTTTTCCCACGGGTCTGCAAAAAGCTCTGCGATTACCATTTCCGGCAACCCGATTGTCGATTATAATAATATCATTGTTCCGGATGACTATGCGCTGACATTCCGGTCCCACACCCTGACACCGGACCTCAAAGCCCGTCACAACTACTGGGGGGCGTCAGATACCCATACCATTGAGCGGCTGATATTTGACTGGCTGGAAGATTCCGACCTGGGACTGGTGAACTTTAAGGATTATCAGAAGATCCCGATTGCTGACGCTTATCCGCTACCGGCAAACGCACGGCAGGAGTCTGTGGTGGTCAGAGCAGATGAGGCGGGGCTTGATCCCGTTATGATTCGGGGATTGATTGATCATGACACCGTACTGGGTGATGACGATATCAATACATACACGGTCTTCGGCAATATGCTGGTGAAGGAAGGGGTAAGGCTGACCGTCATGCCGGGCACCCGGCTGTTCCTGAAAAAGGATGCCAGTATCCGCGTACGCGGCGTGCTGGCGGCTGCCGGCGAGGCCGGTAGCCCTATCGGGTTTTCCGGATCTCCGGAAGCGCCATGGGGGAATATAATTTTCGAAAACCGGAGCCTGGACCTTGAAGCCAAAGCGGTTCAGACCTCAATGGGCGAAGAAAGTCTTTTGCGTCATTGTATTGTGGAAAACAGCAGCGGCATCGTGATGGACGGGCAGGGCGGTGATATCCTCAACAGTGTTATCCAGGGGACCCATGGCACCGGTATCAGGATTAAAGAAGTATCCATGACCGTAAAAGATTGCAAAATCCGGGATAATGTAAGCGAATCAGACGGTGGCGGTATCTATGTTTACGGCAGTAAACGGGTCCTGATTCATAACAATGAGATTGTGAACAACCGCGCTGCGGATGGTGGCGGCATGTTTGCCTACGGGTACCGGTCCAATGCCGCCGTAGATATCCGGCAGAATCATCTAAGCGGGAATGTCAGTGACGGCGACGGTGGCGGCCTCTGGGTTTCCCGCTGTTCGGTGGTCGATAACACCATCAGTGACAACACGACAGAAAATCAGGGGGGCGGGGTATATACGAGCTTTGCATTGATCCATGAAAATCGGATATCGGGTAATACCGCTACGGACGGCGGGGGATTATACGCGGAGGCCAACAGCACCATTAATGGCAACACGATGGTTGATAACAGAAGCTTAAGTGGTATGGGCGGCGGCGCTTATATCAATTTCTGGGGCCTGAGCATGCACAACAAGACCATGGCACACAATGTGATTGAGAACAACCGTGTTGCGGTGGCAGACGGGACCGGCGGCGTGTGCACGAAGGGGGAGTTGACATTCGGTGGCAATATCATTCAAAACAATGATGGCTGGGAATTGAAAAATTTAAGCACGAACAGCGAGCCGGATCTCTCCGCCCCGCTCTGTTACTGGGGGAGCACATCCTCCGCAGAAATTGCTTCTTATATTTATGATGGTGAGGATGATCCGACTTTGTCCGTTGTGGATTATAGCGGGTTTGCAAAGACAGAATCGGCGGCGCTGGGATATGTTATCCCCGAGGAAGATAATTAATCCGAATGGAGTAGTAAAATGCAGCATCCAAACGCCTCTGAAGAAATGTTGAAAACCGGCACCAAGCCGGGCCTTCCGGAAAAACGGAAAGTTCCACCGGTATTTGCCAGACGCTTGATGGATTATGAAGATGCCCTGCATCAGTGCCTGGATGCTGTCAGCCGGCCCATGCCGGCCGAAACGGTTTCGCTGACGGAGAGCATCGGTCGGATATTGCGGGAGGATGTGGGAAGCCGGATGGCGGTACCGCCTTTTGCCAAATCGACCATGGACGGCTATGCCGTCAAAGCCGTGGATGTTCACGGCGCAACTGAAACCAAACCGGTCGGGTTGACTGTTGTTGATTATGTGCATGCCGGCGGGATCTCCGAAAAGACCCTGAAGACCGGTGAGGCGATAAAGATCATGACCGGCGCGGCTGTTCCCGAGGGGGCCGACGCTGTCATAAAGATCGAGCAGACCGTTCCCCGTGACGGCCATACCATCGAAGTGCTGGATGGCGTGGGGGAGAACAACTACATCATCAGCAAGGGGCAGGATATTCTGCCCGGAAATGTGGTGGCAACCGCCGGGGAGACCATGGACCCCATGGTGATGGGGGTAGTGGCCAGTTGCGGTGTCCCCGAGGTGCCGGTCTCTGCAAAACCTGAAGTGGGCATTATATCGACGGGCAGCGAGCTTGTGCCGCCCGGCCATCCGCTGGGTGCGGGGCAGATTTACGACATCAATGGATATATGCTCTTCGGCCTGACGAGCGGGGCCGGGTGTAATGTCGAGTTGATCGGGGCGGTACAGGACAAATCCGATGCATTGCTGGCACTGCTTTCAGCGAATATGAACAAAAATATTCTGTTGCTGTCCGGCGGTGTATCGGTCGGCGACTACGATATCGTGCATGAGACCCTGCAACGGGCGGGTGTAGAAGAGATTTTCTGGCGTGTTCGCGTAAAACCCGGTAAGCCGCTTTTCTTCGGACGAAAAGGCAATACCCTGATCTTCGGCCTTCCGGGCAACCCTGTGTCTGCGGCAACCAACTTTTTCGTTTTTGTCCGGCCGGTAATTGACAAGTTGCTGGGGAAAAAGGCCTGGGGTCTGGAAACAGGCTATTGTCAACTGGGCAACAGCCGGATTATCCGGCCGGGAAGGCGCAAGTTTTTGAAGGGCAAGATTGTCCATGACCATATGGCCCCGTGTGTTTGGATTATCCAGGAACAGCGGTCAGGCGTTTTCAGCCCCATGACCGGCGCCGATGTATTGATCGAGGTGCAAGAAGATGTGAATTCGTTGAAAAAGGGAGAGCGGGTGAAAGTGCACTACCTGCCTTAACGCGAAAAGATGAAAACAATGGATTTAAAAGGCAAAAACGTATTTATCACCGGCGGTGCTTCGGGAATCGGCAAGGAACTGGCCCGGTGTTTTGCTGCGGAAGGGGCCAATCTTGTGCTGGCGGGCATGGACAGTGAAAAGGAACTTCTTGTCCAGTGGTGTGCTGAACTTGAGAAAACATTCGCGGTGACAGTCCGCCATGTGACCGGCGATCTGTCCACGCCGGACGGACCGGCCCGGGTATTTGAGCAGGTAAGGGCCTGTGTGCCGCACATCGATGTTCTTGTGAACAACGCCGGAATGATGGTATTCGGCTCGTTTCACGAGCTTTCCGCAGAGCGTCAGGAGCAGGTTATGGCGGTGAATCTTCGAGCATATATGCTGTTGATGCGGTATATGATTCCGGAGATGGTCCATCGCGGTGCCGGTGCCGTATTTAATGTGAGTTCCGTATCCGCATTTGTGCCCACCCCGCGGCATGCGATTTACGGTGCCACCAAGGCCTTTGTCCAGAGCCTTAGCGAGGCGGTTGATCAGGAACTGCAAAATACCGGTGTGCATGTTTTTACATTGAATCCCGGCTATACGGATACCCCCCTGCTGGAGGGCAACGGGTTTCCCAAAAAATTACGGTTCTATTCATTTGCCGGCAAAAGCAGCCCGGCGGATATCGCCAGAAAAGGGGTTGACGCATTCAAGCGGGGGAAGCGGGTGTATATACCCGAACCTCATCTCTGGTTTCTTTTCTTTGTTCTCAATCGGTTTACGCCTCGGCGGATTATCAATATGGTTTCCGGCCTGATGGTGAAGGGGGCCTGAGCTGGCAGCTTATTCACTATCAGGGGCCGGGAAAAGGAGATAGATTATGCGGATGACATCGGGAGTTATGAAATCCTTTTTGGAAAGCGAGCCCAGGTTTGATGATATCATGTGCAGCCTGCGGGCCACCGGCCGGCAGCCCAAAGGTATTATCCGGGAAATGAAGCAGGTCGTTGCTATTGCCCGTCGTTTTAACGAGGAAGTGGCGCGTCCCTATGTCGCGGCGCTCGATCTGAAAATGCACGAGGACCCGGATTATCTGCCCTGGGATTTTGTGAAAAAATCCAATGAATGGGGCTTTTACCACATGTTTATTCCCAGGATTTTCGGTGGCAAGGGCTTCAACCTTTCCTGCGTTGGTGTTTTTATGGAAGAAATCGGGTCGGTTTGCGCGGCCATGGCCAACCTCATCGGCGTGCATTACCTCGGGTATATTGCGCTTGTTTCATCATGGCATATGCGCCTGATCGATGAAATCTCCAGGGATGTTGCCAGGGGCGGCGAGACCGGCGAACCCTGCCTGATTTCATTTGCCATGACAGAGCCCGATGCCGGCACAGACTCCCAGAATGTTGAATTCATGGATACCGGGTCACTGGCATGTCAGGCCGATAAAAAAGACGGTGGTTATGTGGTGAACGGGACCAAGATTTTTATCAGTAACGGCCATCTTTCCACCTGGCATATGCTGTTTGCCTATACCGATCTTCAAAAAGCCTCGGAGAATATGGTGATGCTGGCGGTCAAGACCGGCGCCCAGGGGTTTTCATTCGGCAAGAAAGAGAAAAAAATGGGCCAGAAAGCCTCCATTGCCAGTGAACTGGTTTTTCGGGATTGTTTTGTACCGGAAGCATATGTGCTCCTGGATAATGAACAGACCGCCGGTTTGTCCAAAGGTCCGCGGGATATTGTGGAGCAGATTCTGGCAAACATATGGGCCGTGTCCAGGATGGGGGTCTGTGCCTTTGGAACGGGCGCTGCCCGGGGGGCGTTCGAGCGGGCTGTCCGGTTTGCCACAGAAACGGAAGTGAATGGCGATCTGCTGATTAATCATGAATGGTGTCAGTCGCACCTGGCGGAAATGTATAAAAATGTGGCTGTGGCACGACTGACTTATATGGAATCCGCTTATACCAATGGTATGGACGGTGCAGCCAAACCATTGAATTTTAAACCGCTTTACTACATGACGAAATATACGCCCGCCTGGGTGTTTGATAAGCTTTACAGCCCCGTTTTAAAATTCAGATTTGTCACCTGGCTAATCCGGAAATTTTCTTTTGATTTTCAGAAATGTGAAGAAATTAACCGGATTGACGGGTGGGGGTCGCTGGCAAAGGTGGTGGGAACAGATGCCGGTGTGACAAACGGCCGCATGGCCCTCGAGATCATGGGCAATGCCGGTGTCCGCCACGATTATCTGACCGAGAAAACATTGCGGGACGCCAAGCTTTACCAGATCTACGAAGGCACCAATCAGATCAACCGGATAAATCTTTTCAAGCGTCTGGTGGCCCCAAACTGTTCTGACGCTGAGACGTTTTGTCAGTATAACCAGTAGGGACTTGTGAAGGTCTGGGCCTTCCGGGTGTGGCATCATGGTTGTGTGTTGCAGTTTTAAAATCCGGCTCCTTCGGGGCCGGATTTTTACTTTGCTATCCCGGTTATTTAGGGATATTGTTGATGATGGTTGAAAAAAAGTCAGAGGTGTGACGAATGAAAATCGTGCATATCGTGGGGCGTTCCGGGAACGGTAAAACCACGCTGATCATTGAACTGATTGAGGCACTGACGAAACGCGGTCTCCGGGTGGGGACGCTGAAGCACAGCAGTCATGTTCACGAACTGGATAAATCCGGTAAAGATTCCTATCGTCATCGCGTTGCCGGCGGCAATCCCGCTGCAATCGCCACAACCGATCAGATTGCCGTCTTTCTGCCCAGAGCCCCGGGCGAAAATCCCTTTGACAGGCTTTCGTCGCTTTTTGGACCGTGTGATGTGATACTGGTGGAAGGATATATCGAGGGGCCCGGTACAAAGATCGAAGTGTGGCGGGCTGCCACAGAAAAGACGCCGATAGCCGCCGAACAGGACCATATACTGGCGATTGTAACGGATGATCCCGTGGAAACCCGTTTGCCGGTGTGGCCCCGGAAAGATGTGGCGGCACTGGCAGACAAAATTCAGAATCTTTGAGTCGGGCGAAGAAAGCTGGCAAGGCATAAGGCAATGATATGGAGAAATTTATCGGTTTTACACAAGCGCTGGAATTGACCTTTTCCCGCATCGAAATGCCCGCCACGGAATATGTTTCCTTGGACGGCCTTGCCGGACGGGTGCTTGCTGCAGACATCGCCGCAAAGGTCGATAGCCCGTCGGTGAATGCCTCCCTCAAAGACGGATTTGCCGTTCAATCGGCTGATCTGCGCCACGCTGATGAAGCCAATCCTGTTTCCCTTGAAATTGCGGGAAGTGCAACCGCGGGCCGGATATCGGATGCCGGCGTAAGCCGTGGTAAAACGGTCCGGATCACCACCGGCGCGGCAATTCCCGATGGTGCCGACGCGGTGCTATCAGAAGAATTTACAAACAGGGACGGACCGGCAGTGGTGTGTTGCAATACGGCCGAGCCGGGCCGGAATGTGCTGGCCCGCGGCACGGATATTCGCGCCGGAGAGATCGTGGCCCGGCAATCTGAGCGGGTGAGTCCGGCAATGGTCGGCCTGATGGCCACTGCCGGACTGGACGGTGCCGAGGTGTTCAAGACGCCGGTGGCCTGTGTGATGGCCACGGGTGACGAGGTCGTGGCGCCGGGCCGCCCCTTGCCGCCGGGCAAACTCTATGCCAGCAATATCACTGAAATCTGTGCATGGCTGACCCACTACCGGATTCCTTCACATGTGGCATATGCCGGAGACGCAAAGGCGGAAACCGTTGCAGCCATCAATCAGTGGCTTGAACAGGTGGATGTCTTTATCTCAAGCGGCGGGGTCTGGGGCAGCGAAAAGGATATCATGATTGCGGTGCTGGAGTCTCTCGGCTGGAACGGCATTTATCATCGTGTTCGAATGGGGCCGGGAAAGGCGGTGGCATTCGGGCTGCTGAAAGGAAAACCCTTTTTCTGTCTTCCCGGTGGACCGCCATCCAATGAAATGGCGTTTCTACAGATTGCACTGCCCGGTATTTTGAAGATGGCGGGGTGGCCCCACCTCCCGTTTCCAAAACTCTCGGCCCGCCTTGAAACCCCCGTTCGCGGCAACAAAGACTGGACGCAGTTTATTCATGCCCGGCTCGAAAGAGGACAAAAAGGCTTTTCCGTTACCCCTTTGAAGCAGAGAAGCCGGCTTCAATCCATGGCGCGAAAGAATGCCCTGATTGTGATTCCGGAAGGGTGTGATGCCTTTCAGGCTGACGAGGTACTGGAAGTTCAATTGTTGAACAATGATGTTCTGTATGAAAGGAGTCCTGAATATTACAACGGACGGAGAGGATAACCGCATGGATATGGCAGCACTTGTAAAAAAGGTAAAGCAGCGGCCCGATTTCGGGCGGGCAGGAATGGTTTTGTGCCATAACGGCGTGGTGCGGGGAACCACTGCAGATGGTAAGCAGAAAGTAACCGCCCTGACCGTTCAGGTGGATCACGATCAACTGGCGCAAGTCATTGCCGAGCACAAAGAGATGCCCGGTATTATTGATATTCAGGCGGAAATTGCCGAGGACCGGCAACTGAATGTGGGCGATGACATCATGCTGGTGGTGGTGGCCGGGGATGTTCGCACCAATGTGATTCCGGCAATGGCATCCTTGATCGATGCGATCAAGTCGAGGGTGACCAGTAAAACCCAGGCATACGAAGAATAAAATAGCGGGGGTTGAAAATGGCAGACTTCACTCATATTGATGAAAAGGGCCGGGTGCAGATGGTGGATGTGGGCGGGAAGGACGATACCCACCGGACGGCCATTGCCTGCGGTGCCATTAAGATGAACGGCGAAACCTTTACGGCGCTTCAGAGTGGTGACGTGAAAAAGGGCAATGTGCTGGAGACGGCCCGGATTGCGGGTATCATGGCCGCCAAAAAGACCTGGGATCTTGTGCCCATGTGCCATCCCCTGAATATTACCCATGCAGCCGTTCAGTTTGAGCTGGACCCCGAAAACCGGCGCGTCGTCATTGAGGCCAGTGTCAGCACCACGGGCAAGACCGGTGTGGAAATGGAAGCCATTACAGCCGTCGCCATCGCCGCCATTACCATTTATGATATGTGCAAGTCCTATGATAAAACAATGGTGATTTCCGACATCCGGCTGGTGGAAAAAACCGGTGGTAAAAGCGGGGTGTTTCGGTTAGATTAAAGGGTTAACAGAAGTGGAGCACCGGGGAATTGGTATTTCGCCGGATCTGCTTCTGTAAAACGAAAAATGGGAAATTGGAAATTCGAAATTGGTAATGTGTCGCCGGACGTCAATGCCGGGGGCATTTTCAGTTCCGTTTTTCGCGATATTTAAATAGCAAAGAAACTGACGGAAGCCATAAGGGTTTCCGCGCAGGGAGAGACCAGCATGTTTGGAATCGGCATGCCCGAATTTATTGTAATTGCAGTGGTGGCCATTGTTGTCATCGGGCCGAAAAAACTGCCCGAGGTCGCGCGCACCCTGGGCAAAGCCATGGGCGAGTTCAAGCGGGCAACCAACGAGTTGCGCAGTGCCGTCAATATTGATGATGATCTGAGTGAAGTCAAACAAACGTTTCAGGAAGCCAAAAACGCCACGTATGACTCCATTTACAGCCAGTCTGAAAAATCCGGAGAGGACGACACGGCAGACAGCGCGCCGGCCCCTGATGATGCCGCTGGTGACGACGGCTCCGGAACAACCGGCCGTCAGGATGCCACAGGGGCGGATAAGCCGGATGCGTCCGCCGAAGAAGCCCACCCCACTGCAGAAGATGATGCGCTGAACAATAACAAGGACCGTCATAATAATGAGTGAAGACGAAAGCAAAGCCCCCTTTTTGGATCATCTGGAAGAACTGCGAAAACGGCTGATCCGGTGCGTTATTGCCGTCGCTATCGGATTCGGGGCCGCTTACGCGTTCAAAGACCGCCTGTTTGCCATCTTGATACGGCCGCTGGTCTCTGTCATGGAAACCGGGGACAACATGATTTTTACCGGCCTGCCCGAGGCTTTTTTTACCTATCTGAAGGTGTCCCTGCTGGCCGGAGTTGTGCTGGCACTGCCGGTAATCTTCTATGAGTTCTGGATGTTTGTGGCGCCGGGCCTTTATACAAAAGAACGCAAGGTCATCATACCGGTGGTGTTGATATCCCTGATTTTTTTTCTTGCCGGCGCCCTGTTCGGCTATTTTCTGGTATTTCCTTACGGGTTCAAGTTTTTTCTGGGGTTTGCCACGGAAAATATCCGGCCCTTTCCCTCCATGAAGGAATATCTGAGCTTTTCATCCAAACTGCTCCTGGCCTTTGGCCTGGCTTTTGAGCTGCCCCTGGTGATTACCTGTTTTGCCCGTTTCGGGTTTGTGTCCGTGCCGTTTTTAAAAAAGAACCGGAAATACGCCATATTGATCTTTTTTGCCGGATCAGCCATTTTGACCCCGCCGGATGTGGTGACCCAGGTCATGCTTTCCATCCCCCTGATGGTGCTGTACGAACTGAGCATTATCGGCGCACGGGTTTTTGGCAGAAAAACGGACGAAGACGACACGGATACCGGTGCATCCACCAAAGCTGAGCGCGGCAAGGACGAGAAGCCCAAAGCCTAGCCCGGTAGATGATTTTATGTTTGACAACAACAGGGGCTTGCTGGTATAAACATTTTTTGGTTTTGTTTGTGAGGTGGTTGAAAACCGTAAAAAATAATCAGAACGGGTCAAAGGAGGTGTAAACAGTATGACAAAGACAATGAAAACCACTGCTTTGGTCATGGGACTGGCCATTCTTTTTGTGGCCGGGCTGGCAATCGCCGGCACCGAGTTCCAGGATGTTATCAAGATGGAAGATAAGGCTGCATATGATAAGCACACCAAGTCTATTGTAACCTTTACTCACAAAAAACATGTGGAAGAATACGAAATCGGTTGTGGGGAGTGCCATCATGATGACAAGGGCCAGCCGCTTGACCTGAAAGTGGGCGACGATGTGCAGAAATGTGTGGACTGCCACACGCCCGGAAAGCCCGACAGAAGCGAACTGCAGGGACTTTCCCGGGATGAGCGGAAAGCCAAGGAAATTGAGTACCATTACGGCGCGATTCACGAAAATTGCCAGGGATGCCATGAGGAATACAATAAGGAAAAGGCCGGCAACCCGAGAAAAGGACCGGCGCCGGTATCCTGCAATGACTGCCATCCCAGAGAGCCACGTTAGTTAAAAGCACAATCAGGCGAATATAAAAAGCAGGGCCATTTGTGGCCCTGCTTTTTTTGTTCGTTTTCGTGATCGTGGTAGCGGCTGCCTTTCACGGCTGTGCCGCAATCCCTCATTCCGGCCAGTGGAGCGAAGCGGAACGTGCGCCACACCCCCCCGTCATTCCGGCCAGTGGAGCGAAGCGGAACGTGCGCCACACCCCCCCGTCATTCCGGCCAGTGGAGCGAAGCGGAACGTGAGCCGGAATCCAGTTTAAAATTGATCTGATTCATTTTCCACGAAAAACCAATTCCGGCCCCTCCGGGCCGGGATTCTTTACTTTTCCCTCAAAAAAATATACCCTTAT
>JAXHTY010000031.1:0-32607 GCA_034189905.1 Thermodesulfobacteriota bacterium
CGGATAAAAGGTACGCCGGGGATAACAGGCTTATCGCCCCCAAGAGTTCACATCGACGGGGCGGTTTGGCACCTCGATGTCGGCTCATCACATCCTGGGGCTGGAGCAGGTCCCAAGGGTTTGGCTGTTCGCCAATTAAAGTGGTACGTGAGCTGGGTTTAAAACGTCGTGAGACAGTTTGGTCCCTATCTTTCGCGGGCGCAGGATATTTGAGAGGATCTGTCCCTAGTACGAGAGGACCGGGATGGACAAACCTATGGTGGTCCAGTTGTCGCGCCAGCGGCACTGCTGGGTAGCTACGTTTGGAATGGATAACCGCTGAAAGCATCTAAGCGGGAAGCCAACCTCAAGATAAGATATCCCGTGACGTAAGTCACCTGAAGACCCCTTGAAGATGACAAGGTTGATAGGCCGGGTGTGTAAGTCCAGCAATGGATTCAGCTTACCGGTACTAATTGGTCGTGCGGCTTAGCCACAATTTTTTGCCAAAACACCTCTGAACGTTTTAATGTTTTCATATCCTGATTGTAAATTTTTTTCGGTGGCCATGGCAAAGAGGTAACACCCGTTCCCATACCGAACACGGCAGTTAAGCTCTTTAGCGCCGATGGTACTGCACGGGCAGCCGTGTGGGAGAGTAGGTCGCTGCCGAAAATTTTTTAAACCCGGTATCAGATTTCTGGTACCGGGTTTTTTATTTGGTGAGGAATTCGGAAAACGTTTAATTTCGGCTTATTAATTTCGATAGAAAGCTATACCAGGTTTTTTTGAATTAGCTTTCTGGCGAGATGGTAGATATCTTTTTTGTCTTTTTCTTTTCTTATGCCAAGAGCAACAACCAGGACGGTTATGACGTCTTCATTAATTGTATAGATGATTCGGTATCGCTGACCCACAGCCCTGACGGAGCGATACCCGGACAGGGAAGCCAATAGGGCTTTACCCTGTTTTGCCGGATCCTGGCTCAGTTTTTCCATACGGTCAGCCAATTTTGTTTGAATGCGTTTGTCGCTGATAGCTGCCAGCATTTTTTTTGCCTGCTGTGTTAAGCGGACGGTGTACTTCATATGCCGAGTTCCCGCCTGACGTCCTGCAGGGATTGCGTCTTGTCCGCCTTGATCTGTTTGAGGCTCGCCTGCAGGGTCTTCATCAGTTTAGGATCGGACATAATGTCCAGGGTCTCCACAATGGTCTCGTAAAGATCGGCGGGCAGAATAGTAAGGACGTGCTTGCCTCTTTTGGTTACTTTAACAACATCGGTTTCATCCAGTTCACCCGGAAGGGACAGAATTTTGTTTCGTGTTTCCGTGATGCTAAGCTCTTTCATGACTTTCTCCTTTAATGTACATCTAAGTATACATTAAAATAGTCATTTGTCAAGGCAGAATTTACGGTCAGCCCCACTGTATGCTACTTCCGGCACACTTGAGGAGAGCCCTGAAGAGTGTTTTACTTCAGTATTGGCAGGGCAGTTCATGGCATTTTATTCTTGAACTTGGGGCATGTTTCTATAATTAGGTGACAAAAGGGGACATGGAACTGTCTTTCTGGATCATGATTTTTTACAATACAACGGGAGAATTTTTTAAACCCGGTATCAGATTTCTGGTACCGGGTTTTTTATTTTTGCCGTTCCAAATTTGACTTTTTACGAGACCATCTTACTTGGTGATTGAAAAAAGGCGGTATAAACTTTAACATGGCTAATTTAAGCCAGTAGCTGACAGTCGGTACCGTCCAATAAAAAGAGAGGCAAAGAAAATGGGAAACAGGCCCCGGGCAGCGCTTGATCGAAGGGATTTTATCAAATATTCAATGCTGGCTGCGATGGCCGCGGGGACGGCCTCTCTTCCGGTGATGACGGGATGCGCCACACCCGGGAAGAACGTGCCCCGGCTCGATTATAAAAAAACGCTTTATCTGAAAAACTGCCATGTCATTGATGTGCTGACCGGCGGCATTACCCGCGATGCAACGATTACGGTCCTGGACGGGAAGATTGCCGCCATCACCGGCGGTGAGAGGGAACCGGCGCATGATCCGGTTGTTCCTGAACCGGTTGTCATAGACCTAGACGGCAGATATGTGACCCCCGGCCTCATTGATGCCCATTGTCACGCCACGGCCTCACCCGTATTCTCCATGAGCATGTTTGATCTCCGCAAGCATGCAAAACAGCAGAAAGACAATTACATCCTCTGTGTGGCGGCCGGGATCACGACGATTCGTGACATGGGTGCTTTTGAGGGGTTGATGCATCGTTTTATCAATCATATTGAAGCCGGTGATTTCCCCGGTCCGAGGGTTGTCTATTGCAACTCCATGCTGAACGTGAAAGGCTCCCATCCGGAAATACCGCCTTCAGACATCAATTTATTTGCCGTGCCGGCATCCTGGTTTTTCGGAATGATAATGAACAATTTCGAGGGCACAGAGGAGATGGAAAAGTGTCTTCGCAAAAATGCCAGAGGCGCTTCTTTTGTAAAACTGACCATGGATGATAAGACCCTTTTTTGCAAAAAGAACAAATCGATTCCTGTTTATACAGACGAGCAGCTTGATTTGATTTTCCGTTTTGCCAAAGAAAAGCGTCTGCCGGTGGCCGTTCACCACCATTATAAATTCGGTTTTGACAGGGCATTGCAATTTCCGGTTCATTCGCTTGAGCATATCACTGCCGACGCGGTGCTTTCGGATGAGGATGTGTTAAGGCTGAAGGATGGTAATGTAGCGATTGTGCCGACGCTTACGGTTGCGCAGTCATATCTGATGGAGGAGGCATTTGATACACTGCCGAAAGAATACAGGACCGATTTTATCGAGAACGAACTTAAGGTCAGGCGCGACTATTTCCGGAATGAGGCACGCAACCACTGCAATCCGCATCTTCATCAGACCAACCTGGATATGCTGAAGTGCTATAAAACCATTTCTTTTGAAAAATTATGGGAAAAAAAGAAATTTCTCGTCAATCCCGATCTTTATTTTAAAATGATGAAAAACGGCGCTGAAAATGTGAAAAAAATGCGTGCGGCCGGTGTGCTTATCGGATGCGGCATTGATGCCGGGATGCCGTTTAACTATTTTGGCGGGATGTACAGGGAGTTTGAAATTTTTGAGCGGCTCGGGTTTTCAAATCTGGAAATTCTTCAGTCGGCTACGATCAACAATGCAAAAATTCTCCAAATTGACGCGGTTACCGGCACCCTTGAAACGGGAAAAGCGGCGGATATCGTTGCGTGGGACAGCAATCCGCTGGAAAATATCAGCGCCCTCAGGACACCCGCCCAGGTTTTCAGGGAAGGGAAGATGATGTATTCGAACAGGGACCTGGTTGCTGAAGGGCGATTGGTCCTTTAAATCTATCAAAAATCAAGTTGTTGTCCGATTTGGCGGGCCATCCATTTAATTCAGGCCACCTTATTTGATGGCTTCGTAAAAAGTCCAATATCTTTGTTGCGCTGCATCTCTCGTCATGTCACGTACAACTAAGTACGCTCCATTCCTCGAGATTTGCGCGCCTCGATCTTGAACTTTTTACTTTGCCATCCCAAATTCGACTTTTTACGAGTGCACCTTATTTAGTTTCCATCCATTTCACATGGATGGCACAATCTGGGGTTTCCAATCCAGAAATGTGAATTTTCCCGCAAGATAAAGGAAAACAAGGGGGTGCGCGGAGGCGTACTGGGCGTACGCCACACAAGCAAGCCCGCAGTTTGACCCAGATATTGCGGGAAAAGGCCATTTATGGATGGAAACAAAATAGCATAGCAGAATATTACGACTATGTTGTTGAGTTGGGTAGAGATGTGAGCCCCGAATCCTTTCAGTATTTTATGATTCACAAAATGAAATTTATGGGCGATCCTGGAATATTATTGAGATGATCTAAAATATGATTTGCTCATTGGGCTTCACCTATCCCGGACTTGATCCGGGATAGGTGAATCCCTTGATTTTTCTTTCAGGAAAGTCCGTCACCCTTTCAGCGTAAAAATGCTCGAGCCTGAGGGGCATGAGACGACAAATTGTAACCAAAGGGGCGCACCAAGGGGACGCCCCTTTTTCAGTTTAAATTCAAATTCTGGTTGACAAAATCAGATTTCACAACTACAATTGTAGCAGAATGCATCATTTTGATGTTTATGGCATTAAATTGAGTGTGCCAAAAGGAGGTCACAATGCCAACCAGATCTTTGCGAATTGATGAAAACCTGGTGATTCAGGGCCAGCGGGAAGCCAGGGTGCAGCACCGGTCGATAAGCGGCCAGATCGAATATTGGGCAAAGCTGGGCCGGGCCATTGCTTCAAAGATCAGTGCGGCGGATGCGTATTCCGTTACCCAGGGGCTTAAAGAGATTCGTCTGGAGACAGTGCAAAGCACGTCAGTTGATCCTGAAGCTGTTTTGAATACACTGGAGGCGGATCGCGCAAACGGATTTTCCGGCAAGCCGGTGACATCTGCGCCGTTTTATTTTGAGGCAAGCACCAGCAGGCCCGGTTTCATTGATAAAGTGGATGCCGTATCCGGCGAAAGGCAGACAGGAAAGTTTCAGGACGGCAAATTTGAGGCCCTTTAATGCCTCCCACAAAACAACTCTGGGTGCTGGCCGGCGGTAACGGCGCCGGAAAAACCACCTTTTACAATCACTATCTGTCGAAGTACGGCATCAAGTATATCAATGCCGACGCAATCGCCAGGGTCATTGATCCGGATCATCCGGAACTGTTCAGTTACGAGGCCGCCACACTGGCGGCCGGCATGAGAGAGGATCTGCTCAGGCAGGGCGTTTCTTTTTGTTTTGAGACCGTCTTTTCGCATCCATCGAAGATCGACTTCATCGCTCAGGCCAAAGCCTATGGCTATATGGTGATTCTGGTTTATATCCATCTGATTGACCCGAGACTGAATGAAGCCCGTGTGTATCAGCGCACTGTCGAAGGCGGGCACAGCGTGCCTGCTGAAAAAATCCATTCCCGTATCCCCGGAACCATGAAGCAGGTCAAGTCGGCCCTGCCCCTGGTGGATGAAGCCTGGTTCCTTGACAATTCTTCCGAAAAGAACCGGTTTCAACAAATTGTCATCATGAAGTCCGGTCTGTATGAGAAAAAAGTATCGCCCCTGCCCGAATGGGCCATCGATATGCTGCCTGTCCAGGGCAGCTGTTAATTGGTCCCCGTCCATATAAAATGGATGGACGCCACTTAATCCCACCCCCTGATTTTCAGGCTGTTTTCTTTATTGCGTAATTAAAACATGTGTTATATAATCCGTTACCTTATGACATCCCAATCCAATCATACCAGCAATAACGGCAAGTCGGTAGAGCGCATGCACCAATGGTTTCAGATGATTGGCGCATGGGCTTATACGCATCGGATCATTGTGTTCTGTTTATGCATCGCCGGGCTTGGCATATTCGGATGGTTTGCTTATTCGGTCCGCTATGACAACAGCTTCCGGGCATATTTCGATGATCAGGATCCCACATACCGTCAGTTCGAGGCATTTCGCGATGAATTCGGGTCTGATGAGATTTCTTATATTCTTTACACGGCCCCGCAGGTGGAACATGGCATCTGGAACCTTGAGATTATGCGCAAGATCAGCAATCTCACGGAGCAGTTGTCAAGGGATGTGCCTTTTGCCGGACAGGTTACATCGCTTGCCAATGCCGAGTTCGTTGAAGGGGTGGAAGGCGAACTGCTGGTTTATGAGATTCTGGAGGATTTTCCCCGGAGTCAGGCAGACCTTCTGGATTTAAAAGAGAAGATTTTAAGCAAACCCATTTACCTGGACGGTCTTGTCAGCCGGGACGGGGAATATGGTGCGATTATCGTAGAAATGACAAGGGCCAGCGTAGACCCTCTTGATAAAATCCGGTTTGACCCCGCCAAGGGGAACCAGCTGAACAATCTTTATCCGCAGATTACCTTTGATCGGATTGAGGCCTTTTTGAACCAGCCGGCATACGATGACATTCAATTCTACCATACCGGCGATGTGGCCATGAATGCCACGTATAACCGGATATCGCAAAGTGAAACCAGGCGGCTTGCCATTATCGCCTTTCTTGTGATTGGCGGAGTTTTGCTTATTTTTTTCAGAAATGTTGTGGGTGTTGTGGGGCCCATGGTGATTGTCTGGTGTGCCATAATGGTTGCTGCCGGTTTTGTGGGACTGATAGGCTGGGATTTTGATCTCATGGTGATCATGCTGCCGGCGATTCTGGTGGCCGTAGGGGTGGCCGATTCGGTGCATCTCTTATCTGAATTCAAGATTTACCATGACGCCTATGGTGACCGGAAATATGCCGTTCAGAAAACGCTTTACTATGTTGGCGTTCCCTGCCTTTTTACAACGCTTACCACCATGGCAGGATTCGGCTCCATGAGTGTTTCTTCCATCAAGGCAATTCAGCATTTTGCCATTTACAGCTCCGTCGGTGTTGGCGCCGCTTTTTTGCTCAGCATGACCCTGCTCGTGGTCTTTCTCTCTTTTGGTCGTCGGCATGCGCCACATGCGGGCAAAACCACAGACAGGCGGGAGACAAAACTCCAGAACACCATGGGGAGCGTCGCCCGGTTTAATGTGGCATACAGGTGGTGGATACTGGCCGTCTTTGCCGCTCTTTTTGTTTTCGCAGCTGTGGGAATGACGCGGTTGAAAGTGGATTCCAGTTTTCTGTCAGAGTTCTCCAAAAAAGCGGAAATACGACAGGTCACCGAACATGTGGACAGCATTATGGGGGGGGCCACGTCGGTGAGTTATGTATTTGATTCCGGGGAACCGGATGGAGTGACCGATCCGCTGTTTTTAAAGCAGGTAAAGGCGCTTCAGGAGAAAGCACGGCAACAGGATGTGGTCATGAAGACCTATTCAATCGTGGATATGATAAAGGACATCAATAAGGAGTTCCATGACGGCGACCCCGCTTACTACCGTATCCCCGAAACAAAGCAACTGGCGGCCCAGCTATTGCTGGTGTATGAAATGTCCGGCGGTGATGAACTCGGGGATTACCTGTCCGGGGATTTTAAAAAAGCCAGGGTTGAACTGCGTTGCAAGGTGGTTGCCACAAGCCGCTACAAGGCATTATCCCAGACGTTGAATGACTATGTTACTACGGATCCATTATTTCAACAATATCCCACCCCGCATTTTGCCGGAATGGGGACCTTGTGGCTCAAGCTGATGGATTACATTGTCGACAGTCAGATTATCGGTTTTGCCGTGGCATTTTCCGTTATTGCGGTGATGATGTGCATCGTGCTGGGGTCTGTTCCCGTGGGCCTGCTGTCCATGATCCCCAACCTGTTACCGGTTATGGTGACGCTCGGGGCCATGGGGTGGGCCGGCATTCCGCTGGATTACGTGAAGCTGCTGATCGCCTGCGTGGCCATTGGTATTGCCGTGGACGATACCGTCCATATGATTGTCCGATACCGGCAGGAGTTCAGCCATTGCGGCTCCTATGAGAACGCGCTATTTGCCTCTCTGAAAGGTGTGGGGCGGGCTCTTTTTATCACTTCAGTGGTACTGGTGGCCGGTTTCCTTGTCAATTTGTTTTCGATCATGCAGACCATGGTCGATTTCGGTATTCTCGTGGCCTGCACCATTGCCATTGCCCTGCTGGCCGATTTTCTGCTGCTTCCGGCCCTGGTGCTTGTGACAAAGCCCTTCGGGCCGGAAGTCTCATCCGGCGATTCTATCAATAAAGATTCTGGATAAAGCATCCCCCACCCCCGCCGTCACCGGGAGCTGCAATTGCGGCATTTGACCCATCGTTATTATCATCAACAACCCGGCTGCCTGAAAAGGTGCCGGACTCGGGGGCATCATAATTATACCATTCACCGGACACCCTGCCGGTATCAATATTGACAGTGCCGTAACACATGGTTTCGTCATCGCCCAGTGCGATGATCACACCGTCTGCATTGACAACACCGCCGATGGGTTCGATGGTATCGTAAGTGTCGGAATCAATAAATCCCCCTAAATAGCCATTCGCGTTTACCGTCATTTCCCATGAGCCGTTGCTGTCGCCTGTGGATGAACCGGCATAATTGCCCGCAATCGCTTCAAGCTGGTCCGGGTCCTGAACCTGCCCCTCAAGATCACCACTCATCGTGCCGCCTGTCCAGGTGCCGGTCAAGTGCCCGTCAGTATCAATGCTGCCGGTCATCTCCCCGCCCCAGCTGTCCTGGAGGTCAAAATTGCCATCGTCATCCACACTGCCCTCGATTTCAACGGCCTCGCTGGTGTCTGTAGACCAGCCCATCCCCACAACCGCGCCGTTTTCACCGGCGATAACATGGAAGACACCGTTATCATCCCCTGAATAGGTTCCGCTGTATGAGCCGGTATAATCCTCAATTGCCGCCCAACTGCCGGCGGTAAACCCGATACAGCAACACATTGCCAGGCATATGACCACTGCATGCCGGACCACGCTGCAATTTTTTCCCATTAACCATACTTTCATATTTGTTCCTCCTTTGATGGAAATTATTCCCTTGCTTCTGTGACATTCATCATCTGCTGATGGCTGGCCTTTTTGATTCAAATAACATGGGAATAGAAAAGTCAAGTATTTCATTCACACCAGATCCGGATTCAGCCGTGCCGCCAGCAGGGAAAGGCGGCTTTGGGGGTTATCTTTTTTCATGGCCACACCGACCGCCTTTTCCATGCCCACCAACACCACCAGTTCTCTGGCCCGGGTAATGGCCGTATAGATCAGGTTGCGTTCCAGCAGGGGATAATGCCGCGTAATCATGGGAATCACCACGGCAGGGTATTCAGATCCCTGGGACTTGTGAACAGTGATGGCATAGGCCAGAGAGAGTTCATCTGTTTCTGAAAAATCGTATTCAACCATTCGGCCGTCATAATTAACCGTCAGGATCCGGATGGAAGGATCAACCCGGTCAACAATACCGATATCGCCGTTAAACACCTCTTTTTTATAATTGTTACGAAGATGCATGACCTTGTCGCCGGTGAAAAAACCGCCGGGTACAGGTTTATCTTCCCCCGTCCGGGGGTTCATTTGTTTCTGGAGCATCTGGTTAAGATTGATCGTGCCCACTTCGCCCTTGTGCATGGGAGTCAGTACCTGAATATCGGCCATGGGATCAAACCCGAAGGTCTCCGGCAACTGGCGTGTGCACAAATCAATGATGGCAGCGGCAATCTGTGCCGGGTCGGGTTCCGGGATAAAACAGAATGACCTGTCCGGCAGCGGGCCGGTTGCCGCTTCCAGGTCCGGTGCTTCACCGCTGCGGATCATATGGGCGGTGGTGACAATTTCACTGGTTTCGGCCTGCCGGAAAATTTCAGTCAGGGCAAACACCGGCAGCGCTTCCGACTGGATCAGGTCGCGCAGCACATTCCCCGGCCCCACAGACGGGAGCTGGAACATGTCGCCTACCAGCACCAGCACCGCACTGGCCGGCGTGGCGCAAAGCAGGTGATAAAAAAGCTGAATATCCACCATGGATGCTTCATCGACAATCACCGCATCGGCCTTTAACTGGTTGTCCCGATGGCGGTTGAATGATACATCGTCAAAAGAAAACCCCAGCAGCCGGTGAATGGTGGCGGCCTCTTTGCCGGACACTTCGGACAGCCGCTTGGCCGCCCGACCCGTGGGTGCGGCCAGCACCACAGTTTTGCCGGTGTCCTCAAATATGGCGGTGATTGCCCGGATCAGCGTGGTCTTTCCGGTGCCGGGGCCGCCGGTAATAATCAGCATCCGGTGCGTGAAAATATTTTGCAGCACCTCAAGCTGCTCTGCGGACGGATGCACGGCCAGATGGGTGACCACTTCTTCGGTAATGGTCCCGGCATCCATGGGTGTGTCCGCCACAGGCACGGCGGCAATCGTCCGAATCCGTTCGGCAATACCGGCCTCTGCTTCATAAAGTGCTGCGGGATAAACAATGGCGACGTCTGGATCATCCCCCGGCATGGCATCA
Source organism: Thermodesulfobacteriota bacterium (assembly GCA_034189905.1). Classification (GTDB taxonomy): domain Bacteria; phylum Desulfobacterota; class Desulfobacteria; order Desulfobacterales; family Desulfosudaceae; genus JAXHTY01. The sequence continues at coordinate 9,988 of JAXHTY010000031.1, forward strand.
ATAACAATCTCCCCGTCTTCGGCAAGGCGGCCAATGGCCGATTCCACGTCATCGGGATCAATGTCAAAGGTTTTTTCGCAATATGCCACCAGTTGGTGCTGAAAGACAAATACATTGCCACCGGCCACCGCCTGGTCCAGCATATGCATCACGCAGGCGCTGATCCGCCGGGGGGCTTCGCGGCGGGCCCCGTTGCTCAAAGCAATGGCGTCGGCAATCACAAATCCGGCACCGGGCATGTCCTGTGCCAGTTGAAAGGGGTCTGTCTGAAGAACGGTCAGTGCGTCGTCCCCGTAAAGGCGGAAAATTTTTGCGCTGTGCGCCGCATCCACGCCCTTTTCCTGAAGAAACAGCATCAGCGACCGCACAGTCCGGTGTTCATGCCAGGCATTGCGGATCATTCCGGCCTTTGCTTCGCCGATGCCGTCCACCTCCATAAGACGGTGTGGTGCGGTGTCCAGTACATCAAAGGTTTCTTCGCCGAAATGGGCGGTGATTTTGCCAGCCATGGAAGCGCCGACGCCCCGGATCAGGCCTGATGCCAGATACTGACGGATGCCGTCCACATTGGCGGGCAGGGTGATTTCACAGGTGCTGACCTTGAACTGCTGACCGTATTTGGGGTGATCAACCCACTGGCCGGTAATGCGAAGGGTCTGGCCGGGTGCCAGGTCGGGCATCACCCCCACAATGGCAATGGTGTTTTTCCGGGAAAGGGGTTTCAGCCTGGCAATGGTGTAGAAACTCTTTTTGTCCCTGTACCGGACGGATTCCAGGCTGCCTTCAATGGTAATCATGCCGCAGGATCCGCATCAGCGTTGTCAATCAGCCAGCGGGCGGCGTCCAGGAGGTCGGTTGCGATATAGGTGGGCACAATCCCCTTCCTTTTCAGTTCCTGTCCGGCTGTCGGACCATTGCCCGTTTGCACCAGTATCGTACAGCCGCATCCGGCCACAAGCCCGCACTCGATATCCTTTGCACTGTCGCCGATCATGCAGGCAGCGGGCAAATCAATGGCATAGGCCCGGCAGGCCTGATTGATCAGACCGGGCCGGGGCTTCCGGCAGTCACAGTTTTCATCGGGCGTGTGCGGACAGTAAAAAACATCGGTGATGCATCCCCCGGCATCCGCCACTGCATGGGTCATTTTGGTCAGCATATACGCAAGGGCATCCTGTGTCATCAGGCCGCGGTTGATACCGGACTGGTTGGTAATCAGAATAACGGTGAACCCGGCAAGTTCAAACCGGCGCAACGCCTCGAGGCTGCCGGGGATAAAATTGACCTCGGCCCAGCTCTTGATATAGTCCGGGGAATCTTCATTGATCACCCCGTCTTTATCCAGAAACACGACTTTTGTGAGTTCTCTTGTTTTCATAGCTCTTCTGCTACAATAAACACATTATCAAATCCACCGGCCGCCATCAACGACTTTGCCGATTCAATGGCCTCCCGGGAATTGTATCGCCCCACCCGGACCCGGTAAAAGGTTTCCACCCCGTCGTTCAGCACTGAAACGTGAACGTTTTTGTAAGTGTCATCCAGTTCATCCTTCAGTTTATAAGCATTCTCGGCGTTGGTGAATGATCCCACCTGAAGGGTGAAAAATTCTGCTGCTGCCGTCTCAGCCGGCTCAGGGGGCGCGGGTTGCCCGGTTTTCGAATCAAGGGCCACGATCCGCACCTTTCCGGTGCCGTTTTTGACAATATCCAGGCGTTTGGCGGCTGTATAGGAAAGATCGATGATCCGGCCATGCACAAAAGGCCCCCTGTCATTGATCCGCACGACAACAGATTTGCCGTTTTTCCTGTTCGTTACCCTGACCATTGTGCCAAGGGGCAGGGTCTTGTGGGCCGCAGTCAGTGCATACATGTTGTAGGTCTCACCGCTGGCCGTCTTTCTTCCGTGAAACTTGCCGCCATACCATGACGCAAGCCCTTCCTCAACGAATCCCCCGGCCCGGGCCATGGGGGCATACCATTTGCCCATGGCCCGGTAAGGCCGGGTCCCGGCCGGCCCGGAATGCTTTGGCGCCGCACAGCCGGATATCATGGTCATCGCCATGACCATTGCGATGAATATGAAAACCCACCACTTGATCGATGGTTGCCGTTTAACGTATTTCAATGGTATGCTCATATAAAGTAACCTCTTTAGAGGTCAATCTAAAAATTGTGCTCTTGTAAAGAATCGGACTTGGGATGGCTTCGTAAAAAGTTCAAGATCAAGGCGTCGGTGCATCTCGAGGAGTGGCGCGTACTTGGTTGTACGTGACATGACGAGAGATGCGCCGCAACGCAGATATTGGGCTTTTTACGAAGCCATCAAATATTATATGGCAACTCAACAATCAAAACAACCGCGCTTTATTCTGGCCCTGCAATACTTTTTGTTTTTCGGTGTTTTGGGCATTTTTCTGCCGTTTTTCAACCTGTACTGTTATCACCTGGGATTTTCCGGGTTCCAGATCGGCGCGCTCTTTTCCGCCCGCACCGGCGCCACCGTGATCTTCCCCCTGGTGTGGGGCGCTCTGGCCGACCGGTTTGCCGCCCGCAAGGCCATCTATGTGCTGTGCAACTTCATGGCCGCCGGCATCTGGAGCTTTTTCCTGCTGACCACCAATTTTTATCTCATGCTGATCATCACCACCTTTTACGGTGTTTTCCGTGCACCGGTGATCTCCTTTATGGAAGCCTTTGCCATGGATATTCTGGGCGATGAAAAAAGCAGCTACGGCCGGGTACGGGCCTGGGGCACCATCAGCTTTGTCTGTATTGTCATCGCCCTGGGCCGCATCACCGAGGTGGTGCCCATCAGCCTCATCATTCCACTGATCCTGGCCGGCACCCTGATCCAGTCCTTTTCCGCCATTGCCCTGCCATCAGTGGACAAAAAGCAAGACAGCATCGGGTCGCCCAAAAGCGTGCTGGGCCGGAAAGAGGTGGTGGTGTTTCTGATCTGCGCCTTTCTCATGCTGGCCGGCCATGGCACCTACTACGGGTTTTTCTCCATCCATCTGGAAAACATGGGATTTGGAAATACCTTTATCGGATTTACCTGGGCGCTTGCCTCCATTGCAGAGATCACCGTGATGATCGCTTCCCGCCGGCTGTTTGCCCGGTTTTCCCTGGAGAATGTCCTTGTCTTTTCGTTTTTTGTGGCCTGCATCCGCTGGATCATGATGTTTTTTGCCGCCTCCGGCGTCCTGGTGCTGCTCTCCCAGCTCCTCCATGCCGTCACCTACGGGGCCTTTCACATGGCCAGCATCCTCTACATCGACCGCGTCAGCAGCGACAACACCAAAACCCTGGGCCAGGCCCTCAACAATGCCGTCAGTTTTGGGCTGGGCATGATGCTTGGTGTCTTTGTCAACGGCATTTTCTACGACTACGTGGGCTCCACTCCCCTCTTCCTCGGCAGCGCCGCCATATCTCTCATCGGCGGGATCATGCTGTGGGTGGTGTTTCGGGGGAAAGAAAAGCGCCGGGAAGTTATATAAAATTCGATAAAATTTCTCCCTCAACACGATTTCATGGACAGTAAATTTTTCAACCGTTGATTTTTTTGTTGACAAGCCGGAATAAAATTTTCTATTTTAAAAACAAAGAACAATTTTTCAACAAAGAAACAATGTTAATATACAATAAACAGTTGTAAGAACTGTTTATTGTTTTGGATATAAAGGGGGGAGTTTGCTTTATTCAGCAAGGGGAAGGAGGGCGTCCGGCCATATTCATCACCGTATCCCGCTGCTTTTCGTTCTCTTTTTAGTTGTAAGTCCGTTATCCTTGTCTGCCCAGGAGATCATCGATAACCTGGAGGTCCTGAAAATTTCCGCTGCCGATAAAGCCGCTGTTATCAGAATGCCGGCATCAGGATTACGGCTTATTAAACCCGGAGATACCCTTTCAAAAGGCTGCACTGTCAAATTTATTTATCCGGAAAAAATTATAATGGAAAATATCTCAGGTGATGTTCCGGAAAGAATAATTATCCGGATTACTGATAAGGGGCAGACTATTGAGCGGGTCCGGCCAGTGCCGCATACCGGGAACAATAACATCCAGCGATCTGTACCTATGGACGGCGGGCCATGATTGCCCGGTTCGTTATGGCTAATTGAAACTTTTGAATGTTGTAATATTATACTTCTGTTTGAAAAGGGGAGGGGGCTCGAATGCAATCTGCGCACGTATTTCGCCGTATATCTTTCTTTACTCTGATTATTCTCTTTTTTGCAATGCCCGTCGTACCTGCATTTGCCCTGGATTATTCGATTGGCACGGTAGAGACGCAAGATGATGTAACGGTCATGGAAATTACCGGGGAGATGGATGCTACCGTCGTGGGAAGTTCCTATAGCGAACCCATGCAGGCCATAGCCAATGAATTCTACGCCACCCATTCGGATACCTATGATTTTCTGGTGGTTTTTTCGGGCTTTGACTTTGAGATGCCGGATACAGACAGGGCTTTGGGGTTTTATCATCCGGTGCGCAACGACGTTCAGGGAATCGGCACGGCCGGGCATGATGACGACGACGGGCTGTTTGATAATTCCTTTGCCTATGGCAGCGATTCCCGGCTCCAGGGGGTCATTGTCATGGGGCCGTTAATGGACATGGTGACCGACCCGCTGGACCCTGATTTCACGACGACAATGAATACCCTGAGTCATGAAATTCTGCACCGCTGGGCCGCTTTTGTCGATTTTGAGGATTCGGATGGCAGTATCAGTCGCGGGCTGATCGGCAACGCCGACGCCCATTGGAGCTTCCTGCTGGACACTGACGGCTCTGTTATGTACGGCAATGAGTGGCAGGACAACGGCAATGGTACCTTTACCGCTTTCCCCGGCCGTAAATATTACAGTCCGTTGGATCTTTACCTGATGGGGCTGATTGATAAGAGTGAAGTCCCGCCCATGACGCTGATAGAAAATACCGATGTCGACCCCACCCGATTGCCGGCCACAGGAGAAGTTGTCGAAGGAACGGTAAAAACCGTCACCATCGACGACATCATTGCTGCTGAAGGGGAGCGCATTCCATCCGCAGAAGATTCCCAGAAGCAGTTCAGGGTGGCAACAATCGTCATCACCAGGCCGGGTATGCATGATAATGCACAGGTGGTTCACACCCGGAATATTATGACGAACTGGGTCATGTGGTTTTCCGCTTTAACCGACGGCAAGGCCGCAGTGGTTCCGGATACGGCGTACTCTCCGGAACTGGCAGAAAATCCGGGTATTGACGATCCGACATATGATCCCCGGCAGGCGCCGCCCGAAATTGCAGACGGGGTAGCCTGGCTTGTGGACAACCAGAATGTGGACGGCAGTTGGCAGGACACCTCGCTGACCATAGAGCGGGATACCGCATCAGCCCTTATCGCACTGGTGCCATTTACTGATATTCAATCCACGCGCTCGGCAGGCCTGGATTGGTTGGCAGGTATAATACCCGAAAATTCGGATTATATGGCAAAAGTGAATGAGGCAATGGCTCGCCACGGTGACGCCCCTCAGGCTTTGACTGATGAATTGCTGATGTTGCAGAATGCAGATGGCGGATGGGGCGCAGGTAGCGGTTATGGAAGCAACGCTTTAGACACTGCATGTGCGGTGAGTGCTCTGGTGGCTGCAGGGATGCCGCAATCAACGAATGTTGATTCAGCTATCGCATACCTTGTTGCCACCCAGGATACAGATGGTGGATGGAAATGCGAGGAGTACGAGGATGACACCGGCACCACCGCCTGTGTTCTTTCCGCCCTGGCTGTCTGTGGCAAAGATTCCTCGGAAGGGATTATTCAGGATGGTCTGGCCTGGCTTTATAACCATCAGAATACGGACGGTGGATTCGGCAACAGCCCCAGCACTGTTTATGATACCGCCCTCGCCCTGATCGCCTTGCAACGATTGAACGGAGACACCAGCGTGGCTGGCGATGCGCTGGGTTTTATTCTCGATCATCAGGCTGCGGACGGCAGCTGGTACGAAAGCCCTTATCAGACAGCGCTGGCCGTGAACGCTGTATGGGAGGCCATGCACGAGCCGGATCTTGCTGTCGAAACCGGGGATATCACATTTGCACCGGCATCGGTCACTACTCTGCCTTCGTCAATTACTGTGCAGGTGGAAGTCGCAAACAAAGGCCTCACCGATGTTGCAGAAACCATGGTCGCTTTATACGAAGGTGTGCTTGCCGAAGCCAATAAAATCGGAGAGCAAACGATCGCCCTTGCCGGTACGACCAGCACTACGCTGACCTTTGATGTCGAGGTCACGGAAGGACGGGCGCATCGGTTCTATGTGGGTATTGACGGGGGCAAGCAGATCGCTGAATCCTGTGAAACCAATAATACCGCTTTGGCCCTTCTCTATCCGGATACCACTTATGATTTCGAAATTACGGGTATAAGCCTGTCTCCGGACACCGCCGATGTCTTGACACCGATCGCCGTCACTGCGGAAGTCCGTAACAATGGCGCGTCCGATGCGTTCAACGTGCCGGTCAGATATTTTGTGAACGGCGAAGAGATCGGCACCGTTACCATCGACACCATCCCTGCCGGTTCTTCAGTGACAAGAGATTATGTATGGGAAGCAGACACAACCGGCGATCTGTCATTATCCGTGACAATCGATCCGGATGATATCTTCCCCAACGAACTGTCGGAGGCCAACAACACGGGCACTGCCGCGTTGACCATCAATCCGCTGACCCAACCCAATCTTGCCGTTGATCACCTGAATATTTCCATTGCCCCCAATCCGCCCTTTGAAGGCGGTGATGCCGCGATCACCACGCTGGTGGAAAACAATGGATTTGCGGATATCGCCGATGTGTTTGTGACGGTTTATAACGGAATACCTGGACAGGGTGGCTCCGTTATTGATAACGCATCCATTGATTCGCTGGCAAGCGGTGAATCCCGGTCCGTGGAGCTGACATGGCAGAATATCCCGGTCTCTGGCGAGCAGATTATTTACGTTGAGGCAGATGCTTCAGATCCGGTGACGGAAATAAAGGATACCGACAACAGTGCCTTTGTTTCTGTGGATATTCTCAGTCTCCCGGATCTGGAAATATCGTCCGGTAATATTGTGGTTGACCCTTCAATTTCCAAAGAAGGTGATATGATAACCATAACCGCTACGGTAATAAACTCAGGCGGCCAGAGCGTGGTGGATGTGCCGGTGGATCTTATTGAAAACAGCACCGTCATTGACGGCATCGCCATCGCCGAAGTCCCCGGCATGTCCAGCGCCGCCGCTTCATTCACCTATGACACCACAGGCAGGATGGGTGCCCATGAGGTTACAATACAGATCGACCCGGATAATACCGTTATCGAGCAGGATGAAGCGAATAATACCGCAACCGGTCGCTTCGGCGTACAGGACGCCGATCTCTGGCTTACGGAGCGTTATATTTCGCCCAATGGCGACGGTGTGCAGGACAATACCCGGTTCTTCTTTAACCTGCCGGCGCCACAGACCGTTCAAGTGACGGTGGCCGATGACGGGAATAACGTTATCCGCCGATTTGTTGATGAACGCTTTGATAATACCATGGGTGGAGAGATCACATGGGACGGACTGGATGCAAGCAGCATGGTGGCGGGTGACGGGGATTATGCGATCCAGGTGCGCGATCAAAATGGCACACTTATCGCAGCCCTGCCGGTCACTGTTGACAATAACCGGTCGCCCCTTATGGATGCCATCGGCACCGAGTATTTTTACAATAAAAACATCACCTGCATGCTCCCGGAGATATCTGAAGACTGGCAGTGGTTTTCCGATGAGAGCGGCATTCTTTTTTATATCCCCAATACAGACGATGACGCACCGGAATATCCCCGGGGCCTGTATACCATGACGCCGGACGGGGAGAGCATAAACCGTCTGGTCCCTTCCCACTGGCGCGAGGCTGATTCTGATCAGGATTACGGGTACTCCTATTATGACTATGCCCTGTCCCCGGATGAGCAACAGGTGGCGATCATCCTGGATAAGCTGCAGGATTGGGAGTATGTGGAAACACAAATATGGACGGTGGGGCGTTATGGTGAGGATTTGTTCAATGTTGTTTCCTGTGATTATGAGCAGGAAGACGATGGCGCGATGGTTCGGCGGACGATCAAAAGCATCAAGTTCGCACCGGACAGCAGTAATATCGCCTATATGTTGAATGTTTATCATGAAATTACGGGCAGTCATGAGGAACTGCATGTAGTGCAACCGGACGGCACAGGCCATCAAAAGATTGCGGAGACACCTCCGGGCGGGACCATAACCGCTTATGTCTGGGCCCCGGACGGCTCGGCAGTTGTCTATGTCAGCCACGATAGCGAAGATGATCCGGATCGGATCATCAAGGCCGGACAGGATGGCAGCACAGACACTTTATTTTATGCCGAAGCCGGTGATGTCGTGGACATGCAATGGCTGGACGCCCAAAAGCTTGTTGTGGAAACATTTGCGGCGGCAGCGGAAACCTATTATGTCCGGCTGGTTGATGCCGCAGATCCGGGCCCTGCTATCCAGGTTGCAGACGATATACGGAAAACATACTATTATGGCGGCGATTATAGTATGAACTTCACGCCAACCATTGTAACCCTTGACAATACCGCCGGTTTTGTATTTATCGACAACAGCAGTGATATCTGGGAAGTGAAACAATGCGATACAGAAGGGAATCTGACGGTCCTTCACGAATCGGTCTTCGTCAACGCCGGATTTGATTACAATCCATATGTCAGCTTGAATGATTTGCGTTTGTCACCGGACGGAAACACCCTCGTTTTTGTGGATTATGCTTATCAAGCCCTGTCGGATGGCGGCCAGCCGGACGGTGATGATTGCTATTATGATGCCCACCTGGTGTCGATCAATCTGGTCGATGGAAATACGTCTGTCCACCGGCTGGACAACAGAAATGCCTGTGCCGAGGCATACTCGTATCATATCCATACGATGGAAGACGACGCCTGGGTTGAACAGGGCGAGTTGCATTTCACCGGTGATCTGCGCACAAAATATTTTGAACTGAATGCTGTGGATACCACGTCACCCTTTAAAATGAAGATTGTTCAGACAGGCCTGGATGAGGCGTTTATCAATGAGGTCAAGATCCGGATTGATGGAACAAGCTACCTGCCGTCCAGCGCGATCAACATGGAGACAGGAGAAGATGTCCTGCCGCTGCTTGTTTCCGAAGATGAATCCGTTGATGCTTATGATGCTTCCATTGAACTTGTCTGGAATAACCTGCCGGCCGGCATTCAATATCCGGAACTGGTAATGACCGCTACCGAGTTCGGATACTTCTACGAGGACGGTTCCTTAAGATGGTTCGGGAACGATACGCTTGTGGGAGTGGAAAAAAATGCCGGTGATTATACGAATCGAATTTTCGGCGTTAATCTGGAGCAGATGGAAGAAGCCCCTTTGACCGCATGGACGGAGGACGAAATCAGATTCAAGGTTTCTCCGCTCTATAATGCCATCGCCTGTGAAAAGCCTGTTGATTACGACAGCATCTGTGCCGGCAGGGGGTATACAGATACCTGGATAATGAAGTCCCTGTTGAATCTGACTGCCAGTCTTTCGGCTGTAAAAACAGATACAGCCATCCAGCTGATCGGAACGGCCATGGACGGCAATTTTGATTATTACGCACTGGAATATTCGCCGGTTGATGATACAACTGAATGGACACCGGTTAGGCCGGTATCCGACATCCCGGTTGTTGACGAGATACTGGCGAACTGGGTGCCGCCGGCAGAAGGCAGCTATTATGTCCGACTGGCCGTCACGGACAAGGCCGGCAATACGACAATCCGGCGGATCCGCGTGTTCTGGGGCGAACGCACCAGCATTACCGGTCTTTATAAAACAGGGGTCACGTTTACCGCTCAGGGTGACGAATTTACCGGCACCGGCGATATCTTCTCTCCTTCAACAGACAGCACCAAAGACGGGGTCGCCATTCATTACAAGGTGATGGCGCCTGCTCATCTTGAATTTAAGGTCGCCGATGGGATGGGCATGCCGGTCCGGACTTTTGAAAAGGACTATGCCGCCCTGCCTCCCGGTGGTACGGAGGACCATATCATCTGGGACGGCCGGGATGAAAGCGGCGAACTGGTGGCAGATGGTGAGTACGCCATCACGGTGTTTAATTATGAATTTTACACCCGCGTTGACCGGACTCCACCGGAAGGGGAGATCGCTTTGAGTGACTTGGAATGGAAGGAACAGACGGACGGGGCGGGCAACATTCTGTATGCAAATTTGGCGGCAAGGCTAAATTGGCAAGCGGTTGACAAGAATTTGAAAGACTGGGTTGTAACATACGGCGAAGGTGCAAATCCGGATCAATGGGTTGAATTCAGGTCCGGTAGTCAGGTAGATGAATATTACGGCGAGAAAGTATTTATAGGTAAAAATATCGAACTTGTGGTGGAGAAAACCTTTCGTCTCACAGCAACCGATGAAGCAGGTAATATCAGAACCATCACCATGGATAAGATGCTTGAGGAACAGCTGGTTCTTTACTTTTTTACAAAAGAAGACGGCAGGGGCCTTTATGGAGCGCTTGAGCGAAAACAAGACCAATTTTTTGTAAAAGGCGTAGTCAGTGAATCCTATTTGGATTCGATATTGTGGCTAAAGCCGCTCGAAACCATTCGGTTGCCGCTCTCCGAGGCCATGCTTCAGTATTGCGGGTATGACGGGGTATGGCATGATAAAACCGTTCTGGAAAATCCTGACGCGGGCATGTTTGACATAGAATGGAGCCCTGACAGTGTAGATCTTTCAACTGTTCAGGCGCTCCGCATAAAGGCCCTGGACGAGACCCAGGCCGTTCATTACTCCAATGAATTGCCTTTCAGGCCGGCCTTGTGCATTAATTCAGGTCAATGCCCATTGATATCCTATCGGTATAATCAGGGTGTACGGGAGGCACTGAGCCGGATTGAGTTTCAAGTCTCCCCTGAAGACTTGGATGAATGGGCAACTTATCATGTATATGACGGCGCAGCAGGTGATCCGATTGAAAACGGGCATGATATTCCTATGCCCCTGCCGGAGGATTATGATCCGGAAACCAAATATCAGTTACGGATCGTCGGTACCGGTGCAAGTGGTGAAGAATATGTGAGCAGCAAAGAGAACTTTCCCATGGTATGCGAAGATGGTTCGTTTTTTTCAACCGACATTGAATATCCCTCAACATTGGATTGCGGCTTTGTGGGAAATAATACAGTCATTACGCCATATTATCAACTGTCTGGCACCTCTGGTCGGGACTCTGAGAATTATTACCCTCCGTCCGATTTTAAGTCCATCTCGTATACGATTAAAGGTGACAGCGGCCCTATAATAATAGTGGAAACCACAGACAGCACAGAAACGGAATTTATCGTTTCAACGGCGGGTCTGGTAGAGGGCGTCTATCAACTGACCGGTGTCCTTGAATACGGCGATCAGGTCAAAACAGCTACGGTTGATTTTTATGTTGATCGAAAGCCGCCAACAGTCGGAATTGCCGCTCCGGCCACAGGTGTCCGGCTTTGCCCCAGGCAGATAGGTGACGATGAGGTGCAATACGGCATCGATATCGAAGGCAGCATCATTGACAACAATCCCCTTCCCTATGGCGAAGCAAAAGACGACACGCCTTGGAATTACAAGCTCTTTTATAGGATGGAGGGGAGTCCGATTTGGCAGTTGGCAACCCGCATCGGGAAAACCCCTTTTGAATTTGAAGGCATGACAACCGGTCACCTGGGTACATGGGATGTAACCGATCTTGACGCCGGCAGCTACTCGCTTCGACTGCTGGCAGTGGATCATACGGGGAATGTAACCTGTGATACAGTATCGGATGTTTACATCGATACAGGAATCAACCTGATCGTTGACGGCGACAGCATTTTTTCCCCTGATGGCGATGGTGAACAAGATGAAATGACCATCTATTATACGCTTGATGAATATGCCGCCGTGGATGCAACCGTCCTGCATGGAGACACGATGATGGCGCTCCTGATGGGTGGTCAGACCATGTCGCCCGGCAGTCATTCCATTGTCTGGGACGGTGCCGGAGCAAGCGACGGGGAGTATACCATCACCCTGACGGCCAGGGACGGATGCGGGAATTCAACCACCAGATCCATAACAACCATCGTGGACAATACGCCACCGGAAGCGGAAATAATTTATCCCCAAACCGGTGATGCGCTGGGAATCGTGGTTGAGGTTCTCGGCAGTGCAACAGACACACATTTCTCCTCTTTTTCTTTGAATGCGTTTGATCAGGCAGACCCGGGCAACCCTGTTGTGCTGTCCAATGGCGCGTCGCCCGTGAATGAAAATATACTTGCCAGGTGGAACACGATTGAATGTTCGGGCACATGGACGCTTGCCTTGACAGCCGCAGACAAGGCCGGAAATACAGCAGAAACGTCGGTCTCCGTCGATCTTGGGGACAGACAGAGCCTGATTACCAACCTTGAGGCTGAGCCGCGGCTTTTTTCTCCCAACAGTGACGGGATATCGGATGAAACGGCTATTCACTATGAACTGAGCCCGGATATCGGCGAAAACTATTCGGTTGCTGTCACTATTGCGCAAAGTGGCGGTGGAACAGTGAAGGTCCTCCAGGATACGGACGTGGCACCGGGCGTCCATAATATTGCCTGGAACGGTGAAACAGATGATGGAACACCGGTTATTGCCCCTGACAGCGAATATGCCGTTACGCTCTCAGTATCGCCGGCATCCGCGCCATCCTTGATTCATGAAGAAACAATCACCGTGGTAGTGGACACCACGGCGCCTGTTCTGGATTTTTCCGCACCTGTGGATGACAGTTATTATCAGGCGGCCGTGCCGGTTGAAGGCAATATCACGGATGACCATTTAACTTCTTATCAAATTGAATGCACCGACGACACCGCCGTTATATTTTCGGTCGAAGGCAATCAGAATCGCGAAAACCACCGGTTCACAATGCTGGAGCAGCTGGCTGAAGGAACACACACACTGGCGGTTGCAGCGGAAGACGGTGCCGGAAACACCAGCCAGGCGGTGATATCGTTTGCGGTGGACAAGACACCGCCGCAACCTGAATTCCTCTCTCCGGCAGCAGGTGCACTGTTCGGGGGAGTAGAGACCACCGTTGCCGTTGACGGTACAGTCGAAGAGGAGAATCTGGCCGCCTGGCGCTTGCGATTTGGTATCGGCGAAGACCCGCCCCAATGGCATGAGTTGGCTTCCGGCGATACATTCCCCGTCGATGACCACCTGTTTGACTGGTCGGTCGGCCCGGCTTCATCCATCGATGACGGGGTCTATACCCTTTCCCTGCTGGCGGAAGATAAAGCCGGATGGCAGAATGAGACCACCCGGCGGATCGTTGTGGATTCAACACCGCCGACGGTGGCAATCGCAACACCCCCGGCCGACGGCTATATGACGGCGTCATTTGTGCTGGAAGGAACGGCACGGGATGAGAATTTTTCCAGCTATACGGTTTCGCTGTCAAACAACCCGTGCGACGGTGATCCGGCCTGGGGCGATGTCAGCCATTCCGAAGTTGCCGTGGATGATGGGGTACTGGCATCCCTGGCGCACCTCCCGTCGGACGGTTCCTATTGCCTCGGACTGTTTGCCGAAGATATGGCCGGCAATAGTGCTGAGCAGGTCATTGATATCACAGTGGATACCCAGCCCCCTGCCGCCCCTGCCCTGTCCGGCACCCCGGGCACCCAAACCGCCGTCAATCTTTCCTGGACACCGGTGGACGATGCCGACCTGGCCGGGTACAACCTGTATCGAAACGGACAGCAAATTGCCGCCCTTTTGTCGGAAACAATCTATACTGATACCGGCCTGGATGAAGGCACCTACACTTATGTCGTCAGGGCGGCAGACCACGCTGGATGGGAGAGTGAACCGTCGAACGAAGTCTCCTTTGATGCCGATCTCACCGGCCCCAATGTCAAGCTGGCAATCCCCGGTGACGGCTCAACCATTAACGACCTTGTAGAAATCAAGGGAACAGCTTACAGCAGCGATGACTTCAAGGAATACCGGGTCTACCTGGGCGTTGGTCAGTCGCCCGCCGAATGGACACTGCTGAGAACCTCGCCGCTCTCTGTCTCCTATGGTGTGCTGGCTTCACTTGCCGATCCATTGAGCAGTGCCGGCGAATATGCCGTGAAACTGGAAGCTGAAGACATCAATGGCAATGTGAGTACCTGCCAATCCGTGTTTACCCTGGATGACCAGCCGCCGACCGCGCCTGTGCTGTTGTCCGCTCAGGCGACGGCGGCCGACGTTGCATTAACATGGGAGCCCAATACCGAGGTTGATCTGGCCGGCTATCTGGTCTACCGGAACGGCGACCTGGTGAATGCCGACGGTCCGGTGGTGGGAGACCTGACACCCTATCTGATTGATGCCCTGGCCTATACGGATATTGATCTGGTTGACGGTGATTACACATATCACCTGGCAGCCATGGATCAGGCCGGAAATATCAGCGCTCCTTCCAATGCCATTGCGGTGACCGTTGATACCCGTGAACCACAGGCAGTGATAACATCCCCGGAAAACGGGCACTTATTTGAGAGCCCGATTAAAATCAAGGCGGTATGCGAGGATCAGGATGTAGAAGAGATTCAATTTCAATACAGCATTGCCGGCGAAAGTACCTGGGTCGACTCAGGACAGCCCTTTACAAACGGGCCCTACGTGCTGGATTTTGATCCGGCGGCTTTCGGTCTTGCTTACGGCAATTACGATATCCGGGCAGTGGCCGTGGATAGGCATGGCCGGCAGGACAGCGCCCCTCAGTCAATTGTCATCACCTATGCCGACCTGACGCCGCCGGCAGAACCTGAGGGATTTCAGGCGGTCGTCAACGGCGGGGAAATCGATTTTACATGGGATGCCAACAGCGAAGCCGATTTGGCCGGTTACACGGTATACAATATTGTGGGCGATTATTATGAGCCCTTAAACGCTACCCCCGTCGCGGAAACCTCATTCCATCTGTCGGACGGATTTGACGGAACGTACTTATTCTGCGTAAAAGCCTTGGATAACCATGACAATGAAAGCGGCCCGTCCGCTACCATCTCCGCCATCATCTACACCCCCGGACTCAATCAGCCGGACTCGCCTGTGTCAACCGCTGACATCAATATTTCCGGCAACAATGCGGGATCCGGTTCAGCGGTCGCGATTCTTGTCAATGATGAACCCGTGGCCGATGTCACGGCAGACGCGGCCGGCGGATTTTCCGGTGCATTGACGCTGGCTGAGGGAACCAATATGATTACCGCCCGGGCCACGGATACCGCAGGCAATACCAGCAAGGTCTCCGATCCAGTGACGGTGGTATACAGTGCTGTTCCGGCAATCCCATCGGGATTGACAGCGTCGGTAGACGGATATGACTGCACGGTATCCTGGACGCCAAACCCCGAGTCCGACATTGCCGGGTATCATGTCTACCGTGACGGCACTGAATTGACGGCAAATCCCGTTTCCGGCACAACATACACGGACATTGATCTTGCAGACGGCATTTATAATTATGCCGTGTCTGCAGAAGACATTTACGGATTTGAGAGCGCACCATCCACCCCTGTCGCCGCAAATGTGGGCGATGTGGAAGCACCACAGCCGCCTCAGGGACTGACCGGTATTGCCGACGAATCCACGGTTATATTGTCCTGGGATCCCAACAGCGAGCCGGACCTGGCCGGGTACCGGGCTTATCGTTACAGCGGCGATGAATGGATTCAATTGCCGGCAGGCCTGATACCCGAAACCACTGCCACCGATGCCGACCTGAAAAACGGTGTCTATGACTACCGTGTCACGGCTGTGGACGAGACCGGCAATGAAAGTGGGCCTGCAACGGTAACGGTAACAGTGGCTGTCACGATTCCGGATGCGCCCGAAATAACGACTGTTCGGTCCCATCCCCAGGGCCGCATGATCAAAATATGCTGGGAAGAGATGTCCGATGATGGCGCAGCCTATTTATACCATGCTTACCGGAGCCAAACCCCGGGTGGGCCGTATACCCGGATCACTGACGCTCCGCTGGATGAGACATGTTATCTGGATGAAGGCGTGGAAAACGATATTGATTATTACTACACTGTCACCGCTGTGGATGGAGCAGGCAATGAGGGGAACTATTCAAATGAAGTGTCGGCCCGCGCCGAAGATATTATTCCGCTGCCCCGTCCGGAAATTGTGGCCCCCACAATCCCCGGCTCGCCCATAACCGTGAGTGAATGGAACGTGGATGTGGCCGGGCTGGCGGAAAGCGGCTCCATCGTAGACCTTTACAGCAATGGTGGTTATGTCGATTCTGTTATCGCCGCATCTTCCGTTTTCAGCCGGGACTATCTCTTGGGTGACAGTAACATCAATGTGTTGGCGGTGTCGCCCGATGACACACGAGTGGCGTATTGTCATGGGGATGGCGGAATGCTTTTACTGGCGGCGGGACCCGACGCTGATGCGGGATTGCCCGGTGCCACGCTCGTGGTCAGGGATATCGACTCGGGAACCGAAACATTAAGGACTTCGGTGGGGGGAGATGTCTTCAGGCTTGAATGGTCGCCGGACAACGAACGGATTGCCTGTTTTGTAAACGGCCAAGCCGGTCAGGAGATCGATATTTATGAAACCGGAACCGGTGAGCGATCTCCGCTTCTTGGTGATGATTCAGACATGTATACCCCGGCCTGGGCTTCATGGTCTTCGGATGGCAGTGCCCTGGCAGTCGTTCGGGTGGAGAATGCAACCGGCATCAGCGAACTCTGTCTAATGGATGCACAAACCGGTGATCTGACGCCCGTTGTACAGACGCCAACTCCTGCGGAAGCCATCTATGCCGCCGTGCTGTCTCCGGATGACAATTATATCGCCTATCTCCATGAGGCGGATGGGGGAATGACGCTGAAGATTGCAACCGTGTCCGACGGTACAACGGTTTTCAGTACAATGAACTTTTTCTGGGGGCAGCAAAATGGACCGAAATGGGCACCCGCTGCCAACCGTTTATTATATGTCTCGGTGGAAGGATATTGTCCTGCACTTTCGATTTTTGATGTGGACACGGGAAGCGGTTTTCAATCAACAAACTGTTTTTATGGCGGTATGAATTTCCCCTATGACTGGTGTCCGGATGGGGAGCGTTTTATGTATTTCACGCAGAGCGATGACATCGGTCGCGTGGTCGAAATGGGGACGGTCGGGTTTCCTGACTTCACAACAGTGCTGGCCGAACTTGATGAGGAACCGCTTTACCTCCAACCTGCTTCCAACAGCGGCTTCTGGCTGGTTGACTGGTCAGCACCGGATGTATTGAGTTTGACCAACAAGGGAACGTTCGCATTCGAAGAAGCAGACCTGTCACCCGGGGAGAATGCCTTCCAGGTAAGGTCCGGGGATGATGACGATCCCGGTGAAACCGCCTGGTCTGACTCCATTTCTGTCACTCTGGATCCGGATGCACTGCCCGATCTTTTGCTGTCCACGGATGATCTTTTTGTATACCCGCCAACGCCGGTTGAAGGCGAGACCGTTATCGGCAGCGTTTCCGTGAAAAACCCCCACCCGCAGCTCGCTGAAAATGTGATTGTGGAAATTTATGCCACAGACGCCGCGGGCGGGACCGAAGCCATCGCCACTGAAACCCTGGAAGAAATTGCCGCCGGCGGCAGTGAATCCGTGAGCTTTTTCTGGGATACCACCAACCGGCACGGCAATTACACCATTACCGTAACGGCCGATCCGGAGAATGTTATTTATGAGGCGGATGAATCAAATAATACCGCAGAAAAACAGATCTGTATCACCGGCGATTACGGCCTTACCATGGAGGCTGCGCTTGACAACGATCATGTAACCAGGGGCAATCCGCTTCAGGTTTATGTATCACTTGTAAACAGTGGCCCGGCCCTTGACGGGCATCTCACTGTCCGGGTGGTTGATGAATACGATGAGACCGTGGAGGAACTGGCGAATCAGTCTCTTTCCATGGCGTATGGGACAGTGGCCGACCGGACTTGCACATTCGATACAGCAGCGGTGATTGCCGGCGACTATGCCGTTCACGCGGTCTTTGAAAATCAGTCCGGGAGCATTCAGGAAACCCGCAATGCTTTTGTGATTGATAAGCATATTGAACTGTCGGCATCGATATCGCCGGACCGGCAGACATACGGGGCCAATACACCCGTGGCCGTCAATGTCAGGGTTACAAACAGCGGGATAAGCCCGGTTGACGCAGCCACCTGCCGTCTGGTTATTGCCGGTCCCCAAGGGGAAGACCTTTACACCGAAACACAAGCCCTGTCCACCATGCTCTCCGGATCATCGACAAGTCTGGATTTTGCCTGGAATACCGGTCTCCATATGCCGGGGGCCTACGACCTGAACGCTACGGTCATGTCCGGCGATGCCGTTATGGCAGAAGCCGGTGCAAGCATTGAGATCGCTGCTGATACCAGCATCTCCGGCACCCTTGACGTGACCCCGGGCTGGATTGTTCCCGGCAATATTGTCACTGCGGAATACAGCCTGACCAACACCGGCAACAGCCCGGCTTCAAGCGTGCCTGTGGACATCATGATGATTGATCCCACGACCGGGAATGTGATTGACACCATCCTGATTGAACCGGATCTGGGCGCGGATGCAACCGTCACGGGTAGTGTGTCTTTTGCGACGGACACATTGGGACTGAATATCTATACGATTCGCCTGCAAATCACTGAAACGATAGATTCCCGAACCCTTGCGACGGGCACTTTTACCGTTTCCGATGCAACACCGCCGGAAGTGACGATCCTGTCCCCGGAGGCTGGCGGCGAATACCATGCCGACTTTTCGCTTTCCGTGGAAGCCCATGACCGGCTTTCACTGGTCAAGACCGTGGAATACGCTGTGGACGGGGGGGCATGGCATTCCCTGCCGCCGGCTGATCCGTCCACCGGCTTGTACGCCAACCGTTTTATGCCTGAATCTGGCGACGAAGGTCCTCATGTGTTCAGCTTCCGTGCTGCCGACAAGTATTATAATACATCAGAGCCGGTGGATATCTCTGTTGACATCGTTCCCCGGGTGGACCTGTCGGCCACGCTGAATGCGCAGGAATACGGCATGAACGAAACGGTTGTCATAGAAACCGTGCTGGCCAATATCGCCTGGGAAAAACAGGTCATTCTTTCGGCAGCCATAGAAACCGGTGCCGGCGATCCCGTGCACGAATTCGACGAGACCGTAATGACCCTGCCGGACGACAGTTCACAGACCGTCAATCTGACCTGGAATACCGCCGACACACCGGCCGGTAACTATCGGGCCCGGTTATGGATTGTAAAAGACGGTGCCGTCCTGAATGAGGTAATGGTTCCCTTTGTCATTCAGCCGTCAATCAATATTGAAGGCGCCATTGCCGCCGCAGACAGCGTACCGCTCGGCGACCCGCTCCAGGTTCAATACACCGTGCAAAACAACGGCAACGTCGCCATGACAGATCTTGACATGACGCTGGCATTGATCGATCCGGCGGATGCTCAGACCGTGATGAGCCACGAAGTTTCTGCTGATATCGATATCAGTGCTGCCGTTACCGGCGAAACATCATTCGACACCGCCGGTCTTGAGGCAATAACATATCAACTGGTGCTTTCCGCCATGATCGACGGAACTGCCACGGTGCTTGCGGAATCCACCGCTGCCCTCCTCGACACCGTACCGCCGGAAGTGACCATCGTAGCACCTGAACCGGGCCAGGTGGTTGACGGCCCCATGACCCTGGCTGTGGATGCCGTTGACAGCGGTGCCGGCATTGCAGACGTCAGTTACCGGTTCGATAGCGGTGAATGGCAGCCCATGACCGCTGCCGGCGGCGACCGGTTTGTCGCCACATACGACCCTGCCGGTCAGGCTGACGGCAGCCACACCATTACGTTCAGGGCCATTGACAGCGCCGGAAACGTATCCGACCAGCCGTCCGTGGACATTCAGATCGAAAGCTATGTGGCATTCAATGCCCTCACCGGCACATTGGCCATAAGTCCGGAACCCGTTCTTGAAGGCACCGAGGCCACATTTACCTATATGGTCGCGAACAATACGCCCCTTCCGGTTGGGGACCTGACCATGCAGATACAGCTTATTGATCCGGAGTCCGGTAATGCGGTAAAAACGCTGGAAAGAACCATCAATCCCAGTAACGGGTTTGCTTTTGATCATCTTTTACTGCTGATGGATGTGGCGGCCAAAACCTATACGGTCAAATTGACGGTCGCCATGGACGGACCGGTGGCGCCCCGGGATCTTTATGAAACCAGCCTGGAAGTGATTGCCCGGCCGGATATTGACATTGACAAGCAGGCCGGCGGCGATGCCATCAGTCTTCTGGTATGGCTGAATGACAATTGCCGCCTGGAGTGTGAACTGCAATTCGGTGGTGACTGTAATAATAATGCGGGCTGCGAAGTCTGTGAATGGCAAGGCTGCGTGCGCGAAGACCTGCTGCAAGGTGTTCTGGACGAGGCCGTCCTGGATTACCATATTGTTACCGACCCGGAACAGTTTGAAGCAGAACTCAGAAATCCCTATTATACCGATATTCTTATTCTGGGTGATTTCCAGAATATCAGCTTCAATGCATCGGCAGAGCTTATGGAAAAGATGAACGCCGGCACGGGCGTTGTTTCGTCCCTCTGGTTTGAACATACTTTTGGCTTAAATGCTGCATCCTCAGCCGACACCGACTTATTCGGAGTATATATGGATGGCGCGTCTTTTGTGGATGGCTATATAATTACCGCAGAAGACAGTCCCATTTCTTCGCAATGTATAATATGGCCCGAGGGAGAGGCCCGCCGTGTCGCCGCTGAAGGGGATGCCC
Source organism: Thermodesulfobacteriota bacterium (assembly GCA_034189905.1). Classification (GTDB taxonomy): domain Bacteria; phylum Desulfobacterota; class Desulfobacteria; order Desulfobacterales; family Desulfosudaceae; genus JAXHTY01. The sequence goes on from JAXHTY010000031.1 coordinate 30,960, forward strand.
TTGCAGAAGGCTGGGTGGAACTGGAAACGGGCGTGGAATCCCCCGCCATTGTGCTGCACACATACGGAGATGCGCAAACCGTCTATTTTGCCTTTGACCTGGGTCTAACCCTGGAGAACGACTATGCTGCGGCTGCTTCCCTGTTGGCCCAGGCTGTTCAATATGTCCACGGCAGCCGGAATATTTCCTATCCATGGGGGATGGTGCCGGTAATGACGGAAATTACTACCACCGGCGGCGATTTTGACCATACCCTCACCGAAACCTTTGATCCGGGCCTGCAGCTCTATGATCCAGTTGCCAAAACCTGGATTGCGGATAATCCGTGGCAGTTTGACATTAATCTTGATCCGGACGAAGCCACCCGGCTGCCAATGTTTTATCTTCTTCCGGATGCCGCCGGAACATATGGCACGGAGACAGAAATCGGGCTGACATTTGACAGTACATACGTCATGCTGGAGAACCGGACCTTCGATCTGCCGGTAACCGCTGATCTCGTCACCCGGTATAATAATATCATTGACACGCTGAGCACCGAGCCAAGCAACACCGCCTACGGCATGATGTATATCCTGATAGATACCAGGGACCGCACCATTACCTGCCGGGCCGACATCGAGGAGAATATCGGCGACATCATCAATGTCCTTTGTTCGATCTACTATCTCAATGACATCGATATTACAGCCCTTCGCAAGGATCTCGACACCCTCCTGGCGATTGAGCAGGGGAGGTATTATTTATATGAATAAAATAGAACAACACCAAACCAGACACATAAAAATAAAAAAAGGCAGAACATCATGACCCACAAGCACCGCACCCACATCGGCGTTTTCATCCTTATCCTGTTGCTGATCACACCCGCGCTCACACCCTTCGCCCATGCCGGGGAGGGCCGTACCCTGGCAGCGGAGATGCAGGCCCTGCTGGAGCAGACCCGAAGCCGGCTGATGTCCCTGCGGGCGGACCTGACCGCGGGCAGAACATTTACCGATGCCGATCGTGCCGATATGGCGGTTCTGACCGAAGATCTGGAAGTCAACCATCTTCTGCTTGACGCCCGCATGCAGGACTTCGCCGGCCGTGCCGCAACCCTGGGCGGGGCAGCGGCAAGCCGCCAGGCCGATATTCGGGCCACCTATAACCGGGTTCTGCCGCCCCTGCTGGAGTTGTTGCACCAGCTTTGCGCAGATACCCAGGAACAGACGGACGTCTCTTTCACAGAGCTGGTGGATGACATCCTTTTGTTGCTGGGCGATGCCCTTCGGCCCGCCCATAATATTATGATCCACGGCCTGTTGCCGGTGCGCCCCTGCGAATACCCCACTATATCCCCCACAACCGAACCGGCCATCGTGCCTGCCTATGCCGGCGGCGATATCGCAATAGCCCCGGCAGACACCGAACCTGCCCCTGAAGTACAGATCACCGAGGCCATTGCCGATCTTGCCGCGTCCCTGGACTGGAACCCGGTCAATATCTATGAATACGTCAAGAACAACATCGCCACCCAGTTTTATCACGGCTGCATGAAAGGCGCGTCCCAGACCCTGGCCCAGCAGAGCGGCAACGATGCCGACCAGGCAGCGCTGCTCATTGCCCTGTTCCGGGCCGCAGGGTATCCCGCCCGTTACGTAAAAGG
>JAXHTY010000032.1:0-31678 GCA_034189905.1 Thermodesulfobacteriota bacterium
GTGGTACAAACTGTCATGGCAAAATTCCTTTGTTATTGTCTTTCAACTAACTGATTTATAACAAAATTTTATGAATTTTGCCATACTTTTTTGGCCTTTTCATGAAATATTCGGGCTAAAGGTAACGAAAAACACAAAGCCATTTTATCCAGAACTGATCAACCATACAGCCCCCTTGGCGAGTTTATGAAAGCATAAAAAAACATGCTTTGGATGCAATATGATAACAAGCAAAAATACAAAAAATCATTACTTTTATTTATCTATAAATAAAAGAATGGCAAGGCATAAGCGATACATCAAGGAACAGGAAGAAAAGGGGTTTTACTACCAGTTGATTATTAATTTCAATGTGTTTTTTTGACACCATCCATCTGGGGCGGTTGAAACCATAAGGCGCACGACCACTTTCTTCCGACCTTTGTTTCGTTGATTTCACGGACGGCGCCCTTCAAAAAAATATCCTTTTAAATCAATATATTAACTTTAAATCTTATTCACTCGTATAAAAAACTATTGACAAACAAAAACAACCCTGCTTATAAAGTGGCAAGTTCCACGTTGCGGTTTTTAAGTAATCGTCAAAAAGTGAAGGGAGCTCACAATGGCCAGCCTTAAAAGAAAAACACTGTACGCAGTCACTATTGCTGTTCTTCTGACAATGACCACCGGATGTGCCTCAATGGTCAGAACCGGTGTCAGAGCCGGCCTTGCCATCGGCCACCCTGTTATGGAAGACATTGAAACTTCTATTTTCCAGCAACAGAACCTTGAACTGGCAAAAGCGGGGCTGCCGGGCACCATCATGCTGGTGGAGGGGCTTCTGGAGACATCACCCGACGACCCGCTGCTTTTAACACTCACGGCCAAGGCCTATATCGCCCTGGGATTCATGATTGAAGACGAATCCCCCGCACAGGCCACGGCATTGTACAGTCGGGCCACGGAGTGCGGCATAGCGGCGCTTAAACACCACAGAAGGTTCCGCAACGCTCTCAAGGACGGCAGCAGCGTTGCCGAGGCGGCCAAAACCGTAAAAAGCAAGAAATTCCTGCCCGCCCTGATGTGGACGGCGACAGGCATGGGTGCCAATGTTCTTCTTAATGTGGGCGATCCCATGATTGCCGTGGATCTGGGAAACGTCGACGCCCTGGTCAAACAGGTCAACCAGATAGACAGCAACTACTTTTACGGGTTTGCCCATATGTTTATGGGCATTACCAACAGTATGCTGCCGGCGGCTTTTGGCGGGGACAAGGACCGGGCCAAAAAAGAATTTGAGACTGTTTTTAAAATGAACGACGGCAAATTCCTGCTACCCACCTTCTTCTTCGTCAAATTTTATCTAACCGATGAGGACACGCAGCTAAAGACCCTGCGAAAAGTTATTGACGCACCGGACGGCCTGATGCCGGACATCGCCCTGATGAACCAGATTGCAAAAGCAAAAGCGCGATACTACCTCAAAGAAAAAGGGGAGCTGGTTGACGAATGAAACTTCTCTATAAAATCGAAAGAATGGTTTACAACATCGAAGTGACAGCGATTGTCATACTCCTGCTGTCACTTTCCGTGTTTGCATTCGCGCAGGTCATAATGCGCAATTTCTTTTCATATTCCGTCATCTGGATGGCAACTTATAACAATATTGCCCTTCTGATACTGGCAATGCTCGGCGCCAGCATCGCCACCTCCAGCTTTGAAAGAAGTCATATCAACATTGATCTGTTTCAGGGGATTCTTCCGTTTCCCTATAACAAATACCTCAATGCGATATTGACCCTCATTGCCAGTGCGGCATGCGTCCTTTTTATTTTCATTGCCGTGCATTATGTGATGGTCACCAAACACGTTGGCAAAGTTGAAGAGGCGATTCATTTGCCGGAATGGGTAGTCACACTGATCTTTCCGGTATGCTTCTGCTCCATGGCTTATAAGTTTTTCATGTGTTTTCTTAAAGATATACGGGACATAAAGGAAAAGACCAACACCTGTCGCGGCGATAACATCGATTAGACGGAGGAACCGGCGTGCACTTCATTATCTTAGGACTTATTCTGCTGGCGGTATTCGGGGAGCCGCTCTTTATTATAATCGGCGGGGCGGCGTTTGCCAGTTTTTATTTTGTTCTTGAAATCAGCCCCTCTACACTCTTCACCGATTTCTACAGGCTGACAACCATGCCTGTCTTCGTCGCCATTCCCCTGTTTATTTTCTCCGGATACATCCTGGCAGAAAGCCGGGTACCTGAAAAAATGCTGCGGTTTACCAATGCCCTGCTTGGATGGATCCCCGCAGGGCTCTGCCTTGTCGCGCTGATTGCATGCTCCATCTTCACCGCGTTCACAGGGGCCAGCGCCATCACTATTGTTGCGGTGGGCACATTGCTCTACCCGGCCCTGATCAAAGACGGCTATCCGGAAAATTTCACGCTCGGCCTTATTACAACCGGCGGCAGCCTCGGCACACTTTTCATGCCCTGCCTTCCGCTGATCCTTTACGGTGTTATTGCCAGCCAGCAGGCACCGCTGAACGTGGAGGATATGTTTATTGCCGGACTTATTCCCGGCATAATCCTGCTTGTCCTCATGTGGGCATATTCATTCTTTTTCGGGATCAAGTACACTACCAACGAACAATTCTCATGGTCGGAACTTGGCGGGGCCACCAAGGACATTCTGTGGGAACTGCCGCTGCCGTTTTTTATTATCGGCGGCATCCTCAGCGGTATATTCTCCGCACCTGAAGCAGCGGCCGTGGCCGTTATCTATGTACTGATTATTGAAATGTTTGTCACCCGGGATATGGACGCAAAAACGCTGATTCAGGTTATCCGCCGAAGCATGATCATGAACGGTTCGATCCTGATCATTGTCGGCATGGCCCTGGGGCTGACTGATGTTTTTGTGACATTGTCGGTTCCGGACAAACTGTTTTCAATCATATCCGCCAATGTCAGCAATAAATACGTCTTTCTCATCCTGCTGAATCTCTTTCTTCTAATGGTAGGGACATCCATGGACATCTTCTCCGCCTGTGCTGTTGTTGTCCCGATTATTGTGCCCATTGCCGTGAAATACAATATAGATCCGGTCCACCTGGGTATTATTTTTCTGACAAACCTGGAACTGGGATTTATCACACCGCCAATCGGCATGAGCCTTTTTATTTCGTCCATAAAATTCAACAAATCGTTCCCGACCATATTAAAATCGGTGATTCCCTTTTTCCTGATTCTTGTGATAGGGCTGCTGTTAATTACCTATATCCCCCAGCTCTCACTCTATCTGTTGAATTTTACGACACAGAAAAACCTGATTGATCCGGCATCACTGTTATAGCTTATAATTTTTTAAAAAACATACTAAGGAGATTTTAACATGTTCACCAAGCACCTGCTGACCACTCAAACAGGTCGAAATCTGATATTCAGTTGTATTGCTCTCGTTTTGACGGTCATGCAGCCGGTTATATCCGCTGCAATGACCCCGCAGGAGAGCAGATCCGTCATCAAACAGACGATCGCCTCCCTGTGGACCGAAACGAGAAGCCCCACGCCGCCGGCGCTGAAAAAGCAGCAGGATGCCCTGAAAAACATGCTTGCTGCCGGGAGCCTGAGCAAAAGCGACCTGAAACTCATGGTGGGAGACGAAATCATGGCCATCATGAATCAACAGGAGGCCAACCGGTATGTTTTCAACACGATCGACAAGCCTTTTGACAGTATTTTTGCGCCCTATATTACATGGGAAACGGTCAAGGAGATCATGTGGGGAAGAGCATCGGCCCCGGCCAAAGAACAGGTCGTCATTACAATCGGCACGCTTGCACCAAACGGAACCCCTTACTTGAGTGTTCCCCGGACAACCATCAATCCGCGCATCAACAAGCTGACCAAGGGTAAAATCAAAATCAAAATATACGGCGGCGGCGTGATGGGAGAAGATACCGACATCCTCCGGAAAATGGATATCGGCCAGTTGACCGGATGTGGCTGCACCTCGCTGGGCGTTCTCAAAGCCGCACCTGACATGTCGGTCTTCACGCTTCCCGGACTGTTTAAAAGCTACGAGGAAGTCGACTATGTGTTTAAAAAATACCGAAAGCGCATTGACCAGGCATTCGAGGAACGGGACTATTTCCTGGCTGCGCTGATCGACACCGGTTTTTTTCGCATTTATTCGAAAAAGAAAATCGCGAGCATTGAAGATGTCCGGAAAAACAAGATGCTGACCTGGACAGGCCAGATTGAAACCACCCTATACGATAAACTTGGCATTAACCCCACGCCGGTGGCAGTGCCGGAGGTTATCTCCGCTCTGAGCACCGGCCTGGCCGACACAAACCTGGCCCCGGCGGTATGGATGCTGGGCATGCAGGGGTATCAATACGCCAACTATTATCTTGACCCCCCGATCATGTATTCCCCGGCTGCCATTATTGTCAGTGCCAACATCAAGGGGAAGATACAAAAAGAGATCGGTGTCTCCGATATGTTCGCTCAGAACTTCAAGGAGTTTTTTCTTTCCGAATACAATTTCATGGAACCCTTGTGGCGGGCCAAAATCCGGGAATACGACAGTAAAGCCATGGATGCCTTTCAGAAAAAATGCGGCATAAAAGCCATGCCGTATTCAGATGAAGACTGGGAAATGATCAAAAAGGCCAGCGTGGCGGTTCGCGAAGAGCTGGCGGATAAGGCTTATCCACGTGAGCTGATGGAAGGCGTGCTGGCAACGCTGGAAGAATACAGACAAAACAACCAGTGAGGAGGAGGGTAAAGTGGTTCAACAATTTACAAAAATTCTTTTTCCCACCGACCTGTCCGAGCATGCGCGGTATTCTTTTAATTATGCGGCCAGCATGGCCGCATATTACAGAGCGGGGATCGTCATTCTTCACGTGGTTGAAGGTGATGCCCCGCAAAATACCCGCAACATGCTGTCCGTATTTCTCGGCAGTGAAAAAATGAGGGAGCTTGAACAACGGCAGGACGAGCATGCCCAGGATGCCAAAGATATTCTCATCGGCAAAAAACAGGATGCAGAAGTAATCCGGGATGCGATCAATCTGTTTTATGAAGATGCAAAAAATGAATTTGAGCACGAAACGACCCCGGGCGACCAGATTCTGGTAAAACGCGGGGATATTGTGCACAAGATTCTTTCAGTGGCCAAATCTGAAAACTGCGATCTCATTGTCATGGGCCACGGCAAGTACAATGCCCTGGCAGAAGCCGTGATCGGATCCACGACTAAAAGCATTCTGAAAAAAAGCGCGATTCCGGTCCTTGTGATCCCCATGCCCAAAAAATAGGGGATATCCGGCAATCATCACCGTCGCTTACCGATGGCGCGCCCGATCTCTCACGTATGGGCAATTATCCATCAGACTCAGACAAGGACCAAAGCATTAGAGGTTAGGCTGTGCCATGAAAGAATACCATATCACCATACGGGCTGGCCGCTTGTTTTTTCTGGGACTGGGCGGCATCGCCGTAACGGGGATACTGGTTGTTGCCTTTTTGCTTTACCTGTTTATCGGAAACGACCCGCTGGATCTGATTAAAATAAAAGTAAAACTCGAAAAACAGCAGATCAAGGCTCGCCTGGAGGGTTCTTTTCCGGTTGTCACGGCAATCGATCAGCAGTTCAGCATACCGGTCAAGGACACCATCTCCGTTCACTTTCCCTTCAACCAGCAGATCAATATCCCATTTAATAAAACCCTGAATGTACCCGTTGAGCTGAACACCACCATACCGGTATCAATGACCGTTCCCTTTAAGTCTGACATTCCTGTGGACACAGAAATCTACATGGATACGGAAATTCGGACGTCCGTGCTGGGGGTCCCCTTCAAGGTTCCCATCAAAGGATATGTTCCCGTTCATACCACAATTCCGGTCAGCCAGAAGGTTGAGGTGCAGGAGGATTTTCACCTGAAACTGCGATCACCGGTGAAGGTTGATATCAACGATACCTTTCGTATACCGGTTAACACCACTATTTCTGTAAACGTCCCTATAGATACGAAAATAAATCTTCCCTTTAAAGAGAATATTTTTGCCAATGTCAGCCTGAAAGGGCCGGACAAGGGCGATGCAATTCCGAATCTTTATATTCTGGACAACAGTCTGGATGTGAATATCGAGAAAATGCGCATTGATTGGAGGGGTATGGACTCAAAAAAGGACAACTGATATGCGCCAATAATAAAAGACAGATAAACTGATCTTTGTCAGTCAACCCTGATATTTAATTCGATATCCCGGGTTGATCAAGACAATCTCATAAGAACGTTTGACGGTGGCAATGGAAAAGTTCAGGATCCGACACCAGCCCGTCACTGAAAACAGGGTAAACCGGCTTCCGCCGCAGCAAAAGGGAGAAGCGCACCCCAATGCGCTTTGCTGCAATAGAACTTTTTACAAAGCCATCCATTCAGGGCGCCATGAAAAGTTAGAATTCTGGTTCGCGGTCAAGGCAGGCTGACCTTTCAGCCGGGAAACAAATGCGTTTTTCGGAGGACAACATTTGTCCGCCCCCTGCCCCCGGGCCGGAAGATAATTTTTTCAAGGTGACCTTCAATCATGAAACGTAAAGGGGGTTGCTCATGGATCGTGTTTTATCTGTACATTTTCAAAAGTTTTCCTGTGTCATTGCTGTTGCTGTTTTTATGGCGATTGCTTTTCTCTCCCCCACTGCTTCTGCTGCAAACCTGTCAGATGAAGCGGTGCGGCAGACGATCAATGAAACCATGAAAACGATTTTATCCGGAGAGGATGTCAGCCCGGCACTCCAACAAAAAATTGAATCGTTAAGAATGATGGCTGAAGCCGGAACCCTGAGCCGGGAAAAAATCCGGAAAGTGGCAAAAACTGAAATCGTCGGTGTATTAGACGAAATCAGGACGTCCCGTTACATCCTGAAAGCGCTTCCTGAACAGGTAAACGAGCTGTTCTCGCCCTATCTGACATGGGAAGAGATGCGAAAAATCACCTGGGAAGCCTGCTCCACGGTTATCAAAAAAGGGGATCATATGGTCATCACCATCGGCACACTGGCACCGGATGGCACACCGTGGCTCAGCGTTCCCAGGGCAAAACTGATCCCGGAAGTGGCCAGACTGAGCGATGGAAAAGTAAAAATAAAAATATACGGCGGCGGCATCATGGGAGAGGATACCGACATTCTCCGGAAAATGGATATCGGCCAGCTTGACGGGTGCGGCTGTACGGCGCTTGGTGTATTAAAGGCATCGCCGGAAACGTCTGTTTTTCTACTGCCGGGATTGTTTAAGAATTATGACGAAGTTGATTATGTGTTTGCGAAATTCCGCAAACGGATTGACAAGTCATTTGCCAAGCGGGGATATATTCTCGCCGCACTCATTGATACCGGCTTTTTCCATATGTTCTCAAAAAAGAAAATCGCCAGCCTCGATGATATCCGGAAAGAGAAACCCCTCACCTGGTTCGGGCAGGTTGAAACCACCCTGTTTGATGAGCTGAACATCAATGCCACACCCGTTGCAGTGCCGGAAGTTGTCTCGGCCCTGAGCACGGGTCTGGCCGACACAAATCTGGCGCCCGCAGCCTGGATGCTGGGCATGCAGGCCTATCAATACTCCAATTATTACATCAAACAGCCGCTGCTTTATTCACCCGCAGCCATTATCGTGAGCCTTAACACCAAACACCGGCTGCAGAGACAGTTCAATGTCTCTGACACATTCGCCTATAATATTCAGGAACTCATTGTATTTGAGGTAATGTCACTGGAAACTTACTGGAAAGCCAGTGTCCGCTCTTATGAACGAAAAAGCCTGGAAGCATTTGAAAAAAAATGCGGCATGAAAGTCACCTCTTTTTCACCGAAAGATATGGAAACCATCAAAATGGCGGATGTTCGTGTCCAGCAGGTGCTGGCCGGAAAGATTTACCCCAAAGAGTTATTGGACGAGGTATTGGCGGTACTGGAGGAATACCGGGCCACACACCCCGAGGATTAACAAAACACCTGAACAGTGCCGTTTAAAAATTTAAGATGGCAAAGCGAAAAGTTCAAGAGCAAGGTGCAGTGCATTGAGGAATTGAGGGTACTTGCAGTACATGACATGACGAACTATGCATTGCAACGCAGCTATTGGACTTTTTGCAAAGCCATCATTTGTTTTCCTCGTTGAGACGATAGATATAGGCAAGCAGTTCCGCCACAACCACATAAATACTGGTGGGAATTTCCGCCTCAAGATCGAGCATGGAAAGGACCTCAACCAGATCGGGATCGTTTCTCAGGGGCACATGGTGTTGTCTGGCCAGCGCGATAATCTGCTCTGCCGTCACACCGGTGCCCTTGGCGGTCACCCGCGGGGCATTGTCCTTGTAAGGCCGATACTGAAGGGCCACGGCTTTTTGCTCTTTATCCTTTTCGGGCATTTTGTCTTTTCCAAAGATGGGGGTTAAGTCACCCCTCATTACCCAAAACTTATATCTCACAACTCACTTCAGATAATAATACTTAACAAGTCCTTCGCTTCCTTCCCCTCCATTCTCTCCGCAAGTGACAGGGAAGACAATTGCTCTCTGGTGGTTACCTGAACATCCATTCGATTCAAAACAAACCCCTGCGCCTCAAGGGTTTGTGTCAGTGTTGCCGAGGAATCGGCCAACATGCGCCTGGCCGGCTCCGTGGTAACGGTAAAACCCCCGCTTACGGTTTTATCCAGAACGGAAAAGTCCGCCAGAATATGGCCGATGACTGACAGCTCCAGGATAAAGGCAATCTTCAGCAGCGACTTTTTCTTAACGGGCCCGGTTTTTCCCCGCCGCGGCCTGCCCAGATCAATCATAAGTTCGCCGAACCGAAGCCCCCCGGACGCCAGAAATGGCAGCGGCAGCAGCAGTTTCCCGGCATCCTCCATAGCGGTCTTGTTAAACATCTGAAGCCGCTCGATCAGATGCAGGACCTCCCGGGCTGACTGAGGGGCGGAACTGTCGCCGGCAAGTAAAAGCAACGCAGCCTTGATGTCAGTCCCGCTGAATCCCCCAGCCTGAGGGGATTTTCCGTTTCTGTCCCGCAACAGCAGGCCGGCCAGCTTTTTTTCCAGCACCAGGCCGCTGGCGCTGATCAGCATGGACAAAAACCCCTTATCCCCAAGTCGCGCTTTGCCGGCAATATCAACCAGAAAATCGTGCAGATTGGCCATTTGTTGTCCTGAATCACGTTCGGGCTGATGTTCCGGCAGGCCCGAAAGTAAATCAGATAATTGATTATACACCGCAGAAGGGGAAACAGTGGCCATGCTTTGCCGGGCAAGGCCTTTGCCTGGCGCATCGGTCAGCACAAACCGCTGCCGATCACTTGCGCCCACGGCCTTCAAATAAACCGAATCACCCGGAGAAAACGGCAGACGGGTATTTGCCACGACTTTCCGCCCGGCTATAAGCAATTCAGCCTGCTGATCGGAAATAACCTTTAACACTTTGGCTTCGATCACCTGGTTATTTCGAAAAACCGGCAGAGAAGGTTTTTTCCCTTTGCCATTGACGGTTACCCGCCCGGCGGATGTGATGAAAATCTGGGGCGGCATCGTAACATCATCCCCACAGTAAACAGGGCCCGAATACTTCAGGAAATACCTTAATTAAAGCACAGCATTCAGCGATTCAATGGCCGGAAAAATGTCTTCTTCCAATGCATTGGCAAGCTTGCCCCAATCTTCATTGTGCTGGGCATCAAATGCTTCGTTCAGACTTTCGGAAACCGCTTTCAGCCGGGCTTCGTCAGGCCCCTTGAAATCGGTCGGCAGTGATTCACTGAAGGCATTCGTTGCAGCAGCCATATTAACAAAATTCCGGCAGACCTCTAGAAAGTCGTAAAACTGCCGGCTGCTTGCCTGAATATCACCGTTGCGCATGGTTGACGAAATTTCCAGTGCCCCCTCTTTCAATATACTGACGATTTTTCCGGAATTTTCAAGGAATTTATTGATCAATTCCAATTTAGGAATCGTGATAATCTCAAGTGTATAAATATCACTTACCGGAATATCGCGGGCGTCATTGGCTCCGGCCTCACTGTACGGTTGCTCATTAACAATCACGGACCACAGGATATCGGTCTTTGCTAAAAAATCGGCCTGAACCGATTGCAGCGCCGTTTCCAGGTTTTTCACGGATGACATCAGTTTGATTTTTTTGCCATTCAACAAAACGATCATGGTAGACCTCTCTTTCTTGATTTAAGGCGATTGCCGTTACAAAACCGCCTCGGCCATATTCACTCCTCTGGCTACGGCTTCTGCCAGCAGAAAATCTTCAGGCGTGTCGATATCAATGGCTTCCAGGAGACGGGTTTCAAACATACCCGGTCGACAGCCGATTCTTGCCCCTGTCGCCTCAAATGCATCCCGCGTGAAGATATACAGGTTGGAATTTTCTTCAAACAGGGGATCGAGATTCTGTGTCGGCAACAGGACCGCCGGATCATGATTCACCGGCGACAAATTCTTGTCATAAAAACGGCACTGGTGGCGGGTCACAGAAAACAGGCTGTCAATGCCGTCTTTGACTGAACGGTCCAGGAAACATCGAACTGCAGCATCAATGGTACCGGCAGATAAAAGGGGATTGGTGGAGTGGGTCTGCAGATAGATGCCGGCATCTGTGATCGCCACATCGTGCCCGATCACCCGATTCATGCTGACATAATCGCCGCGCAAAGTCGCTGGCCGTTCAATTATCCGGATCGAGCTGCAGATGCTTTTCACCTCTTGCTCAATTTCACGACTATCGGTGTTCACAACGATTTCATCCACAGTTTCAGCAGCCAGTAGGCTTGCCATAATCCAGTGACAAAGCGGCCGGCCCATGAAATCGGCAAGATTTTTCCGGGGAACCCTTTCGCTGTGCCCCTTCATGGGAACGAGGGCTGTGACTTTCATATTATCTCCTTATCTTTGCGTAATCCGCTCAGGAGACCTGAAGAAACCTTACCCCGTCGTCATCTTCCGTGACATGGGGCGGGTGACAACCAGTTTCAGCCTGATGATGTTCATAAAGTTCACTGATACAATCCATAATTCCCTGACCGATATCAATGTGGGTATTGGCTACATACTTCCGGCCAAGACGCGGTGCAAAATTATATGGGGTGATTTGATAATGGGTATCGGACTGCTTTTTCCGGTATTCTATGCCAATGCGGTTACCGAGTATCTCCTGAATCATTTCCAGAAAATCTTTATACCGCATGGCCCGCTGACCGGTGAGAATGATGTGCTGATTGGCGAATTCCGGGGAAAGAATGTCCGCGCTGGCCCTGGCCGCATCCTCAACATGAATAAATTCCCGCTGCTCATCGCCGGACCCGTGATACGTAATTTTACCGGTAGTTAAGGCTTCTTTCAGATACCTATAAATGCTGTTGCCGGGATTGGCCCGTCGGCCATAGAGTGAACCATATCGAAGAATCGTGTATTCCAGCCCGTATTGTTCATGATAATCCGAAATAAAATATTCACAGGCTTTTTTGCTGCTTTTATAAAATGCGCCGGATGCACTGTAAACATAAACGGAACTTGCAAAAACGAACCGCTTGACACATGCCAGCCGGGACGCTTCCAGTACAATGGCATTTCCCAGTACGTTAATCCGTGCCGTATCCACCGGACGCGCCTTGCTCTCATCGATATCGGCAATAGCTGCCAGATTATACACCGCATCACAACCGTCAACCGCCTTGTTGACAGCCGCCTCATCCAGGATATCACCTTTGATCATTTCCTGATCATTTCGAATATACGGCGATTCAATCGTATCAAATATCTTGACCGCATGCCCCTTCAGGCTCAATTGGTCCGCAATGTGACTGCCGAGAAAGCCGGCGCCGCCGAAAACAATAATATTCATGTATGGCCTCCTTTTCATCCCAGATAGATGACACGCTTGATTGCTTGCTCATACTCATGCGGCCCTGCTTGTCTTTTGCTGTTTCAGATCGCGAATACGAACCAGGCAACGGGTGGCATCATCGATCGCGTTGTGTTCGATATAAAATTCGCCAAGGGCCTGCCATGCATCAGGGTTTTCCGGATTCAGGGATATCGCCTGCTGCAGGGACGCCAGCGCCTTATCGCTGTTCCCCAGACGATTACTGGCGAGCCCCAGCAGATAATATGCCGGTGCCGGCGGGTCTGCCTCGCTTTCGATCACTGCCTCACAGATGTTCACGGCCGCCTGAAACGCGCCGTTTTTGTATTTCACCATGGCAAGCCGGATTTTCCCCGCAGCCGAAATAAATCCTTCCATGCCCATATCTTCGGCATCCTCTCCCGCCTGTCTTACGCCGGTTTTCTGGCGCCAGATGTCATGGAAGTAAAGCTCCATCTCCCGTGTCACTACCTCGGGGTTACAGATCGCCGATGCCATCAGACGCTGCCGGACCGCCGACTTCAATGTAAAGGTCTGATGCCGGTTTTCATACAATGCCACCGCTTTTTCCACGTATTCTTCCGGCGCATGGGCAATCAATTCATCAAAACCGAGATTCTTCAGGATGGAATACCCCACCCGCTGCGCATGGGTTTCGCCCACCAGAGTTAAAACCGGTGTATTCATCCATAATCCTTCCAGTGTGGTCACTGTTCCGTTATAAGGGAAGGTGTCCAGGGCGACATCAATCTGGTTATAAAGCCTTAAATGTTCGTACCGGGTGTTGGTATAGCCCAGGCAAACCAGACGGTCTGCCGGCACCCCGTACTTTTCAAATGCCTGTTCGATCTGCTGCCAGACCATGGGCGTATTCAGCTGTTTGGCTTTCAGATACAGTTTTGAATTGCCCGTTCTTTTTAAAATTTCCGCCCAGAGGACCACCGCCGCCGGCGTCAGTTTCTGGATATTGTTGAAACACCCGAAAACAAAAGGATCTGTCTCCGCTTTCATTCGGGGCGGCTCCGGTTCAATGCCGTCAAATCCCCGAAAAGATAAAAAACAGTTGGACAGCCGGATCAAGGATTCCGAATAACGGTGATCCTTTTCCGGACCTGCTTCCGCAAACCGGTCGGTAATGCGGTAGTCAATCCTGGAAAGGCCGGTTGAATTGGGGAATCCCAGATAGGTCATCTGCACAGGGGCGGGTTTATAGGCCATGGCCCGTAGCCGGTGCCACGCCGAATGCCCGGCCAGATCAATAAGAATATCAATGCCGTCATTGTATATTTCTTCCGCCAACGCCGCATCCGTCAGGTGTTTGACAAATTTAAATGTGGTGCAGTGACTGATGATTTCGTTCGTAAAGGCATCCGCCTGCTCGGCATTAAAGTTGGCATAACACCAGATTTCAAATTCATTCTTGTTATGACTGGCGATAATATCCTTTATCAGGTACCCAACGGAGTGTTCTTTGAAATCCGGAGAACTGTATCCGATACGGATTTTTTTCCGCTTTCGGCTGCTCAGGTCGTGCTGGTAAGGTGCCCGCTCGGCCTCTGTATACGATCCCCACTGTTTGTATAAACCAGCCAGTTCGTCCGGTGACAGGTCGGTAATACCGCAGAACAACATGAAGCTGCCCGCAAGGATGTCCCTTCCATCAGGATCGAATTCGGCCGTTTTGAACCGTTCCATTACTTCGACCGCTTCTTCCCACCGGCACATCTGAATAAGCGTGTCATGGATCGTGGCCAGATCGGGTTGTTTCAGGTCATCATGGGCCATCATCTGGCGCGTGTAATAATAGGCATCATCAAACCGGCACTCCATTTTCAAATACCCGGCCAGGTTGTTCAGCCCCACCAGGCTGGGTTCCAGCTCAACGGATTTCTTATAATATTCAATGGCTTTTTCGGCCTGATTGTTGTGACGAAAAACATTGGCCATGTTCATATAGGCGGCGGCATACGACGAATCTGCACTGATCGACTTTTCATAAAAAACAATCGCCTCATCAAACCGGTTTTGTTCCTGCAGGCAGAGACCGATATTGTTGTATGCCAGATGCCGGAGACCGGCTCTCATTTCTCCGGCTTTTTCGTAATATTGCATGGCCGCATCATACGCACCACACGCCTGCAGCATCATTGCCACATTAAAACAGAAATCCGGATCATTACCAACGATGCGGATAATCTGTTCAAATATCGGCAGGGCTGCATCCACCTGTTTTTGCTTCAGGTAAACATTGGCAAGCTGAAACAATGTGCCCGTGTTCTCCGGATCCAGGGTGCGGGCGGTTTCAAGGCATTCCCGGGCACGATCCACTTCTTCGGCATCGATCAATAAAACCCCAAGGTTAAACCAGCCAAGGGAATACGCCGGATCAATGGCCACCAACCGTAAAAAGGATTCTTCCGCGCCGCGCCGATCACCTTCCTCCATCATCAGCACACCTAGGTTCAGCAAGGCATGGGTGTGTTCCGGATCGGCCGCAAGCGCCCGCTCATAGACTGACGCCGCATCGCTGTCTTTCCCCCTCTGTTTGTAAACAACCCCCAGGTGATAGAAAACATGGGGGTCCTGTGGAAACTTCTCTGAAAGTTTTTGCAGTATTTTTTCAGCTGCGCGATAATTGCCCTCTTCATACAGGCGCATCGCTTCGGCAACCGTTTGATCGGCCTTTACCTTGCCGGTCGCCGGTGTTCGATTGCGGTCCTTTCGCCGACGCTTATCCCGGTTACCACTCATTTTTTTTCGGTTTTTTCCCATACAATAGCTCCTGACAACGTTTTTTCCGCACCCAATCGGAATGAATGATCACGGCTTTTTCAGTTGATGTGTCCCCATACAGGTGTCAAACCTGAAATGTCACTAAAAATTCCGCGGCCACATCATCCCAGCCCATGGTTCTCAGTGTGTTTACATATTTTGCCGCACTGTCGCCGTTTTCCGGATCATCGCTCAACAGTCGGAAAAGCCACAAAAGCGAGATATGATGTTCTCCAACGGTGCCATACAGATCGGCCAGCGCTGTTTTTGCTTCGACACAATCCGGCGCCAGTGCCTGGACCTGATAATAAACACCGATGGCTTCTTCAAGCTTGCCGGCCCGACTTAAAATCTTTCCGTAATTAAGTAGCCACTGGCGGTTTGTTCCCGCCAGCCGGATCGATTGTTCCACAAGGTCCAGTGCCGCCTCGATATCGCCGGCGTCAAATGCGATAAGCCCCTTCAAATGCAATGCGCTGGGATGATGCGGATCGCACTTCAGCACTTCTTCATACCCGGCTTTCGCCGCCGCGATCCGGTTTCTTTGATGATCCTCAAACGCCTGTTTAAAGAGTTCGTCTGTTTTCACTTATCCCTCTCCTGCTACTCATAATGATTTAAAATATGAAACCCGTGGTCCTGGCAGACCTGGTCTTTTTTGGCCTCTTCCAGATCATTGCGGACCATCTCCTGAACCAGCTGCCTGAATGAAATCCGCCGTTCCCAGCCCAGTACATCCCCGGCCCTGGACGGATCACCCAGCAGGGTTTCAACCTCAGTGGGGCGGAAATACCGGGGGTCTACCGCAACCAAACATTTGCCGGTTTCAGGATTTATCCCCCGTTCATTCCTCCCTTTGCCTTCCCATTGCAAAGGGATCCCGACTTCTTCAAAGGCATATTGACAGAAGCGGCGTACGGAAAACTGCTCACCCGTGGCAATTACAAAATCATCCGGTGCATCCTGCTGCAGAATCAACCACTGGGCAGCCACATAATCCGCCGCATGACCCCAGTCCCGCATGGCATCCAGGTTACCGAGATAAAGACAGTCCTGCATGCCCAGGGCAATTCGTGCGGCCGCCCGGGTAATTTTCCGCGTCACAAAGGTTTCGCCCCGTAACGGTGATTCATGGTTAAACAGAATTCCGTTACTGGCATGCATGCCATATGCTTCCCGGTAATTGACAACAATCCAGTAGGCATAGAGTTTAGCCACAGCATAGGGCGAACGGGGGTAAAAAGGTGTTGTTTCACACTGGGGAACCGCCTGCACCTTCCCAAAAAGCTCAGATGTAGAAGCCTGATAAAAACGGGTTTTTTCATGAAGATCGAGAATGCGAATGGCCTCAAGCAGGCGAAGCGTGCCAAGAGCATCCGAATTGGCTGTATATTCAGGGCATTCAAAAGAAACCGCCACATGACTCTGAGCGGCCAGGTTGTAAATTTCGTCCGGTTGCACACTCTGTATAATCCGAATCAGGTTGGTGGAATCTGTCAGGTCGCCGTGATGCAGAATCAGCTTTCGGTTTTCCGCATGGGGGTCCTGATACAGATGATCGATCCGGCTGGTATTAAAAGAAGATGAGCGCCGCTTGATGCCGTGAACCTCATACCCTTTTGTCAACAGAAATTCAGCCAGATAGGCACCGTCCTGGCCTGTGATACCGGTAATCAATGCTTTTTTCATATATCGCCGATCCTTTTATCATGAACATGCCTAAGGTTTGTACCATCTTGAAATCCGATAAAATGGATGGGGAACTGACAGCCCCGTCGTCTTTTTTAGCAGAAAACATGCCAACCACATGCCTGCTATTGTGCTGTCGATCGTTTGCCTTGCCACAAATGCAAGGCCCGTCTGACTGCATCCCGTCACCGGGTTGGACCGGATTTTTCTTTTGTCCGTTCGAAACGGCACCGCCATATCGCCGGACAACCCTACCAGGCGGAAAAAAATGCCCGGTGTCTGCTAAAATTGCCCAGCCTTGATGAACGGCATGGTTCATCAATATTGGCGCATGGCCGGAAGACACCCGTCAAACACACCGCAAGCCCTTTTTTTACCGACAGAACCGTCCCGGCACATAAATTGCTTTTTATTCCGGTGTAACAACCCTGAACGTGATATCAGACCTTTACAAGGTGTCGGCTGACCTCTGAACAGTCCATCACAAAGGAACAATTTGAAATGATTGCACCCGTAACAATGGAAGTTGAGAAATGGCTGCCGGTTTCACTGGATTTTAAGATGCTGAAAAGAACAGCCACGATCGGATCATGGATTACCATGGCCCATCCCGCCGTTGCCGAAATAATGGCAAAAGCCGGATTCGACTGGCTGGTCATTGACATGGAACACAGCGCCATAACCCCGGCACGGGCGGAAGAGCTCATACGAGTGATCAACCTCTGCGGCCTGCCGGCATTTGCCCGGGTTGGCAAGAACGACCCTGTGGTTATCAAACATGTCATGGATAGCGGAGCCAGTGGCGTGGTGGTCCCCATGGTCAACACACCATTGCAGGCGGAAAAAGCGGTGGCCGCGGTCAAATACCCCCCTTCCGGCGAACGGGGCGTGGGCCTCAGCCGGGCCCAGTTTTACAGCACATTCTTTGAACCATACAAACGATGGGTTGACCAGAAAAGCAGTGTCATTGTTCAGATTGAACATATCGATGCTGTTAATAATATAGACGCCATTCTCGCCGTTGACGGAGTGGATGGATTTATTGTCGGCCCTTATGATCTGTCCGCTTCTCTCGGCATACCGGGGCAGTTTGACCATCCTGAATTTATAGCAGCCAATCAAACCATCCATGCGGCCATCGCATCAGACATCAAGCCCGGCGGGTTTCACGTGGTCCAACCGGATGCTGTATTAGCGAAGGAAAAACTCAACGGCGGATACCGGTTTCTGGCGCTTGGCATCGACTTTCTCTTTCTGGGCAATGCATGCCGATCTGAGATTTCGCAGCTCAGGGAGACCATGATCGCATAGAAAAACCGATTCGGAATCTAAGGGGATTTTATATGAAGACGTTTTCCGAGCTTGATCTGCTGACCCGGTTTTATTACGAAACCGTTCATCAGCCCGTCCTTGTGGATGTCGGTGCAGGGGACGGATCTTTCTCCAAACCCTTTGCTGTCGGCGGGTGGCGGGTGGTTGCCATTGAAGGTGACGCAAAGCGGGCTGACACAACCAAACAGACATTGAACGGCTATAAGGACACCCACTTGATCGCTCCGTCAAAAGGTGTCAATCCGGCTTCCGGCGAAATGCATAACGATGGAAGTTCAAAAAGCGAACCGTTCCCTGTTCATCTGGATGAAACCCTACAGACCATCGGCCTGGAACATGTTTCCCTGCTGAAAATTAACAGCCGGGGCGCCGGCCTGCCCATACTGAAAACGTTTAATTTTAACAGGTTCTCCCCGGAAGTGGTGATGTGTGAATATCTTGGAAAAGGATCCAGGGCGCAATTCGGCTATTCACTCCATGATATTGCCCGATTCATGATGTCCCGGGAATATCATGCTTTCATAACGGAGTGGGAATGTGTCAACAATTTGGCGCCGGGCGGTCTTCGATTCCGTCAACTCACGGCCTATCCTTCCGGCAACACGCCGGAAACCGGTAATTTTATTTTTGTCAGAAAAGACAAACTGAAAAATTTTCGAAATGCGATCCAGGCATACGGCGATTTTTTAAACCAGTCAGCCAATGACCAGATCCCGGAGGACAACAAAGCATCCGGGGCTCAACCAATCTACCTGCCCGGCGATATTCGTGCCTTCAAAAATCGTTTCAAGGGGAATCGTGCGTTTATCCTGGGCAATGGTCCCAGCCTGGCCAGAACCCCCCTGTCGTTATTAAAGAATGAATATACCTTTGCCATGAACCGGATATCGCTGATATTCGACCAGACCGACTGGCGACCCGATTTTTTCAGTTGCACCACGTTAAATATTGCAGACCCGGACTGGCGCAGGGATATCCAGACAACCATCAATACCGGGATTCCCTGTTTTATATGGGACAAACTGGCGGCCTACGTCAATGCCGGCCCCAATCTCTATTTTATAAACTGCACTCACGGAGAGCAGGTGGTGGCAAATGCACCGGCTGATTGGTGGTCGGATGATATCAGCAACAGTGTCTGCAAATTCGGCACGTCCCTGCTGCCGGCGGTTCAGATCACCGCCTATATGGGCTTTGACCCCATCTATCTGCTGGGATGCGACCTGGGATTTCAGAACGAAGTTGATCAAAACGGCAATGTCATTCCCGATGCCCGCGGCGGCAACGATCCCAACCATTTTCATCCCGGCTACAGTACGCCCGGCATTTCCGCAAGTAAAGCGTTTGATGTAAATGCCCTGAACCGGAACATGATGGCGGCCCATCACCTTATAAAAACAGTTTGTGATAAAAATAACATCCGCATTTATAACGCCACGCTGGGCGGTTCACTGGAGGTCTATCCCCGGGTAGCGATCGACGACATCCTGGCCAAACCCGCTGACAGCGGTCAACGCCCCCGACAAGATACCGCTGATGCAGAGCCGGGCAAACATACGGATATCCAGTCCGGAAGTTGTATCACACTGCTGGATCCTGATTCGACCAACAGCGGCGACAGCCGGATTTCCGCAGAAAGTATCCTTCAATGCGCCCGCAATCCGGCCTACCGGCCCAGCGCTTACCACCGGCTGATGCTTCCCTGGATTGCAGGCATATGTGAATCGTTCCTGAAACCCGGTCAGCAGGGCCTGGAAATCAGGGGGGGGAGTAATGGCGGCGCCCTTCACCACTTCCTTGAAAAACGATTTGACGTCACGATAACCGGGATGGACCGCCATAAACGCGGCAAATCGGCATATGTGGACATTGCCGGCAATTTTTATGACGATCAGCAGCGCCGGCAGCACGGTTTTGCCGAAGCCCCGTTTGATTTCATCTATTCGGTGGACCCATTCGAGCACCACACGCTTGAAGGTCACCGTCGTTTATATGAAACCGCCATGGAATGCTTAAAACCCGGGGGGCACCTTGTGGTGACCTATTACATGAGCCTGCCGCCCGAAAACCGCATTTCCGGCAATGAATGGAACATCCGCCAAGAGGATCTGTCGGCCATTTACGGCATTGATTTTCAGACATTTCCGTTTGGTGCGCTGAATCGCCGGTATCAGGCAATTGGGACCGGGGGCACACCCGGCATATTGGCCGGTGGCGTACATGTCATTGCCGGGGCACAAATGAACTGAAAGCGACCACCATGAAAAAAATACTTGTCGCCGGCATGTTTCAGTCCGGCAGTACAGCTCTGTTCAACCTTATTCGCCTGTGTCATCTGAACAAAGGCCACAATGTTTACAGTTGCCTTTTTAATATGTATGATCGCCATAACCCCGCAGATGTTCATATTGTCAAGATTCACCGGTATGACAGCGTTTTTTCCGCATGGGCTGACATTACTTTCAATGTCAAGCGGGATATCCGGGATTGCCTGGCCTCCCGGCGCAGACGCAAAAACACACTGAAAACCCCGAAGGAAATCATCTCATGGGCCGACCACCTGATTCATCTTCACAAATCATGGCGGCATGAGGCGACCTATGAATTTATCTACGAAAAATATAAAACCAATCCCCTGGCCGCCATTGAAGTTCTTGCCGAATGCCTGGGACTGACGGGCGTGGACACGGCGTGGGTTTATGAACAGGTGGAAACTCTGCCAAAGGATGCTCCGCAACAGGGGCATCATTTAAATACCCTTTTAAGCAGTTCCCATGTGACCAATAATGGTAGAATCGGCGGTTACACAGACACATTTTCGGCCGAAGAACTGGGGATAATCGAGAATCACTGCGGCCGATGGCTGACACAGGAGGGATACCCTCTGGTTGCCGCAGGCCGTGGATGAAGCCTGACATCTTCGGGGGCGCAACATCAACCCATAACAGGGAGTACATATTCAATGACGCAACATTTTGTACAACCGACTTTTCTGGGGATCGGTGCGGCAAAATGCGGTACAACGGCAATTGCCGGACATCTCTCCGAACATCCCGAGGTATCCATGCCCTCCAAAAAGGAGATGCACTATTTTGACGAACAGCCCTTCAATACTGAAAGTTTAACCACATATCTGAAGTGCTTTTCGCCGAACAAGGCGGTCGGGGAATTCACGCCAAGCTATCTGTTTATGAAAACCTGCCGGGACCGTATCCATGAGGCGCTGAGCCCGGGTCTCAAATTTGTGGTCATTCTCCGCGACCCTGTCAAAAGAGCCTACTCCCACTATTGCCATGCCATTCGAAACTGGCGGGACCCGTTTTACCGGAAACTCGGGTATCCGGTTGAAAATCTCCTGTTTGAAGAGGCCATTGGCGCGGAACCGGAACGGCTGCAATCGGGCAAATACCATATTCGCCATCTCAGCTATTTCAGCAAGGGGCTCTATGCCGATCAATTGGAATGGTATTTCCAAAAATTTTCCAAAAAACAATTTTTTATCGGCCTGCTGGAGGATTTTGTCCAAAACCCGCAGGACTTCATGAAAGCTCTTTGCCGGTTTCTGGACGTGGATGATACTTATCCATTCAAGCACCTTGACCGGGTCGTCAACGCCCAGACATCAGGGGCCATCCCGGTACATGTCAAAACAAATCTCTACCATCGCTACCGCCCCTCCATTGAGGTCCTGGAAACCATCCTCAACAGAGACCTTTCCATCTGGAAGCCGGAAAGCAGGGCTGAAAACCCCATCAGCAACAACGGCCCCAATAATGTAAAATGTGCAATGGATGCAAATCACCCCGACATGAGCGCCCTGGGGTCCGATGCCGTTAAGCTTATCAACCGGAAAACCAGCGGCCGAATTCAGGCAACCGACCACAGCTTCTGGCTGAAGTTCAGCAAGCAGCGGATCCATATCAGCAAGGGCCATTTTACCGGTCTCGACGATGAGGCAGAAAAAAAGAAATTATTTAAACAAAGTGTGGGAAAAGTCTGCATCGAGGTGTTTTCACGTTGCAACCGCACGTGTGGATTCTGCCCCAATGCCGGCGGCACCCGCCAAAAACAGCAATACCTGGATGAATCCCTTTACTTGAATATTCTGCAAGACCTCTCGGATATAGGGTATAGCGCAACCTTTGGGTTTCATCAATACAACGAACCCCTTTCCGACCCTGTTATTTTCAAACGAATCGCCCAAGCGAGAGTATACCTGCCGGGTGCACGATTGTACACCACGACCAACGGGGACTTCCTTGACAAGGCGTGCCTGGCGGCATTGCATGATGCCGGCCTGAATATGCTGAACATTTCTGTCTATGGCCGCGCCAACCGTCCCTTTGAGGACGATTACATCCTGGGCCGGATAAGACATTTTTCGGATACACTGGCGCTGCCCTTGAAATCGATATCATCCGTTCATGGCCATGGTTATCATTTCAGCGGTAATTATCAGGGCTTGGCACTCCATTTTCATGCAAGAAACTTTGAGGTCCAGGGCTTTGACAGAGGGGGGCTGGTATCCTCTTCCAGCCCTGCCGTGCGGACATCCCCTTGTTTTTCTCCTTTTTCTCAACTGATTGTCAACTATGCCGGGTATATAAAACCCTGCTGCAACATCTATCCCGATTCCCCCGAACACACGCCATACACGGCCGGCAACCTTTATAACGGGTGGAGCATTTTTGATGGTTATGTAAACGGCCCGTTGAAAACCTGGCGAAAGCATATGTTTACCTTTTATCCGGATGTGGAGGTATGCCGGACCTGCACACGCCTGGAATTCCCGGACCTGGCAACCCGCCGCAATATTGACCTGATCGACAGCATGAGAGATGTTGTCATGCCCGGCGACAACAATACCGGCCGGTCCGTATTTCTGGATACCCTGCAAAAGGACCGGCAACCGGCTGAAAATGAAAACGTTGCATGTTGAAAAACAGGCCCATACACTTTAACAAGGGAGAACATCATGGAAAGCACCCTGATGCAACAGAACCCGGCAGAAGATGAACAATCATGGCTTAAACCGGACAATCACCTGCGCGTTGACCGGGACGAGAAGGCATTGCTGGCCGCATACAATACGGCCTATGAAAACCAGGACAGGGGAACCGCCATGCAAATCCTGGCCGAACTGTTTGCTCGGTTCCCCCATAATGAGCCTGTTGCCCATACCTATATAGACAATCTTGTCAATGCGCCCTTTCCCCCGGATGCCAATATTGAAGAAGCAATGAAAATTGCAAACATTGCATCTCAACGCTTTCCCGATTCAGGCGCTGTCAAAAAAAAAGTCCACCATGTAGGCATGCTGCAGGCGGAAAACCGGGGTTTCAAACAACTCTGGCACTTTAAAAACGAACACATGGGCGAGCGATGCGTGATTATCGGCAACGGCCCCAGTCTGAACAAAATGGACCTGTCGTTTCTACAAAACGAGGTGTGTTTCGGTTTTAACCGGATCTACCTGGGATTTGAAAAATGGGGATTTGTACCCACCTATTATATTGCGGTCAACAACCTGGTGATTGAGCAGTTTGCAGCAGATATTGCCGATATTCCCTGTACAAAGTTCATTTCCTCCGAACGCTTTGATTATCTGCCGGCGTCCGATGATACTGTTTTTATTCGAAGCCGGATCAGTTACGACGGCGATTTCAGCCGTGACCCCCGAAAGGGCCTTTTTCTCGGTTCCACTGTCACCTACGTGGCTTTGCAGATGGCCTATTACATGGGGTTTAAAGACGTCATACTGATCGGTGTTGATCACAAATTCAAAAGCACCGGCCGGCCCCATGCCCAGACGACCTCGGACGGCAACGATCCCGACCATTTCACATCCGGCTATTGGGGAGACGGCGGGCGGTGGCACCTTCCCGATCTTGATCATTCCGCAAAAATGTATGCATTGGCCGACCGGTTTTATAAAAACGACCGCCGCCGCATTATCGACGCCACGGTTGACGGTCATTGCCCGGTCTTTGACAAGGCCGATTACAGGGAGATCTTTTTCAACCAGAACAACAAGACACCAACGGTTGTACCGGCCTCCCCCCCGGCGGCCCCGGCTGTCGCCCCCGGTACCGGGACCATCAATTTCATCGATGTGGGATCTGCCGGCGAAATCCCCTCCCCATGGAATAAAAACAGGGACAGAATGGGATATATATTGAAATTCGAACCAAGGGACGACGCTTCTGACGATCCGGATATTACGACCATCGATTGTGCGTTGTGGGAAAAAGAGGAAGAACGGCCCTTCTATATTTACAAAGGGCTTAACGGAACGGGGTCCTCCCTGTTTGAACAGAATACAGAATGGGTAAACGCCAATTTTGATGATCTGAAAAACCTGGGCGACAAATGGCTCGCTGATACCTGGCATGACCGCGGCCGCCTTGTAAAGACAGAAACCGTTCACTGCCGGACCCTGGACAGCGTACTGACCGAACTGGACAAACCCTTTGCCTACGATTTTCTCAAAATCGACGCCCAGGGCGCGGAATACAACATCCTCAAGGGCGCCGAAAACTATCTGAACACCCAGTGTATCGGGCTTCACCTGGAGCTCTTTGTGATGCCGCTTTACAAGGACATAAAGCTTCTGCACGAGGTAAAGGCCTATTTAAGGCGATTCGGCTTTGTGCTGGTAAAAACCTTTCCACCCCATGGATCGTTTCATTCGCAGCACGACTGCCTGTTTTTAAAACCTTCCGCAGATCCCCGCAAACTCGACACGATCTGCCGGATTTACGGACTCGACCCGGCCATGATTGACAGGGAATCTCCAGTCGTCTGTGAGCACGACACCGACGATGACGGAAAGGGACAAAAGGTTGCGCGAAGCGATGATATGGACGACGCCACAGGCCCCGCCGCCGACCGGTTCACGACAAAATGCCCGGCCTGTTCAACAGTGCTTGAAATAAACCGAAAAGGGAAATGGCAGTGTCCGGTATGCAACAGCGATTTTGTGGTATGAGCCATAAAGCACGAATCGGACAGCCTTTTCCCGTTGTGAACAAAAAACCACCAACACCAAAAGGGAAGGACGACTCATGCTGGTAATTAACGACGACAACAATATAGCGATGATCGCTGATGAAGCGAACGGTACGGCGGAGGCCCTCAGCAAAAGCAGCCGGGAATCCGTGCCGTCGCAAGCCTCCGGGGAGAGCGGCAGACGTGCCGAAGCCAACCCGTCGCAGGGTGGCAGCAAAAGCAAGAGCATAGACACCGAAAAACTGCAGCGGGCCTGGGAAATCGCCGCCCGCAGCAATGCCAGTTCTCCGGGAAAACATGTGGCCTATTACTCCCTCGACGTCGACGGGTGCAAGCTGTCGGGGGAAAGGCCATGGGAAAAACGATGGGGCTATATCGGCCGCGTTCTTCGGGAGGCCGCCGGCGGGGACCTGAAGAACAAGAAAATCCTGGAACTGGGATGCAACCTCGGCCTTTTAAGCACATGGGCGGCCCGGGAAGGGGCCATCTGCAACGGCTATGAATACGCGGGCGATATACTGGAAGGCTCGGCGCTGGTGGCGGAGGCGTTCGGGGTCGGCGACCGCTGCACCTGGCGGCAGATCGACCTGAACGATCCCAACCAGACCCGGCGTATCCGGCATGACTATGATCTGTGCACCTGCCTGTCGGTGATGAACTGGGTGAAAAACAAGGACAACCTCATCGAACTGCTTTCCACCCAGAAATCCGTCCTGTTTGAAGGCCATGACAGCGATGAGATTGAAATCGACCGGCTGAAAAAGGCGGGCTTTTTCAATATCGACAAAGTCGCCACCAGCGAGCGAAAACGCAGCATCTTCCTGGCCACCAGGACGGCATACGAGCAGACCGGCACCTGGGAAGAAATCGAACAGATATACGGCCTGAAGGGCATCCCCTTTGAAACCCCCCGGGTGAAGATCGGCGACGGCAACACCGCCGAACGGATCTACCTGAAAAAACCGGAAGTATGGAAGATCCGGCTTTCCAACCGGAAGAATCCGGCCAAACTGGCCTCCCCCTATCAGGAAGCCAAATTGCTGCAGATGCTGAGCCAGGTGCCCCATATCTGCCGCTTTCGGGAATACGTGGAAAAGCCCGGCCACACCATTCTCAAGCTGGTCTATTATCCCAACATCGGCAAGCTGAACCAGGTCCGTATTCCCGAACAATACAGGGCAAAAGTACAGCAACAGCGCCGGCATGTCATTCAGTCCGTAAACGATCACGGGATTCTGCACAATGATATCAACAGCAATAACTTTCTGGTCAACGCCAACTATGATATCTGCCTGATTGATTTTGACCAGGCCCAGATTCAGCCTGGTAAAAACGATTATGAACATGGCCGTTATTCCAGTTGCAATCAGCCTCTGATCGGCGAAGAACCCGAATCCAGCGGTGACATGAAAATTGATCTGCTGAGGAAGGCATGGGAAATAGCAGCTGACAGCAAGGCCAGCTCACCGGAAAAACATCTGGCCTATTATGCCCTGACCGTTAAAGGCCACAATTTCCCCGGAGAACGCGATTGGAGCAAGCGGTGGCGAGACCTCAAGACAGCCCTTCATCAGACATGCTCAGGCGGGTTAACAGGAAAACGGATTCTGGAACTCCGGTGCAACATGGGCTTGTTAAGCATATGGGCCGCCCGTGAGGGGGCGGTTTGCCATGGTTACGATAATTACCCGGATATCCTGAAAGCGGCCTCAATGATCGCCAAAGCATACCAGGTTGACGACAAGTGTAACTGGAAACAGGTGGACATTAACGATAACACGGAACCGGCAGATGTCTTTCAAGATTTCGATGTCTGCATCTGCCTGTCGGCCTGGAAGTGGACGTCCAATAAGGAAAATCTTCTGAAAATTCTCTCCTTACAGAAAGCGGTCATATACGAAGGGCATGATGAGGATGTTGTGGAAACCGAGCGTCTGCAGAAGGCCGGCTTTACCCGCATCGAAAAAATTGCGGTAAGCGACCGAAAACGGAGTATATTGCTGGCTGAAAGAAAGTAGTTCCCCCTATGACCTCACGAACAAAAACCATACTGGCCGCCACTTCCTCGTTCGGTGAACTTTCATCGGCCGGGGAGGTGCTGCTGGCAGACAACGGCTATGATCTGGTCAAAAATCCGTATGGCCGAAAGCTGGCAGAATCTGAGATTGCCGGCCTGCTGGACCGCCACCGGCCCGTTGGGCTGCTGGCGGGACTTGAACCGATCACCGCCGATGTTATTCATAACAGCGCCGCTTTCCTGAGGGTAATATCAAGGGTCGGTGTGGGGTGGGACAACGTGGATCATAAGGCGGCCGGGGACCTCAACATTCCGGTTTACCGGACCGAGGGGGTGCTGGACCGGTCTGTGGCCGAACTCACCATCGGCCTTATTCTATCAATACTACGAAAAATCGGATCCCATGACCGGGCCGTAAAAGACGGGAACTGGGAAAAACACATGGGCGGCCTGCTGGCCGGCAGAATCGTGGGCATCATCGGCTACGGGGCCATTGGCCGGCGGGTGGCTGATCTGGCGACGGCATTCGGGGCAACGGTCATCTATTACGATCTTCAGGCAGGCGAGAGCGGCCAGGCCCCCTTTGCGACTTTTGAGGCCGTCCTGCAAGACGCGGATCTTCTCTGTCTTCATGCAGCCGGAAGCCGGATGATTATCGGAAAATCAGAACTGGATTTGTTCGCAAAACCCGGCGCCATTCTTGTTAACACGGCCAGGGGGGGGCTGGTCGATGAAACCGCCCTTTATCATGCACTGAAGGTGGGTAAAATCCACGGCGCCGGCCTGGATGTTTTTGAACAGGAACCTTATGACGGCCCGTTAAGCCAGTTGGACAATGTCGTCCTCACCCCCCATATCGGCTCTTATGCCAGAGAAGCACGAATTGAAATGGAAGAGCTGGCGGTCAAAAACCTCCTGGCCGGACTGAACGGCCATTCGAACAAAAACGCTGACTGAAAACGCACCGGCGCCCCTTGCCCTTATACTTCTTGCATAAACCGTTTTTTCAGATTAATCACCAGTTCCACTTCGCCTTTGGGAATTTCAAGGCGCCTTGCAATGGCGGCCGGGGAAGTTCCTTTTTTATGAAGCCCCAGTATTTTTTTCTGCTGTTCAAAAACGCTTTGCGGATCTTCTTCACTGCTGCCATCGAAGCCTTGCAAACCTGCATCACCGGCCCGGTTTAACAACAGATTGAGGCTGATGATTCTGGCATCCAGGGTTTCATTGATCCGTTGAATTGCCTGATGCTTCTCTTTTATTTGACGATCAAAAGCCCCGGCGGTTTGTTCGGCTTCCGTCAGAAGCGGTTCAATCATGGCAAACACCTCATTGGTGGCCTGAGTTGAGGCTTCCTGCTGCATGCCGGTTTTTACGGTTTTCAAAAGATAAATCACAAGAATCACCAGAAACAGATCCATCAGGATCTGAATGGCAATGAATATTTCTGCCGAAAGGGTCATGGTCGGATTATCTCTCTTTAAACAACGGTATCCAGCAACTGGCCGGGCTCATCTTCATCATCCACAGGGGTTTCTGAAGCTTCCGTTTCCGGTTCATCCCTGCCGGCAGCCTTTTTCCGTTTTTCCTTTTTTTGTTCTTCCTCCTGCTCCTCCCGCTTCTTTTTCTCTTTCAGGCGAAGACTTTCGGTTTCCTCTGCATGCTGAATCGTCACCCGGTCTTCTTCATGCATTTTTTTGACCACATCGGCCATCTGATCAGAGTTTACCGGCTGAGCCCTCGGTGCCTGTGTTTCGCGGACATTACCGGCCTGCTGAATAATAATATTGATGTCTGCAGCGGCTGTCATGATCAAAAATCCTTTCCCATCACACCACCTGCAAGCTGGTGAGAAACACCCTGCGCACAGCCTCTTCAGGCAATGACTGCTGGATGGCCTGTTTAATAAACTCTTTTAAACGATCCATATCGGTGGCCATCCGCCAGTTCCGGGCATTCACCGCCTTGCGGACTTCCTGAAAAATCAGATCCCGGAACAGGGGTTGATGATTCTCGATTGTCCGGGCATACGCCCCATCGGAAAGATAGATCGAAACATCGGCCGTAATATAAGTAATCGCCTTATTGTCATCCGGCGCCAGCACCAGAAAACCGTTCAGCTGAATGGAAACCGGCATGAGCGGGGCCGCTTGTCCCATATCCCCCGTCTGATCCGGAGGTGCCGTGGCGATCTGGTGGGTAGGAATCGTTTCCGGTGCCTGCGGCCCCCCTTTCATCATCACCGCCAGCACAACGAGCGTCATAAGAATGAATCCACCAGCTCCGCCGCCCATCCACAACCATTTTTTACCGGGCAGATATTGACGGAAATCCCGGCGTCCCCGCCCTTCTCCCGGCGACCCGGCGGATTCTTCTGCAACCGTTTCTGCTTCTGCGAATTCTTCCTCATCGCCCTCATCACCCTCTTCTCCCCACTGATCCGCCAGATCTTCTTCGGCTTCCGGGTCCTCCGGGTGCCCCCATTCCATATCGCCATCATCATCGTCAACGGCTTCAGGAATCTCTTGTGCCAGTAATCCGTCAATCTCATCCTGGGAAAGAAAGTTCGACCGCTTTTGCTCGCCATCGTCTTTTATCGCCGGCATTTCCGGGGCTTCCGCCGGTACGGTTTCATCCGCCGGTTCATCGTCTTCTTCCACAGCGGCAAGCAGACTGTCAATATCATCCTGGGAGATGACATCCCCCACCGCCTCCTCTTCATCTGCCTGGTCCGATTCATCCCCGCCGGCCGGTCCTTCTGTCCCTGCCAACAGGCTGTCAATATCATCCTGAGAGATAGCGGCGGCCTCATCCGGCAGATCTTCATTCGAATCCGCGGTCGCCTCTCCCTGAACCGGTGCATCCACGTCATCGGCATCAGCAAGAAGCCGTTCGATATCCGCCTGGGATATAAAGTCGTCTGTTTCGTTATCCGCCATTGAAATCGCCTTTATCGGCTTCGTAAAAAAATCAATAGCAAGCCGTCACCTTGGCCAACTACCACGCCTATAATCTTGACAACCGCATCACCATGTTATTCCTCAAAAAATGCTGCCAGCCGGGACTTTAGTTTCACAATCACTGCCGCATGAATCTGGCACACCCGTGATTCGGTCACAGACAGGATTTCGCCGATCTCCTTCAGTGTCATTTCATCATAATAGTAGAGCGAAATTACCTGCTGTTCCTTTTCTGACAGCGCGGCAATGGCGTCTGCCACCACCTGCTTCATCTCTTTTCTGGCAAGTTGGCCGAACACATCGTCGCTGCCTGAAAATCCCTGTATGAACCGCTTGCCGGCGATCGTATCGTTGCTCTTGTTCCGGATATATTCATCAACGCTCAGAATCGCCGCGCCATGCACCTGAGCCAGAGTGGTCAAATACGCTTCTATTTCCATCCCCAGTTCTTCCGCAGTCTCCCAGTCTTCAGCCGGCCGCTTTTCTCTGGCTTCCACCCGGGCAACGGCATTTTCGATATCCCTGAGTTTTTTGCGCATGGTACGGGAATACCAGTCCATATTCCGCAATTCATCCTGAATGGCACCGCGAATCCGGTACTCCGCATATGTTTTGAAGCTCACATCCTTATCCGGATCAAACCGGTCAACGGCGTTTATCAACCCGATACATCCGGCATTGATCAGATCATCCATCTGAACGCTGGACGGCATCCGCATGGCCATTTTCATGGCAATGCGCTTGACCAGATGCGTATGGCTGACAATCATCTCCTCCCGCTGCTGCTCGGTAAAAACGCTGGCAACAGGATTTGCCTCAGCCGTTTTGATGTAGTCGTGAACCATTCTACTCACTGTAACTGATAAAGCGTTTCAGAAAAAACTTCATATTGCCTTCCTGATTGTATTGCGGCGGATTATTGTTCAGATACCCGGCGATCTGCTTCAACTGAATGCTGGCAAGAGCATCCGGGAAAAGATTGAGAACCGGCGTCCGGCTGGCCACTGCGCGGTTAATATGCGGGTCCCGCTGCACAAAACCGATGTATTCGATAAGCACCCCGTTTAAAAACCGGTCAGCCGCCTGGCTTAAATTCAGATAAACCATCTTGGCCTCCTGCTCGTCTTCCACCATGTTGACCAGCAGCCGGAAGTACTGGGTGCCATGCTGTAACGACATCACCTTGATCAGCGCATAGGCATCGGTTATGGAGGTGGGTTCGGGTGTGGCCACGACGATACACTCATCGGCGGATATGTTAAAATAAATAACATTGTCGGAAATCCCGGCGCCCGTATCAATCAGGCAGATATCGAAATCCGCATCAATGGTTTCAAACTCGGACAACAGGTTGAGCTTCTGCCCCTCGGTAAGTTGCGTCAGATCGGCAAGCCCGGATCCGGCGGGAATGACGCTGACATTCGGGGAAATATCCACCAGCACCTGCTTTAACGATTTTTCACCGCTGATTACATGGCCAATATTGAACTCGGGGTTTAACCCGAAAAGGATATCGATATTGGCCAGGCCGAGATCTGCATCAAAGATCAGCACCCGTTTCCCAAGAGCGGCAAAAGCCACTCCCAGATTACCTGCAACATTGGTTTTCCCGACACCCCCCTTACCGCTTGTCACTGCCATAACCCGTGGTGCATGATTCATCGGCTTCTCCCTTGTGACCGTCTGTGCCTTGGTGAGATTGTTTGACATCTGCTTTCGTAAACCACTGGCCTGATCCACATCCGCCTCCCTCTATTATTTTACCAGACCTTCATTTATATGAAAATTATTACTTACAGTAAGTTATATATTTACCTGCCGTTAGCCCGCATATTTCACGAGTCGAGTTTGCCGCAGATGCGAGGCGCAGCATGCGACGCTGTAGTCAATCTACTGCGAGCATGCTGCAACAAAGCAGGTGCGGTGAAATCGGCTCGCCCGAAGGGTGAAATTTTTTGATATAAA
>JAXHTY010000033.1:0-31205 GCA_034189905.1 Thermodesulfobacteriota bacterium
TCCGCAAGATCAAGGAAAACAAGGGGTTGCGCGGAGGCGTACTGGGCGTACGCCGCACAAGCAAGCCCGCAGTTTGACGCAGATATTGCGGAAAAAGGCCATTTATGGATGGAAACTAACTAAATAACCAATTGTTTATTCATACGTTTCTTTGTTCGCCCAAAGAAACGTATGCAAAAGAAAGGGCGCCCCGCAGTTTGGCCTTCGGCTGTCCTCGCAGGGGCGGGTTTTTCGGCGCGGGCAGAAACTCGCCTTTCCTTAGAGACGCGTTAAATCTACATGCTCAAACAGCCCGCCCGCGTCTTACGAAAAACCCACTCCCGCTGGGCTGCGCTGTAAGGGGCTCAGGTCCGTGTTGCTGTTCCGTATTTTCGTCAAAGGGACAGGCACGGCGACCGGTTCAAACAACAAACCGGAAATAAAAATTATACTAAACCTCTCGAATACCATGAAATTTGAGTCCATACAAGACATTCTGCCGTTTGTGCGAAAGCCGGGCAGTTACCTGGGCACGGAGGTCAACACCATTCATAAGGATCCGTTACAGGTGGACCTGCGCATGGCTCTCTGCTTTCCCGATATTTACGAAATCGGCACCTCTCATTTCGGGTTGCAGATCCTGTACCATATTTTAAATAAAGACAAGGCCATTTGGGCAGAGCGGGTCTTTTCCCCGGGGCTGGACATGGAGGCGCAACTGCGTGATGCCGGACTGCCCATGGTTTCCCTGGAGTCGGGCACCCCGCTGAACCAGTTTGATATTGTGGGCATGTCCCTGCTGTATGAGCTGAACTACACCAATGTGCTGACCCTGCTGGATCTTTCCGGGATTCCTTTTTATGCGGCAGACCGCAACGAGACCCATCCCTTGGTGATTGCCGGGGGGCCGTGCACATTCAACCCCGAGCCCATGGCGGACTTTTTTGATGCCATGGTGGTCGGCGACGGCGAGACTGTGGTGCGGGAGATGTGCCGGATCTGGCGCGAATTCAAGGCCAGGGGCGAGCATTACGACCGGGGGGCGGTGTTAAAGGCGTGGTCGGGTTTGCGCGGTGTGTATGTGCCGTCTTTTTTTTGCGTGTCGTATGATGCCAGCGGGTTTCAGCAGACAACGCCGATGTTTGACGACTACACATCTGTTGAGCGGGCGGTTGAGCCGGTGCTTCGGGCCGAAGATTTTCCGGATGCGCCGGTGGTGCCGTATGGCCGGCCCGTGCACGACCGGCTGCGCCTGGAGATTTCCCGGGGGTGCGCCCGGGGGTGCCGGTTCTGCCAGGCCGGCATGATTTACCGGCCGGTTCGGGAGCGGAATGTCGACACCATCCTGCATTCCGCGGAAACCGCGCTGGCTGCCACGGGATATGATGATGTTTCCTTTCTGTCCCTGAGCACCGGGGACTATTCCTGCCTTGATGCCCTGATGAACCGGTTTCTGGAGACTTACCAGGCCAGAAATATTGCGGTGTCCATTCCCTCTTTCCGGGCCGGGTCGTTAACGGAAAAAGACATGACCCTGATTCAGCAGGTGCGCAAGACCGGATTTACCATTGCCCCCGAGGCCGGGACCCAGCGGTTGCGGGATGTGATTAATAAGAACATTACCGAGGAGGCGATTGCACAGACCGTAGGGAATGCGTTTTCTCTGGGCTGGCGGTTGATAAAATTTTATTTTATGGTGGGACTGCCTACGGAGACGGATGAAGAGGTGGACGGGATCGTGTCGCTGGTGCAGCGGATGACCCGGATCAAGGGTGTTGCCGGCAAAAAGAACAATATCAATGTCAGTGTGGCCGCATTTATCCCTAAGCCCCATACCCCGTTTCAATGGGAGCCCCAGTTAACAAGGGAACAGGCCAGGGATCGGCTCTTTTATCTAAAGGACCGGCTGGAGTCGCGCCGCATCGGGTTCAAGTGGCAGAACCCGGATGCGAGCCTGCTGGAAGGTGTGTTTGCCAGGGGGGACCGCCGGTTGTCGCGTCTGGTAGAAACGGCATATCGCAAGGGCTGCCGGTTTGACGGGTGGAGCGACAGCTTTGATTTTGCCAAATGGCAGGCTGCGGCGGAAGCGTGCGGCATTGACTTTGATTTTTATACCACGCGGCAGCGGGATGTGAGTGAGCCCCTGCCATGGGACCATATTTTCGCAGGCATCAGCCGGGATTTTCTTCTTACTGAGCGGGAAAAAGCACTGAATGTCGAACTGACCGGGGATTGTCGGGACGGGGAGTGCCAGAATTGCGGCATCTGCGATTTTGATAAGATTCAGCCCCGGCTTGCCCAAGGCGTTCAGATTCAAACCACCGGCCAGAAACCCGGCCGGCCGGTTTCTGATGAGCCTGCGGCAACCCTTGAGGTGGAATATACCAAAAAAGGGGTGGCACGGTTTTTCGGGCACCTGGAATTTGTTCAGGTCTTTACCCGGGCGATACACCGGGCCGGATTGGCCGTCAAGTTTTCCGAGGGGTTTCATCCCAAGCCGAGAATATCTTTTTCCGATCCCCTGCCCGTGGGTATGGAAAGCGAGTGCGAGCGGCTATGGCTTTCCCTGGCCCGTCCGGAAAAACCGGATATGGTCGCGGATGCATTAAATGTCGTGCTGCCGGCGGGCATCGATGTGATCGCTGCCCGGATTGCGCCCCCAAAATCCCGACGGACGCCCTCATCAAAGCGTGCGGCATACGAACTGTCCGGCACGTCACCGATGTTTGACGTGTCCAAACTTGAGGCATTTTTGTCTTCTGACCGGAAAGTGCTTCACATTGCCGGGAAAAAGGGGAAAGAAAAGTCCGTGGACCTGTCACAGGTGCTGACTCGTATAGAAGTGGCAGATCCCGTTTGCCTGATCATGGAAATCTCATCTCTGCCCGGTCAGGGTGTGCGACCGGATCAGGTCGCAGGGTTTGTGTTTGACCTGGATGAAACTGCCTTAAAATCCCTTCGTATCGTAAAAAAGCGAAATTTTTCAGAGCATTTGACGGACTGATATGGTATGATAAAATCCATCATCAACAGCGCGGGAGGCCTATGTCCAAGGAACTGATCATCAACGCAACAAACAGAGAGACCCGTGTGGCGCTTCTTGAAGATGGGACCGTGGTGGAGTTCTTCATGGAGCGTGGGAATCATCTCAATATTTCGGGCAATGTCTACAAGGGCCGGGTGCACCGGGTGCTGCCCGGCATGCAGGCGGCGTTTGTGGATATCGGGCTTCAGCAGGCCGCGTTTATCTATGTGACTGATGTGTTTCCGGAATCCACCAAAGAGTATGAAACCATCTTCAACGAGAATGAAACCGAGGAAGAAAAGGCCATAGAGGAGGATATCGAATCCGGATTCGAGTCGGCCATTGAACCCGCCACCGAGGAGCAGGTCAATATCAGCGAGATTATTGCCGAAGGTCAGGAAATGCTCGTGCAGGTGGCCAAGTCGCCCATCGGCAGCAAGGGCGCGCGCGTCACCACCCGGGTTTCCCTGCCGGGACGGTTTCTGGTGCTGATGCCCACGGTGGACCATGTCGGTGTTTCCAAGCGTATTGTGGATGAAGCCGAGCGCACCCGGCTGAAGGAGATGGTGCTGTCGGTTCGAAAGGAAGGCACAGGATTTATTGTGCGCACCGCAGCTGAGGGTATCAGCAGGGATCAGCTTGAAAAAGAGATGGCCCTGCTGGAGAATTTGTGGGAGAAGATTCAGCACAGGTATGCCAATTCCGGGGCTCCGTCTCTGCTCCACCGCGATATGACCGTTTCTCTGCGGGCCGTGCGGGATTATCTGACCCATGAAGCAGACCGTGTGGTGGTGGATTCCGATGATGTGTACCGGGAGATTTCCAACTTTTTGAACGATATCATGCCCCGCATGAAGACATCGGTGGTCAGATTTACCGGAAAGGAGCCCATCTTTGATGCATATAATATTGAAGGGGACCTCTCACGGGCGCTCAAGAAAAAGGTGTGGTTGAAATCCGGGGGATACATCATTATTGAGCCTACCGAGGCCTTGGTGGTAATCGATGTAAATACAGGTAGTTATGTTGGAAAACACAACTTTGAGGAGACGGTGTTCAAAACCAACCTGGAGGCGGCGCGGGAGATCGCCTATCAGATCCGGCTGCGAAACCTGGGGGGCATCATCATCATCGATTTTATCGATATGGCCCGGGCATCCAACAGAGACAAAGTTTTTAATGCGCTGAAGGAGTTTCTGGAAAAGGACAAAAACAAGACCTCTGTGCTGCCCTTTTCCGAGCTGGGGCTGATACAGATGACCCGCAAGCGGACCCGCAATTCTGTTTCCCGCATGCTCTGTGAGCCCTGTCTCTATTGCGATGGGGACGGGTATCTCTTGTCCCAAAAGACGATCTGTTACAACATATACCGGGAGGTTTTGCGGGAATCCGAGGATATTACCGGCGAAAAACTGACCGTAAAGGTGCATCCGGATATTGCCCAGCTGCTTCACGGGGAGGAAAACGATGTGATCAACGCCCTGGAAAAAGAGCTGCGCCGCCAGATCATTATCTATCCCATGCCCAAGTTTCATATCGAGCAGTTTGAGATCGAGGAAATTCTGTAAATACGATAGCGGTCCCGATTCCGATCTGGATTTCGATTTAGACGACACCCCTTTCAGGAAGAAACCAAAGACCGGTCCTCGGGGCCAGGATTTTTTTCTTGACTTTTAGGGTGTTATGGTGTTTTATGTTCAGGTTAAAATTAAACCGCAATTTTCGATTCCCCGGGAAACAGACGGGGTAAATAGGCAAAAGAAGGTGTTAAATCATGAAACGAACGTATCAGCCAAGCAACTTGAAACGGGCCAGAAAACACGGATTTAGAAAACGTATGGCCACAAAACAGGGACGTAATGTTATTAAAAGGAGGCGAGCAAAAGGGAGAAAGCGGTTGGCCGTTTAACAACTGATCTATTGTTGCACTTGGTGTTGCATTTGGCTATGAAAGCCAAGGTTGTCATAACCGCCGACAGTCGGAGCCAGCAAGCCGTCAAACAATTAAACCTGCGATATATTTCCGGATGTGTTCTTTTAACCAGGGGTAATGGGAGAGCCATCATATTTAATTAAGCGCTTACCGGTAGCAATGTGTCAGATTATACCTTCAAGAAAACCGATCGACTGCTAAAGCGCAGGGAATTTCTTCAGACCATAGACGCCGGAAAAAAAATCCATTCTTCATGTTTTGTCGCAGGGTTCAGGAAAAATACCCTGAACAGACACCGGCTCGGCGTGACGGTTACTAAAAAAGTTGGCGGCGCGGTTACGCGCAACCGGATCAAACGGATTGTAAGAGAGCATTTCAGGCAGAACAGGCAAAAACTTTCAGGTTTCTGGGATATTAACATTATTGCCAAAAAAAAGGCAGCAGATGTTTCCTCCGGTGTTTTAAATACATCACTGGATGAAACTTTTGATAAAGCAAACAAGGTGTTGTCATCAAATACGTCGTTATAACAGGTATCCGTTTTTACCAGCTGGCCATATCTCCAATGGTCGGACCCGCATGCCGGTTTTATCCCACCTGTTCCCAATATGCCTATACAGCGGTAAAGCGACACGGCACTGTAAAGGGCCTGTGGCTTGCCGTCAGGCGCATTGCCAAATGCCACCCGTTTCATCCCGGTGGTTATGATCCGGTTCCCTGACCCGCCAGGTTCGTCCCTTTGCAAACCATGTGACAGTTGTCGCGCAACGGTCTTTCTGCGCCCTTTGACCAGGCCTTAAGTCAGAACAAGGAATTGATATTATGGATCAAATTCGGATGGTGCTTGCAGTGGTATTATCGATCCTGGTGTTTCTTATCTGGGACTTCTTCTTTATGCCGGATCACCCCAAAACGCCCCCGAACCAGCCCCGGCAGGGGGTTGAAACCCCACCACCGCAGGTCACTGAAAGCCAGCAAGGGCCCCGCGAACCTGCTGCCGATACTGCCGCCAAGACATTTGAAAAAAAAGAAGCAGTGCCGGTGCAGGATGAATCTGCGGATACAGTCCTGGTGGAAACCGACCTGTTTACGGCCACGCTTTCCGAAAGAGGGGCCAGCGTCACCAGCCTGGTGTTGAAAAACTACAGGGAAGAAAATACGACGGACTCACCGCTGAAAAATCTCGTGTCTGCCGAGCATAATCCAATGGGAACCCTTCAGGCAGACCTGACGGGCAGCGGCCTTTCCGGTATTCAGAATGGATTGTATGTACTGAATGCAGACGACCGGCAAATTCCGGAGCGGATTCAGGTGCGTCATCGTGATCAGTCGGTGACGTTTACCCATGTTGATAAGAGCGGGGTGATCGTTGAAAAGAAATATACCTTTTCACCGGACAGCTATGTTATCGATCTTGCCGTGAGCGTTAAAAACGGATCTTCAGGTCCGGTAAACGGTGATTTGTCGGTTTTTCTGTCCCGTCATTTTGAAGACCAGGGAAGCCGGTTTGTTTTTGAAGGCCCCAGCGCGCTGCTGGGCAAACAGCTGGAGCAGGTCAAAATCAAAAAGATCGAGGAGCAGCCGAAGGTCGAGGGTAATATCCGCTGGGTGTCCATTCAAAACCGGTATTTCATGTCCGGCATCATTCCCATGGGAGCAGATGATATTGCACCGGCAGACCGGGCCGCGGCCATGGAAATGGACTACACCCCGGCGGAAAAAGTTGTTCGGGCGGCGTATGTGACCCCGGCCGGGAGCATCGCGCCCGATACCATGAAGACCTATCAATTCAAGGTATTTATGGGTCCCAAAAGCGTTCACACGCTCCGGTCGGTGGGGTTTGGTCTGGACCGGGCAGTGAATTTCGGTTTTTTTGATTTTATTGCCAAGCCCTGCCTGTGGCTGATGAACCAGATTTACCGTTTTATTCCCAATTATGGCATCGCAATTATCATTCTTACCATGATTTTTAAAATTATTTTCTGGCCGCTGGGCAACAAGAGCTACAAGTCCATGGGGGAAATGAAAAAACTTCAGCCGCTAATGACGGAGATCCGGGAAAAATACAAAGATGATAAAAAGCGAATGAATGAAGAGATGATGGGGCTGTACAAGACTTACAAGATCAACCCCCTTGGCGGATGTCTGCCGATTCTGGTGCAGATTCCCGTGTTTCTGGCTTTTTACCGTATGCTCTACCAGGCCATTGAGCTGCGTCATGCCCCGTTTTTTTTCTGGATTGACGACCTGTCGGCCCCGGACCGGCTGTTTGCCTTTGATATTAATCTTCCCGTCATGCAGCCGCCCATCGGCATTCCTGTGTTGACCCTGATCATGGGAGCAACCATGTTCCTACAGCAGAAGCTGCAGCCCACCCCCGGAGATCCGTCACAAGCGAAAATCATGATGCTGATGCCCATCATGCTTACGGTTATCTTTGTCAACTTTCCCTCCGGGCTGGTGCTCTATTGGCTGGTGAACAATGTGGTTTCCATTGCCCAGCAGTACATGGTCACAAAACAAAACACTTAAGAACTGGAGGTGTTTTTATGGCGTCTTCGTCTGAATTTGAAGGAAAAAATGTCGATGCCGCAGTAAGAAATGCAAGCCGCGAGTTGAACATACCCGAAGACCAGCTTGAATATGACGTGGTCTCTTCGGGTTCCAGCGGCATTTTTGGTCTAGTGGGTGTAAAAAACGCGAAGATTCAAGTAAAGATAAACAATTATGATGGCGGGGCTGAAAATGAATCCTCCTCCATGGCTGAAGACCGGGAGGCGATTCAAAGCCTGTTGGATGAAACCTTTGCAGATGCCGGTACCGGCACCCCTGCAAAAGCGGAGTCGGCTGCTCCTTCGGATAAAAAGGCCCGGTCCAGAAAGCCGGCATTTAAGAAACCGGGCCGCAAGCAGACACCAAAGCAAACCAAACAGGCTCCGGTATCAGCTGAAACCCGGGGAGCGGAGCCGGAGCCGGTCAGCGATGCTGAACCTGCCCCCCAGTCATTTAAGGAAGAAGATTTTGAGGCCGGAAAAGTCGCTCTGCAGAAGATACTGGATGTCATCACTTCCGGATCGGAAGTCTCCATCGAGCCGCGCAACCACCATGTACAGTTTACCGTTACCGGCGGTAACGCAGCGGTTCTGATCGGAAAGCGGGGAAAGACCCTGAAGGCGATTCAGCATCTGGTTGAAAAAATTATCCGCAAGTCTTGCGGTGAGACAGTGAATGTGCTGGTGGATGTGGAACAGTATCTGGAAAAGCGGGAAGAATCGCTCCGGGCGTTGGCCAATAAACTGGCCGACAAAACCCGCCAGACCGGAAAACCGTCCACGATCAACCGGATTGATGCGTTTGAACGGAAAATTGTTCACGATGCCCTGCGAAAGGACAAGCGGGTACGGACGCGCAGTGTGGGCAGCGGAGATCTGCGTAATGTGGTGATTCATCCGAGCAAAAAGGTCAAGCGCAAGCAACAGCAGCAGGACGAACAGAGCGCCTGAATCCTGACAACCGGACGGGTTTGCTTTAAATTCCATTTTCTTCAAGTGTGTGTTTCATGGACAACGCCACCATCGCCGCTATTGCAACCCCGACCACAGCCGCCGGCGGTATCGGCATTATCCGTATTTCCGGTCCGGACGCGCTTGACGTGGCCGGATGTGTTTTCTCTCTGCCCGGTGAAGGCGATGCCTCTTTGCCATTATCACCCATGAAGTCCCGAATTCATTCACTTTCCCCCTATAGACTCTACCGCGGGTATATTACCGAGGGTAGCAGGATCGTCGACGAGGTCATGCTGGTAATCATGCCCGGCCCCCGTTCGTATACCGGCGAAGATGTTGCGGAAATTCAGGCTCATGGCGGACGTTTCGGCCTGAAAACCATATTGTCACTTGTACTGGAAAACGGAACCAGGCTTGCCGAGCCCGGTGAGTTTACCCGCCGGGCGTTTTTGAACGGTCGCATGGACCTGACTCAGGCCGAAGCGGTAGCCGATATTGTTCAGGCCGGCTCCGATGCGGCGCTGGCTGCAGCCGTCGGCCAGGCTGCAGGAACGCTTCGGACCGAAGTGGGAGGCGCCCGCAGCCGATTGATTAACGGACTTGCCAACGTGGATGCGGCGATTGATTTTTCCGACCAGGCCGCGGGCGATCATGACGCCGAAAGCCTGATCCATTTGATTCAAACAACGGTCATGCCTGTTGTGGAACGATTGATTAGCCGTCATGATTCGGCCTGGCATGTAAAGGATGGGGTGAAGGTGGCTATTGCTGGCGCGCCCAATGTGGGTAAATCAACGCTTTTAAACGGGTTGGCGAATGCCGAGCGGGCCATTGTGTCGGAGGTGCCCGGCACCACCCGGGATCTGATTCAATGCACGGTGGTCGTGCACGGCATTCCGCTGGTTTTTACCGATACCGCCGGTATTCGTGAAAAAACAGAAGATCGGATTGAGGAGATTGGTCGGGAACGGGCGCTGAATACCATTGAGACGGCTGACGTTGTGCTTTTTCTGGTGGATGCCGGCACCGGGGTTACACCGGCAGATGAGGCCGTGTTCAGGCAAATCGCCCATGACCGGGTAATTTGTGTGGCCAACAAAATTGACCTGGCGCAGGCAGAACGATTCGTTTTCCCGCGCCACTGGACAGAAACCTTTTCAAGTGTCAGGATTTCAGCAAAAACCCGGCAGGGCTTGAATACGTTAAAAAAGACGCTTTTATCTCTCGTGCCATCAGGGGATGATGCAACCACGACCGGAGATTCGGCCGAACCGATTCCCAATTTGCGCCACAAGGATGCCCTCGTTCGGGCCAGAACCGCCCTTGTGTCGGCTGAAACGGCGGCCGAAAACGGAGTGCCGCTGGATATTGTGGCCATTGACATTCGTGAGGCTGTTAATGCTCTCGGCGAAATTACCGGAGAGCGTGTGGGCGAGGAGGTGCTGGACAGGATATTTCAACAATTCTGTGTGGGGAAATGAAATTGTTTCACGTGAAACATTCGGTCGGTTTTGAGGTTGTCATACCCGGTTCCGTCCTTATGTTAAATAATAAGTTGTTAAACGCAAAGGAGATATGAATGGATTTTGATTTCACCCCATACTTTGCCAAGTATGAGGCCCTGGTAAATGTTGTTGACGGGATAGTGGAGAAAATCAAAGCGGCGCACCCTGCAGAGGTTAGCTGCAAGAAGGGGTGCACGGATTGCTGCTATGCACTGTTCGACCTCACCCTCATCGAGGCTATCTACCTGAACCGGAAGTTTCAGGATGTTTTGGGCAGGGATGCCGAAATGCTGGAAAAGGCCAATATCGCCGACCGAAAGGTTTATAAGCTGAAAAAACAGGCGTTCAGAGACCAAGAAAAGGGTAAAAACGAGGTCGCCATTCTGGCGGAAATGGGCAGGGAGCGGATTCGGTGCCCGCTGCTCAATGTGCGGGAAATGTGCGATCTTTATGACTATCGGCCCATTACCTGCCGGGTATACGGGGTGCCCACCCTGATTCAGGGGATGACCCATACCTGCGGCAAGAGCGGGTTTGATGAAGGGGGGACCTATCCCACCATCAGTATGGACACCATTTATAAACAGCTGTATGAGATTTCCCATGAACTGGTGAGCGACATCAAAACCCGGTACAAGAAGATGGGCGAAATGTTGGTACCGGTTTCCATGGCAATTATAACCGATTATGATGATGCCTATTTCGGGTTTGGCGACGACGAGGACGACGCCGATACCGATGATAAGTAAGTGAGCGGCGGAGGCAGGGAAGATGAAAGAGTCGTTTTTTACCAAAGAGGAAGTGGCGCAGCGTAAGGAGGCGATCTTTGACAGCATGTCCGAAAGGGCACAGAAACGGATAATAAAAAAAGGATATGAAAACTGGGACCCTTTTGAAGAACCCAAGGATCCCATTGATATTCGGAAAGACAAGACAAAACGGACCAGTCAGGCCCTGATTCGCGAGTTTCTGCAAAGCCGGTCCTCTGAAGAATACAGCAATCAGTATGGCCGGGGCGTTCTGGAAATGTGCCTGGGCATCATTAACGATGAAGACCGGTTCATCGGTATGTTTGAATTTGCCTGCTGGTATAAGGCGTTGCTGGAGAGAGAAGGGTATGTAACA
Source organism: Thermodesulfobacteriota bacterium (assembly GCA_034189905.1). Taxonomy (GTDB): domain Bacteria; phylum Desulfobacterota; class Desulfobacteria; order Desulfobacterales; family Desulfosudaceae; genus JAXHTY01. Next base: position 11,074 of record JAXHTY010000033.1, read on the forward strand.
AAGAACGATGCGTAGGGCCACGACAAATGAAAGTGTGCACTCCCGGGCGGACGGATCGGAAACAGAATGGTTGCGGGATGAGGTGTCACATACGATTAAAACCAGTCATCAGCGACTATCCACCCGGGATGTCCTTAATCGCTTTTGCGGGCCTGATGCACCTGCACGCATGGTCCGTCAGGTGATCAACCACCTGGTAGCCGATGGCGATTTGCGATATGTCAACGACAGCGGCATCAGTTTTCTTGAGCCCAATTATGCCGGGCGATTTCAACTCTCCGATCGCGTGTGGATGCTGCCGCCGATGGTTTCCGACGCCGGTATGACAGAGGATGCCGTGGCAATTCGTATTGCCCCGGGGGCTGCCTTTGGTGACTGCCGGCACCCCACCACACGGTTATCGGTTCGGGCGATTGATTTTCTGCTGACCGGCAAGGTTCTTCCGGTTTTTCCCACCACCGGTCTGGATATCGGCACGGGATCGGGGATTCTGGCTATTACAGCGGCCCGTCTGGGTGTTGAGAAGGTTACGGCCATTGACAATGACCCCTGCGCCCGGGCCGAAGCACGAAAAAACATAAGAAAAAATGGGTTGGTCGACCGGATTACGGTTTCGGACAGCCCCGCCAGCGCAATACCGTCGCCCATTGCACTGGTGATGGCCAACCTGAGGTTGCCCACGCTGAAAGCCTTTTCCGCCCGGATTATAGAAATGCTGTCGCCAGATGGAGCGGCGGTTTTTTCCGGTATGGAAGAAGAGGCGGCCGGACAGCTTCTGAGTCTTTTTCAGGATCGGTTCCACTGCGTCTGGCACGAAACAGAGAATGGATGGGCCGCCCTGGTATTGACAAAAACCAACAACAAAGCGACAGAATAAAAAGGATATATGTACAATGGCAATAGAGACAAAAGAACAATATCTTGAGCGATTGCTGGCCCAGGAAAGGCCCAGTTGCCCCAACTGTGAAAAAGAGATGGCCATCTGGGAGGTGCCGCCGATGACCTTCAGCGATGGACTGGGATGGGGATCACCCTACCTGTATGTTTGTTTTAATGATGACTGCCCCACCTTTAAAAACGGCTGGGAGAACCTGGAGGAGAATTTCGGCCATCACGCGTCCTACCGGAATATCTGTTTCCCCTTTACAGAGCAGTTTGAAGCCATGCCGGTTTTCAGCAGCCAGGGGGGAACAGGGCAGGTGGTCACCGACGAAGTGATGGCCGAAGAGGAGCGTCTCAAGGAGGCAACCAAGCGGGGTTTTTCTCTGCTGGCGGAGTTTTATACCACTAAAAGCTGGTTTGAGGTGCTGAAAATGTTGCTGGATGCCACAGAGCCGGCCCGGGTACGGCTTAAAGCCGCTGAAATGATTGGTGACATTGGCGATCTGGAGGCCATAGAGCCGTTGCAGAACCATGACTTTGGCAACAAGCTGATCAATGAGGCGAGGGTAAAGGCTGTGGAAAATATTCACAAGCGGTTTTTTACACGGGAGTGTCCGCACTGCGCGGAAATCATTAAACAGCGTGCCAATGTATGTAAGCATTGCGGAAAGGATCTGCTGTCGGTGTAAGGTGATGAATATCAACAGTGCTTTGTTTGTAATGCGCGCAGGGCCAAGCGGTAAAATCCGCCAGGGACGGCGCGGGATTAAAAAATAGAGGGGCGAATCGTTCGATTCGCCCTTTTGTATTTGAGATGTTCAAAAGCATTGACGGATGGGTAGACGCCGGTGTGTTGGTTAAACCAGGGAGCGCCGCTGTGACCGTCACCGATGCCGAGGTTGTTCCGGTGTATGCAAGGACTTATGCGTTCAAGAGTTTTATGGGAGATCTTGTCCAGATTCGACAACTATCCGAACCTGGTTAACCACTCTGAACTTCTGTTGCAAATGGCATAGATGCCGACCAGAACGGTAAATTGTAAACAGTGCACTAAACATTGTGAAAAGGCCGTGTTCATGTTATAGTGTTTTACACGCAATAGGCGATGCCTGTTGATGCGGCTGAGCCCGGGCGATGGCAAACCCGACAGCTCAGAATCGCGATTGAAAAAAGGGGATTATGCGCCTCCTTTGTGTCAGGTGTTTTTAAAAAGTGTTGAGCGCGGGTTGTTTTTGGCGGACCGAGCAACCTTCTCTCATCAGAAGGTTTTTCGGCACACCTGTAAGGACAAGCCGAAAGGCTTTATGAAAGCGTTGTTGTTCTGGCTTATGGCTGGGAGGGGATGCAAAAAATATTATTGCATGAAGCGTGAGATGAAGAACCCCAAAAAAACGATTTCTCTTCGCCACTTTGACCGTATCGGGCCTGTGCCGGTGTATGAAAGATCTGATACATTTCTTGCGTTTTTTGAAGATCAGATACAGAAGGGGTTGACGGTGAAGCGGGTAGTCCAGTCACCGGCCGGCAGCCATGTCACCATACGGGATAATATCAGCGGCGAGCTTAAGCCCTTGGTGATGTTCGGCTCCAACAACTATCTGGGCCTGGCCAACCATCCTGAGCTTCAGCAACGAATGGCGGTATATACCGACCAATACGGTTTTGGTCTTGGAGGCCCCCCCCTGCTCAACGGCACAACGGAACTACACCAGTTGCTTGAGCGCCGGATTGCCGAACTGAAAGGCGGGGAAGAAACACTGCTGTTCACATCGGGATTCGGGGCCAATACCGGCATGATTACAGCACTTGCCGGAAAACACGACACGCTTATCGTGGACAATTTATGCCACGCCTCCATCATTTCGGCTTCTAAGCAGACCAAAAGCCGGTGCTACCGGTTCCGGCACAATGACATGGCAGATCTGGAACATGCTCTGAGGCGCGCCGGCTCGGATGGAAGTGTTAATATTTTTGTTGTCGTGGAGGGGGTCTACTCCATGGACGGGGATCTGGCACCGCTGGACAAGGTATATGAGCTGACCCGCCGATACGGCGCTTTTTTGATTGTGGATGATGCTCATGGCACCGGGGTCACGGGAAAAAACGGCCGCGGAACAGCCGAGCTATTCGGCCTTGAAGGGAAAATTGATCTGGTCGTGGGGACCTTCAGCAAGGCCCTGGCGTCCTCCGGCGGGTTTGTGAGTGGAAAGCGGTCGGTGATCGAACTGTTGCGATTTTATGCAAAGACCTACTTTTTTTCGGCTGCCGCGCCGCCGTTGCTGGTGGCCCAGGTGCTCGCCGGCCTGGATATTATGGCCGCCTACCCGGCGTTGCAGACCGCACTGCTGGACAATGTGGCTTATATTGTCAACGGATTGAACAGCTCGGGTTTTGATGTTCATACCGATTCTGCGATTATTCCGGTTTATGTTCCTGAAAAGGCCGATATTCGTGCCATTTCCCGACAGTTGGAAGAGGCGGGTGTTTTTGTCAACCATATCGAGTATCCGGCGGTGCCAGCGAGCAGCCAGCGGTTCAGAATCAGTGTAATGGCAACCCATACAAAAGCGGACATGGATCGACTGATAAACGGTTTTGTCGATGTTTATGAGCGCCTGGGGTTGATGGAAAACCGGTCGAGATGACAGTCAATCAACAGACCATTGGCCAACAGCGAGTCCCTTTCCCAGTATACACAACCGGCTTCTGGACACGGTACTGGGTTCATATGCGCCCCTATCTCCTGTTTATCTCAGGGATCGCCGGGCTGGCAGGTATGGCCATGGCCGAAAGCCCGTCAATTGTAAGCGTGGTTATTGCCGGCATCCCCTGTTTTCTCGGTTATGGTCTGGGTCAGGCCCTTACCGACGTATTTCAGACCGATACCGATGCGATTTCGTCAGCCTACCGACCTCTGGTGAAAGGGGAAATATCGAAAACAGCGGTTTTCGTGGTGAGTCTGACAGGGCTGATGCTGACACTGCCGGTATTTGCCCTGCTGAATCCCTTGATTGTACTGCCCTGTACGGGAGCCATTGTCGGGCTGGTACTGTACACGCCGCTCAAGCGACACTGGTGGAGCGGCCCCCCGTGGAATTCCATGATCGTGGCCCTGCTGCCGCTCATGGGGTTTATGGCGATTTCTCCCGCCCCGCTCTTTAGTGCCGATAGCCTGCCGCTCATCTATACGCTGCTGGCCGTATTTTTTGCTTATGCCAACTTTGTGGTGGGTGGTTATTTCAAAGATATCGCCGCTGACCGAAAGACCGGGTATCATACGGTTCAGGTGCGGTTCGGCTGGCGGGCCGCCGCGGTTTACGGCGATATCCTTTCGGTGCTGGCCTTTGCCTTCACGGCGCTTGCCGTTTTACCGGCGATCATCGGTGGCGGATTTACGGGTATCGGGGCTCTGGCGTTATTACTGGTGACCGGCGGCATAAATGCCATATCTCAGATCCGGCTGCATGCCATTCGGGACGAAGCCCGAAGCCACGGGCCGATCACGGGGATCGTGCGATCTTTTATCCTGTACTGCAGCCTCATTGTGTTTGCTCATCAGCCTCAGTGGGGGCCGGGTCTTGTTGCCTATTATTGTCTTTTTGAGACCGCACTTTTCATGCGGCCGGAGGAGAGTCAGGTCTGATATGCCGCCCAGGCGCATTATTATCCTGAACAGCCATGCCAATAACGGGCAGGCCCGAAAGAAATGGAAGGCTGTGGCCCCGGTGGTAATGGCCCGTTTATCATCAAAGGGCGGCAAACCGCCGGAAGTGGTCGATTCGCCGGTAAACGGGCTCACTGAAATGGTCGGCCATTTTGCTAAAGACGGACAGTGTACCATTATTGCAGCCGGGGGTGACGGTACGGTCAGCCATTGTGCCAACGCCATCCTGGCGCAGCCCGAAGCGGACAAGGACCGTTTTGTGCTCGGTGCCATCGGCCTGGGATCGAGCAATGATTTTCACAAACCGTTTGAGAGGGATAAGTGTCTGGGCAGGGTGCCGGTGCGAATTGATGATCATCGGCCGATAAAACACAATGCCGGCCTGGTGATTTATGATGCCGGCGAAGAAAAGCGGCGCCGTTTTTTTGTGGTCAATGCCAGTATGGGGGTTGTGGCCGAGGGCAACCTGTTGTTCAACAAAGGCGATGCGATGATTCGACGGCTCAAGCCGTTGTGTGTATCGGCCGCAATCAACTATACAGCAATCAAGGCCATCGGGATGCACAAAAATATTGAAGCGGCAATAACCGTGGCAAATGAGCAGCATCCGGTAAAAATGACCAACCTGGGCGTTGTAATCAATCCCCATTTTACGGGAAGCTGCCGGTATGATACACCTGTCTCCCCGCAGAGCGACCATATGTGTGTCAACCTGCTTGAGAACTTAAACCGGCGACAACTTCTCGGGGCGTTTTATTATTTTGGTAAAGGGCGTTTTCTGGGCCGGCCGGGCGCCCGTTCATGGCGTGTGGAAAAAGCATCGGCAATTCCCGCCGGACTCGCCGCTCTGGAAATTGACGGCGAGGTGGAAACAACGACCGCCGCCCACTTTATACTGATAAAAGAAGCGCTATCCGTATGTCAATGATGACAGCCCTTCTAAAAGAAATAGCGGAAAACGGTGCAGTCGAGCGTATTGCGAAAAAGCTGCCCCGGGTGCCCACACAGGTCAACGCCAGGCATCAATCTGATGCGGAAATTCTTGACGTCGGGCTGGAGGGGCATTATCTGGCGGCAACCACAGACAGTATTGCCGAGGAGATTCAAACCGGGCTTTATTCCGATCCCTGGCTCATGGGATGGATGGCCGTGGTGGTCAACCTGAGTGATCTGGCCGCCACCGGCGCCACTCCTCTGGGCATGTTGCTGGCCTTCACCATTTCGCCGGATTGGGATGATGTTTTTGTCGGGAAAATTACCGAGGGTGCTGGTGCAGCGCTGACGGCCCATGGGTGCGGATCGCTTGGGGGAGATCTGAATACCGGTTCGCCGGTTCTGGGTGGCACGGCCATCGGGATTGTGGAGAAAAAGCGACTGAAACAACGGATTGGCATCACCGACGGCGACTATGTTTACGCCACCGGGCCGGCAGGAATGGGTGGCGCCTATGCCCTGTTGCAGCTTTCCGGTGAAGGGACCGCATCAAGCGACATTGTTTACAAGCCGGAAGCGAAACTGGCTGCGGCGAACATAATCGCCCCCTATGCCACCGCCTGTATGGATACCAGTGACGGTTTTATTGCCACACTGGATCAGCTTTTTCGACTGAACCGGGCGACGATTTGCCTGGAAGACCTGCCGGGTATTGTCCACCCTTCGGTTGCCACACTGGCAGAGACATCGGGTATCCCGTTGCTCTGTTTTCTGGCAGCTATTCACGGCGAGTTTGAGCTCTGCTTTACTGTTGCGGAATCAAGGAACGAAGATTTTATGTCTCACGTGGCATCATTCGGTTTTCACCCTGTTCGGGTGGGACGGGTGAAGGCGAATGCTGACGCTTCCCAGGCAGGGCTTTTTATAAAAAATTGCCGTCTGCCGTCAGGTGATATCCGGAACCTATGGTCCCGGACCGAATCCATGAAAGAGTATCTTACGGCGTTGAGCATTCTTGCGGAAACCTTTAGTAAAAGAGTGGCAGCAGGAGAAGCTTGCTTGTGAATAAACCGAACCCTTTTTTGGCAAAACTTTTTGAGATTCCGGCCATCATGACACTGGAGCGGTGGAAAGAGACGCTGGTTGAAAAAGAAGCCCGGTTTTTTGAAATTTTTGACCGGGCCTATCCGGAAGAATCAATAGTGCTGCCTGAAGACGGCGGGCCGGTCCGGCAGGAAAAGATCATTAAATACAGGGATTATGTGGGATGGGTGCCGTTTATGGAGGAGGTTCGACAAAGTGTGGTGATGATGCGCCCTTTTATACGCATGGTCGGTGATTCCAAAAAATCCCTGAAAATCATGAAAAGCAATTATTCCGGAACGTTTCTCCGACCGCCACCGCCGGCGGACTTCTGGAAAACGGTTGAGCAGCGGACCCGGCAGAACGGTGTGGGAGACATCGGATATACGACCGTGGACCCGTCGCTGGTTTTTGCGGGAATGGGGATGCTGTTTTCAAATATTATTGTGCTGATCATGGAGACCGATTATGATGCCATCGCCCAGTCGCCCGGTTTTCCCGGCGGGGCCGAAACAATGCGGGTTTATGCGAAATTGACCCGCGCCACTAATGATCTGGCGCTGTATCTTCAGAAAAGTGGATATCATGCCCAGCCAGTGATTCCTTATGGGGGCCAGGTTTTGTATCCCTTGCTGGCTGCAAACGCCGGGCTCGGGTATCCCGGATACCACGGTCTGCTGATCAACGAACGATTTGGTCCGGCATTGCGGATTTCAGCCGTGGCAACGGACGCGCCCAGCTTTCCCGAAACCCGCCCCAATCGTATGGCCGCAATCCGGGAATTTTGTGAAACATGCCGCAAGTGCATCAACAGCTGCCCGGGAAACGCGATTTATCCAACCCCGATTTCACGAGAGGATTCACCGGTCGTGACCCACATGGACAATAAAAAATGTTATCCTTATGTCGCCCGGTACAAACACTGCTCGGTGTGTATCAGGGTGTGTGCAAAAATACTGAAGGACAAAAACCTGATCGGCGCATAACAGATGGTTTTGTAAAACCCCCCCGACCCTGCTCTGTAAAACGTGAGAGACATATATATTTTTTGTCCAAATTCTAAGCCTGTTCGATCCCGATTTCGACGAACCCCTTTCAGGGACCGATTTTTACTTTGCCATCTGCAAAAATATTATTTAAAGTAAGGTTGTTGGATGATTAGCCCGAAGGGGGGAAAGATGGACCGGTACATCGTTCGCTATTCGGTGTTTCATATGATGCAGGCCTTTATTCTGCAGGTAGTGGTTTTTACGCTGTCTTTGGCCCTGCCGGCATGGCTTTTTCGGTGGTTTATTCTGCCCATGTTCGCAAGCGGAAGTGTGACGGGGCTCGTGGGGATAGTGGTGCTTTTCTGCGATCTTTATTTCTGGCTGATTTGTGCTGTAATTGTCTCCGGCCTTGTCTGGCGGGTCTGCCGGTTGCGGTATCTGCCGGGCCTTTATCCCATGGATTCCCGTAAAAGCCGGAATATGAAAAAGTGGTTGTTGACCCAGGCCATTTACCGGCCGGTCCACCAGGTACTTGTGGCGTTGTCGCTTTATCCGCTGAAGATGCTTCATCTGCGGCTGTTCGGCGCAAAGATCGGCCGGGGTGTCACCATTGAAGGCATATTGCTGGATCCATGTTTGATAGAGGTTGGGGATAACACCATGGTCGGCGGATATACTTATGTGTTCGGCCATTCATTTGAACTGGTCCCCGGTAAAAAAGATTTCCGTTGTATACTGGCAAAAACCCGGATCGGTGGCAATTGCGGTATCGGGTCCGGGTGTATTGTCATGTGTGGCGGGCAAATGGAAGACCAGTCGTTTCTCGCGGCCCATTCCATTCTGCTGAAAAACAGAACTCTCGAAACCGGCGGTTATTACGGCGGTGTTCCGGCCAAACTGATTACCGTGGTGGCAACGCCAGAGGATGAGGCGTTGTTTGAGTAGGGGGGTCATACCTTAAACCGGCCCACCATCTCCTTCAGATGTGCTGCCAGTTCCCGCAGTTTCCGGGCACTGGTCTTGACATTTGTGCTGCTTTGGGACATTTCGCCGGCGGATTGGTTGACATGCGCAATCTGGTCCGCGATTCTTTCCGCCACCATGGAGCTGTCGGCAAGATCGCTGCTGGTTTCCTGTATGGCCTGGGATGCCTGGCTCACATTGCTGGCGATCTCCCTTGTTGTCTGCGACTGTTCTTCAATGGCCGTGGCAATGCTGGAGACGATGGTGTTGACCTCATTGATGACATCCAGGATTTTTTCGTTGCTGTCCACAGTAACGGCGGTTGAGTCTTGGATGCCGCTGATACGGTGCTTAATCTGCTCGGTGGCTTCAGCGGTCTGGCGGGCAAGAGACTTGATTTCGCCGGCCACAACAGCAAACCCCTTGCCGGCCTCTCCGGCGCGGGCGGCTTCGATGGTGGCATTTAATGCCAGCAGGTTTGTCTTTTCCGATATTTCCGTTATGGTTTCTGTGACCATACCGATTTCCCGGGCCGCATGGCCCAACTCATCGACAATGGCCGAGGCATTCTGGGTTTCTGCAACCGCTTTTGCCGTTACATCGGTGGCAGTTCCTGTGTGGCGGGCAATATCAGCGATGGTGGCGGTCATTTCCTCTGCCGATGCGGCAATGGTGTCAAGAGTGACCGATCCTTCCTCCATGGCGGACGCCACGGAGTTGATTCTGTTGCTCATCTGCGCAGCCGCCCTTGATACCGCATCCGCCTGAGTGGAAACCGCATCTGTGTTTCCGGCCATCTGGTTGGAAAGTGCGGACAGGTCTTCCGCAGACCCATCAAGCGATGAAGCATGGCTGCTGATATCCGTTATCATGGCGTGCATGCTCTGAAGGTGCTCGTTAAACCATTTTGCCAGATCACCAATCTCGTCTTTGGTTGTCACGACCAGCCGCCGTGTGAGGTCGCCTTCTCCCTGGGCAATGGTCTTGAGTCCGCTAACTATTTTAAGAACGGGTTTGGTCAGGGTCTGTTGGGTTGCAAACAGACCAAAGGGAACAAACACAAAGCCGATGCAGACGATGATAACGATCATCAGCAGAATGAGCTGGCGGGCGTTTTTTCGTGCAAGATCCGTGGAAATCATGGCGGAGAGAATGGCCACCGGCTCGGACTCTGTGTATATCGGCAAAAGACCGGCAAAGTATTGGCCGCCGTGATCAAACCGCACTTGCTGAAGAACGACTTTCCCGTTTTTGACAATGAGGGTGGCGGCTGTTTCAGGGTCCAGGGAGTCGGCCATGGTTCCTGAAAGCAAAGCACCTTCCCGGGTGTAAATATTGACGTCGGTTCTTGTAAGCTCCGCCATGGCATGTGTAAAGACGGTGTCAAAATTGACAATGGTCATCACCGATCCCGCAAAAAGCTGGTCCGGATCTATTGCTGCATTCGTTGAACGGCAGGGGACGCCGGCGGCAAAATAGAGGGTGTTGTTCCGGGTATAAAAGCGGCTGCTTTTCAATAACGGGCCACTGGGCGCAATCATGCCGGCGATTTCGCCAGGCAGGCTGTCTGTTTTTTCCCATTTTGCTTCTGCAAGCGGAGTTTTGAGCGGCAGGGTGGTTGTGAAAAACGAGTTCTCTTCTTTTCCGGTATAACGGCAGCCAAGCTGAAAGGACTCTTCTGTTTTTACAGCATATACGGCTGGTCTGCCTTCACTGTCAAGCAGAACAAAAACCGGAGCCGAACTGTTTTGCAGTGCGTGGTAAAGAATTTCAGCCAGTGCCAGAAAAGCGGGTTTATCTGTATTAATGTTTGAATTTGTTTCTGGTGCTGTAGCCACTTGCAGGCGCTCGCCGACACTCTGAATGGCGGCGACAGCAGTGGCATCGTCTAGTACCGCTTTTTTTGTGGTGTCCATCTGAGCACGGATGATTTTAAAGGACTGCTCAATGGAAAGAAAGGCGGCATCCCGGTGCTGGCGATGAATGACAATGGAAAAGAAAACAGAAAACACCCCCATGCTGATCACAAGGCCGACTATAACGCGTATCGATATTTTTGTTCCAATTTTCAATGTGTGACATATCCATATTATTTTAACAAGGCTTCAATATACTTGATTCGTTTCATCGGCGCAATACCCAAAAGCGCCTGGATGTGTTTGGCGTCCCGGAATCGTTTTTCCTGGCCGAAATCTTTCATGTAGCCCACCCCGCCCAGCGCCTGAATGCCGTCGGTTGTCAGTTCACAGGCGGAGGCTTGGATTTGCAGTGCCGCTGCCCGGGAAGACCGTTCCCAACCCGGGAACTGGTTATCCACCGCGGAGACCGCTGTGGCCAGAATCATGTCGGCGTTTTCAATGGCAATGGCCATGTTGGAAAGCATCATTTTCATTTCCGACCAGTTGATGATGGCTTGGCCGCCCTGAAACCGCTCTTTGCTGTAACTGAACGCCTCGTTAAAGGAGCCTTTCATGACACCGGCCGCCATGGCTGCGGCAGCCGCATGCAGCCGGTCCGCCATTTTTGTAAAATATGTGTCGCCTTCACCCTGATTCCCGACCAGGGCTGCTTTGCTGTTGTTAAAGTCGATGTCCACGGCCGGGCAGGCCCGAAGCCCCAGGCTGAGGACCGGGTCACTGACCGTCACGTTGTTATCTTTTGTGTTGACCAGAAAGTATGAATAGCCGTCCTGCCCGGCAATTTTTGCAGGAACCAGGCAGTGGCCGGAGATGCCGCCCAGGACCATGTATTCCAGCTTCCCGGACAGGGTAAAGCCGTTGCCGTCGGGCGTTGCTTCTGCAAGATGTGGAACTTCCGCCGGATTGTTAAACACCGGAAAGGCGATCAGAAAATCATTAATGGATTCCGCGCTGACGATATCGGCCAGCAGATCGGTTGCACCGGCTTCCAGCATAACCTGCTGGGCCGCGCTGTTGGTGAAAACAATGCCGCCAAGGCTGCTGTCTTCACGGCAGAGGTTGTCTAAAATAACGGACAGGGCGGCCATTCCCTGGTTCATGCCGTCCAGGGATTCCGGCAGGATAATATGAAAAAAATCAAGTTCAAAGGCTTTGGCAAGAACATCATCAAAAAAGGGGCCAAAGGGGAACTTGTCGTTTTCCTCCCGTTCGGGCGCCAGCTGTTTTTTGGCAAACTCTGACGCAGCTTTGTCGAGCATTTTCAGTTCTTTGTCTTTAACGGCAATCATACGGCCCTCCTTCTTATTCGTGCGCAAATAGTTTTATTTCAGGGATGTTCCGACCCACCAGGGACTTGAAGACATTCAGCCGGTTCAACTGGTTGGTGCCTTCATAAATCTGGAGCAGCTTGGCGTCCCGGAGAATTTTTTCCGTTCGCCGGTCCTGGCGAAGTCCGGCCTGACCCATGATTTCCAAGGCCAGGTGGCAGTTGCAAATGCCCGCATCCGTCCCCGAAACTTTTGCCAGCGACGCCCAGCCTGTAGTCCGGGCAATCTGGTCGTCGGTCTGGCGGTCCATTTGCAGGTACCGGAACACCCTGGTCGTCAGGCTGCGGGAGAGAAATGGTGCGATAAACCGTTCCACTGCCCAGTGGGGTGTCGTTTTCAGCATATAATAGACAGGCTTGAACTGGATGATTTTAAACATGCCTTCCAGGCCGTTGGCATAGTTGGTTTCGATATAGGAGAGCCGGGCCAGGGAGACGTTTTTATGCATTTCCGCCAGCCGGATCTGGACCCACTCATGGTTTACCAGCAACTTGCCACCCACCTCGGTTTCCATGGCAAAGGCCAGGGCGTCCTCAAGTGCGCCGCGGGCCGCGCCGACCCCCCAGGCAGCCACACCGGCCCTGGAGGTGGCCACAATATAGTCGATAAGCTGGCTGACCGAAGGGGTTATGTCGCGCTTCAGGGTTTTCAGCTGGTTGAAATCCGCCGCCACATAATCATCCGGAACAAAACAGTCTTTGAAAATCAGTTCACTGGCCGGACACCCCTTCTGTCCCATTTTGCGTTCTTTTCTGCCAAAGGAAAAGCCCTCTGAACCGGTTTTTACTGCGGCAATCACGGCGCTTGAGCTTGGGCGTTCCGGGTCTTCAAAGCAGGTGGTCATATGCCATTTGGACATATGGCCGCTGGAAATAAAAACCTTGGTGCCGTTGATTTTGATGCCGCCGGGCACCCGGTCGGCACGGCAGGTGATTGTGCCCTGGTCCATGAGTTCGGTTTCTTCCAGGTCTGTGCCGGCACCGGGTTCTGTATGGGCCAGGGATATCAGCACCGGCTCCCCGGTTTTTTCGCCGTTGGCCACATCCGTCAGGATTTCATTGATCAGCCGGATGTTCCATGTGGCGAAAAGCGTGCCAACGCCCAGATAGTGGACACCGATCAAATTGGACATGGCAAGGCATTCGCGGCTGGTTTCCTCTAAAAAGAGGGCAAGGGTCGGAATGCTGTATCCCTTGCCCCCGAAAATTTTCGGAATCCACATGGAATAAAAGCCCCATTCATTGGCTTTTTTAATAAATTCCCAGGGAAGAAAATCCGGATCCTGCTGAATGGTGCGGTCCAGTTCCAGGGCATAGGGACGAATGACCGTTTCCGTGAATTTTCTGGCAATGGCGACAACTTTGCGGGCCTCTTTTATCATGGTCCGGGGCAGTTTCGGGGCGGAGCGAAGGCTGTGAAAACCGTCATCAAACAGCGGGGCGCGATTGAGCAGCTGTTTCTGTTCGGAGCGACTGATCTTATTCATGTTCATATACCTTGATTCGGGAGTGGTGACTGGCGAGAAAGCTTTCAAAGATATTGAGGCGGTTCAACTGGTTGGTGCCTTCATATATTTGCAGCAGCTTGGAATCCCGCAGTATTTTCTCTACGCGGCGGTCGTGGCGAAGCCCGGCCTGACCCATGATTTCAAGGGCCATCTGGCAGTTTCGAATACCCGCATCCGTGCCGGATACCTTGGCAAGGGAGCCCCAGCCCGTGGTTCGATGGATCTGTTCGTCTTTCTGCCAGTCCATCTGCAGCTTTCGAAACAGCCAGGTGGTAAAGGGCAGCCCCAGGGTGGGGGTGATGAATTTGTCGATCATTGATGCCGGCAGAATCTTCATCAAGTAGTAAAGCGGCTTGAGTTGAAGAATTTTAAATGCCCCGTCCAGGCCGTTGGCATAGTTGTTTTCCATGTAGGCCAGCCGGGCCAGGGCCATGGTTTTATACATTTCGGCCAGGCGACACTGGACCCATTCATGGTTGATGAGCAGCTTGCCGTCCACATGCGTTTCCATGGCAAACTGCATGGCATTTTCCAGTGCACCACGGGCCGCCCCCACGCCCCAGGCACCCACTGCCGCGCGGGAGACTGACACCACGTATTCAATGATCTGGCGGCCGGTTTCCCTGGGCGGCCGCTTCAGTTTCGCAGAATGCCGGGAGTCAAATACCACGTGTTCATCCGGTACAAAGCACTCTTTGAATATCAGTTCACTGGCCGGACACCCCTTCTGCCCCATTTTGCGTTCTTTCCGGCCAAAGGAAAACCCTTTGGTGCCGGTCTTCACCACCACCACCAGCATGGTCTCTGACGGTCGGCTCTGATCTTCGTATCCGATAACCACATGCCATTTTGACAGGTGGCCGTTGGAGATAAAAACCTTGGTGCCGTTGAGCACATACCCGCCCTGCTCCCGTCGGGCGTTAAAGGTGATATTGGCCTTATCCAGAAGGGAGACCTCTTCCACATCTGTTCCGGCGGCCGGTTCCGTAATGGCCAGGGTGATCAGGCTGGGGTCGTTGGTTTTTTCGCCTTCTGCGGTCTGACGGATAATCTCATTGATCAGTTTCATGTTCCAGGTGGCCAGAAGGGTGGTGGCGCCGAGATAATGGACGCCGATCAGGTTGGACATGGCCAGGCATTCAGTGCCCACCTCTTCCAGAAAATGGCTCATGGCGGGAAAATTATACCCTTTGCCGCCCACAATTTTGGGGATGACCAGGGAGTAAAACCCTCGCTGATTGGCCTGTTTGACAAATTCCCAGGGAAGAAACTCGGGGTCCTGCTGAATGGTCCGGTCCAGTTCCAGTGTATAGGGGCGGACCACCTCGTTGTTGAACTTGCGGGCCATGGCCACCACTTTCCGGGTCTCGCTGATCATGGTGCGGGGAATGCGCGGCGCGGACCGAAGGCTGCACATGATGTCGTCAAACGCGGGTTCGTGTGCCATCCATTCCTTGACTTCAGATCGTTTTATCATGACCATCCTTTTTAAAAAAATATTGCTTTGGCATCAATTTTTGTTATTGGCAGCATCATAGGTATCGTCTGTGATCCCCTCTTTTTCCAGGGAAGCCTTGATAATCCGATGCGTATTGGTTTTCGGAAAGTCATCAACAAACCGGATATACCGGGGAATGGCATATTTTGCCAGCTTATCTGAGAGAAACCGGCGGAGTGCTTCCGGATCAAGGGTCTGGTCTTCCACCACCTTTATGGCGGCCATGATTTCATCTTCAATCATCTCCGATGGCACTGCGTAAACCGCTACTTCCTCTACGGCGGGGTGCTTCATGATCACCTGTTCCACCTCATAGGCAGACACGTTTTCACCGCCTTTTCGCATGGATTCGGTATTGCGGCCAACAAAATAAAAATATCCCTTGCTGTCGCGCCTGAGAATATCGCCGGTGTACAGCAGGCCGTCCTTAATTTTTTTCTGTGATGCTTCTTCATTTTTATAATACTCGACACTGCTGCTCTTATTGCCCACCTTGAATACCAGTTCGCCCGGAACATCCGGCGGTACATCGCTGCCGTTTTCGTCGATAAGCCGGACCCCCGGACTGGTGGGCTTGCCCAGTGATCCCTTGGGCGCGTTCCCGAAATTGAATATCCCTTTGCCGCCGCCGTCAATGGCGCCATATCCTTCATAAATAGTGACGCCAAAGCGCTGTTCAAACGGCTCCCACATGTCGGCAGGGCAGGCCGCCGAAAGAACAATACGGACGTTATTATCCCGGTCGTTGGGTTTTTCCGGCTGCTTCATAAGAATGGGGACGATGGAGCCGATGGTGTTTAAAATTGTGGCGTTATAAAACCTCACATGGTCCCAGAAGCGGCTGGCTGAAAATTTTCGGGACAGCCCCATGGTGGCTCTTGCGGCCATCGTGGCGGTGGTTGAAATAAACAATGCATTGCCGTGGGACAGAGAAAGGTAGGTATAGTAAACATCGTCCTTTGTTAAAAGAAAATGGCCCGCCAGCCGGAGCTGGTTGACGCCGGTGGTATTATAGCGGTAGACAACTCCCTTGGGCGGTCCCGTGGTGCCCGATGTGTAAATAATAAGGCAGATATCTTCCGGGTTTGCCTGAATGTCGGGCCGGTCAGCAGGCATGGCAGCCGCACCGCTCAACCGCTTCATCGTGTCGGGAATGTCGTAATCTGCGGCTTCCGGTTCAATATCGTCTACAATGATATTCGGGGGTGAGACACGTTCCAGTTGATCCGCCACTGCATTAATCGTATCCAGAAGCTCGGCATCCACCACCAGCAGCTCGATATCGCTGTGGTTGATAATATATGCCAGCCCGTCACCACGGGCCTCGGGATTAATGGTGACCGTATACATGCCTGCCTTCTGGGCACCAAAAAATACCTCCAGAAAACGGGGCGAGTTGCGCATGAAAACACCCACGCCCTTTGATTTGCCGCCGCCCGCCGCCAGCAGAAGATTGGCGGCCTTGTTGGCATTCCGGTTCATCCGCCAGTATGAAAACTCTTCTTCATTGTAGCGAAGAAAAACTTTATTCGGCGCGTCAGCCGCGCACTCCTCCAGCAGATCCGACCAGGAGATGTCTCTGGGCTGCTTGGTGGCCAGTGCCTTTATATCGGAAAAAAACCGTTTCCGTTTCAACTCCCACGCTGCAAACCTGCCCACGCCGAGGGTAATGTTTTTTGTCAGTCGAAGTGTTTGAATGCCGCGGGTCAGCCTGTTGTCCATAGTTTTCTGTCCGTTTTATATTACTGTTTTGCCGGGGCTTCCAGAATATGCATGCACATTGCCGCCTCTTCAGACCCCAAAGCGCCCCCGCCGTTTTCCGCCATGCCGATCATCGCACCTTCAACCTGACGCTTGCCGGCATTGCCCCTGAGCTGGGTGGTGAGTTCAAAAATCTGGGCCAGGCCGGATGCGCCAATGGGATGGCCGCGTGAGACCAGACCGCCACTGGTGTTGATGGGAATCTTGCCGCCCAGTCGGGTTTCGCCCCTTTCGGCCAGCAGGCCCCCTTCGCCTTTGGGGCAGAATCCCAGGTTCTCGGCCTGAACCAGTTCGCCGAAGGCGGTCGCGTCATGTACTTCGGCAAAATCCACATCTTCAGGCCCCAGGCCCGAAACCTCGTAAGCCTGTCTGGCCAGTCGTTCACCGATCTCCGGTTCATCAGAGCCGGGCGGGTGTGCTTTGCCGGACCCCAGGATTGATGCCCGCACCCTGACGGCCTGGCCCATCAACCCCAGTTGTTTCACCCGCTCTTCCGAACAAAGGATCGCGGATGCCGATCCGTCCCCGACGGGGGCGCACATGGCGCGGGTTACGGGAAAGCTGACGATTCTGTCGGAAAGCACCTTTTCCACGGGGACCTCGAACCGGTATTGGGCGTGAGGGTTCAGGGTGCTGTTAAAGTGGCTTTTCGAGGCAATCATGGCCAGTTGTTCAATGGTGCTGCCATATTTTTTCATGTGCTGCCGCGCAGCATATCCATAAACATCCATGAAAGGAGAATGGTCACCGGCAGAGAGTTTCCGCATTTTTTTCACGGTATCATATCCCAGCTTTTCACCCAGCATGATGGCCACGGTAAGGTTGTCTTTCAGCTCTTTTGCTTTTATTTTCAGGGGTTTTTTCTTTTTCGGAGATTTGGCGCCGTTGGTTGAATGGTATGTCTGCTTAAAGGTTTCCATCTGCTTTTTTTCTTCGGGCGTCAGGCTGAATACGGAAAGCCCTTCGGCAATCTCCACACAGTTTTCAATGTCGATACCGCCGAGAAAACCAGCAAAAATCATTGGTTTGTTGGTACTGTATAACTTTTCCGCACCCACGGCCATGGTCGTCTCGTAAAGACCGCTGGCAACGCCCAGCCAGGCCTGGTGAAAAGCCGTGGAACCCCCGGCGCAGGCGTTTTCCACATTGGTCATGGGAATGGCATCAATGCCCATGGGTCGGAGCGCCACCTGTGCCCGTATGGAGGATTGCCCTTTGGAGTGTTCCCATCCGGAATTGGAAAACCACAACGCCTGAATGTCTTTTTTTGACATGCCGGCATCTTTAAGCACGCCGGTTACAGTCATGGCGGATAGCTCTTTTATGCTTTTGTCGAGATACTTGTCAAACTTGATCATGTGAGCCCCGACAATGTAGACATCTCTCATTAGAAACTCCTAACTGTTTAATTTTATGATATGTTTATCCTTGTATCAGAGATAAAACAAAATTCAGGATTGTTAAACCCCCTTCATTGGTTAAACCAATTACAACTACAAACCCAAACAAAAGTCAAGAAAAAATTGGGTGAGTCGTCCCTGGTGTTATGCTCTGCTGCATGATTGACGGCTTCGTAAAAAGTCCAATTTCTTTGTTGCGCTGCATCTTTCGTCATGTCACGTACTGCTAAGTACGCTCCATTCCTCAAGATTTGCGCGCCTCGAACTTGAACTTTTTACTTTGCCGTTCCAAATTTGACTTTTTACGAGACCATCATGATTGGGATCATTGAATTATGAATTTCTGCGTTTGTATTCTTGTGGCGGGGCCTGCATATCGGATTCGATAAAAAAGATTGACTTCTGAGTTGTTTTTGATGTATTGGTTTCACCAATCAGGCCAAGTAAGGCATAAACAGTGTTAACCATATTAAAAATCATATAGGAGAACCCATCGTGAAACAGCGGTTTAAATATGTTGCCAACCAGCTGATGCGGGAGATTTTTCACAGCAAGATAAAACCGGGGGAAAAGCTTCCCACCGAGCGGGAGCTGGCCAGGGAAATGGAGGTGGACCGTACATCCCTTAGAATTGCCCTTAAACAATTAGAATCCATGGATATTCTGGATATCCGCCAGGGTGACGGCATTTATGTGAAAGATTATATGAAAAATGCGGGAGTGGATTTTTTGCGGTTGTTGTTTTTGCAGCAGGAAGCAGCCCAGGATGAGATTGTTGTTGATGAATATATTATTGATGAAGTGCTGGCCTTCTGGGTCGAGTTCATGCCCCTGATGGTAAAGTTTGCGGCCCGGCGAATTACGGCCAGGGATATCAAACAGTTCATTGATGTTTTGACCGAGGAGCTGGAAAATATAGATGAAAAAGACAAAGTGATCGCGTCCGAGCTGCTTCAACAGGAAATGATCGCGGAAAAAACAGACAATCTTCTTTTTCTGCTGCTCTCCAATTCCACTCGGCCGTTGCGGAAAAAGCTCGTAACCCTTTTTGTGGAGCAGATCGACGACAAGGGGCTCCGGGAGCATATTGAATTCAAACGGGCGTTGTTCCGCTCCAGGCTACTGGAAAAACCTGAAAGTATTGAGCTGGTTGCGGAAGGGTATAAAAAAACGCTGGCCTCTTATCAGGAGATTATCCGTCGCTCCTGGAAGATATCGGCCAGAGATGAAAAAATTGTCAGTACTTTGTTGGGCGCGGTAAACGAATAGATGGCAAAGTAAACTTTTCACGGGTGCAAAAAAGGAATCATATGCTACTGAAGCGGTTTCCCAACAAACGGATTGTGATTACCGGCGCTGGTTCGGGTTTTGGGCGGGCGATGGCGGTTGAATTTGCCAAAATGGGCTGGAAGATCGGCATTGCCGAGATTAATTCGGAGCGAGCCGCGGAAACCGCCACACTGGTATCTGATGCCGGCGGCGAGCCTGTTGAAATCATTTGTGACGTTACCAAACCCGAGGACCTGACGGCTGCTGCCGCAGAGGTGAAGCGGTTATGGGGCGGCGTGGATATTCTGGTGAATAATGCCGGGGTTGCGGCGGCCGGTCTGATCGAAAATACACCCCTTGAAACATGGGAGTGGATCCTGACCCTGAATACGAAGAGTATTATCTATGGCTGCCGGGCCTTTATCCCTCTGCTCAAGGAACAGGGCGCCGGCTATATTGTCAATATGGCATCTAATGCCGGTATTGCTTCGCTGCCGGAAATGGGCTGCTACAATGTCACCAAGGCGGCGGCCATATCAATTACCGAAACCCTTCGCAGTGAAATGGCGGCCCATAACATCGGTGTTTCCGTAATTTGCCCCACCTTTTTTAAAACCAACCTGATGGATCAGTTCACTTCGCCGGATGAGAATCAGCGGAAGATGGCCAACGCCTTTTTCAGCAAAACCCGGTTCACGCCCGAGCAGATTGCCCGACATGTAATCAAGGGCATCAAAAAGAAAAAGTTTTACATCATCACTCAGCCGGACGCCAAATTCACCTGGTACACCAAACGGTTTTTCCCGGAGCTCTACTTCAACGGATGTTCCAGCATTTTAAAGCAGTCATACCACGACTAACAAATTGAATTTTATTTCTTTTTTCGTCTTTCTACCAGCTTCTTCCTGGTGGCTACTTTTCCCGCTCCGGCTGAAA
>JAXHTY010000034.1:0-29909 GCA_034189905.1 Thermodesulfobacteriota bacterium
CGTCCACCACAATCACGTTTTGAGTGATATAAGCGTCCGCTTTGTCAGATTTTGACTTTTAACAGAGAAAATGAGCCCATTTTGATCATTTTTAACAGAGTCATGAAATATGCGGGCTAACTCCAATTTAGCATCTGGTTTTGGTTTGTACCAAATTTGCAATTTTCCTCGGGTTGCTGAGTTACATTTTTTGCATACGTAGTAAAATGGTTGTTCCAGATCTCTCCCTACGCTTAATCTGAGTAATATATTCGAATCACATCCTGGGCATTTCGTGTAAAATCGATGGATCAATTTTGCTCCTTAGTTATGGCCCCAACAAAGATTATATGTTTTGACGTAAAATGTCCGTTTCCCCTAATTTGTTCATACTCTATATTTTATTTTGTTGAACTGTCAACAGCAAAATGGGATATTGATTATACACGATGACGTATAATCAATATGAGGAGTTGCCATGGGAACGAACAAAGACGACCTTCAGGCTTTTTTTCAAAAGGCCAAAAGCATTTCACGGGATAAGGTGAAATACTATACAGGGTGGCTGGACCGGTTTTTGAAGTTTTATCAAGGCAGCCTGGATGCGGTGTCGGACAGCGATGTGAAGGCGTTCGGCGATTTTCTGGAAGCCGGGGGATGTGAACAGTGGCAGGTAAACCAGGCACGGGAGGCTGTGTTTTTGTATATTGAGAAATTTTTGCGAAAAAAAATTTTGTTTACAAACAGTCAGCCGGAAGATGCGTCCCGGCCGACCGTGTCTACGTGGACCGAGGCAAAGGAAATTTTTTTGAACCGGATGCGATTGCGTCACTACGCCTACAATACGGAAAAAAGTTACCGGGAATGGATCCGGCGGTTTCTTATGCATACCCGTGTAGAGTCGCCTCAGGCAGTTTTGCCGGAGCATGCCAGGCGGTTTTTGACATATCTGGCGGTGGAACGTAAAGTGACGGCATCCACGCAGAATCAGGCTTTCAACGCGCTCCTGTTTTTTTACCGTGAGGTTCTGGGACAGGAACTGGGGGATTTCCGAAATACCATACGGGCAAAAAGGAGTACGCGCATTCCGGTGGTGCTGACAAAGGATGAGATAAAACAGGTGTTTGATTATCTGTCGGGGACCAACGGTCTGATGTTGAAATTGATTTATGCAAGCGGCATACGGGTGACCGAGTGCGTCCGGTTGCGGATCAAGGACCTTGATTTCGGCAACCAGTCCCTTATTGTGCGTTCCGGCAAGGGGGACAAGGACCGGGTGACCCTGCTTCCCGGGTTTCTTTTCGATCCATTGGCGGCCCACTTGAAAACTGTAAAAGCGTTCCATGATCAGGATCTGGCAAAGGGCCATGGCGCGGTTTACCTGCCGGAAGCCCTGGCGCGGAAATATCCGAATGCAAGCCGGGAGTGGGGCTGGCAGTATGTGTTCCCGTCGGCAAATCTGTCGGTGGACCCCCGGAGCGGGGTTGTGCGGCGCCACCATATCGGCCAGCAGGTGCTGCAGCGTGCCATGAAAGCCGCGGTCCAAAAAGCGGGGATTGCCAAGGCCGCCAGCGTTCATACCCTTCGTCATTCCTTTGCCACCCATTTGCTGGCAGACGGATATGATATCCGGACCGTTCAGGATCTGCTGGGCCACAAGGATGTCAGCACCACAATGATTTACACGCATGTATTAAAACGCGGGCCCGGCGGCGTCAAGAGCCCGGCGACGTTTCTTGAAGGTTCGTAAAAAGCTTCCAGCTGTGCAAAGATGAATCAGGTCATTTTTATGCTGGATCCCGGCGCACGTTCCGCTTTGCTCCACTGGCCGGGATGACGGCTTGCGGGACAATCTGTTCAGACCGCCATGCGCACGGGCGGCAAATGGATATGGGTGTTACTGGATTGATTTTCCCCGTGGTTTCTGCTAACTTTTCTATTTTTATACAAGTATCGGGGATTGTTTTTCTGTTGAAAGAGGGAGGACGATGATGCCAATGATGACATGCCCGAAATGTGGTGTTGAGCAGAAAGAAGACGACGCCTGCATGGTATGCGGGGTTATAATTGAAAAATATAACAAACGGATGGCTGAACTTGCGAAAGCGGCTGAAGCTGAAGAAAGGCGGGAACAGGAAGACCCGGACAACCCGGAAGTGCCGGAACGGTTTCTTTTTATTCGTGAGCTGTATGCAAAGGTCGCCGATCCCATAGAAGAATGGGTGGGCCGGTATGCCGATATGCTGGATGAGAAATTCGGCAATGCCTGGCGGGAGATCATGCCGTCGGCACGGCGGTATACCTTTCACTGGTTCCGGGGACTGACCGACCGGCTGGTAACCCTGGCGTTGAGCACATGCCTTATCTGGATGCTCTGCACGGCTTTGCTGCATGTGGCAGGGGTGATGTGGGGATTATACCGGCAGTTGCCCATGGGGGATCAGTATGCGCGGTTTTTTCCGGATAAGGCCGGCATGATTGAGACCATCCTGAACCAGCCGCCCATAAACCTGTCATTGACGCTCTGTCTGACCGCCCTGGGGGTGTGTGTGGGCATTGGTGCGGTGATCCGCCTGTTGTTTTTTTACCGCTGGTTTTACCGGGACCGGCATGTTTTTTTGCAATATATCGTATGGCCGGCTGTCTGCGCCGCAGCCGGATCAAGGGCGATTGCCGGGGATTACGGGATAACCTATGCGTTCGGTATGATACTGCTGTTCATCCCTGTCCTTCTGCTGTGTGCCCCGTGCTTCCGGCTTGCCGGCCATGTATTGCCGGAGCTGAATGTGTTTGTGCTGGTCCGGCAGGCCAGAGTCCTGATTGCCGGGATTCAGACGATGATCCGGCAGGGGTGAGGCAGGTATCGTACAAAGCGTTAATATTTTCTTGTCCGGATTTAACGTCTGCTCGATCTGGATAGGGATTTCGATTGGGCGCTGGACACCCCCCCCTTTCAGGGGGAAACCAGGCCGGCCCCTCCGGGGGCGGATTTTTAAAAAGAGATCATCAATGAAGGGTTACGTTCAGGTTTACACAGGCGACGGCAAGGGAAAGACAACCGCGGCCATCGGTCTTGCCATGCGGGCCGCAGGCGCGGGCTTTCGGGTCTTTATCTGCCAGTTTATGAAAAGCGGTGACTACAGTGAAATCAAGGCATTGAAACAGATGGCGGACTGTCTTGACGCCGATCCGGATGCCGCCGGTGCCATCACCATCGAACAATACGGCACCGGGCGTTTTGTGAAGGGGAACCCTGCCAGTGAAGAGTTTGAAGCCGGCCAGAAAGGGCTTGCACGGCTCAAGGAGGCGGTTTTTTCCGGAACCTATGATGTGGTGATTGCGGAGGAGGCCAACGTTGCAGCGGGGTGCGGCCTCTTTCCCGTGGCAGCGCTTTGTGAACTGATCGACACCAGGCCATCCAATATCGAACTGGTGATTACCGGTCGTGGTGCAGCCGAAGAGGTGATTGACCGGGCTGACCTGGTAACGGAAATGAAAGCCATCAAGCACTACTTTAATGACGGTGTTGCCGCAAGGACGGGCATTGAAAAATAATCGCCAGGACAAATGCCCGTGTGTGGCCGTGCTGGGAACCGGTTCGGATGTGGGCAAGAGCATCATTGCCACGGCCCTGTGCCGGTATTTTGTGAACAAAGGCATATCGGTTGCCCCGTTCAAGGCCCAGAACATGTCCAACAACTCGGGGGTGACGCCCGAGGGGCTGGAAATGGGCCGGGCCCAGATTGTGCAAGCCGAAGCGGCCCGGGTTCCGCCGAATGTGGACATGAATCCGGTGCTGCTGAAGCCCACCACTGAAGACGGGTCACAGGTGGTGGTATCGGGAAAGGCCGTGGCCACGAGCCGGGCGGTCGAGTATTACAAAAAAAAGGACGAGCTTTTTGCGCAGGCATGTCAATCCCTGGATAAACTCCGGCAGGCCTGTGATCTTGTGGTTATTGAAGGGGCCGGGTCATGTGCCGAAGTCAATCTGCTGGATAACGATTTTGTGAATTTCCGTACGGCTGAATATGCGGATGCACCGGTGATTCTTGTGGCGGATATCCACCGGGGCGGTGTATTTGCCCAGATTATCGGCACCCTGGCCTGTTTGCCGCAAGCGTTTCAGGACCGGGTGGCGGGGTTTATTATCAATCGCTTTCGGGGGGATATCGGGCTGTTCCGGGACGGCGCCGACTGGATTGCCCAACAGACCGGTAAACCGGTTTTCGGTATACTGCCCTGGTTTAATGATATTGTTATTGAGCAGGAGGATTCTGTTGTTCTTGAACAAAGCGGTCCGCGACAGGGTTCGACCGGCGAAGCAAACCAGATCGCCGTGATCCGGCTGCCCCATATTTCCAATTTTACGGATTTTGATCCCTTGGCCGCATCGGACGGTATCGGCCTTGAATTCATCGACCGGCCCACGGACCTGGCACCATACCGGGCCGTGATCCTGCCTGGCGCCAAAAATACACTGGCTGACCTGGAATGGCTTAAGACATCCGGCTGGAATGGCCTGTTGGAATCATATTGCGAAAAAGGGGGCAATGTGCTGGGCGTTTGCGGTGGTTACCAGATGCTGGGCAAAAAAATATTTGACCCGGACGGTATTGAAGGCCCCCGCACGGAAGCTGACGGCCTGGGACTGCTGCCTGTGGAAACCGTGTTGAAAGCGCCAAAGACCACCACGCTGTCACAATTTACCTGGAATACTGAAGCGGGTGAAGGGTATGAGATCCATATGGGGCAAACCCTTCGCAAAGGCGGCACCGCCCTTTTCTTTGTGAAAAGCCGGAATGCCATTGCCTGTGATGATACAGATGGCTGTGTATCTGATGGCGGTCGTGTTATGGGAACGTATATGCACGGCCTTTTCGACGCTCCGGGTATTCTTCGCCGATGGCTCACCCATATCGGCGCGACCAACACCCGTGTGCCGGCCCGGACAGGTCTTACCGCCAGGAACAGGGAGTACGACCGGCTGGCCGATTATTTTGCAGAACATGTAAACATGGATCTGATTGAACAGAGGGTTTTGGTATGAAGGAAGTCGTTCTGGTAACCGGCGGGTGTCGAAGTGGCAAAAGCAACTTTGCCCTGGACCTTGCCAATACCCGTTATAACGGAAAGAAATATTTTTTTGCCACCTGTGTGCCGGCTGACGAAGAGATGCATGACCGGGTCCGCCGGCATCAGCAGGACAGGGGGAATGACTGGCAGACGGTGGAATGCCCGGTTGATATTGCCGGCGCGCTGGCGCAGGTTGACGATGATGCCGGAGTGGTGCTGATTGACTGCCTCACCCTGTGGGTGACCAATCTGCTGGAAACCGCAAACACCCAGGATGCCATGGCGGCCCAGGCGGATATTCTTTGCCGGGCCATTACGGAAGCCCCGTGCAGTGTGATTATGGTCACCAACGAAGTGGGATGCGGGATCGTACCTGAAAACAGCCTTGCCCGGATGTTCAGGGATTTTGTGGGGCTGGTGAACCAGCGCATGTCTGCCTGTTCGGATCGCGTGGTGTGGATGGTTGCCGGCAATCCAGTTATGGTGAAAGGAGATCCGGCATGCTGAAGGGGGTGCGGTCGGCAGTGGGGTTTGCTACCATTATACCGGCGGGAGATGGTGAATTTAATCCCCGGGTCGTGGCATCGGCCATGCCGGCTGCCGGACTTTTGATCGGCCTGGTGTTGGCGATTTTTGATGCTGTGGCGGCGGGGGTATGGTCCACCACCGTGGCATCGGCCCTGGATGTCGTGTTTCTGGCTGTCGTCACCGGCGCCCTGCATATAGACGGTTTGGCAGACAC
Organism: Thermodesulfobacteriota bacterium; assembly: GCA_034189905.1. GTDB lineage: Bacteria > Desulfobacterota > Desulfobacteria > Desulfobacterales > Desulfosudaceae > JAXHTY01. Next base: position 5,795 of record JAXHTY010000034.1, read on the forward strand.
GGTGGATGGGTTGTATGGCGGGCAGACCCGGGAGCGAATGCTGGAGATCATGAAAGACAGCCGGGTGGGGGCCATGGGCGCCACGGCCATTGGCTGCTGTCTGCTCGCAAAATTCGCGGGCCTGACAACGCTTGAGCACCACCGGTTTTTGTTACTGATGTTGATACCGGCCTATGCCCGGGGCGGGACTTTATTCGGTTTTTACTTTCTGGAATACGGCCGGGGCAGTGAAGGAACGGGCAGCGCTTTTTTTGAAGAACCGCTCGGTCTGTCGGATTTTCGCTGGCTCGGGGTGGTAATCGCCCTGTCAATGCTGACCGGATGGCATATGGTATGGCTGAATGCCGGGTTTGCGGTTATTACCGCTGCAACCCTTTTATTCTATAAACGCATGATCGGCTGCATTACCGGGGACATGCTGGGCGCCATGATTGAGGTGACGGAGGTGGGGTTGGTGCTGATGGTTGCCTTGTAAAAATGGCGTTTTTGCAGGTCGGGTTGAGGTACGAACCCCACCGACAGGATGCCAGGGCGGCGGGTTTGCAGGCGCAACGCAACCTGTTTGGAGCATGGAAGGCTGAACAGGCTGTCTCGTAATCCGTCATTCCGGCCAGTGGAGCGAAGCGGAACGTGAGCCGGAATCCAGTATAGAATTGATATTATACATTATCATGGGTTTGGGGGCTCGCCCCGCCTTTGACAGGGCTTGACCGGAATGACGATTTTCATGGTTGCGGCACAGCCTGTGAAGCCTTCCGCTACATCTGCCGATGGGAATTTGAGAATACACATATGGCGGAGGGCGTTAGCCGTCCACTTAAACTAAAATATTTAAGGGTGTAAGAATTCTTTCATGATACACGGACACGGCGGAAATATATATGAACTGGCCAGGCGGATCGGCTGCAATCCATCCGATATTGTGGATATGAGCAGCAATATGAATCCCCTGGGGCCGCCGCCCGGGCTGACTGCGTTTCTGCAGGCCAGCCTTGATCGCATTACCGCTTTGCCCGAGGTGGATGCCGTTGGCATTCGAACGGCTTTTTGTGAAAAATACGGTGTGCAAACAGACCGGGTGATTGCGGGAAACGGCACCACCCAGTTTATCTATTCCATTCCGCTTGCCTTTGGCAGCAGGCATGCCTTGATCCTGGCGCCGGCCTATGCCGATTATGCGGATGCATGCCGTATGCACGGGGTAGGGCTCTCCTTCCTGACCACCGGTCCGGAGACCGGCTTTTCCTGTTCTGCCGATCAGATTCTTTCCGCCGTTGATAACACCGGCGCGGATCTGGTGTTTATCTGTAATCCAAACAACCCCACCGGCGTGTTTATGTCCGTGGAAATCATCAAGACCGTCTGTGCGGCCAGGCCTGATGTGGTGTTTGTGATCGATGAGTCCTATCTGCCGTTTGTGGAGGGCGATACCCCCAAGGGGGTTATGCACGAAACACAGTTTGACAATATAGTTGTCCTGCACTCCATGTCCAAAATATTCGGCATCCCGGGCCTGCGCATCGGGTTTGCCGTGGCATCGGAACATCTGATCCAGCGGCTGGAGGCCTATAATCTGCCCTGGTGCACCAACAGCCTGGCCCAGGCGGCTGTCAACTGGCTTATGACAGACAAGACGGTGGACCGTTTTGTAGAGGAAACCCTGACACTGCTCAATGCGGAAAAGACATTTCTGAAAGGGCAGCTTACAGGCAGTGATCGTCTGACCCTCTTTGATTCAACAACATCCTTTGTCCTGGTTCAACTCAACGGGGATTATTCCGCTGAAACCGTGTGCGGGCAACTGGGCGATCGGAGAATCCTGATCCGGAACTGCGGCAACTTTCAGAGCTTGTCCGACCGGTTTATCCGGATTTCCCTGAAGTTAAGGGAACAAAACCGATTGCTTGTCGGTGCGATTAAGGAAATTCTATAAGAACAGGAGGCACCATGGATAACCCGATTCAGCATTATTGGGAAAAGAAGCTGGCGGCTGTTAAAAAGAATTTTGAAGCCAACAACTTTGAGGTGTATGTGGCGCAGAATGCAGAGGCTGCCAAAACCCTGGTGATCGAAACCATAATGCCGGCCCAGAAGCCGAAGCGCATTGCCTGGGGCGGTTCTCTGACATTCACCGCCACCGGCCTTTATGATCACCTGAAGTCTGTCAAAGGGATCGATGTGCTGGATACATTTGACAAGACGCTTCCCCGGGAGGAGAGCCTGGAGCGTCGCCGGCAGGCGCTTCTGACAGACCTGTTTATTACCGGCACAAACGCGCTTACAGAGACCGGCAAAATGGTGAACCTGGATATGATCGGCAACCGGGTGGCCGCCATGGCTTATGGGCCCAGGGCCGTTGTTATCCTGGCGGGCCGCAACAAGATTGTAGCGGATGTGGATGCCGCTGTGGCGCGAATCAAGGATTATGCGGCACCGGTGAACACCATGCGGCTGGACAAGAAAACCCCCTGCGCAGAAACCGGGGTATGCTATGAATGTTCAAGTCCCGACCGGATCTGCAATACCTGGGTGATCACGGAAAAGGCCTTTCCAAAGGGGCGGATCAAGCTGGTGTTGATTAACGAAGATCTGGGTTTCTGATAATCATGCTCCCTGTATGGTACATTCCTGTTCTTGCGCTTGTTGCAGATTATCTGCTGGCCGACCCGTTGTCATGGCCCCATCCGGTCCGGTTGATGGGGAAGGCCATTGAACGGTTCGAGCCGTGGTTCCGGGATCTGCCGGTATCGCTGACAACTGCCGGTGTTTTGTTTGCCATTACCCTGATTGTTGCGACCTGGGCGCTGACTGCGGCGGTTATCGCCGTGTCAATACAGGTATCCCCCCTGTTCGGAATGGGGGTCAATGCTGTTCTGCTCTATTTCTGTTTGTCGGCCCGGGGGCTTGAAAAGGCGGCCATGGGGGTCTATCGGGCATTTCAGAAAGGTGACCGGGACCCGGCCCGGGAGCTGCTTGCGGGAATTGTGGGGCGTGATGTGAGCGTGCTGGATGAAAAGGCCATGGCCCGGGCAACTGTAGAGACGGTTGCCGAGAATCTGGTGGACGGTGTTGTTTCACCGCTATTTTTTGCGTTGATCGGCGGCGTCCCCCTGGCAATGGCCTACAAGATGGTCAATACCCTGGATTCCATGGTGGGATATAAGGATGACCGCTACATGAAGTTCGGTCGGGGGGCGGCAAAAATCGACGATGCGGCCAACTATATTCCCGCCCGGTTGTCGGTATTTCTGATTGCCGCGGCGGCTGCTCTACTTTTCAGACGGGGCCGGCCGGCATTTTATACAGGCTTCCGGGAGGGACGCAAGCACGCCAGCCCCAATGCCGGGTATCCGGAAGCGGCCTTTGCCGGTGCTTTGTCTGTCTGGTTCGGCGGCCCGAACATCTATCACGGCGTCAGGATTGAAAAACCCTGTATCGGCGAAGGGAACGACGATGTCACCCCCCAACACATTCCCCGGGCCTGCCGTTTGATGATGGTATCTGCTGTATTGGCAGTGGTGGTTGTGACACTTACGGTGATTGTTTTCTAAATTAAGGATGGGCATGCTGTTCTTATCGGATATAATATCAATTCAAGAGATCTGATCGTAAAATAAGCGGTGGTGTAAGATTTTTTGTGACGGGAATACCGGACCGAAGGCTATGTGTTCTCGCTGGTCCCCGCTGCCTTCTCCAGCACCATCGTACAGGTAAAGGTTGTGCCTTTGTTTTCCCGGCTTTCCACCTGAATCGTGCCGCCCATCATCTCCACCAGTTGACGGGTGATGGGCAGGCCGAGACCGGCGCCGTCGTAAGGCCGGGTGAGGGAGGCATCGAACTGGGTAAAGGATTCAAACAACCGGTCGATGTCACCGTCGGGAATGCCGATACCCGTATCCCGGACAGTAATGCAAAGCGTTGCAGCGGTATCTGTCTGATCCACGCACGTGCAGGTCAGATCCACCGATCCGGCCGATGTGAACTTGATGGCATTGTTCAGGAGGTTCAAAAGGATCTGCTTGATGCGGTCTGGATCACCGACCAGTTGATCGGGGATATCCGGATCGTAGTGAAATATGAACTCAACCCCTTTTTTTGCGGCATCTTTTGCGGCATCTGCTGCAGCACTGCTGACCACAGAGGATATGCTTACTTGATTCGCGCACAACAGAAGTTTCTTGTTCTCCAGCTTTGAGAAGTCCAGCAGGTCGTTGACAATGTTCATCATACGCTTTGCGCCTTCATAGGCAGCCTCGGCAAAGTCTCTCTGTTCATTGTCCAGTTCCGATTCGAGCAGAAAACCCATCATCCCCATGATACCGTTCATAGGGGTTCGCAGTTCATGGCTGATGTTTGCCAGAAAATCGGACTTTGCCTGGCTGGCATCTTCAGCCGCCTGTATGGCTGCCCTGAGCGCTTCATCTGTCTGCTGCTGCCTGGTGACGTCACGCATGATCCCGCGAAAGCCGGTTATTTCTCCTTCCTTGTCCTTGATCAGAGAGATGGAGACATCCACATAGCGTTGGGTGCCGTCTTTTCGGGTTATTTCGTGAACAAACTTACTAACCGGTTTCCCGGTTTTAAAAACCTTGTTAAAGGTTTTATAAATACGCCCGGCCACCTCCCGGCTCATGTATTTTGTATAGTTGAGCCCTGCTATCTCATCCGGAGTATACCCCAGAATCCGGCATAAGGGTTTATTGAAAAAACAGATATCGCCTTTGAGGTTGGTTTCGTAATACCCGTCTTCAATGTTTTCGATAATGGTCCGGTATTTCTCCTCACTTTGTCTTAGTTGGGCCTCTGCCAGTTTTCTGTTGAAGAGCAGTTCATCCAGATCGCCTTTTATCAGGTCTATGGCATCGAAAAAATTGCCAAAGGGATGGTCGGGCGGCGTGTTACGCGTATGGTGGATTCCCTCCACCTCCCAGTTGATGAGCCCCAGATAATGTCGCAATTCCTCGGCATATTGTTCTATAGCGGTCTTGGTGTATAAAATCGTTTTCTGTTGCCCTTCCCATGAGGCATTGATGGTTTGACGCTCATGGCTCTGAATGAGTACCATTGCCTCTGTCATGTCACGGACCGTGTCGGTGGGGAAAGAGAAAAACGGTCTCCTCAGGTTGTCCAGGTTCCAGAAGCGACGGCTGTTATCGCAGAACACCAGGAGTTCGAAAGGATATTCATCATATAAGGTTGTTATGTTCTGAATAAACGTTTTTCTGGCTGCCCATGAGGTCCGCTCCCGACAACGCAAGTCAGAAATAATATAATACTTTCGTTGCTGGCTGATAATATATGATGCGATCTCGCGCATGACAGCCGTGGCCTGTATTGCCTGATCAATTGTCAGAATGCCGGCGCACTGACCATAAAGAATATTGTCGTTTATTACTTCAAAATTGCTGGAAGCGCCGTTCGAAAATTGAAGCGACCAGTCGTCTTTTGTCATGGTTGAATGGATGTAACGTTTAATCCCGGCATCGTTTTTTTGAATCAGGCGTAGTGCTTCAGAAACGGCAGCTTTATAAGAGTTTGTCAGGTTGATATAAACGGGGGGCTGGTATAATTTGATGCCGACCTGTAAGCCCAGTTGGATGGTGCGGGGAATATTGAAGCCAATAAACCCGAGCAGCCGGGCCAGATCCGACCGGAACCCTTCCACCATCTGAATGCGGGCGTTTTTGGGGCTCCGGGAAACATTGACCCCGGAGAAGTCGCGGATTTCTACATAATTGTCCTTGGGGCCGATAAGCTGCTCAAGGACTTCCGCCCGGGCCTCAAACAGCCGTTTCATTCCCCATTCACCCGGATCGCCTTTGGGTAAAACAAACAGGATCTGGTTTCCGATAAACTTAAACGTGACGCTATAGGTTTCGTCAACCTGAATGTCGGTCCATTCAGGCCGAGACAGCACCGGAAGCCCGGAAACCGGGCATTTTTCAGGTGACGCCTCACTGCTGTTGGCAGTAATGTCGACGGGGGTCATGTTTTTTGCATCTTTTGGATAAGAAGGGTGGAAGAATAAAAATATTGATGTATTATAGCATATGAAAGCGATTCAGGTCAATGTCCAGTGTTCACCATTTCTGCGAAAGGTGGGTGTATGATACCAGCACGTGATCTTCCTTTTATCGAGAAGCCATCGCCTCCGCTCCAGGGGAAGCAGACCATTGTATTTGTTCATGGTGCGACCATGTCAAAATCGTTCTGGCAGTATCAGGTCGATGCGATCGGGAGCCATTGGAATGCCATGGCCGTGGACCTCCCCGGCCATGGCGACCACAGCGGGGCAGGTTGCCGGGAAATATCAGATTATGCGGCAACGGTGAAGGCGTTTGTCGATGCGCAGTCGTTCCCGGCACCGGTGTTATGCGGTCACAGTATGGGCGGTGCCATTGTCCAGCATCTTCTGATCCAATATCCGGACCGCTTTCCGGCGGCGATTCTGATTGCCACGGGTGCCCGGCTCAAGGTTTTGCCACTGATATTTGAAACCATTGAGACCACATTTGAAAAGTTTCCGGATTTCATGTTAGCCGGCGGCATCCACCAGAAAAACAGGACCGAGGCGCTCCGTAAAGCGGTTCATGAGGCCATGGCATGCGGCCCCACAGTGGCCTATAATGATTTTGCCGCCTGTAACGGCTTTGATGTGATGGAAAAACTGTCAGAAATCAAGGTGCCGGTGCTGGTGCTTTGCGGTGCGGATGACCTGACAACCCCGACCAAATATTCAGATTTTCTGGCAAGTGCCATCCCCGACGCCCGGCTGGAAATCATCCCCGATGCAGGGCATCTCCTGCCCATGGAGCTGCCCGAAGCCGTGAATTCGGCCATTGAGAATTTCCTGCGGTCAATTTGATTTCATTACAGATTGGCCGCATGCGCCAGGGTATTCTTGTTGATGCTCACATTCAGATCCGCGTTGAACAGGTCATGATGGCGCCGGGAAAACGGGACCAACACCAGCCGAATGGCAGTGGGTTTGATGGCGATATCCGGCAGCAGCGGCAGCATTTTTTTGGGGGGACGAAGGATGGCGGCCATGGTGATTTTCAGGCTTTCCACCGCTTCGGTGACCGGCAGTGTGATGGGATGCATCTCAGCTTCCCCAAAGGTTTGCGTGAGTTCATATTGCGGTTGTGCAAATGTGAATTGCCGGTTCAACCGCAGAAAGATTTGAGGCGTGATTTTGAAGGCCGGCGCCCAGAACATGAACGGGATATCCTGCCAGCCCGGCTGTGGCACTTTCGGCAGGTTGGCGACCTTGACCAGATCGGCGTAGGTTGCCAGTTCGATTCCTGATACGCCGGCCTCTATCCGCCAGAATGGCATGAGCAGGGCATCCGTGTCTTTTGTTTCCACCCGTCCGTATCTGATCTGCTTGAGGGTGTCTCCCCTTGCACGCCAGAGTGTGTCGCAATTGCGGCAGACCAGGGCCAGGGATTCCCGGTCGCCGGTCAAATCCCATCCACAGGCCGGGCACAGGCCCGGCAAAAAAAGCGTTTCCCGTTCCGGCCGGCAGGTATCCAATTCATCCATGTCCAGGTCGTCGGAAAGTCTTGCGCTGGTGTCTTCGTTTAACACCGCATCCACAAGCTGCCGGCCGTCCAGATAAAACGGTGAATAAATCAGGCTGGCGGTTTCTCCGATATAGTCCTGATGGATCGCGGGATCATTCTTTCGGTGTGCGTTGAACTGTTTGTTAAATATGTCCATGGTTTCCCTGAAACCTTTTGGGCGAAGAAAATTGCCCGTGTTTTCAGCCGAGACCAGTTGCAGCCGAAGCACCTGGGAACGAAACCCCAGGGTCGAGGGAAAAAGTGTGGTGTGTTCAACCATGGCCAGATGGCTGACATCCATGAATCGATGGTCGATGCCCTTCTCAATGCTGCATGAAAAAAGCGTCCCCTTGAACCGCCAGTAGGGGGCGTAAAAAACCTCTTTGCTTGCCGGTACATCAGGGGACGGCGAAAACAGGTACCGGAAATATCCTTTCTGAGAAATACAGGACCGGACCCGGCAGAATTCACATACAAAGAAACGGTCGGCCTCTCCCAGGACAATTGGTGCTCCGCATTGGGGGCATTGATGGTCTATCTCGTAATTAATGTCGCTACCCTCGTAAAAAGTTCTTTGACCGGCAACGCCTGGTCCTCTGGATCAGGATTCTTTATTTTGCCATCATTGTTTTTCACCGCAATTGTTGCAGAAAATCGCATCCGCCAGATTCTCGGCGCCACAGGACTTGCAGAATGTTGAAGCCGGTTTTTCAGATGTGGCATGACCGCACCGCGGACAGAAGTTGGCGCCCGGGGTCACATTTTTTCCGCAATTGGTGCATTTCTGAAATACAATCTGCTGATGCCCGCATTGGGGGCAGAACTTGGCGTCCACGGGTATATTGTGGTGGCATTCCTGGCAGCTCACGGTTGCTGCCGGCGCCTCAGGCGCCTGCTGGCCGCCATTCTGATTGGGGTTGAAATACTGGGAAAAGATGCCGGGCAGCATCAACCCCAGCCCCATGCCCATGCCTGCATCGGCCGTGCCGCCGTCGCCTTCTGTGGCTTTTTCCATTGCCATGGCGGCTTTCATCTGCATGAGTTTGTTCATGTCGTCAAACACCCCCATGCGGCTTCTGTCATCAATCGCTTTCTGCACTTCCGGCGGCGGGGTGATGGAATTGATATAGATCTCTGTCATGGCCAGGCCGAACTTGCTGAAGTCTTCTTTCAGCTTAAGGGAAAGGCCGTCAGCCAGTTCATCATACTGGGAGGGCAGGTCCAGAATAGACTTGACGGTGCTGCCGAGGTAGTCGTTCAACCGGGAGACAATCACCCGGTTCAGGTATTCCTCAATCTCTTCCGTGGAATAAATCCCCTGGGTGCCGACCAGACTGTTGATAAACAGAACCGGCTGGACAATTCTGACATTAAAGATGCCAAAGGCGCGCAGCCGGACCAGCCCGAGTTCGGTGTCCTTGAAGGCGACGGGATCACGCGTTCCCCATTTCAGGTTGGTAAAGGTTTTCAGATTGGTAAAGTAAACTTCCGCCCGCAGCGGGCTTGTCATGGCCCAGGGCAGGCTGGCAATTTTTGTCAACAGGGGAATGTTGGCGGTTTTCAGGGTGTGGCGGCCCGGTCCGAATGCGCCCACAGCCCGGCCCTGGTAAAAGAAGACCGCGGCCTGACTTTCGCGGACGGTCAGCTGGGCGCCGTACTTAATTTCACCCGAACCCTCTTCGGGCAGGCGATAAACAAAACGTTTGCCGGTATCGTCAAGCCACTCCAGTACTTCCAGAAAAAAAACGTTGTTGGTTCCCATGTAATTGCCCCCATTGATGTTGATGATTATAAAACAGACTTTAATTTTATAGCGGGCAGGACAGAAGGTCAAGCAAAGAGAGGTTATGCAAAGACAGACCAGAGGGAAGTGGCCGGTCATGTCCCTTACAAAACATTGTTTTAAGGGCATTTGAAATTCAAATGCTTCGGAACGGGTTGTTATTTCTCACTTTACATCCTATTTACCCGGTGATATACATAAGAAAATTTATGGTATGACTGTCTCTTTTTCATTTATTTGAAATAATTTAGGATTTTAATTAATGGATATATTACTGAATCTGTTTCGGTCACATGCAACAGTGGCGAGCAGTATTATTCAATATCTTGTCTATACCACAAGTGCAATTCTTTTTCTCAATGGATTGTGGGGGAGTGTAAAAGCCTTCCGCTGGCTGCGAAAAATGAAGCCCGAGCACCTGAAAATGCATGCCAATGGACCGGTTTATACGGATGACCCGCTCATGCTGGTCATTTATAAGACATTTTCCGCAGCAAAAAAGGAATATGGCAGCAATTCTTCCCGACTTGTCTTTGTGGCCGACGCCACCCGCCAGATGGCGGAAAACCTGTTTGAAAGCCGTTATCTGGAATCGATTAATATGAGCGCCAATCTTCTGCCGCCGTTGGGATTTATCGGTACGGTGTTCGGTATGATCCTGATTTTTCTGGCAAAAGTGGAGCCCGGCAGCGAGTTGAACACCATCGGGCTGGGAGCGGCATTGTTCACCACCCTGGTGGCGTTGATACTCTTTGTGATGCTGGAGTTGATTAAGATGGGACTGGCCCGGTTGATCAAAAAACGGATTGAACTGGGGCTGAACCAGGACCCGGGGCCGGAGGGAGAATAATGCGGCTGCGGCGGAACCAGAACCTCATATGGCTTTTTTCATTTGCCGACCTGGCGTTCCTTCTGCTGATTGCATTCACACAGGCCTCTACCATCGGCAAGAAACCGATTTCCATCGGTGAAATGATGCTGCCAAAGGTTGTGGACGGGCCGAACGTGGACCGTCTTTCCCCTTCGTTTAAACTGCATCAGATCCGGGTGCACAAACCCGATGATGGTGAAACACCGGTTTTTCAGCTGGTTGCGGTGGATGCGGACGGACAGGAAATCCCCGGTGATCGCATTACGGCCGACAGGCTGGCGGAACGCCTCATGGCGATGAAGGCAAACGGCATGGCAAAACCCGTTCTGGTGCCGGATGAAATATCATTAAGCAAAGACATGCTGCTGGCCATGTCATTGATTGAAAAAACGTGGGCGGATGTCCGTAAGGTGACGGTTGAACGCATGCAAACACTGGAGGACCGGTGAGGCCTTATTTGATGACATATTACGGCTATGGGGCTGCCCGGATGCCCCTGGCCATGCCTTATACCCGTCGTGTGCAGATTTCAGGCAGGGCCTGGATGTATCATCCATCCCTGCTGGGACTGATTGCTTCATTACTGGTGCTGTGGTTATCCCGTTCCTGCGTCATTACCACACCCAGATCGGGGCGCACCGTGCTCTGGCTTCAGGAAGTGCCAAAAACCGTTGCGCCGGAGCGATATGAAACCACCCCGGTGGCCCGGCAACCCCTGGAAAAGCCAACGCCTGCCGAACCCGAAGTCGCGGAAAAACCGGCACCGATACCGGAAAAACCCCCGGAAATGAAAGCCCCTGACCTGGTGATGAAAAAAAAGCCCGAATCGATACCGCATCGTATTGCACGAATGCCGGAAAAATCCATTCCGTCTCCGTCTGCCGCACCGCAGCGTCTTATTTCCAGAAATCAGGAAGCCGAAGCCGTAAAACAGTACCGGCTGGCCGGAAAGCCGGACCTGCCCCGGGTGGAAAAGGACTTACAACAGTTAAAAAAACAGACGCCCTCACCCCCTGCCGTTTCCGGGGCCGTTCGTCGGAAAACCGAGGATTTCAGGCCGATTGCGCCGGCACCGGCTGCTGCCCGGTCTTTAAAAAAGGCCGATCATGGTCAAGCCCCGTCCCGGCACGCCATACTGGCAACCGGCGACCGGCATATCCAGGTGGGGCATGACGGACCGGCAAGGTCCATTGCCCCCGCCGCGCCAGGAACAAGCAGAGATGACCGGCGTATTCTCGATCTGCCGGACAGGGTCGGCGTACCTGCAGGTGCGGTGCCGGATAATGCTCCGGAACAGCGGTCTTCCGGTCAATCGAAAAAGACGGCTACCATCCGGATTATCGGCACGGTTACCGGGGAATCCATGCGTATTGAAAACCTGAAGCGGGCGATCTTCAGAAAGGCCGAACAGATGGACGGACGCTTCAGCCCCTATTGTTGCACCATCAAGGGAATTGACTGCAAGCTGGCCATCGGCGGCAATCAACCCATCCTCTCTTTTTCAACATCCGTCATCCCCTTTGAGGTGGTGTCAAAACTTGAAAGACGTTTACCGGAAGGTATGACCGCATGCACGGATTAAATAAAATCAGTCACTCCATCTGGATCACTTTTGTCGCGATATGGCTGATGGGGCCGATGGCCGCTCATGCCGAATTGAATACTGTTCAGCTCGAAATGCCCAATGCATCAGTGGACAGCAGCGCCGTGGATAAAAGGACCGTAAAGGGCGTGGGGGAAGCCATGCCCGCGTGGGTTGTCGAATTCGGCAGGCTCTATCTCAAAGAGGCGGAGGGGGAAGATGTAGTGGAAGCCCTTTTACAGCTTCTGGCGATGAATCTGGGTATTCAAAAAGACGGCAACCTGGACATGGTCGCGTTATGGGACGGCGCCTATGATCTTGCCGGGTGTTCAGACTCAACGGAAAATATTTCTCCGGGTGCGGTGGACTGGCTTTATTATCTTAAGGATAAATTCTCATTAACCGGTTTTAACTATCTCTTTTTTGAGATCTGTCTTCGGCACAGGGATCGCTACGAGATGCGGTTTATCCGCTATTTTGAAAACGGGTTTTACCCCCATCGGGCCGTGTTTACAAAAACCCCCCACTATTATCAGATTCTTTATTACTACCTGACACTGGTGGCCGATGATTTAAGCCAGCGGTTTAATTCTGCGGCTGACTTTTTGAGTCAGTACCCGGATAAAACCCCGTGGTCCGTGAGAGACGTTGATTTGGCGCGGTTCCGGTTTGCCGTTTCCGTTGCTGCGGATCTGGACACATTTGTGTCCAAGGATACGGGTGATGAGACTGCGTTGTGGGAACGGGTTTTCGCCCCGGCGGAACAGCGGTGGATCAAAAACACCATTACCTACTTTCTGGGGGTGCCGACCCATGATGCCCTGTTGAGCTATGAGTGGTTCAGAAAAAATCTGCCCCTGCATGCCAGTGCGGATGCTTTTGCCCACGATATTATTCAGACATGGGAACGGCAGGCAACCGTTTACAGGACCCGGCTGCCCCTGATGTTTTTTGCGGAAAAGGGGGAAACACGGATCAGCATCGAAAACCTGTTTAACGCGACACTGGATAAATTGCGGCTTGACAACCGGGCGATTGATATCATGATCATGAGTGCCCTGGAAACCTGGCTGACCAAGCAGGTGCGGCATGGTATCCGCATTGACGACCGCCTGAACTACAACTACATTCTGGCGGAGTTGAAAGTCTGCCCAACGGGCTGGATCTTTGCCAATCTTTATGACTGCCGGGCGGATATTGCTGCGTTAAAGGCATATGCCGGCAACTGGCGTCAGATGGCTGATAAGGAAGAGGTATTTCAGGCCGACGTGATGGACCGGTTTTTCAGTGCCAAAGGGAAGATCGACCGGATTTTCGGAGACCTTGAGAAAATTTTCGGTAAAGAGCCCAAGGCCGGGAGCGTCAACTATATTTTTCACAAATACCGGGGAGAGGTTTACTATTATTTTAAATACATACAGTTTGAAACGTTCGGAGATGACAAGACCGTGATTCCGGCCGCCGGCCCCGAAGCCAACTATTTAAAGGATTTTGAAGCCGCCTTTATCCAGGCGCCGGAAAGCCCGCAGAACCATATTAATCTGCTCAACGGATACAACCTTCTCTTCAGAAAGCTGCTGGCCGGCGGCAGGACCAGCGAAATCCGGGAACGGGAGCGGTCTCTGGCCACATTTGTCAACGGCAGCATTCCCCTTGGCTCCAGGTTGTCCCATGCGGAAAACAATCTGTATGATATTTACCGGGTGTTGACCGATGCCTATCTCTCTTCAGAAAACTTTGAACCACGGGCGCTAGAAACGGCACGTAAGGGATTTGAGCTGGCCCGTGACTACTATATGAAGGCGGCGGATGTTGCCGGATATACGGACCACGGCAGCGTGGGAGCCATCATTAAAGAGAATACGGAGATGGATGATTATCAACGGCAGTTTGAGTTATACAAAAAAGTGGCCAATCGGCTTGGCAAAAAGATACAATTGCTGGTCACTGAAGAGGATGTGCAGTTGTATAACCGGATACAGGGAATGCGCTCCCTGGGGAACTTGAGCCAATGATGTATAAATGGTTGTTTATTGTTTTTCTTATCCTTTTGCCGATGGGCGCGCCGGGGGTGGCAGCCACGGCAGATGCGGACATGGTTGCGCTCAAGGACCGCTGTGATAACATATCAAGACTGCGGGCATTTGAAGCATTGTATCAGCGCCGTCTTCAGGCCGGCGACATTGAGAGCCTGTCCTCAAATGGTGTCAACCGGCTTCTGGCCATTCTGTCCGAACTGTCCATGTTTGAGGAGAACACGGTGCTTCCGTTCCGTGACAGCGCCACTATCGCCAAACGGATCGAAGGGCTCTCCCGGGCACTTGAGACATCAGATGTTGACGAAAAATCCCAGTCTCTCCGATTCAATATCGCCTATGAATATTTTCTGTTTTACCTTGCCTTTCTTCACGAAAAATATGCGCTCGATTTTCATAAAGAACAGAGTACGATAAAAGAGATCGCTGTCCAGCAGCTTATTTCGCCAAAAGAACTTTCGCAGTATCTGCTTCAGGCACAACTATACCTCCAGACATTGACCCGTTTCGAAGAAGTTGAAGAGAAGGAGACGTCCCCCCAGCTGCGGGATCCTCTGGCGGACCAGGATGCCGGCAGTATCAGTTATGTGGTTCGGAACGATAATAAGCGGTATTTGAACGCCGGTTTTCTTGCCCTGATGATTGAGTGTGAAAAACTGGCCGGCACATTCATGCTGGAAACCGCCGATGACCTCGATGATGCGTTTGGCGTGGGAGGGGCCAGCGAGGCGGTGATCCGGTATTATGACCGCAAAACCTGGAACTGGCTGAATGAGCTGTGGAAACGCTATCACATCGGCGCCAATGCATCGCTCAGCATGGGATATCTGCGCGGATACAGGGACGGTAGTGCCCGGGAAGGGTATGCCTCTTATGCGCCTTCCGCCAAAAACCTTTATGCCTTATACCGGACCTATCTCTCCTATCATTTCCTGTGGCGGTATATTCTTGACCCTGATACGGAATCGCCCTTTTACAACTCCCTGACACGGGTCCTTTTTGAGCGGCTGAACCAGCTTCAGAAGGATGCCGGTCTCTATCAGACCGTTATCTACGGCCATTATGCGGTTGAAACCGCCCGGGACGGCAGCAACACCAACTTTTTGCCGGCTGTTTTTTTTGCCCGTCGCGGGCCTTTCATGGCAAGGCATCTGTCCCAACTGATTAAACCGGATGAATTGTTTGCGCTTTACGGGGAGTTTTATCAAGACGGTGCAGCCGGGATCCGGAACAATATTCCCTACCGCAGCCGTATTTACAACGAACTGGTGCTGTTCGGTCTTCTGCTGAACGACCTGCATCTGATGGAGGACACGCTATACGGTTATGCCATGCGCGCCACCCGGATAGCTGGTAATGAAACCTATGTGGGCACGGAGTTTGCCCGGTCATCCCGCTTGACAACCGCCTACCTGCTGGCCAGTATTCTGGATACCAAAAACCGTTCCGGTCTTTATGACGGCTTCTGGCGATACAGGGATATGGCTGATGCGCTGTGTTCGAGGCTGATTGCAAAGTCCAACGACAATTGGCGGTTTGCCGCTGTGATTCACAAATCCCTCGCCATGCTGTATTCCCGAAAACTGCCGGCTTTTGACGAGTCTTTGGCCATGTATCATGCCAAACAGGCATTTCTCACGCCCTGTGAGAAGGTGGCGCTCACATACGGAGAAGAAAACTGGCAGCAGTTTTTTGCGCTCCCGGAAAAAGAGCTGGCTATTTCATGCCTGAAGCTGTTTTTATATTTCCATAACAAATATCCCACCAATCCCGAAGCGGTTATTCCATCCCGGTTTAATGCCCACCGGGTGGCCGATAAGTGGATTGCCGAACGAAAATCAGCGACATTGTCCTATAAAGGAGATTCCCGACCATGAGGCGTGTGTGTTTTTTACTGTGTGTGTTGATGATGGTAACAATGGCCGGTGGCCAGGCCTTTGGCAGGGATGCCACCGGTGCCTGGCTTGAATCGTCGTACCTGAAAAGCATTCATGACGATTGCCGGGTATTTCTGGAAGGCATTGAGCTGTTTACACAACGGGATTATCCCGTTTTTCTGAATAATGTCAAAAGCGGTTCCGCCGTGAGCCGGGATGAGGCCGAGACCTATATTCAGGAACTCCACCACTTTGAGGAGTTGCTGGATTCGCTTTATGAGGAGTATATTACGTTCAAGGAGGCAGCGGTTGCAGCGCCGGGGCCGGAAAAAGCGCACCAGGGGCGCCTGTCTCCGCTTGAGGTAAGATTTTTTCAGATGCTGGCTTACTCCTATCTCCGGACCGGGGACTTTGCCATGGCCAAACGGCTGATCACCAACCATGATATTCTCAGCACCACCTTCACAATACCCATCCGGAATATAGAAGGCCGGCTGGTGGATTTCCCCCTGACCAATAGCCTGAGGGCTCAGTTCAAGGCCGCCAATGATACACTGACAACGCTTACGCTGAAGTTCAAGAATTTCTATGCGGCAGACATCCCGTCCCAGATAAACGCCTATATACGGGTCACCAATTATGACAAGGAAAATCCCATCAATGTGATGTACATGGCCTATTATGCCAGCCTGTTTCCCGGATTACAGGCAGGAAAGGAACGATTGATTCATGTGGGACAGATCATCCGGTTTTTTGAAATGCTGAAATACAGTTCTCAGCCCGGTCCGGCGGATATGGGAAAGAAAACCAACACAGATTACATGGTGTCCTATCAATTCCCCATTGTCCGGGGTGATTACGATCTGGTGTATCGGGATCCGAATATTATTGCCTTTTCCGATAAAACCAATGAAATTACCATTGAACGGTTATGTTATTTCAAGGGCCTGGCGCGCACCGACTTCAGAAACCTGAAGGAAGAAGAGAAACAGCAGCAGGAACAGAAAATGGTGGTCGAGGAGAATCTTTCGCTCAAACGGCGCGGAAAGGACTATCTTTCATACAAACCGGGCGAGATGGTGCCCTACGGCACTTATTCACTGATTGAAGAAGGCGATCTTCTCGGCGCCGTGGAACTGGTGCCCTGCTACCGGGGCGGGGCGTGCAAGCCGGCCGGCAAGGGCGCGTTGTCCGGCGTGACCCCGGTTCAGGTGTATGATCATCAGTTTATGTTATACCGGGATGTGCTGGATCTGGTTCGGCGAAACCATTCGATTTACAGGGATGCGGGCATCCGGCCCAATGTGCCCGAAGAACCGGTCCGTCTGTTTCCGGGGTGCAGTCCGGTAAAGTAATTACCATTCCATTCGGATAGATACGCCCTTATTGTTCAGGTAATCCTTTATCTCGCTGATGGTGTAAGTATTGTAATGCACCATGGACGCAATAAGCGCCGCATCAGCCCTGCCTTGCGTGAGGGCGTCGAACAGATGAACGGGCTCGCCGGCGCCACCCGAGGCAATCACCGGAATGGTGACGTTTTCAGAGATCGTGCGCGTCAACTCCAGGTCGTATCCCTGGCGGACGCCATCTGCGTCAATTGAGTTCAGGCAGATTTCTCCTGCACCCAGGGTTTGTCCTTTTTTCGCCCATTCCACGGCATCAATGCCCATAAAGGTCCGTCCGCCATTGATTACGATTTCAAAGCCCGATGGAATGGCTTTGCTTTTTTCAACCCGTTTTACATCCATGCCCAGGACAACGCACTGGTTGCCGAATTGCCGGGCGCCTTCGGTAATGATATCCGGATTTTTCACCGCTGCCGAGTTGACGCTGATTTTTTCTGCGCCTGCCAGCAGGGTTTCCCGCATGTCTTCCACGGTTCGGATGCCGCCGCCCACCGAAAAGGGAATAAAAATGGTTTCCGCCACCGCCCGGACCACCTCAATCATGAGGTTGCGTTTTTCATGGGATGCGGTGATATCGTAAAAAACGATTTCATCGGCGCCGGCGTCGTAGTAATGCTTTGCCATCTCCACGGGGTCACCGATATCCACATTGTTTTTGAATTTGATGCCCTTGGTGGTCCGGCCGTCCCGGACATCCAGGCAGGGGATGATGCGTTTACTTAACATGGCTGCCACCTGCAGAAGTTTTCAAGAATCCGGAGACCGGGACGCCCGCTTTTTTCCGGATGAAACTGGCACGCGACCAGATTTTCAAATCCAATCACCGATGCAAAGGATATCCCGTAATCCGTGGTGGCGATCACGCTTTCGGTATCGCCCGGATCGGGATAGTAGCTGTGCACAAAATAAAATTCAGCATTTTCGGGACAACCGGCAAAAACGGGGTGCTCGCATTGAAGAGCAATGGTGTTCCACCCCATGTGGGGAATTTTCAGGCGGCTGCCGTCGGCGGCTTTCATATCAGTAGTGAATAGACTGACCTCGCCCTTGATCAGCCCCAGGCAATCGGCGCTGTTTTCCAGGCTTCTTTCCAGGATCACCTGAGTGCCAAGGCAGATGCCCAGCAGGGGCCTGCCCGACTCCATCACATCCTTCAAGGCCATATCCAGCCCCCTGCGCTTCAGGCTTTCCATGGCGGCGCCGGCTGCCCCCACGCCCGGAAAGATAACACGTTCCGCATGGGCAATCACTGCCGGATCGCCGGTAATCTGGTGTTTATATCCGATCTTTGAAAGGGCGCGGGCTACACTTGTCAGGTTCCCGGCCTCATAATCCACAATTGCAATCATTTAAGGCCCCGTTTCGATTCGTTCCATAACGCGTCCAGCGTTTCAAGGCCCACATCTTCAACCGTCTGTCCCGATTTTGCAAGGGTTTTTTCCATATACCGGAAACGGTCCTCAAATTTGGCCACCGCATCGCATAGCGCGGTATCCGGATGAACCTTGAGAAACCGCGCCAGGTTCACCATGGAAAAGATCACGTCCCCCAGTTCATCGGCCGTGGCTGTTGAATCCCCGGCGGCAATGGCGGCATCAAGCTCTGCAAATTCTTCCTTTACCTTGTCCATGACGCCGGCCAGGTCCGGCCAGTCAAATCCGACTCTGGCGGCCCTCTCGGTGAGACGGTATGCCCGTATCAATGCGGGAACCCCCCGGGGCACCGAGTCCATAACCGATTTTTTATTATTGCCGTTTTTTTCTGTTTTTTTGATCTTGTGCCACCGGTTTTTGACATCATCCACGCTTTTGACTGTTTTATCACCAAACACATGGGGATGCCGCCGCACCATTTTATCGGCCACCACGCCGGCCACATCTTCAATATCGAACATGTCCTTTTCTTTGAAGATATTTGCGATAAACAAAATATGAAACAGTACATCCCCCAGTTCTTCGCATGTCTCGCTGTCATCGGCCAGTTCGATGGCGTCCGCCAGCTCATACATTTCTTCAATCAGGTAGATAATCATGGACCGCGGGGTCTGCTTTCGGTCCCAGGGACAGCCGTTTTCGCTCCTTAAGGTTTCAATGATATGGGTCAGCCGCTCCAGTTGCGTGAACTGCGTGCCAGTCTCTGCTGTTATCGCCAAATCCGCTCCTTGATCTTTTTAATACGGTTTTTCAGTTCATCCGGCACCAGGTCCGAGAAACTTCTCGGCATCTCTTCGGGGACGGCGTCGGCCATGCCTTCTGCAAAAATACCGGTATATTTACAGAGAGTTGACCGTTCAACTGCGGGAATTGAAGAAGATCCCACAGTAGTGATCAGAAACAGCAATACCGATACGAACAGGACTCCCTTCAGGGTGCCGAATATGCCGCCCAGCACCCGGTCCACCCAGCCGAGCATAACAATGCCCAGGGCGAATTTTACCAGCATTCCGAGAATACTGATGGTGACAAACACCGCCAGAAAAATCAGGGCAAAACTGATAACATCGGCAACCGTCCCCGGGGGAATATGGTGGGGCAGCATTTCCGCGACCTGCGGATAAAAGAGAAAGGCGGCATAGAATGCGCCCATCACGCCGATAATCGAGGCAAGCTCGCTGCTGAGCCCACGAAATATCCCCCGGATCGTGGTAAAGCAGAGAATTGCAATAATGACCAGGTCGACGATATTCATGTTTGATGGCTCTTATCTGTTTTTATAGCATTATATCAATATATTATTGTAATTTTAAGCCGTTTCTGAAGGTGCATACACAAGCGCCTGAATCTTGCCGGCAAGGGTTATTTTTTATCACAGATGTGTGGAAATTTGCAACCACCTCATATGTCGTGATATTATAAAAATTTTAACGCCATCACATTTGGAGTTTTAAATACATGCCGGAAGCAACATCCATTACAGATAAAGACCCGCTACAGGTAGATTTCCCCGACATTACCCTTGCCATGCAGTTGTTCGGGGAGCACGGTGCCAATCTGAAGAAGATCGCGGAGCGGCTGGATGTAAAAATAGATGTGCGGGGCAATACCCTGTTTATTGCCGGCGACCCCATCGCTGTGGATCTGGCCAGAAACATTCTGAATCAGCTTTACGGCCTTCTGGAGGAAAAATATCCGATTTATGAAACAGACGTTGATCATGCCATTAAAGCCCTGCGGGAAAACGACCGGATCAACCTGAAGGCGCTTTTTCTGGAAACCGTGTATGTGACCGCCAAGAAACGGCCCATTACCCCCCGGAGCCCGGGCCAGAAAGCCTATATTGACGCGATCCGCACCCATGACATGGTATTTGGTGTGGGGCCGGCCGGTACCGGTAAAACGTATCTGGCCATGGCCATGGCAGTGGCGGCCTTTAAAAAAGGCGAGGTCAGCCGTATCATCCTGACCCGACCCGCCGTGGAAGCCGGTGAGGCCCTGGGGTTTCTACCCGGTGATCTGGCTGAAAAGGTCGATCCCTACCTGCGTCCTCTTTACGATGCCTTGTATGACATGATGCGGTTTGAAAAGATTATCAGTCTTATGGATAAAAAAATTATCGAAGTGGCCCCGCTGGCATTCATGCGCGGCCGCACTCTGAACGACTCCTTTGTTATCCTGGATGAAGCCCAGAATACCACTTCTCAGCAAATGAAAATGTTCCTCACCCGAATCGGATTTAACTCAAAGGCCGTTATTACCGGCGATGTGACGCAGATCGATCTTCCCGGAGGCAAGCCCTCCGGACTGATTCAGGCCACTGAAATGTTAAAGGGCATCAAGGGGATTGAATTTGTTTTTTTCTCAAAAAAAGATGTGGTGCGGCACAGCCTGGTGGAAAAAATAATCGAGGCCTATGAAAAATTTGAGGCTGAAAATGGCAATGGCTAAGCCTTTTGTCATATTTTGGAAATATATAACCAGCTGAATAAAAACCGTTTTTTATAATTGTCCGCAAAAAAACAGGGAAAAAGATTGTTTTTTCTTGAAAAGGGGACAACTTTTCTATAAATAAACCCAGACATGAATAAGTTAACCCTATATCCGGATACGGAAGCGCCCATCAGACACCACAAGACACACATGTACGTGCCCGGGTATTAAAAAACGAATCCATGCAAACCGAATTCCTCAAATCCTTTTTTTCCTTTGCCCAGCAGAACCAGTCGTTCAGGTGGTGGCTGCTGCTGATGACGGCACTGGTGTTTGCGCTTTCCTACACAGCGAGCAACCTGACAGAAGAGCATTATGCGTATGATCTGGGGGATGTGGCCAATGAAAACATCAAGTCACCGGCTGAGTTTCTGGTCAAAGACGACAAGGCCACGGAGAACAAGCGCCAGCAGGTTAGCGAAGAGACGCTGACGATATATGATTATAACGACAGGCTGGTAAAGAATATCAATCAGCGCCTGACCCGGAGTTTTGCCATGGGCCGGAGTGCATTCGAAGAAACCAGGCCCGCAAATATCGAATCCGAAGCTTCGACGCTGCCGTATGGTAAAGAGAAATTTGAGAAACTGCTGGGCATCAGCGTCAGTCAGGGTGCCTTTGCGATTCTGGAACGCGAGAAATTCTCCCGGGAAATAGAGGCCCTGATTCGTGAAATCCTCACAGAGGTGCTAGCCAACGGCGTCGTTGCCAACAAGGAGATGCTGCTCAGGGAGCGGGACAAAGGCGGCATTATACTGCGCACGGTGGGCAGCGGCGATGAAAAGATTGAGACCAATCTGCGCCATTTTTATGGGCAGGATCAGGCCCAGGCCATGGTGCGGATTATCGGCGAACCGCTTCTTAAAAACATGGATTACACGGTCAAAAACCTGATCGTTGATTTTTCCCAGCGACTGCTGTCCCCCAATGTGACCCGCAATACCAGCCTTACCGAAGAGATGAAGCGCAAGGCACAGGAAGACATCAGTCCGGTGCTCTACAAAATTAAAAAAGGCGAGATGATCCTCCGCGAAGGGGAGCGCGTCACCGCGCTCGATCTGCTGGAACTGGAAGCATTGAAAAGTCGGGTCAAAGAGGAAAACCATGTTGCCAATGCCATCGGTGCCGGCATTATCGGCGCAATTGTATTCCTGGTAGTGTATCTGCGTATTTCCGAGAGCAAACGCCGCGGGGCGCTGGCCAATAACAAAACCCTGCTCTTCTTTGCCACCATGCTCTGCCTCTCTTTTATCGCCGCACGGCTGGCCTTTAACATGGCCGAAGTCGTTACCGCTGTTGCCGGGTCTTCAAATCTGACCATGGAAGCTCTTTTTATGGCCGTGCCTCTTGCCACCAGTGCCATGATTGTGTGTCTCTTCATGGACATCGAGCTGACCGCCTCCTTTGCCCTGATCCTGGCCCTTTGTACCGGCGCCATTTTTGAAAACCGGTTCGAGATTTTTGTGTATGCCATTCTGAACATGACCATGGCGGCTTACTGGATGCAACATTGCCGCGAACGAAAAGTATTCATCAAGGCCGGCGTAAAGTTGGGCCTGTTTAACATACTTGTGGCAACGGCGTTGAACCTGTATATGGGGGAATATGCGCCGATGAACATGGCCATGGACGGCGGGCTGGCGTTTCTCGGCGGAATAGCCGCCGGCATTCTGACAGCAGGTCTGGCCCCGATTATTGAGATGGTTTTTGACTACACAACGGATATTAAGCTTCTGGAATTGTCCAATCTGGATCAACCGCTGCTCAGACGCCTCATGCTGGAAGCCCCCGGTACTTATCACCACTCCCTGGTTGTGGGGGCAATGGTGGAAGCAGCCGCTTCGGACGTGGGCGCCAATCCGCTGCTGGCAAGGGTGTGTGGTTATTACCACGATATCGGCAAGATCAAGAAACCCCTCTACTTCATTGAAAATCAACGGGGTGCAAAGAATAAGCATGATAAACTGGCGCCTTCCATGTCCAGCCTGATACTCATGTCCCATGTCAAGGATGGGATTGAAATTGCACGACGACACCGGCTGGGGCAGCCTATCGTGGATGCCATTCAGCAACACCATGGTACCCGGCTCATCGTATATTTTTATGAAAAAGCCAAACGCCAGTTAAAGGAAGAGGGCGGTAAGCAGTCCGGCAGGGAAAAGGAGATCAATGTGGCCGACTTCCGTTATCCCGGGCCCCGGCCTCAGACCCGGGAAGCGGGGCTGGTCATGCTTGCCGACGAGGTGGAAGCCGCGGCCAGGACCATGGAATCTCCAACACCGTCCCGGATTCAGGGGCTGGTGCAGGATCTGATCAACAAAACCTTCTCCGACGGGCAGCTCAATGACTGTGAACTTACCCTTAAAGATCTAAATCACATTGCCAGAAATTTTAATACGATCTTATTCGGTATTTATCACCACCGCATAGAATATCCCGGCACAAACAACGGAAAATCCAAAAATGGAAGTGCAGATCGACAACCGCCAAAACAGCCACCATCTTCCGGAAACGATGATTCAGGCGAAGACGCGGGCCGTCTTAAACGCCTTGGGCAATCATGATGCGGAAATTTCTATTCTGGTAATTGATGACGCGGCCATTGCCGAACTGAACGCTCAATACCTGAACCGGTCCGGCCCGACCAATGTCATTGCATTTCCCATGTTGGAGGGCGATTTCGCAGACATCAATCCCGCCGGTCTTCTGGGCGATGTGGTGATCTCAGCCGAAACTGCCCACAGGGAGGCGCTGGCAGCAGGCATTCCCATGGAGGAACGCTTTACAGAGCTCCTGGTCCATGGTATCCTGCATCTTCTCGGCTACGATCATGAAATCAACGATGCCGATGCAGCTGTTATGGAAGCCAAAACCCGGGAACTGATGGAAATGTTGAAACGTGATGATGAATAACAGCCACTGCTAAATTAGTGTCCATCCATTTCACATGGATGGCACAATCTGGGGTTTCCAATCCAGAAATGTGAATTTTTCCGCAAGATCAAGGAAAACAAGGGGTTGCGCGGAGGCGTACTGGGCGTACGCCGCACAAGCAAGCCCCCAGTT
>JAXHTY010000035.1:0-29574 GCA_034189905.1 Thermodesulfobacteriota bacterium
CCTGATTCCTTAAAGTAAGAATTACAGTTTGCATTTTGTAAAAATGGACAAAATATGTCATAACACTCTAAAATATAATCAGAATGAAACAATTATCAAAAAATTTCATGAAATAACCGGGTTAACCTTGATGCACTCGTAAATGGTTTATCTTCTGACAGTCTTTTTACCATGATATATTGTCGCTTCCATCCAAAGAAAGCATTAAGTGGATTGATACATCCTTGCATATTTGTTCAATTTTACTCCATGAATCAAATGGCGGCTGAATTCCTTTATAGCTCAATCTATCCGCTTTGCTTATGTGTTTTTGTAAGTCATGTGGTTTGGGTTCCGACAATTGCTTTATTAACTGAAGCAGCGGTGAAACCTCTTTATTCCTTTGCAAATCCAAATAATAATCATCGAAATTGTATAAAACTTTATTTATTGAATCCAGGCCATGATAGTAACAGAGTACTGCAAAATCGACATAATCTCTCAATGCGTTTCGGGATACTATCATCCAGGCTTTAATTCGTATCATTTCTGGCAAAGTAGGTACTGTTACCGTTCTATCGCGTATTTGTTTTTTTTCAGTTTCCAGTGGTTTTTCTCTGCGTAACTGTCTTATGCCAGTCTCAACGCCATGAAAATTGCCCAATATAATTTTGGGAGGCGTTATTCTTGCGGTCTGCCAATTTTTGTTATCTTCTAAGAAATTGAGTATATTTTCGTAATTTGCGTCCAGATCTTGCAGAGTATGGTCGGCATCGAATGAAAACCGGTGCTGCAGATGAACAGAGGCGGCACTGCCACCGACCAAAATGGCATTTGGAATAATCTCTTGAAGCTTTGATGCGGCAAATATCAGTTTTTGCCAATCTTCAAAATATCTATTAGAATCCATATACTTGCTTTAAATATAAATTAAACATCTTAGGGATGCCATATACTTGAGAGTGCTGGACAGCTTCTTTGACCAGCCTGGCCACCTCAGGATTTTTCCTTGTTTCTCGTAATAGTGCAATTATGTCCCAATCAGATCCTCTTTCAAAGTAGGAATGTATTATTTCCAGGTTCCATTCCCCTTCTTTTATTTCAATATTTCTATGTTCCATTTTGATAGTCGTAAAGGTAGCGATTTCTTTTGACAACAACTATATTTTCCGCATTTCAAGGAAAATTTACAGCAATATTTTCCTTCTGGCAGGTAAAATATCATAAACGCGGGGTGAGATAAACATATACAAATTGGCACGAATTAACGATAACGTGTTATTACGGCTTTCAGAAAACCATGCAGATCATTGATATCGTTTTTGGAGATATCGTATACCCTTTTCAGATAGAGCTTGCCGTACTCATGGACAATAAGATTGCGAAAGCCGATGGCTTTTACCATATTCAAAAATGCCTGCAATGTGATATTCGACACCTTTTGGATCCGTTTGAGATGCTTTTCAATGGCGTCTGCCTTGGCAAGGATGACATCCTGATCCACCATTTCAGCCCTCCAGAACCTTCCGCTTGAAGCCGGCCTGCATTGTCTTCAATAAATAACCGAAGTCGGCGATTCTGGCGACGGCTGCCATCCTGAAACGCCTCGCAAATATTGGATCATTTTCCAGAATAACCCGGCCTTTGGACAATATCTGTTTTAAAACAACCTCACCGGCATTATTCATCACAACCGGGTGGACATCCTTTCGCAGAACCCTTCCCAGCTGCACTATGTAAGCATCTTTCAGCGTCTCTACAGATGCGAGGAATGAATGGTGAAAGAGGAGACCGATATCCACATCGCTCATGTGGGCATTTTTGCCGGTGGCATGGGAACCGAACAGGTAAACTGCGGCGATTTCCTGTTTATCAAGAAAAAAATCTTTGATAAGTGATTCTATTTCTTTTGTGGCCATTATTACAGGCATCCTCTGCGTTCCCACGCAGGAGCGTGGGAACAGGGAAATATTCAAATGAAGATATGTTTATATAAGCCCACGAATTGGCACGAATAATGATGCCTGGATGGTTTATAATGAAAGCAGCATTTCCGGGGGAAGTGATTTCATAAAATGCCGGTCATTTGAAATAAACAAGTCAGCCTCTGCATGAAGTCCCGAGGCAATAATCAGACAGTCAACAGCCCTCAGGGTCTCCCAGTTCACTCTTTCATCCACTCCAACCAGATCCAGCACTTCGGCGTTTATGTGCTGACAATAACTGTTGGGAAAATTAACAAGATAATTTTTGACGGCCATCGCAGTGCCGGTTCTACCGGCTCTTAAAGGGCCTTGCATCACTTCGGACACAGACAGAATCGATATAATGGATTGGCAGATGCCCTCTTCTATCAAGGAAAACAACGCGCGTGACAATTGGCAATAAGGTTCTGTCTGTTCCGTGAGATATATGATGATGTTACTATCAACAAGAACCTTTTTACCCTGGATCAATTCGCGCAGAGCTGGTAAATCAATCATTGGTTCGTTCGTTTCGCTCATTGTCAAGAAAAGCCTCTACGGCTTCCGGGGTCTCTCCTATTGTTTTCTGCGTAAGTCCGTCCAGTTTTTGCGTGAAAGAAGGAATGGTTTCCAGGGTGAGCTTCCCTTTCTCTTTATTGATCAACACTCTTGTGCCCGGCTTGATATTCATTTCTCTGCGAATATGGGCCGGCAAAACGATATAGCCTCTTTTTGAGACAGTAACGCTTTCCGGTTTCATGCTGCACCTCCATATTCAGCTGCACTATATATTTTATGCTGCATATAACAATTTATCAGCATTATATTAAAATCGCAACACAAATTTTTATTACACGCCGTAATAGTCACGATACCATTCGATAAAGGCCGAGATGCCGGTTTGAATGGGGGTGGCGGGCTTAAAGCCGGTGGCATTGATCAGGTCCTCAACGTCGGCCCAGGTTGCGGGCACATCCCCCGGCTGAAGGGGCTGGAGATCTTTTTTTGCGGTCTTGCCGAGGGCCTTCTCTATGGCTTCAATGAATTCCATCAGTTGCACCGGTTGATTGTTACCGATATTGAAAAGACGATAAGGAGCCGGACTGGTGGACGGGTTGGGCGCATCAGATGACCAGTTTGTGTCGGGTTCAGGAATATGGGTCATTACGCGCACCACGCCCTCAATGATATCATCTATATAGGTAAAATCGCGTTGCATATCACCATGGTTGAATACCTTGATGGGTTCATCGTTTAAGATTGCTTTGGTGAATAGAAACAGCGCCATGTCCGGCCTGCCCCATGGGCCATACACCGTAAAAAACCGCAAGCCGGTGGTAGGCAGATTGTATAAATAACTGT
Source organism: Thermodesulfobacteriota bacterium (assembly GCA_034189905.1). Taxonomy (GTDB): domain Bacteria; phylum Desulfobacterota; class Desulfobacteria; order Desulfobacterales; family Desulfosudaceae; genus JAXHTY01. Next base: position 3,306 of record JAXHTY010000035.1, read on the forward strand.
AGGTATGCGCCATCAGTTCGTTTGCCTTTTTGGAGGCGGCATACAGGCTGATGGGGTGGTCCACATTGTGATGCACGGAAAAGGGCATGGCTGTGTTCAGTCCGTAAACTGAACTGCTGGAGGCATAAACAAGATGCTTGACACCTGAATGCCGGCATCCTTCGAGGATATTGCCGAACCCGACAAGGTTACTGTCGATATAAGATTCCGGGTGTTCCAAGCTGTAACGAACGCCTGCCTGGGCGGCAAGATTAATCACATAATCAAATTGATTTTCTGAAAAAAGTGCTCTGGTTTTTTCCCTTTCGCCCATGTCAAAATACTCAAAAGCAAAACGGTCATATTTCTTTAATTGGGCCAAACGGTCGTTTTTAAGGGTAATATTATAGTAATCATTGATATTATCAACGCCGCATACGGTATAGCCGTCATCAAGCAGCCGTTTTGAAAGATGAAAGCCGATAAAGCCGGCCGCGCCTGTCACCAGTATATTCATTCTTTCTCCCTTTCAGGGCAAAATTATTTTTTCCTCAAAAACACCTGCATCTTTGAGCTTGTTCATCAGATGGTTCCGGTTGACAATATCAGTAATCAAAATCCTGTCAAAAAGGATTTCGCCCATTTGATCGGTGGATAATACCGGATACCCGAAAAACCGGCGTTCCGTGGGTATCTCTGAGCCGACAGCCACCAATTCCAGCGGGGTTTCATGAAGGGAAAGATAGGCGATCTCGGCGAAATCCGTAATCCCGTAAAAAGCCACATGACGAACCGCTTCTGTTTCCAGTGCCAGCAGGCGCTCCCGCAGGTTATGACGAGCCTCCCTGTAAAACTGATAGGAATGGATGATATATTTGTATGAAAGACGGGTTTTTTCTGCAAAGCCTTTGGGGGTCAGAATATATTTAAACCGGTTTTTCGGCGTGGCAACAACTTTGCAGTATCCCTTGTTGGCCAGTCGCTTAATAAAAGAATTGACAAGTCCCAGGGATATACCCAGATTACCGGCGAGGTGCCGCTGGCTCATCTGGTCATTGTTGCCAATTTCTTCTAAAATTTTTAACGTGCGGAGGTCGGTTTTGTCCATGGGAAAATCATCGATACGGGCAAGCCCTGCCAAAGACAGAGCGAAATTCCGAATCCATAATAATGCATAATGTCAATTTTATACTGGATTCCGGCTCACGTTCCGCTCCCCTCCACTGGCCGGAATGACGGATTGCGAGGCAGCCTGTGAAGGCTTCCGCTACACTTGCCGATGGGCACCTGGGAATGAGCATGCAACGGAAGGTTTTAGCCTTCCATCCGGATTTAAAAATATCTATCTATTGCCTTTCAGGGATTGCGGAAAGAGAGATCATACGGCATAGCTCCGCCCCTTGAGTTACATAAAACTCATCACGGAAAAAGCAAAACTGGAGAGGTGATTTAGAATGTTCATGTTTTGAACATCCTTATTTAAGCATTTGAATTCAGGGCTGTCAAGCCAAAATATTAAAAAATATGATTATCAAGGCACCACTGATAGGCATTGGCAATTCCCTCGCGCAGAGAAAAGCTTGCCTGCCAGCCATGGGAGGACATGCGGGAAACATCAAGAAGCTTCTGAAATGTACCGTCCGGCTTTGTGGGATCAAAAACCAGATCTCCCTGAAAGCCGGTAATATCTTTTATCAGGTATGCAAGCTCGGCAATGGAAATATCCTTTCCCACACCGATATTCACCAATGGCGTTCCATGATCAAGCACTAAGGCGTCAAAATCTTTGTCCGGCATGTTCATAAGAAAATAACCGGCATCAGCCAGATCATCGGAATGGAGAAATTCTCTGCGGGGCGTACCAGTACCCCAGACATCAACCGTTTGTTTGCCGGCTGTTTTGGCTTCGTGAAATTTGCGGATAAGCGCGGCCATGGCATGACTGGTCTCCGGATCAAAATTGTCATTCGGACCGTAAAGGTTGGTTGGCATCACTGCCAGAAACCGGGTGCCGTACTGACGATTATAGGCTTCACACATCTTTATACCTGCAATTTTCGCCACAGCATAAGGTTCATTGGTGGGCTCAAGCGGTCCGGTCAGCAGATGGATCTCTTTCATAGGTTGCGGACACTCCCGGGGATAAATGCAGGACGATCCTAAAAACAGCAGACGCTTCACACCGGTTCGGTATGCGGCATTGATTATATTTGTCTGTATCGCAAGATTTCTGTAGATAAAATCAGCCGGGTACGTATTATTGGCCATTATCCCGCCCACTTTTGCAGCCGCCATGATCACATATGCCGGCTTATGCCTTTCAAAAAAAGCATCTGTTGCTGACTGATTTGTCAGGTCCAGCTCCTGGTGCGTACAGGTCAATAAATTAGAACAGCCTTCTTCTTCAAATTTCCTGAAAAAAGCAGATCCGGCCAGCCCCCTGTGACCCGCGATGTAGATGCATTCATTCTTGTTCATTGCGCAGATTCCGATATACCATTTTATCAACACCATCCATTGCCAGTGCTGCCATTATGAATTGGATACTGTCCTGCCCGATTTTTTTGAAAAAATCTCGACTTCGGTCAAACCAGCGGCATGATCCTGGCGACCGGCCATTTTTGAACTGACTTCTTTCACCTTTGCATTGGCAATATACTCCACCAGAAAAGCGGCAAAAACCGCCAGAAAAATGCTGCAAAAAACTGCCAGTAAACTGATTTTTGAAATACTGACACCCCGCATAAATTTTACCCGCGGTTGCGTGAGCAATGCCACGGCATGTTCATTTTGTTTTGTTAAAAATTCGATATTCAACTTATTGGCAATATTTGAATAGGTAATAATTGCCGCTTGAATCTCACTTAAAGCGGTCTTCACATAAGTGATATCAGCAGGCGATACAAACTGCCGGTTGTCTTCTTGTAATGCAACAATTTTATCTTTATATGCGGCAATATCAACATCCACATTATTTGCCTTGACCTGGGCCTCCATATACGTTTTTAAGAGGTAATCAATTGATTCATTTTTCTTCAGACTTTCAATAAATGAGGCATCCACTAAAAAACTGGCTGGGGTTTCAGAAGATCCCTTTCCCAGTCCTTGCCGGCCATCGGTTACGACCCGACGATTCATTTCCTTGAGAAGGTCATGGGATACCTGCGCCTTCCTGGCTAACTTTTCCTTTTCCACTTCAAGCTGGGCAATTTTGTATTCATATGTCTTCATCAATGAATCTGCATTCTTCGATATTTGTCGTTGTTCGATATGGGCAGAAACCTTGGGTAGCTTTGTCTCTTGTAAAAACTCAAGTTCCGATTTTAACCGATAAAATGTATATCCCTGCTCCGCTATCCTGTAAAGCCCCGCCTGATTGATTCGCGGGGTCACCAGGGCCAGCATTCTTTCGATCGCTTGATCAAATATCTGTACAATATCGATATAATCGTTTTCTTCCAGGAAATTGTCTGGAAAATCAATGGTCAACAACGGCACATCCTTGTATTCCTGTTGAAAAAAAGTGGTGTAAGCCTCGATAACAGATTTAACAAAAAATGCCTGTTCTTGGCCACTCAACACACCCGTCATTCCATCGCATGAAATAATATACTGGTTGGGATAGTAAGTAAATACCTCTCCGGATTTTTCTGCATTGGCAATCCTCTTCTCTACCTTATCCGGAACAACTGGCGTCACATCAATGCTGTTGATAATTTCACGCTTGTATTCAGCAATATCCCGGTCCACAAAAGTTTCGAACTTTTCAAATGCATTGTTTAAAACTACCGGGGCGATGAGCTGCTCTTCTTTAAAAACCGATCCGTCAGGGTTTTTGTGCTCTGAAATCCCTTTGAAGTTAAGCGCAATTGTTGCTGTTGCAACATGATGACCGGGGAATTTCACCCAGAGTGCCGCAGGAACAATGATAGCAACACATAAAACGATGGCCAGGATTAAATACCGCCGCTTCCACAGCACCCTGATCACATCAATCAATTCAATTTCATCACTATAATGATCTGCAGTCTGCATAATCAATGCTCCTTATCTTGATCTGTTATTAAGAAAATCATGAAGGATTTGCCTGTCTTCACACATTCAGAACAAGACGCACAGCTCTTTCCCCAAAAGCTATACAGCCCTGACACAAGGCAACATACAGGCGCTTTTACAACACATTATTCGTTGAATGAAATTTTGATTTTGAACAAGGATTTTTTGAAATTACATGCTTGCTTCACAGCTTCCAGGCACGGGATATCCCTCCGCAGAGCACACCGCTTCTCTGGCAGTTTCTCTTAAATCATATTCTACCATTTCTTCAATCAGTTTGTCCAGCGAAATTTCAGGATACCAGCCAAGTCTGTCATTTGCTTTGGATGCGTCCCCGATCAGTGAAACCACATCGGCAGGACGAAAGTAAGCCGGATCAACCGAAACAAGCATATCTCCCGGCCTGATTCTTGAAATATCCCCTCCCATGCCATATTTTTCAAGTACCGGTGCCGATATATTGAGGCTATCCACGATCCCTTTTTCGTGGATGCCGCTTCCCTCCCATTTTAAGGATATACCGGCATTGGCAAACGCTTTTTCACAAAACAACCGCACCGAATACTGCTCACCCGTGGCAATCACAAAATCATCCGGTTTTTCCTGTTGAAGCATAAGCCACTGGGCGCGAACATAATCTGCGGCATGCCCCCAGTCCCGTAATGCATCCAGATTCCCGAGATAGAGATGATCCTGCATGCCGGCGGCAATTCTGGCGGCCGCTCGCGTTATTTTTCGGGTCACGAATGTCTCTCCCCGGATGGGCGATTCATGGTTAAAAAGAATGCCGTTACAGGCGAACATATCATATGCTTCCCTGTAATTCACCGTGCACCAGTATGCATAGAGCTTGGCGCATCCATAGGGAGAACGCGGATAAAATGGTGTTGTTTCTGTCTGTGGCGTTTCCCGGACCTTGCCGTAAAGCTCTGATGTGGAGGCTTGATAAAACCGGACATCTTTTTCCATGCCCAGCATACGGACCGCCTCCAGGAGACGAAGGGTGCCGAGCCCGTCCACATCGGCCGTGTATTCGGGCGCGTCAAACGATACTTTCACATGACTCTGAGCGCCAAGATTATAGATCTCGTCAGGCTGCACCTGTTGAATAATACGAATCAAATTGGTGGAGTCTGTCAGATCGCCATAATGCATGAAAAACCGGACATCGCTTTCATGGGGATCCTGATAAAGATGGTCCACACGCGCCGTATTGAATAAAGAGGCTCTGCGTTTGATGCCATGAACCTCATACCCCTTCTTCAAAAGAAACTCGGCCAGATATGCCCCATCCTGACCGGTGATGCCGGTTATCAATGCTTTCTTCTGACTCATTGATGCCTCACACAAAAAGTATCAGTTCAGCGATTTGTCTGATAATGTCTCGCCTTATTCACATACTCGATAAAAAAAGCTGTAAATATGGCAAGAAACAAGGAGACAACCGCAGCCAGGCCAACCACTAACTTCAGACTCAAATCCCGCTTTTTTAACGGCTCAACATCTGTAATCTGCCGGATTGTTCCATCCAGCCGATCACGCATGTATTCGGAATAAATGGCATTGGCCAGGTCGCAAAGTTGAACCGCCCGGTCTTTGAGCTTTATGATACGGGGGGGGAGTGCTTCTGTGGCATCATCACTATAATCCGCCTGGAGCGCGTTCAGGTCCACCCGCAAATGGTCGGTTGCAATCTCCGCATTAATGGCCTTCTCAACAAGATATCTCCGTACATCCATCCGGCTGTATTGTTCCAATGCCCGGGAATCCAGGATAATCTCTTCGGACTCTTTTTCTTTACCGTCATGTAAAAGCTGATCCAGCATATTACGGGCAGCCGTCGCTTCAGCCTGTTTTTTTTCGATATTTCTGGATAATGTTTTGTAGGTTTCCACAAATGAATCACTGTAAAATTTTGGCAGCATACGGGTCATGACGTTTTTTAATTCTATGTCGCCAAATATTTTTACTGCCTGGGCAACATCCTTTAACGATGCCTGTTTGTTTTTTGATTTATAGCGCGCCGCTTCAGGCGGCAAACCGGCGATTTCAGAGCTCAGGCGTTCAACTTTCTGTTTTATGACCGCCAATGCCCCCAGCGGTTGTAAATCGTCAACTGCCAATGCAGACGGCAAGAGAAAAGTCTCTATATACTGTTTTTCAAACTCGTCTTTGTAAACAGCGACAACCTTTAAAAGGAAGTTCTCGGTCTGTGATTTTCCGGAAAAGACACTCTCTCCTTCCCGGGTTTTGGCAAACACAGACACCTTGAACTTGTCCGGATAAAAAACATCGCCTTCCTTTACCCCCTCAGGAATAACAGGGCTCGCTATCACCACATCCCGCCAGTTCGATAAAACTTTATTTTTATCAACATTTTCCAGCTGATCGACTGCCCGGTTAATAATAAGCGGCGCCGTTAACTGGTCAGGCGAAAAAACACTGCCATCCGGATTTTCTCCGCTCTCTATACCGGGGAAACCCAAAGAGACAATAGCAGCACTCCCCGTACGCAAGGGATACTTGTTAATGACTACACCGGCGGTAATAGCAACCCCGCATATCACCACCACCGCAATAAACCATTTCCACCGCCATATCACCCGAAGAATATCGATCAGTTCGACTTCGTCATCATAATATCGCGTCTGATCATCCATTCGTCCTCCTGTCTTCATTATGACTGGTTTTATAATAATTTTTTATGTCAATCATATTAATGTCCGACGTTATCGAAACGATTGCGGGATTGTTGCTTTATTATGCTTTCACGAACGGCTTAAAATAATCAATGGTTTTATTGAGGCCATCCTCCAGTTCAACATTCGGATGCCAGTCAAGCCGGTCTCTGGCCAGGGTGATATCCGGCCGCCGCTTTTGCGGATCGTCATCCGGCAGGGGTTTAAACACAACTTTTGAGCCTGAGCCGGACAACTCGATCACCTTTTCCGCAAGTGTCAGCACCGTCATTTCCGCTGGATTGCCGAGATTCACCGGTCCGGTGATATCCTTCGTGTTCATCAGCTTCACCAGCCCGTCAACCAGATCGTCCACATAACAGAAAGACCGGGTCTGGGAGCCATCCCCGTATACGGTAATATCTTTATTCTGTAAAGCGGCAATAATAAAATTGCTGACCACCCGCCCGTCATCCGGATGCATGCGGGGGCCATAGGTATTGAATATACGAGCCACCCGGATATCCACCCCGTTCTGACGGTGATAGTCAAAAAAAAGGGTTTCCGCACATCGCTTCCCCTCATCATAGCAGGCCCGAATGCCGATCGGGTTGACACTGCCGCGATAATTCTCGGTCTGAGGATGAATTTCCGGATCCCCGTAAATCTCACTTGTTGAGGCCTGGAGAATTCTGGCCTTCACCCGCTTTGCCAGCCCCAGCATATGAATCGTTCCCATCACATTGGTCTTGATGGTTTTGACGGGATTATATTGATAGTGCACCGGCGATGCCGGACAGGCAAGGTTGTAAATTTCATCCGCTTCAATAAAGAGCGGATGGACCAGGTCATGGCGTACCAGTTCAAAATCCGGTCTCCCCAGAAGATGGGCAATATTCTGCTTTCTGCCGGTAAAAAAATTATCCAGGCAAATAACTTCATTGCCGTCAGACAGCAGACGATCACAAAGATGGGAGCCCAGGAAACCCGCCCCGCCGGTAACAAGAATCCGTTTTTTATCAAAAAGGCTCATGAAAATAATCCTGAGTTTATGTCTTGCTTTGCCGCAACCGCAGAATCTCCCCACGAATCCGCACGAATTGTCACGAATTTATTATTTGTGAAAAGTATTCCAGTAACACCCTTATATATGGGTCATGGCGGGTTTGCCAACCGGGTAAACATTAAATCCTGCTTCAAAAAGTGCCTCATGATCCGCCACATTACGCCCGTCAAAAAAGAAGGCCGGCTTTTCCATGGTATTGTATATCGCCGTATAGTCCAATTCACCGTAAATCTGCCATTCTGTCAAAACGGCAATGGCATGGCTACTGCGGGCCGCCTCATAGGGATCCTCCACATACGAAATCCGGCCCTGACCGTCTCCAAAAACGGTTCGGGCGTTTTCCAGGGCCTTGGGATCAGAAATTGCGATCTGCGCCCCTTCATCCAGCAGCTGTCTCACAACATCAATCGCCGGCGCATCTCTGATATCGCCGGTATCCGGTTTGAACGCAAAACCGAATACGGTAATTCTCTTTTCCGCCAGCGTATTAAACATGGCAGCCAGCATGCGACGGACAAACCTGGACTTTTGCTGTTCATTGATCCGCACCACTTGTTCCCAGTAATCGGCTTCAAGCAGGGCCCCGGCTTCCTTGCAGAGATAAACCAGGCTGAGAATGTCTTTCCTGAAGCACGACCCCCCGAATCCGACCCCGGCATTCAGGAAACGCGACCCAATGCGCTTATCCATGCCCACGGCGCTCGACACTTCGGTAACATCGGCACCTGTATCCTCGCAGATATTGGCAATGGTATTAATGGAAGATATCCGCTGGGCAAGCATCGCATTTGACACCAGCTTGGCAAGTTCACTGCTCCATACATTGGATGTAACAATCCGCTCCTGCGGCACCCAGTTTGCATAAATTTCGACCAGCACATCCCGTGCCCGCCTGCCTTCTTCCGTCTCCCTGGAGCCGATCAACACACGATCCGGGTTCTGCAGGTCGCTCACCGCCGTTCCCTCTGCCAGAAATTCCGGATTGGACAATACATCAAAATGATGGTGCGCGCGGCCGGTAGAGAGTATTCGCTCCATGGCTTCAGCCGTTTTAACAGGCACCGTGCTTTTTTCCACGACAATTCTGGGGCCGTCAGCGTATTTGAGAATCTGCCTGGCAGTATTCTCCCAGTACCTCAGATCCGCTGCCATGCCGGCACCAACACCCGATGCTTTTGTCGGCGTGTTGACACTGACAAAAATAACTTCCGCCGCCTTGATACCGGCGGCCACATCCGTAGAGAAAAAAAGATTTTTGCCGCGAACTGCCGAAACCACCTCATAAAGCCCTGGCTCGTAAACTGGCAGATCTTCAGAATTCCACGCGGCAATACGATCATGGTTAATATCCACAACCGTAAACCGGTATCGGGGGCATTTCCTGGCCATGACCGCCATTGTGGGCCCCCCCACATATCCGGCACCAATACAAAGTATATGTCTTTCAAACATCTGCGCCAATCATCCCCCTTTGGACAAAGTCATCTTTCCTCATGTAAACTTCAGCAGTTGTCTGCCCCCCGCTGCCACAGGAATTATACAATTGATAACGATCTTCTCTTTTATACAGTGCGGGAATTACAGCCGCAAGAGTTTTTTACCCAATTCTCAACAGGACACCCTCGTTAAAAATCACTTGGGGATAAACAGAGATAATAAGTCAGGCAGGAGGCCAACATAAAACACGCCCGCCAGGGCAGGCGTGTTTATGAATGCAGCTTGCTTCGATGATATGACCTGATAATCACATCCGGGATTGATTGTCAGGCACCCATTTGGTATTTACGGTCATCGGCTTCTCCGGCAAATCCCACTTCAACCCAACGCCATTCAGGACAACCGATGCCTGTCTCAATCTTTTCCACTCTTTCCACGACCGCTTCCCATTCAAACCATTTATAATAAGTTTCCCCAAAATTCCTGGGCCAGAACAAAAATTTCTCCCTGACACGCTCCTCGCCTTCTCTTTCTTTGAGATAAAATTTGCTTCTGAATTTCATACGCTCCTCCTTCGTTACATAAAATTCCTAACACATACGGTGCCTGACCGGACTTTTGCCAAGGCATCCGTCACCCCATTACTACGAGATTATTTCTTTCGTCTCACCCGGACAAGTTTTTTGCGTTTTTGCTGTGGCTGAGAGTTCGCCGTCTCCGCCTGCTGAATACCGGATGGCGGCCGCAGGCTGTTCTGTGAATATGAACAGGCGGCCCGCGGACATTTCAATCCTGATTCACCATCCACACCATCAAATTCAATCAAGAATGGGTTGCTGCAGGCCGGACAGGCAAAGGCAACGGGTTTCCCCCAGCTGATAAAACCGCAGTGTTTATTGGTGCATGAATAGTATGGAACATCCTTTTCAGTTGTTTCTGTCTTAATTTTGCCGGTTTGACACACCGGACAGGTCATGGCCAGGCTCTCCTCAAACGCCTGGATGCGGTCTTCAACCGACAGCTGCGGTGCTGTGTCTGTCTCTTTGCTATCCCCGCCTGCGTCTTTGACGTTCGGTGCTCCTTTGCCCTTATCTGGCACATTATCCGCCGCCATTGCCATCCCGGTTTTTTCGGATGACGCATCTCCGGATAATGATTGCACAGCCGCTTCCGCTTCGGCTGCCCGGTCCGGATCTTCCTGCTTGTCATCATGCGCCATGTCAGGTGACGGCGTTTGAGCCGCTTTCTCCTCTCCGGCTTCAACACCGGCACCATTGTCCGATTTAGGAAAAACATCCCTTACGGTCACCCGCCCTGTGCCATCACTGCCCTTCATGAAAACAGCCGGCTCGCCGGATCTGCTTCTGGCAGCGGTTTGCCGTAACTTGGATAGCTTTTGCAGATACACCTGCCGGAGTTCTGCGGTAGCCGCTCTGGAAATACTGCTCACATGCTTCCGGCGCTTCACACTTTCTTTAACCGAGGCCTTGTCATTACTGTCCAGCTTCTGACGGGAAAGCGGCACGCCCTTTGTGTGCAATGTCTTGTCAAAGCTTTTTACTGCCGTATCCAGCGGTTTCCGGTCTTCAAGCACTTCACCGATCATCTGGATGACATAACTCACCAGGTTTAACCCCGGCATGCCGGCAAATAAATTATTAAAGAAATCGACAAGCGCAAAAGCGGCGATCTGGGCGCGATAGCGTTGATCACCATCCAGTGTTACATATCCATACTGCATCAACGACTCAAAAGCCCTCAGCACTTCGTCATCAACCTCCAGCCCCAGTTCTGACACAGCTTCAAGAAAGGTTTCCTTGGTAAACCGTTCATTGCCCTCAGCACCAGCGCGAACTGCATTTTCCTGCTCCACAACCAGCAGCAGACACGTTACAGTGGCAAGGTCGAAAGAGAGTGAATCATCACCAAAATCCACCTCTATCAACCGTGTCAGATGACGCGCCAGGACCTCATCAAACTGAGCACGGATGGCAGTATATTGCTGTGTTTTCTCTTCAGGCTGGGTCATAAGAATCCTTTCCTGTTGGCGCAGACCCAAAAATGTTGCATCAAAGGGGAAAGAACGAAACCATCAAGGGGTTTTATCCCGGGCCAGAAAGCCCGACCGATAACACTAAAAAATGTATAATATCAATTTTTATACTGGATCCGGCTCACGTTCCGCTTTGCTCCACTGGCCGGAATGACAGATTGCGGGACCACCTGCCAGGCTTCCAAGTTTGACGGCTTCGTAAAAAGTCCAATTTCTTTGTTGCGCTGCATCTTTCGTCATGTCACGTACTGCTAAGTACGCTCCATTCCTCAAGATTTGCGCGCCTCGAACTTGAACTTTTTACTTTGCCGTTCCAAATTTGACTTTTTACGAGACCATCAAGTTTCAGATGGCATAACTTCTCTATTGACATTACACGAGACTGCATGAACAAATATGGTTCTTATCTTGCAGGATTGAACAATACGATATCAATCCCTGTTAATATCCGATATCATATCGGCGATCCGGGAAGCCATTTCTGAATTGTCTTTTCCCAGATCGTCCAGGTCCGCCATGTCCTGTCCATCATTATCCGCAGTGAAATCGTGCGCGGCTTCAGGTGATCCGCTATCATCCGGCAATGAAGCCTCCGTTTCAGTCGTGACGGAATGATCAGTTTCCCCGGTTGCGGCATCGCCGTCTGTCCCCCGGGGCGCTGATCCCTTATCTCCCCCCTCATCCTCACCTGTCTCTGCTGCATCATTCAACGTAGGACTTGATGCAACAATATCAAAACATTCACCCTCACGGTCAAACAAAACCGAAATGGTCACCTTGACATCAAAATCCAGTTTATAGGCGACCTGATTATTGTGCACCACAATATCGCCCTGCTTGTATGCCACATTATCATCACTGAGCTTCAGATTATACTTTTGCTGAAGAATTTCCTCTATACTGTGCCAGTCCAGATCGCCTGTGATAATATCGATCAACTCTTTTTCCCCGATTTTAATTATATCAGCATCTGTGATTTTCACTTGCAACACCTCCCTGACATTTTAGCCCGGATATTTACGGGTCAAAAATAATACCAATGATTTCGTTCCGGTCAGCCTTGCTACCGCACCTTGTTCATACATTGACCAAGCCAGCTGCCAGATCAAGATAATCCGCCGAGACATCGGCCATGATGTCATCCAGAACGACCCCCTGCTGCCTGGGGGCGGCTTGCTGCAAACGGGAAGAACGGCCAATTGTTGTCGAAAAAACAATATCCCTGATACTTTCAAAGGACGGTGCCGGGAAGTGATGATATATCTCCTCGTCGCTGTCACATTTGGTAAAAACGATCCCGGCAATTTTCATCCCCGGGTTTGCATTTCGCCGAATGCTGGTAACTGTTTTCAACAGATACCCGAGATTCTGCACTGCACCGTCACGGCATTCCACCGGTATAATAAGTGAATCTGCTGCAATCATGGCGGCATTTGTCAAAAATCCCAGTGAAGACGGGGTATCAACGAGAATATAATCATAGGCGGTGCGAAGGCGGTTCAGCAGATCCTGCAGTCTCCGCTCACGGCCGGACGTCCCGGAAAACTGGTGCTCCACCTGAAACAGGTCGATATGGGCCGGAATAATCCGCAAATAGTCCAGCGCCGCGTCTCTTATTAAATCATCTGGCGCGACATTTCCGGATAATGCCTGATACAGCGTCTTTTCTGTCTGCACATCGCAGTCTTCAATTGCCATGCAGGCACTGGCATCGCCCTGTGGGTCACAGTCCACCAGCAACACTTTTTTTTCAAAAAGCGCAAGACAGGACGCCAGATTGACCGCTGTCGTCGTTTTGCCGACACCATCCCGTTGATTGACAATACTTAAAACAGTTCCCATAAATTTACAATACCATAAAGAACAGAGACTGCAAAGTGTTTAATAATCATGCTGCACGCGATGGCGGCGTTTATCCGGGTTGCACAATCCTACCCGCGGAGAAATGTATTATTTGCTGACATTCTATTGAAAAATTTAGCAATTTTATATATAATAACTATGACATGTTTAAATCGAAATGTCAATAATCATCCCTGCTTCTTTCAACTATAAACATTGATACCCCGATTGTCCATGAATCAAACCATATCCCAGACAGGCATTGACACCGCTCTTGCCAATCTCGACTTTAGAAGCGGCAATTCCCTGAAAAAGAGACTCATGGATATGGTAAAAGCGCATCACGACCAGCACCCCTCCGACGGGAATGATGCTGCAATTCCTGCTGATCGCCTCATCCAAATGATTTGGCCCGGTGAAATCTCTCCTGCCCGTATGCAGTCCAGGCGCAAAAACATACACAGCATCCGCTCCAGCATCAATGCTGACCTGGAAATGCTTTATCAAACCGGGAAAAACCCGGAAGGCATTATTATCAACGAAGACTTTGCATTTGATATGTGCGATGCGGCCCGCAACAAAATGCTGGCAGAATTCACTGCCATGGCCAGGGGCGGCACCGGCGTGTCCCTGGATAAAATCGCTGATGTCCTGGGCGTAGTGCAAGACATTCTCACGCAATTCAAAGAAAACCGGGATCTGGAAGCAGACGACACGCTGAGTAAAATCCGGGAGATGCTCGATGGTATGACAGGCGCCATGGAGATCCCGGCTCATCAGGTTCAGGTGCCTGAAGACAGCGTTTCAGAAAATGATACATCAACGGCGGTTGTGAGTGAAGACGATATTCTTGAAATTGATGAAGACGATGACATTCAGGAAATCGACGAAGACGATATCGGTTACGCACCTGACAATGTTGATGATTTACAGGAGGTGGATGAAGATCTACTGGCGGCATTGCAAAACCGGGAAATTCAGGCAGTGGATGACAACGCTATTGGGGCTGATGATGATTCGGACCGGCACAACAAAACAGCCGCAGATGACGAAACAGACAGCCTGACGACCATTGAACCGGATATCGAAACCATAGATGAAGATGAACTTATAGAGATTGACGATGAGCTTGACGGGTTTGCTGACCAGGACAAAGACACGGACACCGGAAACACAGATGCGGATACCGAAGACGACAATCTGGAAACTGTTGAAGCTATTGAAGAGGAGGATATTTTTGAACTCGATGAAGGAGGCGACATCCAGGAAATTGACGAAGATGATATCGGTCACGCGCCTGACGATGAAGAAGACTTACAGGAGGTGGATGAAGATCTACTGAGGGCACTGGAAAACCAGGAGATCCTGGAAGTCGATGAAAGCGATCTCCCGACCGGCGACAAACCCGATCCAGACACCCATTCCGGTGCTGTGGATGATGAAACAGATGGTTCGACAACCATTGATCCGGACATCGACATCATCAACGAAGACGAACTCGTAGAGATTGATGACGACCTTGAAAGCCGTGCCGATCAGACCGAAGGTGACGGCACTGAAGACGCGGACACAGATACGGGGGATAGTGACCTGGAAACCATCGAAGCACTTGATGAAGCGGATCTTCTGGAAGTCGATGAAGAAGACGAGATTCAGGAAGTGGATGAAGACGAAATCGGCCGGGCCCCTGACAACGAAGATGATTTGCAGGAGGTGGACGAAGATCTACTGGCGGCGCTGGAAAATCAGGATATCGTTGAAATTGATGGCGAAGATATTGACGAGATTGACGAAGACCAGTGGCTGCAGGCAATGGGAGCTTTGGCGCAGCCATCCGGAGAAACAGGCCAGCAGGAGAAAAAAAGCCTGTCAGATGCTTTTGAACAACTTCTCGGGGCCATTGACAAACATTTTAACCAGCTCATTCATATTCCATCCGGGACATATTTGATCGGCAGCAAGGAACCGCTCCATAATGATCTGCCGGAACAGCGGGTGCAACTGCCCGGTTTCTATATGAACCGCTTCCCGATCACAAACAACCTTTTTGAGGTTTTCGTGGATAAAACCGGATACAGAACAACGGCCGAAAAACTCGGATATGGATTTGTCTACCATGGCCGGTTCAGGACATCGGTGGACAAAACATCCGGCCGGGCCACTTCCATTTGGCAGGCGGCCAATAAAAGAGAAAAAATTAAAGGGGCCTGCTGGCACCAGCCCAACGGCCCGGGGAGCAGTCTTCACAATAAACGCAACCATCCGGTGGTACAGGTCAGCCTTGAGGATGCTATGGCCTTTGCCGCATGGACAGGTAAACGGCTGCCCTCGGAATTCGAATGGGAAGGCGCAGCCCGGACACAAAAAGGCCACAACCTGCCCTGGGGCGATTTCTGGCAAAAGCACATGTGCAACATTGAAACAACAGCCGTGGCCGACACAACCCCGGTTGATAATTATCCATCCAGCCGGAATGCATCCGGCCTGGAAGACACGCTGGGCAATGTGCTTGAATGGACGGCCGATGAATGCAAGCCTGTCCGTGCAAGGATAGATAATATGCGTTATCACATCGCAAAAGGGGGCAGCTTTCTATCGCCTGTTACGATCCGCCTGTCTGCGCGGTTTATGCTGCAAACCCGCTTTACTGCCAACATTCTGGGATTCCGGTGTGTGGCGGATTCTTAGAACGGATTAAAAACGTATAAAAAAATCCGATTATTATCAATGCTATCCCTTGACACCGGTTTTTCTATTCAATATATTTTTATCAAAGGGGCATTTATCTTGGGACATCTAAACAAGGATCTTTCTCTCCGTGAAAAAAGTGCTGATTGTAGATGATGATTCGGTATCGCGCGGACTTCTCTCACGCGTGATGAAGCCTTATGCAAAGGACTTTGAGATTCTCACGGCCCAGAACGGTGAGGAAGCTGCTGACATGCTGACAACCGAATCCATCGATCTGATCATTACTGATCTTCAAATGCCGGTGATGGACGGGTTTCAACTACTGGAATATGTCGATCAGAATTATCCCGGCACCCCGGTCTTTCTCATGACCGCCTTTGGATCAGCGGAAACAGAAAAAAAAGCCTATTCCCTGGGGGCATTCAAATATTTTGAAAAACCGCTGAATATGGATATTCTCACGGACGCCATTTTCGAACAATTAAATTCCGGGGCTGAAGGAAAGATCAGTGGTATCAGCCTTGCCTCTTTTCTTCAACTCATGGAAATGGAAAAAAAGACCTGCACCCTGCGAATTACCACAGCAGAGCATACGGGGAATATGTATTTCAGAGAGGGGGTTTTGATCAACGCAGCCACAAACACACTGAAAAGCCTTCAGGCTGCTTTTGAAATGCTGACCTGGGATCAGATCACCATCGAGATTGAAGGAATCTGCCGGAAAAAAGACAAGGAGATCAATCAGCCCCTTATGAATATTCTTATGGAAGGCCTGAAGATAAGGGATGAGAAAGAATCGGAAAAAAAAGGCGCCAAACCCCCGGTGAGGCCGCTGACAGACTTCTCTTCCAGACGAAATACACGGCGGCTGAAATAAGATGGTCTCGTAAAAAGTCAAATTTGGAACGGTAAAGTAAAAAGTTCAAATTCGAGGCGCGCAAATCTTGAGGAATGGAGCGTACTTAGAAGTACGTGACATGACGAAAGATGCAGCGCAACAAAGAAATTGGACTTTTTACGAAGCCGTCAAATAAGACACATAAAAAAAGCCCGGATAAGCCATTCTTATATCCGGGCTGTTTCATTGTTTACCCTGCTGTCTCCCGGGTTATTCCACTGATCCCTCTATCTCTTCAAGCCGCTGGTTAATAGCATCCAGGGATTGTTGCAGACCTGCTGCCTGAGACTTCAGCATGCCAACCTCGTCCTGACCGGCCATTGCATTGACGGAGGGATAAAAGATACCTCCCCGGCCAAAACCACGGCCCGGTCCGCGCCTCCCCCTGAATCCTCTGGCAAGGCTGGGATCACCAACGTATCCCGACGACATGCCGGTATTGGCCTGAAAGCAGAGCCCTCTGCGACCACCAGTCATTGGGCCGCCGCCCATGGGACCTGTTCTGTCGAAACCTGGCATAATAATCACCTCCTTCATCAATTGAAAACGGTCACCGGGTTAGCGGCCGTTTCTGCCGCCACGACCGGTACCGCCACCGCCGCGGCCTTTTCCACCACCACGACCCGCGCCCCGACCTGTTGTACCGGGGGCCTGGTTCTGTGTACCGGGCGTGCATTTCCCCCGGCCCCTGCCGGTGCCCGGTCCTGTTCCGTCGGGTCCTGTTCCATCGCCTCTGGGCATATCGCTCACCCCCTTTCCTCTTCTGCAGCGCCTGCCGCGTTCACGGAATTTATAAATGCCGCCCTCTATGCGCACGGTTTTTCCCGTCACAAACGCTTCCGCCACAATGGAACGGGCTTCGCCCAGTATCCGGCCATAGGTCTGTCGGGAAACTTCCATGATTTGCGCGGCGGTTTCCTGATCCAGATGTTCAAAATCGCTTAACCGCAATGCCTCAAATCCTTCAACGGATAGCACCACCTCACCGGCCGGTGAAATACCCAACGGCGTAAACCCCGCTGCTGCGGGATATCCGGACACAAACCGAGTCTTCCGTGGTCTTGGCATATCGCTGTCACCTGCTATTCTTTGCAAACTGAATTATAGTCATTTGATTAAAATATAAGCCTCACCATTTTATATGTCAAGCATTATTTCAGTCATTTGATCAAAATATCTCAACACGCCTATGGCACTTCTCGGTCTCCGCTGCCGTACTCGCAGTCGAACTGCAGCCGATTACGACTACAACTTCGACTACGAAGGGCAAAGGCGAGGAAATTTTTCATGGCAGCCACAACATGCCACTTTCTGCAAAGATGCTGCACGGCGGCGTTGAAAGCTTTTTACGAAGCCGTCAAATTTATATTGCCGGAAACGGCAGAATAATATATACCGCCACTTATGGAACCAAAGTTGAACATACTATCCCCGGATCCCGGAACAGTCCACCAGATATCCAGATCCCTTCGATGCACCCCCTTTACCGCCAAAATTCTCGTCAACCGAGGCATTACGGATACACGCCAGGCACAAACATTTCTGAACGCCACGCTGGGAGATATTGCACCGCCATCCATCATCAAAGATATGACGGTTGCCGTAGAACGAATTGCAAAAGCGCTGGCAGATGGTGAGAAAATCCTTGTTTTTGGGGACTATGATGCAGACGGGATCACCGCCACTGCTTTGATGCAAACGTTTTTTCAAGCAACCGGCGCGGATATTGAGGTCTATATTCCCCATCGGATTATGGAGGGCTATGGATTGAAGCCCTTCCATATCACAGATCTCGCTATAAAAAAGGGCGTGAATCTGATTATTACGGTTGATTGCGGATCAAGCAGCCACCAGGCAGCCGAAAGTTGCCGACAGGCGGGCATTGACCTGATTATCACGGACCATCATCAGATGCCGGATCCGGCCCCCGATGCCACCGCTATTATCAACCCGTCCCGTCCGGACTGTCCTTCAGGACTGACCGCCCTGTCAGGTGTGGGAGTAGCGTTCTATCTGATTATTGCGCTGAGAACACACTTGAGAGACCAAGGATTCTGGAGGGACACTCCGGAGCCCAACCTGAAACAATATTGCGATCTGGTTACTATTGGCACCATTGCCGACATTGTTCCCCTAACCGGAGAAAACCGGATTTTTGTAAAAGCCGGGATGGCCATGATCAACAATATTTGCGCGCCAGGCATCCAGGCCATCATCAAGGCGGCCAGGATCAAGCGCAAACCCCTTACTGCAGAGGATGTCGCCTTTGCCATAGCCCCCCGGCTCAATGCTCCCGGCCGCATCGATCATGCCCGAACCGCCCTTGAACTGCTGACAGCTTCCGACACAGACCAGACCGGCTCTATGGCACGGACACTTGACAAGCTCAACACCAAACGCCGCCTGATTGAGGAAGAAATCTCTGATGAGATACAGCAGATGGTCGGCTCGGATTCAACGTTACGCCATAATAAAGCGGCCCTTGTACTGGCACACCGCAAATGGCACCAGGGGGTTATCGGCATTGCCGCCGCCAGGGCGGCCAAACGCTTTCAAATGCCAGTGGCCCTTATTACCGTTAACAAAGACATCAGCGTTGGATCTGCCAGAAGCATCCCCGGCATCAACCTGTATGCGGCCTTTTCCGAATGCGCCGATCTGCTTGAAGCATATGGCGGCCATGCACAGGCCGCCGGGTTTAAGATAAAAACCCATAACATTGACCGGTTTGACAGACAGTTTAACTATATCATTAACCGTCAAATGCATCCGGATATCACCAAGCGCGTTCTGAATATTGACGCCGAGCTTACTTTTAACGACATTTCAGAACAATTGCTGGATGAACTTGAAATGTTACAGCCTTTTGGCGAATCCCACCCGGAACCCCTTTTTATTGCCAGAAACGTCCATGTGCATTCCAGTTTTTGCATCAACAACCGTCATACCAAAATGATGTTGATGCAGCCCGCATCTAATAACAAGCAGCCCGTTGAGAGCATACGGTTTAATACCGACCCGAATCAGCCGGTGCCCAAACACTTTGTCAGCATTGCGTTTCGTCTCCGGCGCAACACCTGGAACAGCAACAATCGGCCGCAACTGATTATTGAAGCGGTTTTGTCCGCATAACGCCGATATCGGGTCAAAAGATGATTTTTCAAGGTACCCAAAAATCAATTTTTCCTTGCATTCATGCTTGTCTGCCATTATTGTTACTTTGAATTATGCGTTGATACGGTCAATAATAAGAATGACAGATAAAGGTAAACACCTATGGGAAAAGTTTTTAATAAGGGGACCAGAGAAGCAAAACTCCTGTCTAAAATAGAATCATCCAAGGAATATGAACGGCGCACCGCCATCGCAAAGGTTCGGGACCTTACGGACACTCTGGCCAATGCCATTACCTCCAAACTGGTTGAAACCGGCCTTGTCGAGACCACCAGCCAGAACAGCCTGGAAAAACAATTGACCAAATGCCTGGAAGAACTGACCCGGGCCGAAGACTTTGACGTGGACTTCAGCATCGCTCCGTTCCGCACCATTACCACCAATCCCAATATTGTCAGCCTCTATGTTACGGCATTTGTTATTGAAAAAGTTATCAATCACAGGGATACGGTGGACGTTTACGGATCCGATGAGGAGATTTACGCCTGCATCAACCGGCAGGTAAACAAATATACGGCATGACGGGACATGCGGCCCACATTCCACCCTTCACTGGTAAATGACCCCTTTCACGATCCCTGTCTTTTCATCAATTTTCTGTTTGAAAGCCGTGCCATTGCCTTTGACCTGGGGGATATCCACGCTTTATCGCCGCGGGATGTTCTGAAAATCACCCATATCTTCATCTCACATACCCATATTGACCATTTTGCCGGGTTTGACAGGCTGTTGCGCCTGACGCTGGGACGGGAAAAAACAGTCCACCTTTTCGGCCCTGATCATTTCCTTGCTCACGTTGAAGGCAAGCTGTCGGGTTATACATGGAACCTCGCGGATAACTACGAACACAGCCTGACCCTCCGGGTCACGGAAATACAGGCGACAAAGTGCCTCACCCGCACCTATCCGTGCAGAAACAGATTCCGACCGGTTGGGGATACGGAAGAGACCCCACCTGCCCAATACCTGATCAACGAACCCCGGCTCACCGTTTCCGCAGTTCGGCTTGACCATGGTATTCCGTGTCTTGGATTCCGTCTGGATGAGCGCTTCCATATTAACATTAATAAAGACGCCCTGTACGCAATGGGACTGGCCCCCGGGTCATGGCTTCGTGACTTTAAAAACATGATCTACGACAACCGGGACGGACAAACCGTGTTGGCAGTTCCCCAAAACGGCCAGAACCGGACCTTCTTGCTTGGCGAACTAAAGGACCGGATTGCCATCATCACACCGGGGCAGACCATCACCTATATTACAGATGTCGTTTACAGCCCCGCCAATGTGAACACCATTACCCGGTTTGCCCGGGAATCCGATCGAATGTTTGTTGAAGCCCATTTCACGGGCGCAGACGAAGCCATTGCACGACAAAAATCCCATCTCACAGCCCCGCAGGCCGGCGAGATTGCGGCCTTATCCCAAGCTGGCCGATTCACGCCGTTTCATTACTCACCGCGATATATCGACCGGCCGGACGCCATTGAAAAAGAGGCCATGGACGCCTTCCAATGCCGCTTTACCGCCCGGTGATTTCCCACACCTTTTGAAGCAATCGTTGATTTAACTTTTATGAATTCGATGCCGATATTATATGGGTCAAGGTAACTTGCTCATAAAGCTCGTTGCGGCCGGGAATTTATTGCCCCTTGAATCAGAAAAGATTGCCGGCTCAACTGGCATAACATACCCGGTGCTCCATTTTTCATATTGAAATACAGCATATTAGCGATAAGGGCACCAAAGGCACAGGGCTTGCTTAAGATGATTTATGCCTGGTGTACCGGGTGATGCCTGCCTCTATGGCATCCTAATATAAAGAATCTTTCCCGAGTGGTAAAGGAGCAACATGGCACTCTCAATAACCGATTTTGATATCAGCGGCAGTTCAGGTACGGTTCAATACTCAGGCTTAACCTCGGATATCAACTGGGGTGCGCTGGTGGATGATCTGGTTGAGATTGAGCGCACCAATATTAACCGGCTGGAAGAGTGGAAAAGCGAATGGGAGGAAAAGAATACGGTTATCAGCAACCTGGAATCCAGGCTGCTGACCCTGGAAAGCATTGCCGGTGATTTGAATGCCGAATATAAATTTTATCAGCGAACCTCGGCATCTTCTGACGAGGATGTTGTGGTGGTATCCAATACCGATTTTGCCCAGACCGGTGCCCACTCGATCACCGTGGGCAGTAACATCCCCCATGTACTCGGTTCCCAGATTGTGGACGACAGTACTGCAGCGGTGGGGACCATTGCCGATACAAATTATGACCAGGACCTTGTTATTAGTATGGGCGAAAATTCATTCACTGTGGATTATGTGGCCGCAGCCACGGAAAGCAATGGCGAGTTTGACGCAAACAGTTCCCTGGAAGACCTTGTGACAGCCATTAACAATGCCGCCGGAAACACCTATGTTACCGCCTCTATTCTTGAAGACAGCGGCGATGCCGATGGATACCGGCTGCTGCTCACGGCCGACACCGGCGGTGACGACAATCAAATCAGTGTCACCGGCAATCCGTTGAATCTGAATTTCAACACCAGTCACATCGGCAATACCGTGGAAACCACCTGGACCGGTGCAACCGCCACTGCCGATGGCACGTCCACGGTTGCTGAAGACCGGACATACACCTTTACGGCCGCCGCCAGCGGAACCGTCGGGCAGAGCGGTTCACTACTGATCAACTGGAGCGATGATGATGGCAACAGCGGCACGCTGGAGGTGGGCAGTGACTACACAGCCGGTACCGCACTCACTGTGGCTGACGGCATGACCATCAGTCTGGGGTCGGGCAGTATTACAAACGGCGAGGAATTCAGGGTAAACGCTTACGCCAACGTCTTGACGCCCGGCACCAGTCAGATGAGCTCGGGTTCCGCCACGCCCGAATCCGGCGGTCATTATACCGGTGATGTGAACAATAAATTTGAATTCAAGGTTTTGGACAGCGGCACCCTGGGCAGCGATGCCATTGACATTTCCTGGAAGGATGCATATGGCAATACCGACACCCTGACTATTCCGGCAACCTATTCATCCGGCGAAGCGATAACCGTATATCAGGGAGTTACTGTGGCATTTGATACCTCAGCCAGTAGCTCACTGACGGCCGGTGACACCTTCACGGTGCATGTAACGACACCCACTATCCAGGCCGGACAGGATGACGGCCTGGCCCGGGTGGAAATCCAGACCCATGCGGGGTTCCCGGATGACCTGACGACAGCCGTCACAACCACCCAGGGTACCTTCTCTTATACATACAACGGCACCTCCCGGGCGCTGACTGTTCCGGCCAACGCAACACTGGATGACCTGGCGGACCTGATCAATAACGATGAAGACAACCCCGGTGTTACCGCTTCTATCGTAAATGACGGCAGCGGACTGAGCACCGCCTATCATCTTCAGCTCACCGGCGAGGATTCCGGCGCGGCCTTTGGCATCAAGGATATTTCCGATACCTTGACCAGCTTTGACACCGGTAATTTTCAGGAAACCCAGAACGCTCAGAACGCCATGGTGAAAATCGATAACTATCCGTCGGACGACAATGAATATCTGCAGCGCAGCTCCAACACCATTAACGATGTTATCAGCGGCGTCACCCTTTCGCTGATGGACACCGGCGATGCGACCATTACCATATCCAATGATACTGCCGCCATCAAAGAAAGCATCCAGAACTTCGTGGACGCCGTAAACGATGTCATGGATTACATCAAGGCCATGACTGCCCGGATCGAACAGGGCGATGAGACCTATAAGGGCCCTATGATCGGCAATTACACGTTTCAGATCATTCAGCAGCGCATTAACAGTATTCTGGCCGGAAGTGTTTCGGGACTGTCCGGAGACGACAACGAATACACCGTACTGTCACAAATCGGCATCACCACTGAATACGACCAGTTATCCATCGACTACAACGATGCAACCTGGACCAAGACCGCCAGACGCTGGGAAATCGACACCGCCACATTAACCACGGCATTGAACAGCAATATCGAGGATGTGGGCCGGCTCTTCATAAATGATACGCAAAGCGGTGTCCAGGGGATTGCCGAACTTATCCGGGCGGAGGCGGAAGCGCTCACAAACGAGTATGTGGAAAGCGACCGGGGTATTCTCAGCGTACTGGAACACAACTATAACAATATCATTGACAATATAGACAAAAAAATCGCCCGGGAGGAAACGCGTGTTGCAATGGTGGAAGAACGGCTTAACACCAAATACGCTGCACTGGAAGCACTTCTGGGAGAATTGGCAGGCCAGGAAGAGAGCCTGGCATCCATAACCGATCAACTAAACAACAACGACTAACATAAACGGCAACAACACCTGAACAGGAGGCAAAATGCAAAACTACGCACACAACCAATACCGCCAGACAGAACTGAAAACAGCGGACAAAGGGAAATTAATCGTTCTGCTTTACGATGGCGCTGTCAAGTATCTGCACCAGGCAAAGCAATGCATTGTCGATAAGGACATTGTCGGCACATGCAGCAAAATTAATGCGGCCCAGGATATCATTACAGAGCTGCAATACTCCCTGGATATGGACAACGGCGGCATTATTGCCGAAAAACTGTTCGGGCTGTATCAGTTTATGACGCTGCACCTGATCAAGGCCAAAATCCAGCGGGACGGCACCGATAAAATTGATGAAGTGATCGGCATGCTGAAAACACTAAACGAAGGATGGCGAGCCATCTCCACCCAGCCGGAAGCCCCTGTTGTGGAGAGTAACGAAATCGGGGCCTGCCAGAGTTTGTCCCAGGGGCTCGCTGTTTAAGGAAAATGCCATGAATACATTTGATGAAACCGCTGCCGGTCTTCGATTACTGCTTCGTAATCTTGAAAAACTGGCAGTACTCGGAGAAACAATCCACCAGATGGTGAAAAGCGGACTTGCCGAGCAGTCAGCGCCCTTAATCCAGAAACGGGCTGGTATTCTTCTGGCCTTGCAGCAACAATTGGATGAAAACAAAAGTCTCGCTGAAACGCCCATGGATCCCGAACTCATGCCTTTATTTTCCGCAGTCATGCAAACCCGGCGTCGCGTTCTTGCCCTGGATAAGGCCATAGCCACCATCCTTGAAAATGAAAAAACGACGGTTCTTGCCGAGCAGAAAGCCGCGGCTGCGGCCTTAACCACCTTAAGAAAATTCATCCCCTTTTATCTTAAGGAAGCCTCACAGGTCAGCTTGACGGCCTGACCCGGTTTTATCACAAAGATTTTGACTCTAAAGGGCCAGGATCTCTGGACTGAGATAAGGAATGAATACAGAACAATCCCTGACAACAAAACCATCCATGCAAGTGCCGCCGGCCGCACCTTCCATCGATATGGCGCCGCCATTGCCCGCCTGGCAAAATTATCCAAAATTCAGACAGGATACCGTTACCATCCTTCTTGTCAGCACCAAAGACCTCTTACTTCCGGAGCTACAACATGCAGCCGCCCGTCTGGGTTATCGATGCCACGTGCTTCGCATGGGGCAGTCGACCATGGATGCCGGCACGGTCCAGCGCATGTTTATTGATGCAATTAAGACCCACCGTCCGGATTTCGTGCTGACCATCAATCACCTCGGGCTCGACAGGGAGGGCATGATTGCCAACCTGCTGGCTCAATGCCGCCTGCCCTTTGCATCCTGGTGTGTTGACAGCCCTCATCTGATTTTAAATCTGTATGCTGACACCCGGTCCCCCTGGCTCACTCTGTTCATGTGGGATGCCGACTATATACCGGTTGTACGCCAGGCCGGATTTGACAAGGTAACCTATCTGCCCCTGGGAACGGATGATACTCTGTTTACCCCTGCCAAAAAAGGGGTTTCACCATTAAATTTGTCAACTGCCTTTGTCAGTTTTGTGGGGAATTCCATGGCCCTGAAAACAGCGTCCGTATTGACACGTCATGGGATTAACGGGACATTATTGAAAAATGTGGAAACCCTGGCCCGGGTGTTTGAAGAAACACCACATATCAATGTCCGGGATATGATGGCCGATCATTTTCCTGTTCTTTTCCGTGAACTGCAAGCCCTGTCGGATGCACAGGCATATGGTTATGAAGCCGGTATTATCTGGCAGGCCACAGGCAATTACCGCCAGAAAATGGTCAAACAGCTCAAACCCTTCAATCCGTTGATTATCGGCGATCCCGGGTGGCACGATATTATCGGCGACGGCTATGCCATTTGCCGGGAACTGAACTACTATCATGAGCTCCCCTGGTTTTATAATATCAGCCAGGTCAGCTTCAACGCCACCAGCCGACAAATGAAAGGCGGAGTGAATCAGCGGGTATTTGATGTGCCGGCCTGTCGACGCGTATTGCTGACAGACCGTACCCGTCAACTGGAGAACC
>JAXHTY010000036.1:0-29175 GCA_034189905.1 Thermodesulfobacteriota bacterium
TTTTTCGCAAGATCAAGGAAAACAAGGGGTTGCGCGGAGGCGTACTGGATGTACGCCGCACAAGCAAGCCCGCAGTTTGACGCAGATATTGCGGGAAAAGGCCATTTATGGATGGAAACGAACTAATTTGCGGATAAGGGGCAGAAATGGCCGGGCTCGCGTCCCACAATTGTTCCAAGCCCCCTTCCTATACTTATAGCTTTTACATTCGTGCAATGCATTTATCCGGTTGTGTTCCAAAGGTTCCCTGATCTCCTGATCGGTTAAAAAACCCAATGCAGAGTTGCCCGCATAGCCTTCTATCTATCCATTATCATACACTTTTAAACGCTCACAACAAAAACCGGTCATCACCAGCATCTATTTTATCACTTGCTTTTTCCAATACAATATTTTATAATTAAAAACAGAATTGTATTGTCGGCATCCTGATTCTTGATGCCGCTCTGCTCTTTGACAGAACTGCCGGGGAAACGCCATGCTTTGCTTCTGCTGTGCAGAAGCCGGGCATGGGGTAAAAGAGGCTAAGCGCTGCCAAACCGGGGGTAACCCCGGGACGGAAAGCCACGGGTCCGTCTTTTCACAAAAGACGGATAGCCGGACTGCCTGTAAAGATCTGCAGTAAAAAATGTTCCACGCCAAACCAGGGGTGACCCTGGGACGGAAAGCCACGGGTCCGTAACAGGTACGGATAGCCGGGTTGCCTTTACAGAAAAATCACGCCAAACCATAGGCAACTATGGGACGGAAAGCCACGGGTCCGTATTCGGTACGGATAGCCGGGTTGCCTCCTTAGTGCCAAACCATAGGCAACTATGGGACGGAAAGCCACGGGTCCGTTTTCAAGACAAGACGGATAGCCGGGTTGCCTGTGTTGATTGGTACACAGAAGGGAGATTTACCATGAAAAAGCTTAGTTTCCTTACGGTAGCCATTTGCATACTTGGTCTGATGGCATTCCCACAGGCTGCAACTGCCGGTTTGGTGGCTTTAAACACCACGGAACTGGCCGGTGTTACCGGTCAGGCCGGCATTACCTTCCTGGGTGGCCAGGTTGGTCTTGATCTGGAGAACGAAATCTTTTCCTTTGAAGAAGTGGAAGGAATGGAAGAACTTGCGGAGACCGGGCTCTTCGGCTTGGTTGATGCATTCCTTGACAGCGCCACCATTTCCGCCGAAGGAATTCACATAGAGCCGGTCGTCAACGCCGATGGCGACACCGGTGTTGTAATGACGATGCAGAACCCGGAAGCCCATGTCAACAACTTCCACCATGATATCAGGTTGGGTTCCGCTCCGGACATGAGCAACAGTCTGGGAATCGTCGGTATCAGGGGCATGCATGTCAGGACTACAGGAAGCGTACGCGTAAGGGTCAATTGAACCCGTACGCATCTCTTTTACCCCTCTCTTTTCCCCGGCAGATCTGTCCCCCTATGCACATCCACCTTCTTCCCTACGCCGATGCAAGCCGTCCCAGAATATCCGTTGCGATCTTCTCTCCGGACAGCAGCATACCACCGAAAATCGGCCCCATTCGCGGTCCTCCATATGTGGCATTGGCCGCCATCCCGGCCACGCTGAGCCCCGGGTACACCTCCCGGGTATTCTCCAGTGTCAGGGACTCTGCCCTGTCCGACCACATCGATTTTTCACCTTCAATATGACCGCTTGGCGTATTCAATTTACCCGGGATTTTCTTCTCCACCACGCCCACCACTTCAGTAGCGTGACCGGTTGCATCCACCACACACTCAGTCCTCACCGACAACGGGTCTACATGAAGTCCTGCCATCTCAACCGGCGACCAGTTCAACACCAGTCCCATGACCCGGTCCGGCCGGATCAATACATCCTCTACACTGATACAGTTAAAGATCTTCAAGCCGGCCTGAGTGGCGCGGGCGGTCAATACGGCCGTGGCTTCCACTGCATCGGCGGTATAATAATCCGGCTGATACTCACGATATTGCACACCCATCTCTTCCAGAATATGCAGGGCGCTTTTCTGCACCACAATCTCGTTAAACATCATGCCGCCGCCCCACATGCCGCCGCCAATGGTCAGCTTACGTTCATACATCACCACTTTACGCCCCGCTTTGGCCAGAAAATAACCGGCCACAAGGCCAGACGGGCCACCCCCGACAATGGCCACATCCACTTCCAGATTATCGATCAGCTTCTCATAAAAACGGTCGATAATCGCCCGACTGATGGTCACTTCATTTAATTCCATTTTCTTGCTCCTTACAATATTCGGTTGTGCGTGTCCACTGCACACAAATTTCCGCACATCGTACAACAATCAGCCGGCGCACCCGACGTCTCGCTCTCTGCCCGGCGCATCTTCGGCATATGAGGATCAATCGCCATCTTGTACATGCCTTCCCAGTCAAGGGCTTTCCGGTATTTGGACATTTGGATATCCCGCTCCAACGCGCCGGGAACGCCCTTGGCAATATCCCCGGAATGGGCCGCAATTCTTGCACTCACGACACCCAGACGCACATCCTCAACATTGGGAAGACAAAGGTGCTCAGACGGCGTGACATAGCACAAAAAGTCTGCACCCGCCGATGCCGCCAAAGCCCCGCCTATGGCTGCGGTAATGTGATCATACCCCGGCGCGCAGTCCGTGGTCAGCGGCCCCAGAACATAAAAGGGCGCCCCCCCGCACAAATGCTTCTCCATTTCCATGTTTGCGGTAACCTGATTAAGCGGCACATGACCAGGCCCCTCGATCATCACCTGAACACCGGCCGTACGCGCCCGTTCGGCCAGCCGTCCCAGCACCACCAGTTCCTGGAACTGGGCGCTATCCGATGCATCAACCACTGCACCGGGACGCAACCCGTCACCCAGGCTTAACGTAACATCATACGCAAAGGCAATTTCAAGAAGCCGGTCAAAATCTTCATATAACGGATTTTCCCTGTCATTATGATGCATCCAGGCGGCGGTCAGCGCCCCGCCCCGGCTGACAATACCCGCCACCCGGTCTTCATGACCGGCCATGGCGCTGGATTCACGGGTAACGCCACAGTGAACAGTTATGTAATCCAATCCCTGTTCACACTGTTGCTCAATGGAATCAAACAACATGTCCGGTGTCATCTCGTAAAACGGCTTTGCCTGAACCCCGAGCTTGGCAGCAACTGCATAAACCGGCACTGCACCCACCATGACCGGTGATTCCGATAAAATCAGGTCTCGCACCGCCTGCAGGTCACCACCGGTGGAAAGGTCCATCACGCTGTCCGCACCGGCATGGATTGCAGCTTTCAGTTTCTGGTGCTCCGTTTCCAGGTCCGCATGATCCGGGGATGTACCGATATTGGCGTTCACCTTGGTCCGCAGCCCCTTGCCGATCCCCTGGACCTTGAAGTTGCGTTTGATGTTTTTGGGGATCACCACCTCTCCCGCCGCCACGCCAAGCCGTATGACTTCCGGGGACACCCCCTCCTGATCGGCAACCTGCTTCATGGCTTCCGTGACCACGCCCTCACGCGCCTCACTGAGCTGTGTCATAGTCTAGCTCCCTTTTTATAAACAAAAAAAGCCGTCCCCCTTGGAGAACGGCCTTAAACAATTCAAGTGTGTATCAACTGCTCCCTACACTGGAATTACCCAGACCAGGTTCAAAGGGTATAATCTCAGGCCCTGCGGCCACCCCCGCGCCGAATGATTCCGGCTTTCATCCGGTTATGATTTAATTTATACGCACCTGCCGACACTCCGTCAAGTTTTTTATTCCTTTTCAGCATAGATGGTCTCGTAAAAAGTCAAATTTGGAACGGCAAAGTAAAAAGTTCAAGTTCGAGGCGCGCAAATCTTGAGGAATGGAGCGTACTTAGCAGTACGTGACATGACGAAAGATGCAGCGCAACAAAGAAATTGGACTTTTTACGAAGCCGTCAGCATAAGATAATAATAAAATCATAACACCGCTGTCATATTTTACCGGCGGAAACGACGCCCATGCAACATTCGGTGCCGCATTTAAAAATGAAAAGAGACATGCATATGAATAAACGCTTTTCAGGACTCTTCATCCAGAGTCTGATCGGTCTTATTTTTCTGGCAGTGGCTGCGGGCCATGAAATCAAGGAAAAGTGGAAAACACTGATAAATACTTACAATGTCAAGGCCATCGTTGCCGGTCATTTTCACCGGGATGAACTTCACTGGCTGGGTGATGTACCGGTGTACATCGCACCACCGGTGGCCGGATACTGGGGGAGAAAGGCAGCGTTTCGCATCTATTAGTATAAAAACGGTAGAATCGGATACACGACCCAGTACCTGGAATAGGGAGAAAGGAAGGTGGTGGGCCGTGAAGGAATCGAACCTTCAACCTACTGATTAAGAGTCAGTTGCTCTGCCTAGTTGAGCTAACGGCCCGGAATTGTTCTATCTTATTCAAAATGCGGTTTCTGATGGACGGCTCGTCAACCGCATCTAAACCGGAAAAGTTACCATGTTCGCACCCGCTTGGCAATCAAAAAAACAATTTATTCATTTTTCCCCCCATATTTTTCCAAAAGCCACTCCAGCCGGACAAACCGGGATATTTTCCGCACTATCGGGTGGGTCATTAAAGAGCCAATGGGCACCACCACCCGAACCAGCATCTTGTGATGGGCCTGAAACGTTCCAAGCCATGGATGATTGCTGTTTAAAAAAGCAGGCCGGAAAAGATACCAGTTGGTAAAGGCCAGAAGAAAGTGCGGGGGAATCAT
Organism: Thermodesulfobacteriota bacterium; assembly: GCA_034189905.1. Taxonomy (GTDB): domain Bacteria; phylum Desulfobacterota; class Desulfobacteria; order Desulfobacterales; family Desulfosudaceae; genus JAXHTY01. The sequence goes on from JAXHTY010000036.1 coordinate 4,743, forward strand.
GGTGCGCCGGAAAATGCTGCCATGGGAATATACCCCTTTATATATTTCCCTGTACATCTCTTCCAGCGCTTCAGACGTCATGTAATCCGTATCATAAACCGAATGGGTGCCATCATATAAATGCCATCCCGCTTTCATTGGCACCCCCTTTTCCTCCAGGCGGTCATATAAGGCCGATCCCGGCGGGGGTGTCAGGATATACAGAAAAAATGCACCGATCTTAGAGCGGTTACAGAACGCTATGATCTGCCGCCCCGTTTCCGGGGTATCATCATCAAACCCGATCATCATGCTCACAAACGGCTCGATATGATACCGCCGAAGCTGCTTCATGGCCATGTCAGCGGTGATCTTCAGGTTGGGGGTTTTGTTGACGGAGCGCGCTTTTTCCGGATCCGGCGTTTCCACACCAATATATACCCAGAGACAGCCGGATGCGGAAGCGGCTTTCAGGAGTTCCGCATCCGTGGTCGCGGCAATGTCAAACTGCCCGCACCATCGCTTTTTCAGTGGTATCATCTTCTGAAACAGTTCCATGGCGTAGTTTCGGTCCGCCGTGAGATTGTCATCCACGATCAATAAATGCTTTCCTGCCTGCCGCAGTTCGTCGATCACCTCATCCACAGGCCGCTTTCGATACGTCTTTTTGTAAAAAAGCGTGACCGTGCAGAAATCACAATTATGCGGGCACCCCCGGGTGGCTTGGACGGGGTAATAGGGCGCCATATAATTATCAAAATTTACCAGGTCGTACCGGGGAACGGGCAAACCTTTCAGGTCGCGCCGGATCTCACTTTCATAGACCTGTCTCAGCTTTCCGTGTGCCGCGTCCGTTACAATCTGCTCCATGACACCTTCAGCTTCGCCCCTGGCAACGGCATCGCAATGGGCCAATGCCTCTTCCGGCAACATGGTGGCATGGAAGCCGCCCATTACCACCGGCACATTGCGTTGCCGAAACTTTCCGGCAATCCAGTAGGCCCTTGGCGCCTGGCAGCTCAGAGCGGTCATGGCCACCAAGTCAACCGGTTCATCAAAATCGATATCCTCTACCCCGTCATCCACGATCTGAATGTCATGACCCGGCGGTATCAGTGCGGCAATGTACGGCAGCGTAATGCCAAATGCCATCTTCACGGGAAATTTGATGGGCTCGCCATTTTCATCCAGTTGGGCCGGATTTACCAGTTTTATCTTCATTGCTTGGAGTTCCCGATAAAAAATACGGTTATTGGGTGTCCATCCATTTTTATGGAAAGACACATTTTTAAGTTTCCAATTCTTAAATGCGAATTTTTGCGTAAGATCAAGGGAAACGAGGGATTGCGCGGAGGCGTACTGGATGTACGCCGCACAAGCAAGCCCGCAGTTTGACGCAGATGTTGCGCAAAAAGGCCATTTATGGATGGAAACTATTTAATTCCTAACACAATCAACAGGCGGGGTTCAATCCTTTTTCCCCGAGCCCTGCCGGGAAGTCATCAACCTTGACGGCGACCCATATCTGTTATAAATTATTTATGGAATAAATCATAACCATCACCACATAATAAAATGACCCAAACGGCACTAAAAACATTTGCCTTCACCCTTTCGACACTCCTTTGCATCAGCCTCGCCGCCTGCGCCCAATGCCGGGAACCGGCTGTGGCCGGGAGATTTTATCCCGGCGACCCATCGGCATTAACCCGGTTGATCAACGATCTGACCCGACAGGCCGGCGATACACGCCTCCGTCTACCTGACACCGGTCGTTTGCGAGCGCTTATCATACCCCATGCCGGCTATGTCTTCTCAGGTTTCACCGCGGCCCATGCCTCACTGGCCTTAGACGACCGGCAGTTAAAAAAAATTATTCTCATGGGGCCGGATCATCATGCCGGGTTTGATGGCTGCGCTGTCAGTGATGCGGATGCATATAGAACGCCGCTGGGAAACGTTAAGCTTCACAAAGACGCCGCACGGCTAAGGCGTCAATCCGCTTCATTTTCCACTCCCCCGCCGGTTTCAGTCTCAAGGGAACATGCGATCGAGGTGATTCTGCCGTTTCTGCAGGTCTGGGGCAAAGACGCTCCCATTGTTCCACTGATTACCGGCAACATTCAACCGCAGATAATAGCGGACCATCTCCCCCCGCTTTTAAGCGAGCAGACACTGCTTATAGCCAGTTCCGACCTTTCCCATTACCTTCCCTATCAGACAGCCATACAAAGAGACAAAGAAACAATTGAAATGATACTTGACCTGGCACCGCAAAAAATATTAAACAGTTCAAACCGTGCCTGCGGCAAAATCCCCATAACGGTTTTGATACTGCTTGCACGGCAATATAACTGGAAGCCGGTATTTCTTCATTATACCAACAGTGGCGACACTGCCGGCATGCGTGATAAAGTGGTCGGTTACACGGTCATTGCATTTTACGGAGGGTTGAATATGACAAAAAAGTATACCAAGAAACAGGGCAAGGCCCTTGTGGCACTGGCAACAAAAACCATTTTCGAACGATTGGGCATGGAAGCGTCGGACCCGGAAATTGATGTTGATCATGAAAAAGATCTTCAGGCCAAACGAGGCGTATTTGTCACCCTCACCATGAATGGCGAATTACGGGGTTGCATCGGCAGCCTGACACCGGATGAAGCCATCATAACCGGGGTACGACGCAACGCAATCAACGCGGCCTTTCACGACCCCCGATTCCCGGCCCTTACAAAAGAAGAGGCCAAGCAAATGGAGGTGGAAGTAAGTATTCTCACAGAACCCCAACCCATGGCCTATAAAGATTCAAAAGACCTGCTTGAAAAACTCTGCCCCGATATCGACGGGGTCATCATCAGAAAAGGGCTGGCCAGGGCCACGTTTCTTCCCCAGGTATGGGAACAGCTGCCGACCCGGGAAGAATTTCTGTCCCATCTCTGTAACAAGGCGGGCCTGCCGGGCAATGCCTGGGAACAACCCGGCCTGGAGGTATTGACCTATCAGGTGCAGTACTTCAAGAGCAGTGACTGAATCCCGGATCAGCGGCGTGATCATCGCCACCGGCATTTCTTCGGTGGTCACCCAGCTGTTGATCATCCGGGAATTTCTGACCCAGTTTTCGGGCAATGAGTTTGTCATTGCCCTTATTTTCTTCAACTGGCTTGTTCTGGGAGGGGTGGGCACACGCCTTGCCCGCCTGTCCGGCGGGCGCTCCCTGCTGCCAGCATCCACTACCGGACTGGTGTGGCTTTCCCTTTTGGCCGCCGCCCTTCCTGTGCTCCTTATTCTGACCATCCGCATCACACGCGATATTGTTTTTATCCACGGCAGTGCCGCAGGGTTTTATCCCATATTGGCCTATACCTTTCTGTTGACAGCGCCTTACGCCGTCCTTATCGGTTTTGCCCTCCCCTACAGCCTTTTGATCCTTCGCTGTCAGAAACCGTCATATCCCGGTACACATGTATACATAACGGACAATATCGGTGACATCGCAGGCGGCGCCCTGTTCTCCCTTGCCATGGTCTTTTTGCTGACCCCCATGCAGGCGATTTTCATCAGTAATCTCCCTCTGCTTATCTGCACGGGCTTGCTGTTGACAGCGCCAAAACCCAACGCCCTGGACGTCGGGAGCCGTCCCTTTATCGCAAAAATCGCTCAGGCAGCGCCATTTATTGTCGTGCTGTTGATTCTTACCGGCGGTTTGTCGCTTGAACGGACAAGCCTTGTGCTGGGGAACCCCGGTCTTGTTCACTATAAAGAATCGCGGTATGGCAGAATAACCGTTGAACATAACGATCATCAATACACCCTGCGCATGGACGGTATTCCCATCGCAAACACAAGCAACACCAGAGCCGCGGAGGAAGCCGTTCATTATCCCCTTTCCCAGATCAATGACCGGGTCGGCGATTCCTTGAATATTCTGTTGATATCAGCCAGGGCGGGAATTTTGCGCGAAATTAAAAAGTACAATCCAGCTGCTGTTGATTATGTGGAAATCGATCCGCATATCACCGCCGCACTTTTCCGATACAACATGCTTGCCAGATATTCGGGCATAACCACCATTAACAAGGATGCCATGGCATTTCTCCGGCATACCGACCGTCTGTATGACGCTGTTATCACGTGCCTGCCCGAACCCGATACATTTCAGTTAAACCGGTTCTATACAACGGCGTTCTTCACCCTTGTACAGGATCACTTGAACACAGACGGTATCTTTTCGTTTTCCGCAAACGGAATTGACAACTATCTTTCCGAAACAGACCGGCAAACGCTCTCCACCCTTTATAATACAGCAGCCGATCGGTTTTCACATGTAACGATGATTCCCGGTGCCAGTACCTTTTTTTTGTGTGCATCACAGCCTATCATCACCGATATACCAAGACTGCTAGAAGAGAAGGGAATACAAACCCGGTATATTGATCGATTTTACAGTGGTGACGTCACATCGGCCCGTATCAACGAGCTGGCGTCCGAAATCGACCCGGCAGCGCCCAGGAATCACGATATCCATCCGGTATTGATGAAGCGGATGTTTGCCGACTGGTTTACCACTTTTGACACATCACCGGCCCTGTTTTATACAACAATTGCCGTCTTTCTGCTGCTTTCCCTTCTGCGTGTCAGAACAGGCACATTTGTGTTGTTTACCACCGGATTTACCAACATGGCCGCCGAACTGCTCACCATCTTTGCATTCCAGATCTTTTTTGGATATATTTATCTTCAGATCGGGTTGATCGTCACCATCTTTCTGACCGGTCTTCTGCCCGGAGCCTGGATGGGGCAACAATGCCGGAAGAATCCAAAAAGAGCGCTTATGGGGCTGGATGTCGCTCTGATAATACTCATTGGATTATTTACCTTGGCTGTCTGCATGGCGGGAAGCCGGGTGCCGATGGTTGTCTATATGATATTCGGCTTTCTGGTCTCTTGTGCCTGCGGTTTTCAATTTCCCATGATTCTGCACTGGCAGGGGGATACCCAAAAGCAGGCAGTGAGTGCTTTTTCCGCCGACCTCATTGGTGCGGCGTTCGGTGCCCTGATGATCAGCACAATAATGATCCCCAGCATCGGTTTGCCAGGCGCCGCAATTGCCCTTATCCTACTGAAAATGCTAAGCTTGACGGTAATGGGAGCCACCCACAATGCAACACAACACCCCCTTTAACAGACGTGAATTTCTGAAAACCGGCATATCGGGTATTGCCATGGTGGGTGCTGCATCCTGCCTGCCGCCGGCTGCCCGTGCCCTTTCTTTGTTCGGCGGGAATAATCCGGCTTCGTCCGGCAGTGCGGATATTCGCGGCCGGATCTTTGAAAACGATGCACCCGCCACTTTATGGAAATGGTCCAGAGAAGCATTTGCTTATACGACAAGGAGCAAAGATACCACGATCTGCGGCATCTGTCCCAATAGCTGCATCCTGACGCCCGGCAATCGGGGTGTCTGCCGTTCAAAGGTCAATATCAACGGCAAGCTTTACTCCCTGGCTTACGGCAATCCCTGCGCCGTTCATCTGGACCCCATTGAAAAAAAACCGCTTTTTCATTTCCGGCCCGCAAGCCGGGCTTTTTCCATCGCGGCCGCAGGCTGTAACTTCCGGTGTCTCAACTGTCAGAACTGGCAGATATCCCAGCGCAACCCCGAAGCGCTACGCCACCATGATATGTTTCCCGAAGCGGTGGTGGCATCGGCCCGGCAGGCCGGGGCAACCGCCATCGCCTATACTTACAGCGAACCCACGACCTTTTTTGAATACATGTACGATACCGCAATGATCGCCCGGCAACACAACCTGTCCAATCTCTGGATATCCAACGGCTATATTAACCACGAGCCCCTGCTTTCCCTCTGCAAGGTACTGGATGCCGCCAACGTCAACCTGAAATCGTTCAGCAACGCTCTTTACAAGAAACTGAACGGCGGCACACTCCAGCCCGTGTTGGACACCTTTATCACGCTTCATCAGCAAAACGTCCACTTTGAAATGACCAACCTGGTTGTACCGGGGTATACGGATGATCCGGCCATGTTCGCAGAGATGTGCAACTGGATTCATGAAACCCTGGGGCCGGACCATCCCCTCCATCTGCTCCGGTTTCATCCCCAGTATAAACTCAGGCGTCTTGCCCCAACACCGGTGGCCATCCTGACACGATTCCGTGAAATTGCCATGTCGGCCGGCATTCACTATGTTTACGTGGGCAATGTGCCCGGTCATGAAGGGGAAAATACTTTCTGTCATCACTGTAAAAAAATGATTATCCAACGAAACGGTTACCGCATGGGTGACATCCATATAAAAGAGGGTAAATGTGAATTCTGCGACGCAACGATACCGGGGGTATGGTCATGACTATTGAACATTACGAGTTTGGAAAAATCGTTATTGATAAAAAGATCTTCACATCGGACATCATAATTTATCCGGAAGGACGGGTCGAAGATCACTGGTGGCGAAAGCAGGGGCACCGGCTCACCCGGGAGGACATACAGTCTCTGATCGCGGCGGAACCAGAAGTCATTGTTGCCGGTACCGGCAACAACGGACAGATGAAACCGGAACCCGGACTTGAGGCCTTTCTGGCCGGTCGCAATATTCAACTGATCGCCCGGCCCAGCAGTGAGGCCATAATAATATTCAATGACCGCTCAACCCGGGAAAAGACCGGGGCCTGTTTTCATTTAACCTGCTGACCTTATTTTTTCTGCGGCAATCCGGCCTGCAGATCCTCCAGTTCCTTAATGATACCTTTGGTTCTGGGATCTGCCTTTATCATGGCCGCCTTCATATCCGCTGCAAGGGCTTCCCGCTTCTGCAGAACGGTTTTGTCGGTCATGGCCTCATGACGGGCCTTTTGGAACCCCATAACCTGAGTTTTGAACGTCTGCGTTAAGGCTTCCCGCTCTTCTGCGGACAGGTCACTTTTTTCCTGGTCCTGTTTGAGCTTCATCTGAATGGCTTTCATCTGCTGCAAGTCCACATTTGCCGCAGCCAGCTTATCATCAAATGTCTTTTTGATAAGGGCACGAAACGCCTCCTGGTCTTTTTTCAGTTCCGGATTGGCGGCCACAACATCCTGTTGAATTGTCCGCAACTGTTCCTGCAGTGCCTGCATTTTCTCCAGTGCCTGACGCACTTGCTGCTTATCTTTGGCATCAACACCGGAAGAAGCGGCCGGTATATCCGCCGGATTATTTTCAGCACCCGCCGGCACGACAAAACAAACCAGCAACACCAGCACCCATATCAACCGGCTTTCGGCAGCACTTTTGGCCGCAATAGACCGGATCTGCTTAATCTGACAAAACATAAGATCTCCTTGGTCAAGCATTTTCGGTTATCAACCAATTCCACCCTATCAGACACCCGCCGCCCCTTGTCAACCATTAATCATTTTAATTTTATCTTCTGAAAACTTAAAAAAAACTTGACAGACCAAACGCAAAAAGGATTTGATGAGCTTCAAGCAACCTTTTACGAATCAATACAGATATAAGGAGAAGAAAATGGATAATTCCAAATGGTGCTTCCAATTGACCTTAACTGCGTTCCTGATCTTCATAACCATGGGATTGAATGCAAATGCGGACACCATAAAACTCAATTACAGCATCTTTTTCCCCGCCGCACACGTGCAATGTCAGGCCGGTATGCACTGGGCTGAAACCATTGAAAAACGAACCAATAACCAGGTCGATATCACCGTCTTTCCGGGCGGCACCCTCACCTCGGCAAAGCAATGTTACGACGGTGTGGTCAAGGGGATTGCCGACATCGGCATGTCATGCTTCGCTTATACCCGTGGCCGTTTTCCGGTAATGGAAGCCGCTGATCTGCCCCTTGGCTATCCCGATGGTATGACAGCCACACGGGTGGCAAACGAATTCTATCAGGCCGTCCGGCCCGCAGAACTTGCCGACGTTAAAGTGCTTTATCTCCATGCCCATGGTCCCGGCATCCTGCATACCAAAAAACCGGTTCACACACTGGAAGACTTGAACAGCATGAAAATCCGGTCCACCGGCCTGAGCGCAAAAATCGTGACCGCCCTTGGGGGCGTACCGGTGGCCATGTCCCAGGGCGACACTTATGAGGCGCTGAAAAAAGGCGTTGTAGAGGGCACCTTCGGCCCCATGGAAGTTTTGAAGGGCTGGCGTCAGGGTGAGGTTATCGACGCCACAACGGACTGTCACTCTATCGGTTATACCACCACGATGTTTGTTGTAATGAATCAGGATAAATGGAATGCCCTTCCCGATACCGTAAAGAATATTTTTGAGAGCACCAGCCGCGAGGCCATTGCCTGGCACGGCCAAAAATGGGATGAGGCAGATGCCGACGGGCGAAAATACACCCGTACCATGAATAATGAAATCATCCAACTGTCTGCCGACCAGGCCGCCATGTGGCAGAAAAAAGTGCAGCCTGTGATAGCGGATTATATTCAGACCGCTTCTGGAAACGGTCTGGAAGGCGAACGATATGTGAATATGCTTCGAAATATGATTAAAAACCACACATCAGATTTATAACAAAAGCGTCGCATGCAGATTCCAAAAGTCCGGCAATCTCTCAGCCGTGTCGCAGCACTGCTGAATTATCTATCCGCGTCAGCAGTGGCCGCCATGATGATCCTGACCACTGCCGATGTCATACTGCGTTTTTTTCGCTGTCCCATACCCGGCACATATGAAATTGTCGGGTTTCTGGGCGCCATCGTGGTCGCTTTTGCCCTGGCATCCACTTCGATGAACCGGGGACACATTGCCGTGGACTTTCTTGTGGCAAAACTGCCGGAAAAGGCCGCCCGCTGGATTGAACGGGGAAACGTATTCATCTGCACCGGCATGTTCTTCATTCTCACCTGGTATCTTTTCAGATATGCGGCAGACATCCGAAAGGCAGGGGAAGTCTCCATGACCCTGCAAATGCCCATTTTTCCTTTCATCTATGGTGTCGGTGCCGGCTGCGCCGTTCTCTGTCTGGTGTTCGTTGTTCAGATAATCGATTCATTTGTCACGAACACCCGCAGCAAAAAGGAGGAGCAGGCATAAATGTCGCTTGCAATGACCGGCATAATCGGCTTTATTGCCATGATCCTGCTCATATTTTTGCGCATGCCGGTGGGGTTTGCCATGATGCTGGTGGGCATTGCCGGATTCGGGCATATTGTTTCACCTGATGCGGCCTTTAACATGGCGGTAAAAGACCTGTTTGATATTTTCGGCTCATACAACCTCACGGTCATCCCCCTGTTTATCCTCATGGGGCAAATCGCCTTTCACGCAGGTATCAGCAGTCGCCTTTATAACGCGGTATATACCTTCATGGGGCACCTGCCCGGCGGAATGGGCGTTGCCACGATCGGGGCATGCGCCGGGTTTTCGGCTATCTGCGGTTCCACCAACGCCACTGCCGCCACCATGGCCGCTATCACCATTCCCGAGATGCGCAAATACCGTTACAAAGACAGTCTCGGTGCAGGGGCCGTGGCGGCAGGCGGCAGCCTGGGTATTCTGGTCCCCCCCAGTGTTATTTTCATTGTCTACGGCATTATGACAGAGCAATCCATCGGCAAGCTCTTTATTGCGGGGATTGTCCCCGGCATCATACTGACCGGTCTCTTTATGCTGGTTGTAGGAGGGTGGGCATTGATGGAACCGGCTGCCGCACCCCGGGGCCGGCAGACCACTTTAAAAGAAAAAATCGCCTCCCTTTCCGGAGTCGGTGAAACCATCCTGTTGTTCGTCATGGTCATGGGCGGCCTCTTCCTTGGCCTGTTCACCCCGACCGAAGCGGGCGGCGTCGGTGCGTTCGGCGCAATGGTGATTGCATTTGCCCGGCGCAACCTGTCCTGGAAGGCCTTTGTTCTCGCCTTGTCGGAAACCACCCGGATTTCCTGTATGATTCTCATGATTGTGGCAGGAGCCACCGTATTCGGTCATTTTCTGGCAGTTACCCAGATTCCCTTTTCCATCGCCACCTGGATCAGCGGCCTTAACCTGCCGGCCTATGCGATTATCGCCATGATCATTCTGGTCTACATGATCGGCGGTTGCCTGATTGACGCCCTGGCTCTGATCATGCTGACCATTCCGATATTCTATCCGGTGGTCTCCTCCCTGGGGTATGATCCCCTGTGGTTCGGTGTTGTGATCGTACTGGTCACACAGATCGGCGTCATCACACCGCCGGTTGGCATCAACGTATATGTCGTGCAGAGCGTGGTGCCGGATATTCCCCTTGGTATGATATTCAAAGGGGCCTTGCCGTTCCTGGCGGCGATTCTGCTGACCGTTCTTCTCATCATCGTTTTCCCGGACCTGGTGCTTTATCTGCCCGACCTGATGCGCTAACCTTTGATACGATACCCCTCCTCCCAGTAAGCATCACCGTAACTGATCAGCAGTTGCTCGTCTTTTTGGATGTCCCGGCCAGCGGTAAAAAAAAGAACCCACTGACCGTCATAAAGGGTGTGCTCCACACATAAATTGGGATCTTCTGCATGATTGGCAAAGCGCATCTCATTGCCTGCAAACCTGCCGTTTATTTCCAGTGGTGGCGCCCCTTCCGGTTCATCGGGATAGTACCAGCTATAGTCCGATTCGTACCCCTTTTCTGAATGATAACAATGGGTGTACTTGCCGGAAATCTGTACCACGCCGGCATACTCTCCGATAAACGAAGACACGGGAATTTCGGCGGCGGCAAACAGACCAAAGCCGATCCGGTCATTGATCTTCTTGATGTACACAGGCGCAATATACGCATTTTCGATAGCATCCCCGTACCGGTATGCCAGAAAATCAAATTCTTCATTATTCTGAAGATAATACGGGCTCTCGTAAAGGTCCATGGAAAGCAGCGGCTCCCAGTCGATGCGGGTTCGCGGCAGATAATCCACCTTCAGGCATTTGAAAAAATCCAGAATCGTCGGTTTTGTCTGGCGTATATCCATGTATATGTCCGGGTCAATCAAGTTGATAGTCATTCCGCCAATCCGCCCTGCCCGAAAATACGGGCTGACGGGTCTTGTCAAACAGATAATTGCCGATAACCAGATAATCCATTTCTGTGCGCATAAAGCAGGTATATGCATCCTTGGGGGTACAGACAATCGGCTCCCCCCGCACATTGAAGCTTGTGTTTACCAGCAGCCCGTAACCGGTCAATTTTTTGAATGCAGTAATCAACTGCCAGTATCGTTCATTGGTTTCCCTGTGGACGGTCTGAATACGGGCGGAAAAATCCACGTGAGTCACCGCTGGGATATCCGACCGCAAATGATAAAGCCGGTCATACAGTGGCATTTGTGCATAATTCGCCGGCAACGGGCGACGCCGGCCTTCCAGCACCGGTGCCACCAGCAGCATATAGGGCGAAGGGGTCTCCAGATCAAAGTATTCATCTGCATCTTCCGCCAGCACCGAAGGGGCAAACGGTCGGAACCCTTCACGGTATTTGATCTTCAGGTTGAGCTTTTTCTGCATATCCGGTTTACGGGGATCACCGAGAATGCTGCGATTGCCAAGCGCCCGCGGTCCCCATTCCATGCGGCCCTGAAACCACCCCACAATCTTCCCATCGGCCAGTAAACCAGCGGTCTTTTCACATAATTGAAAAAAATCAGAAAAATACTCATAGACCGCATTCAATCCCCTTGCCATACGCCGGACATCCGTGTCATGGAATGCGGGCCCCAGATATGAGCCGGCCATACTGTCTTTACCACTGGCGTCGACCAGTCGTTCTGCATCACCCCATATATAATGAGCCGCATAGGCCGCCCCCAGCGCCCCACCGGCATCACCTGCAGCCGGCTGCACCCATATATTGCCGAATGTCTTTTCTCTTAAAAGCTTGCCGTTTGCCACGCAATTCAGCGCCACCCCGCCGGCCATTACCAGGTTGTCCATACCAGTGAGGGATTTTGCCGTGACCGCCAGCCGCATCACGATCTCCTCGGTTACCTGCTGAATGGCCAGAGCCAGATCCATGTATGGTCGGGAAAGTCCGGTCTCCGGTTTCCGCCGGGGAATGCCGAAAAGCTTTTCCCATTTTTTGTTGTTGCACATGCGCATGCCCGTTGCATAGTCAAAAAAGGCGAGGTTCAGCAGAACCGACCCGTCTTCCCGGATATCCAACAGCGCTTCCTTTATCAGACGCTGATACCGGTTGCATGCCTCGCCTTTTGGATCGCCATACGGGGCAAGCCCCATGAGCTTGTATTCACCGCCGTTTACCCGAAAACCGCAATAATAGGTAAAGGCAGAATAAAGCAGTCCCAGGGAATGAGGAAAACAGAGCTCCTTATGAATCGTCAGCTGTTTCCCGTTCCCCTGGCCGATGGTGGTGGTGGCCCACTCCCCGACACCGTCTATGGTGAGGATGGCGGCTTTGTCAAACGGAGATGCAAAAAACGCGCTGGCCGCATGAGAGAGATGGTGTTCCGGAAAAAGCAGAGGTGGATGCTGTTTTGGCAGGGTGCCGCCGGCAACCGCCTTGATCTCGTCCCACAGCATTTTTTTCATAAAGAGCTTTTCCCTGATCCAGACGGGCATACTCTCCAGGAAACCGGTCAATCCCCGGGGGACAAAGGCGTGGTAGGTCTCCAGCAGGCGTTCAAACTTCAGATAGGGTTTATCATAGAAACAGATGGCATCCAGTTCCGCTGCAGTAATGCCGCCCTCTTTCAGCACATAGGTAATGGCATTGGCCGGGAACCCGGCGTCATGCTTTTTTCGGGTAAACCGCTCTTCATGGACCGCCGCCACAATCTCGCCATCATCCAGCAGGACTGCGGCACTATCGTGGTAATAAGCGGAAATTCCGAGAATCCGTCCGCTCATGACACCTCCGGAACCGGTTTAAAACAGGGTATACACAAACGGGGCCACCGCGGTGCCGCTGGTCATGACAATCAGCACGCCAAAAAAGAGCAACACGAGAATCACCGGCAACAGCCAGTATTTTTTCCGGGTATTTAAAAACCCCCATAAATCCTTAAAAAATTCCATATCGCTCTCTTAATAAGGTCGCTCCACATCCTCTGCCGTGAACCTGTGCGCCCGGTCGACGAACACGGACCCGTCCTTTTTCTTCCATCGTTTCAGCAGCATGGGATCTGCCCCGGACAATCGCCGCAGTATCCCCACGGGCAGCACCACCAGAAAATAAACCAGGGTTAACAGCACCTTGGACATTACTGTGCCCATGGCATAAGAAAGACTGTACCATATCCTGGCAAAGGGAGTAAATACCCTGGGGGTCACCATACACAGCAAGATTCCGACAGCCGCTGCCCCCACAAACAGATTATGCGTATCAATCCACGCAATAATAATCAGAATCAGGACCAGTGCAAGCCCCCCGTCTGTCGCTTTCTGTCGCGTCATCCGTCTTTTCCCCTCCATGGAAATGCCCGATAAAACCGAATAAAGGTTGACACAGGCACCACCATTCTTTTTAATACGTTAAATAAAAATGTATATATCATAAAATTTACCGCAATCGTGACAATTAATAAAATGAACATCAACAGGATTCAATATACGCTGATCAGCTTTTTATTTGGCCTTATCGGGCGGATACCCCGACAGCACCATTTGCCACTGGCGAAGTTATTGGGCAAGTACCTGCACACGCTAGACAAAAAACACCGCCGCATTGTCGCCGACAACCTGACACAGGCGTTCGGTCATACGCTTTCAGAAAAAGAGATTCGCATCCTTGCCAGAGCGGTATTTGTCCATCTGGCCCGGCTTTTGTTTGAAATCGGCTGGTTTACCCGCCTCAAAGCAGGAAACCTGCCCGACACTTTTACCATCGAAGGGCTGGAACACTACCGGAATGCACTGGCAAAGAACAGAGGGGTTTTTGCACTGACCGCCCATCTTGGCAACTGGGAGCTTTTGCCGGTTGCCACAATGCTGGGCCTGAAAAACGCCGGTTTTGTTTACCGCCCGCTTGATACAAAACCGTTGGACATGTTTTTCAGTGAGCAGCGGAGCCGGTTCGGGGCTGCCATGATTCCATCTGCCAGGGCCATGCGAAAAATATTACGGTATATCAAGGGCAAGGGCACCATGTTTCTGCTGATGGACCAGAACGTGGACTGGTACGAAGGCGTATTTGTGGACTTTTTTGGCAGCCGGGCCTGTACCAATAAAGGACTCGCTCTGATGGCGCTTAAAACAGAAGCGCCTGTACTGCCGGTCTTTATGATCCGGGAATCGCAGGGCTTCAAGCTGGTCTTTGGCAGGGAAATTCCCCTGATCAAGACCGGCGATAAAACCCGCGATGTGGAGGAAAATACCCGGCAATACAACAAAACACTTGAAGCGTTTATATGCCGTTATCCGGACCAGTGGTTCTGGGTACACCAGCGCTGGAAAACCCGCCCCTACTGCATGCTGACTGACAGACCGCATGGCCGGCGAAAAAAACAGATTAACCATACTGGCACAACGAATGGAAACGATAGAGACACCGAAGCCAATCAATTCTGAAATTCACCAGGTTCAACGGATAACCTGGATTGGCGTCATCATCAATATCGCCCTTTCAGGCATCAAATTTCTTGTGGGATACCTGGGAGCAAGTCAGGCAGTTATCGCAGATGCCGTTCACAGCCTGTCGGATATGGTAACCGACTTTGCCATCATCATCGGTGTCCGGTTGTGGGCGGCACCTCCGGATGAATGTCATCCATACGGACATAAACGGATTGAAGCCCTGATTACCATTTTTATCGGTATGGTATTGGCCGGTGCTGCATGCGCCCTGGCCTATAACGCCATTGTCACCATCGATGATGTACATTCTCACAACATTACAATGGTGGCTATCTGGGGCCCGTTACTTTCGATAATCTTTAAGGAACTACTGTTTCGATGGACACGCAGCATCGGAACCCGGATAAAATCCCGGGCACTGGTCGCCAATGCCTGGCACCACCGGTCAGACACCTTAAGCTCTGTTCCTGCGTTGATTGCGGTGGGGGTTTCCGCTGCGAAACCCGAATGGTCCATTATTGACCACATTGCCGCTATTCTTATCGCTGTGCTTATTATCAAGGTTTCACTTGAAATCATGGGGCCGGCTCTGGCCGAAATCACTGACAAGGGGGCGTCTGCGGAAGCCCACGAAACGATCAAAATTATTGCCATGGGTGTCCAGGGTGTAAGCGATGTACACGGCATTCGGACCAGACGATTCGGCGACGATCTGCATGTGGACATCCATGTTCTTGTAAACCCCCACCTGTCTGTACATGACGGCCATAAAATCTCACAACAGGTCAAATATACCCTTATTAAAGATGGTCCTAATATTGTAGATGTACTGGTTCATCTGGAACCGGACCTCTCCGGATAGCATGACATGCATAACGACCAATCAGACTGTCGTCCAACGAATGAAACAGATCCGCCCTGCAACATCCCCGCGACCGGGCAACTGGAGACAGCGCTGCATCGCTGGATAAAAGGGGCCGGCAATGATCTTCCGAATATTTTTGCCGTGGGCGGTGCGGTGCGCGACCATTTACTCGGCCGACGTCTTAACGATGTGGACATCGCCTGTCGATGCGCTGAAAAGACCGCCGCAAAAATTGCTGCATCCCGTCCCTTTCAGACCACAACCGTCACCCTTGAAAAGAAACCCCATGCGCCCTGTTTCCGGGTGATCAACAAGACAGCACCAAACGATTTCATTGATGTGGTGGACATGCAGGGCGTCTCTATCCGGGACGATCTTTGCCGACGCGATTTTACTATCAATGCCATGGCTGCGGAAATTCAACCGGACGGGCAGATCGCCGGCATTGTCGACCCGCTTGCAGGCCTGGCAGATCTGACAAAACAGCGGATTCGGATCTGTCGGCCGGACTGTTTTGTTGCAGATCCGCTTCGCATGTTCCGGGCATTCCGACTGGCCGCGGTGCTTGATTTTACAATCAGCCCGGAGACCATGGCCCTGGTAAAAAAGCACCATCGCAACATTACGCAAACCGCTTTTGAACGGATTACTGCAGAATTTTTTGCCTTGCTTTCCCTCACTGGAAGTTTCCCGTTTATTCAAATGATGGATCAAACCGGTCTGCTTGATGCCCTTTTTCCGGAAATACCGCCCATGAGGGGTTGCCGGCAAAATGCCTATCATCACCTGGATGTCTGGGAACACGCCCTTTCCACAATGGCCAATTGTGAGACTATTTTAAGCGCCCCGGAACATTTTTTTGCCGGAGCCGCCGGCAAAATCATGGAAATTATGGAACGACACAACGCCATCGCCCTTTTGAAGCTCGGCGCCCTTTTTCATGATGCGGGTAAGCCCCCTGCTAAACGATTTGATGCCGAAAAGCGACGTCCCACGTTTCACGGGCACGCCGACATTGGCGCCAACATGGCCAAAACGATTGCGGAACGCATGAAACTCTCCGTCCGGGACGGCCAGCGTTTTACCACGCTGGTGGCGCATCATATGAGGCCCCATGAACTGGCGAAACCCGGCGTCAAAAAAACCACTGCCATCAAATGGTTTCGCCGGCTTGGCGACAGCAGCATCGCCGTTCTGGTTCTGGCAGCTGCGGACTGCCTGGCAAAGCGGGGGAAAAAAACAGCGCATGCGGAAAAAGACCAGCTGCTGAAATGGATCTGTTCAGCAGCAACAGAATACCTGGATGTCCTGAAACCGCAATTTGATCGCCCAACGCTTCTCACCGGTAATGATCTGCTGGAAATGGGAATGGCACCCGGCCCGGCCATGGGACGTCTGCTCGCAAAAATCAGAACATTACAGGATGAAGGAACAATTCAGGATAGGGAAGCGGCCCTGTCTACAGGGCTGAGAATGCTACAAGAGGGAAAGCATATATGAAAAAAAGATGATACGGTGGTTCAGGCGGCGACTGCTTCCAGCCGTTGCAGATGCTGGTCAACATCCTGACTTAACTTGGTGAACATGAAGCCGGCCCGGTAAAAGGTTTTATCAACCATGGTCTTGTGGACATTACACCAGACCACCTTGGCCTTCATGATAAGGGGGTCCATATTGCCGGGGACATAAAGGTTAACACTATAGTTTTCTTCTGTCCGCAACGATTCGGTTAGCAGTACCTGCAAGCCTTTTCTGCTGAGGTTCACAAGGGATGCCCTGTTCTGGGTATTGGTCAACAATTGAAAAATACCGCTTCTTCGAATTTTTACCCGTGAATTGACCACCTGGAAACGGACACTCTGCCGATTCCCCTGAGGTTCTGCTGGGAATTGCTGTTCAACTGCGGGCAAATCCTGCCATGCCCTATCATACTCGGCCATCAATACCTCCGACGTCTTTTCCGAATCAAATCTCATATCCGATGGTTGCCATATACCATCGGGTGCTGCTCCGGCCCCACTCTCCTGCAGATATAAGATTACATGTTTATCGTATTATACTATAATGGACAAGCACTTTTTGCAATAAAATTATAAAAATATATTATCCACCAGGCCGTAATCAATGATTGAAAAGACTGGCACATGTCTTTTGCTTATGATATAAACGCAACTTAACAGCGAAACCTTGCTTTCACCCATATTTGCAAAACCCCACAAGGAGGCGCCATGCAATGCCATGAGGTCGATTACAAAATCATCGGCGATGACATGCAAACTGTTGAAATAGAACTCGATCCCGGCGAAACCATCATTGCGGAAGCCGGGGCCATGAACTATATGGATGACGCCATCATCTTTGAGGCCAAAATGGGTGATGGGGCAACCGCTGATGAAGGCGTCATCGGTAAACTGCTGAATACCGGCAAACGAATGCTGACCGGCGAATCCATGTTCATGACCCACTTCACCAACAGCAGCGAGGGCAAACGACGAATTGCATTCTCGGCACCCTATCCCGGAAAAATAATAGCCTTGGATCTGGCACAGCACAACAATGAGATCTTCTGTCAGAAAGACGCTTTTTTGTGCGCGGCATTTGGCACAAAAATCGGCATCGCCCTTACCCGACGCCTGGGATCGGGCTTTTTCGGCGGCGAGGGGTTTATTCTGCAACGTCTGGAAGGTGACGGCATGGCATTTCTTCACGTGGGCGGTACCGTGGTCAAAAAAATACTCAAAAACGAAACCATCAAGGTCGACACCGGCTGCATTGCCGCCTTTACCGCAGGCATCGATTACAGCATCCAGCGTGCAGGCAATCTCAAATCCATGTTCTTTGGCGGAGAGGGATTATTTCTCGCCGCACTGAGCGGCACAGGAACCGTCTATTTGCAAACCCTTCCCTTTTCGAGGCTGGCAGACCGTGTGCTCCAGAATGCACCGTCCCGGGGCGGCAGGCAAAAAGGAGAAGGATCGCTTCTCGGGGGGCTGTTCAATGGCGACAACAGATGATGCACTCCCATAAAACTACGGTACCAGGCCGGCGGCTAAAATGGCGCCATTCCCCATCATGTGTATAACAATCGGCGCCATGAGATTTTTTTCCTTTTCATAGGCAATACAGAAAAGCACCCCGCCCACGGCCTGAATAACCGGCACCGTTGTTGTCGTAAGATGCAGCGCAGCAAAAATAACGGTTGTGAGCACAATTGCCGTGACAATCCCGAATTGCCTGAAAAATCCGTATATCACACCCCGAAACAGAACCTCTTCGGCAATCGGGGCAATCACCACGCCGGTCAGATAGTACAGCCCAACTTCCATGGGGTGGCCAACGGGATGGATCGCAAAAATCCCCAGCGGGTTAATCCCCATCACCAGCAGGGCCACCCCGGCAATAGATATCAGACCACCAAACCCGACGGCCCAGGCAATGCCTGCCATAACCCCACGACCCAAGGAAGACCGTGAGAGCCCGACAGCCGTGAGCGTATGCTCAAATAATCTGACACCGGCCAGGATGAGCAATACCTGGCCACAGCGTCCTGCAGCCATCACCGCAATTCCCGGCAGCCCTGTATTCCTTACAATGCCGCCCATGACGATCTCGACCATCACCACCACGGTCAGGGCCGCCAATACGGTTCTCACTCTGACGCACGGGGTATCCATCCGCGTTCCCTTGCCACCTTGAAGGCATAATATTGTACGTACCAGTTCCCGGAAGATGCCAGCTTTCGGGTCACTGCCCTTGTGAAAGAGCTGCCGTTCTCAGCAGTTGCCTGGCCCGCCCCTGCCTCAATGGCCTTACAGACAATATAAGGCGAATCCGATTTCATCGCCCGGATGATCCATTGCATGGCCAAAGGATGACGGCTCTTGCCCAGACACTTGACCATCCAGTACCGCTGAGCAAAATCATCGGTTTTCAGGATCATGCGGTAACCCGCAAAATCGGCTATCTCCAGTCCATTGTGATGGATATACCGTAACGCCGCAATCTTTTCCTTTCGTGGCCCGGAAGCCATGGCCTTTGCCACCGTTTCCCGGTTCAAATCGGCCGTCATGGGCGTATCAAGATAAACGATGGCGGCACTCCAGAAGCTACAACACAATACCGGTACCAGGACAGATGAAACGCGGATGGGGAAAAACAGGCCTGGCACAACGCAAAACAGGGCAAATGTGGCCAGGTAGAGAACAAGGGGCGCCACTCCCAGTAGCGACACAATCGTGGCTTTTCGAAAATTCGCCTTGTTGTCTGTATGGGTCGAAAATTGCCGCACCATCTGCCAGGGATCGGTCAACAATTGACTTTGAGAAACTTTCTGAACCATGGCCCCGCCGTCTTTCAGCGCCAGCAACTTATCATCCATCGTTTGAATCACCATATCTGCATACCGCCAGTCAGACACCGGAAAGGAGTTGACACCGGCCAGGGCCTGATTGATTCGGGACTGAATAGATGCCGCGTCGGCCCCTGTCACGGCATGGGCTCGTATCTGTTTCTGCGCCAGCGACTTGAAGACCTCGGCCGGATAGAGGGTGTAACGATAATAGAGATCAACTGCCTTGATGCCGGGCCGGGAAGTCAGCAGGAGATTATCCTTGATGTTGACAAATACATCACCGTTGATGCGCGGCAGCCAGAGCAGCAGCAAAAGGCCAATCAAGCCGGTGTGGATTGCCCGCCGCCAGGGAAGCGGGCTTCCCCCGAAGCGTTGCGGCGCCCCATGCACTGCCGTCAGCATGACCACTGGCGGAATCAGCAGCAACATTGCCGAAAGGCCCGGGCATATACCCCCGATATTGACCCAGACCAGCACCCCCCCCCAAATGACCACAAAAAGCCAGGTGACCCACCGGCGAGCGACTGACGGCACCGACTGTGTCAGCAGGATTACGCCAAAGGTGAGCAGTGTAATTCCGGCGCCGATGCTAAGAGTAAAAAAAACAGCCCCGGACCAGGCCGCTTCCAGACTCTGCAGAGACGGATCAATACCGGTTCCCGGTAAGGGGCTGTACCCGGCGGCCTGAATGGCCATAAGTTTGCGATGCAACGCGTGATTGGAGTACCAGACAACAACGGTGGCCAACAACTCGGATACCAAGAGCCCGGCCAGCAGCACACGGACAGGATAAAGCAGCCGCCAGGTATCCTTTGGATAAATAAAGCGCATCACACCCGCTTATTTGCGATTAATGCTGGCAGCCATAAAACCGGCGCCAAACCCGTTGTCAATATTCACCACCGCCACATTTGAACTGCAACTGTTTAACATCCCGAACAACGCGGTGAGCCCCCCCAGACTGGCGCCGTATCCCACACTTGTGGGTACGGCAATCACCGGTGCGGCGGTCAGCCCCGCTACCACTGAAGGAAGGGCGCCTTCCATGCCGGCCACAACAATCAGCACACTTGCGGCTTGTATCTGTTCCATATGACTGAACAACCGGTGTATGCCGGCCACCCCAACATCAAAAAGCGTTTCCACCCGATTGCCCATGGTTTCCGCGGTAAGGGCCGCCTCACTTGCCACGGGGATATCCGATGTGCCTGCGGAAATCACTGCAATGGTTCCCCGGCCTTTTATTTCAGGGGGACTCTTTCGATACACAACCATCTTTGCTGCTGCATGATACACCGCATCCGGAAAAACCTTTTGGATCTTCTGTGCAGATGGATCATCCACGCGCGTTACCATCACGACACCGTCCCTTGCATAAATCCGCTCCATGATGCCGCAGATCTGGTCCGGGGTTTTCCCAGCGCCGAAAATCACTTCCGGAAACCCCTTCCGAACGCACCGGTGATGATCCACATGGGCATATCCAAGGTCTTCAACAACAAACCCCTCCAGCGCGCCAACCGCCTTATCAACCGTTATTTTGCCGCTTGAAACATCCGACAATATCTGTTTTAATGAATCGGAATTCATGGATAAGCACGTCCTTCATCCGAATTTTGAATGACTTTTTTGAGAATTGTTTTATTCCAAGCCAGAACAGAACGTTCCCTTAAACAATTGCCCGGGAATGGCAAAGTAAAAAGTACAAACCAAGGTGTCGATGCATCTTGAGGGATGAAGCGCACTTAGCCGTACGTGACACGACAAAAGATGCAGCGCAAAGCGACTCTTGAACTTTTTACGGGGCCATAATAACATTTTTTTATACAAAAAGGAATATTCATGCAAAAGGTAGCTGCCATCATTCCCTCCCGCTTCGGCTCCACCCGTTTTCCCGGCAAGCCCCTTGCGCCGATTGCCGGCACACCCATGATTCAGAGAGTTTACCAACGTGTCCAACAGGCCCGATGCGTGACCCACATCGCTGTGGCCACAGACAGCCAGGCCATTTTTGATGCCGTGACAGCCTTTGGCGGGAATGCGCTGATGACATCGGACCAATGCCGCTCCGGATCGGACAGGGCTGCCGAAGCCGCCGGGCATCTCGACCTTGACAGCGACGATGTTATAATCAACATTCAGGGCGACCAGCCGCTGATCGCACCGGAAACCATTGACGAAACCACCGCTCCTCTGCTTGATGACATTGACGTAGAGATGACCACCGCTGCTTTCGCCATCGTGAACCTGCAGGAAATAACCAACCCGAAAGATGTGAAGGTGGTGTTTGATGAAAAAGGTATGGCCCTCTATTTTTCGCGCTCTCCCATCCCTCAGGCCCGGGATGCGGGCACCCTTTTTACTACCTACAAACACCTGGGGATTTATGCATACACAAAACGGTTTCTGGATTTATTCACGCACCTGCCGTATGGCCGGCTTGAGGATATTGAAAAGCTGGAACAGCTTCGCGCACTGGAGCATGGGCATGGGATAAAAGTTGTGGTCACGCCCCACGACTCACCCGAGGTGGATCTGCCGGAGGATATTGCCCGCATCGAAAAAACCATGGCGTAGAACAAAAAGACAGATTCACCGGCATCATACGACATCATAACCCGGCCTGTTTTTTCTCCTGCTCAATCTGCTTTTCCATATGATACAGACTCAATGCCCGGTAACTGAAATTCAGCCGCATTGCCGCCGCAGCGGTTTCAAAATTCCGTGTATGCCACAATGTTTTCAGCGCCTTAAACCATATGGTGCGATAGGCATAGGTTTTTGACACACAATAGCGGAACGTCCGTATGAATTCCTCCCGCTCCATGCTCAGCGGGATGTGGGTGAGTTCATAAAAATTATATCGTTCCCAGTCTTTCGGATAATCGCGGTAGATAATCCGACCTTCTTTTTTCAACTGTTTAAATATCTGAGTCTCGGGGAATGCCGTCATTTTACTCTGCTGCATGGCGTCGATGCGGTTTGTTCTTACAAACTCCGCCCGTTTCAGCAT
Source organism: Thermodesulfobacteriota bacterium (assembly GCA_034189905.1). Lineage (GTDB taxonomy): Bacteria > Desulfobacterota > Desulfobacteria > Desulfobacterales > Desulfosudaceae > JAXHTY01. Next base: position 27,487 of record JAXHTY010000036.1, read on the forward strand.
TTTCTCACGCGTATCATAATCGCTGCCGTAAATAAACGCGCCAATCACACCGATACCTGCTCGATTTATATTTTTCAGTGCCTGGGAGTAATCCACTTTCAATGCAAAATTTTTATCCATCTGCTTCAGTTCTTCACGATCAATAAATTCCAGTCCGATAAACAGCATCAGGCACCCGCTTCTGGCCGCCCACTTTAGCAGCTCAGGCTTGTTGCCGATATCAATGGTGGTCTGGGTAATCCAACGCTTGTATATCTTTCTTTTCACCATCCCCTTGAAGAGATCCAGGGCTCGCTGCTCCGATGATTTGCTGTAGCCGATCAGGTTATCGTCGATAAAAAAGAGATACCGGTTGGGAATGGTTTCCAGTTCATCCAGAATCTCGTCCACCGGTCGTTCTCTGTATCGATGGCCGTTAAATGCAGTTACAGAGCAATATTTACAGTTCCACGGACATCCCCTGGACGTCTGGATGGAACTGGAGACATACCGGCTGTCAAAAATGGACCGATCCGGTTTTGGCATTTGCTTCAGGTCCTGCCATGTGCCCTCGTAAACCCGCTTCATGTTGCCGTCCAGAAAATCTTCCAAAACGGTGGGCCAGACATCCTCGGCCTCCCCCCGAACAACACAGTCGACAAAGTTCAACGCCTCTTCCGTACACATGGTAGCATGAATACCGCCCATCACCACCGGGGTCCCTTTTTCGCGGTAAACAGATGCGATTTCATAGGCCCGGTTTGCGTAGGCGGTAAATCCTGTAATAGCCACCAGATCCGCCTCTTCATAGACAAAGGGCTCAAACTGTTCATCAATAAACGACACATGGAACTGATCCTTTGGCGTTAAACCGGCAAGAATGGCCATGGCCAGAGGCGGGTTAACGGAATAACTGCGCACCGTCAGCCCGGCGATCAGTTCGTTGATGGGATAAATCAGCACCAGCTTCTTCTTACCGGTTGCGGCATCCTGCTCTGCCGCAAGTTTTTTGTTGACGATCTCCTGTTGCAACTGCCGTTTTAAATCCGAAATGATCAGAAACGTACCGACCAGCATCGTGGTGATCATGAAAAATAACCAGCAAAGCAGGGGTTTCACCACTTCCGGAGACGTAATATCCCCGAAAATGAACAGGTTTGTGACATTGATAATTATAAGTCCGAACGCCGGCGCCAGATAGGGGCTGTTCTCCGAGTACTTCACAACCGGTTCCCAGTAGGTGAGAATCGCGAACACGGTAAACAGGTATAGCGCAATGAACAGAATGTTCAATTCGGGATACAACCAGTACACAACCCGATCGCCCAACAGGCTGCAAAAAACAGGAACCTTGGAAGGCCCGATAAAGGTGATGATTTGGCTTGCAAAAGCAGTGGTCAGGAGGATATAAACTATCAGAGGCAGGAAATACCACCATTTAACAGGCTTTCGATATCGTGGGGAAAAGGATACGGTGCCTCTTCTGAAAATAAACACCAGGAACAGCAGGTATAAAAACAACGATATGAGGATAATATATTTATTTGTCATTTGATTTAAATAGTTTCCATCCATAAATGGCCTTTTTTCGCAATATCTGCGTCAAACTGCGGGCTTGCTTGTGCGGCGTACGTCCAGTACGCCTCCGCGCAACCCCTTGTTTTCCTTGATCTTGCGGAAAAATTCACATTTCTGGATTGGAAACCCCAG
>JAXHTY010000037.1:0-28901 GCA_034189905.1 Thermodesulfobacteriota bacterium
CGGGCGAGTCGATTTCGCCGCACCTGCTTTGTTGCAGCATGCTCGCAGTAGATTGACTACAGCGTCGCATGCTGCGCCTCGCATCTGCGGCGAACTCAACTCGTGAAATAAGCGGGTTAGAAAACGCGTATCAAACGTTGAAGGCGCAAATTATCACTCAAAACAGAATAAAATCTTTACAATGATAAATTTATCTGGTATAAAAATATATTTTATGTGTTTCAAATAGACTGCTGAGGGATGTTTGTTATGAAAAAAAAGGACATTGAATTCTTCCGGGAATTGTTGACCAACCGATTGAATGAACTGCTGGAGCAAGCGGACGATACCGTTTCGGGGATGACAACCGATGAAGAGACATTCCCCGATCCCACAGACCGCGCTTCCCATGAATCCGACAGAAACTTCATGCTTCGCATCAGGGACCGGGAGCATAAACTGATCAAGAAAATCAAAAAGGCCCTGGAACGAATCGATAACGGCACATTCGGCCAATGCGAAGTGTGTGAAGAGGATATCTCCCTTGAACGCCTGAAAGCCAGGCCTGTCACGACCCAGTGCATTAAATGCAAAACCAAAGAAGAGGAGATGGAGAAGGTTCTTGGTCTTTAATGGAAGACAGTTTATTGACCTTCACATTCATTCCACTGCATCCGATGGCACACTTGCTCCGCTGGAAATCGTGGCATTGGCTGAAAAAACCGCTTTAGCAGCTATCTCTATTACCGATCACGATACAATTGACGGATGCAGGGATCTCCTGGTATCCGGACAGACGCTCCCCGTCCGGTTTCTTACCGGTGTGGAAATGAGCACGGCATTCCCCCCCGAAAGCGGTTTCAGCGGCAGCCTTCATATACTGGGATACGACATCGACATCAATCATCCCGCCCTCAACCGGGCCCTGACCGACCTGCAAAACGCCAGAAATCAACGTACGCCAAAAATCATCAGCCGTTTGAACGAACTGGGGATAAATATTTCCATGGCCGACATTACCCCGAGCAGCAACGGCCAGGCCGGACGGCCTCATATTGCCGCAGCCATGAAAAAAAAAGGTATTGTCCCGTCGATTGACGCTGCATTTGATCGGTATCTGGGTAAAAACGGCCCTGCATATGTGGAAAAAGAGCGCATTGCCTGTGCGGATGCTATCGCCCTTATCACCAACGCCGGCGGCGTTCCGGTGCTGGCCCATCCCGGCCTCCTTGAACACGAAGATGACACATCATTTTACGAATTCTTCCAGGAATTGCTGCAGATGGGCATTGGCGGCATAGAAGCCTTTTATCCCGGTCACTCAACCGATCAGACATCCAAGTACATTGGGCTGGCACAGCAACACGACTTGCTGATAACCGGGGGGACAGACTTTCACGGTGATCTTATCCCGGATATCAAGCTGGGTACCGGCCGCGGTGACTTTTCCGTGGATGTCAACATCTATGAACGTCTGATCGCCTTTACCCGTAAAACTGGCAACAGCCGGTTATCCGAGGGGAAAATGCCGCCTGCCGAACTGGAAAACATACTGGGGTATACGTTCAGTAACATCGGTTTACTGCAACAGGCCCTGCGCCACAGTTCTTATGTAAATGAACACCTGGACATCGATATGAAAGACAACGAGCGCCTGGAGTTTCTGGGCGATGCTGCCCTGTCACTCTGCATGGGCCATCTATTGATGTCGCGATTCCCCGACTTGAGTGAAGGGGCGCTGTCCCAGGCCCGGGCAAATCTTGTGAGCACCGCATGGCTCAGGGAAGTTGCCGCGGGATTAAACCTAGGTCTCTACCTGGAACTGGGCAAAGGCGAAGAACAGACAAACGGCCGGGAAAAGGACTCTATTCTGGCCGGTGCATACGAGGCCCTGCTGGGCGCCATTTATCTGGACGGGGGATATGGAGCGGTTTTTAAGATCGTGGAACGCCATTTTTCCTCAGATATTACCAGCACAGTCCTGCCGGAGATCAATCAGGACTTTAAAAGCATGCTTCAGGAACTGACCCAGGCAACTTACAGAATATCGCCCACCTATCGCATTACGGATGAAACCGGACCGGATCATGATAAAACCTTCCGTTGCCGCGTCCATGCAGGCGAAATCGAGTGCGAGGGAATCGGGAAAAGCAAAAAATCCGCCCAGCAGATGGCCGCTCAGAACGCCCTTGCAGAATTCAAAAAAGCTTCCAGGTCATGAAACCGGCGTCAAAACCCTTTGTTGTGCCCGTTTTTTTACCTCATTCCGGATGCCCTCACCGCTGCATCTATTGTGATCAGACTGCAATCACGGCGACCTGCGATGAGCCTGCCGGCATTATGGCCCCGGAAAAATGTCGCGCCCAAATTGAGCAATTTCTCCCGTATAAAAAAAGGGACCGGGGAAAAACGGAGATCGCCTTCTATGGCGGTAACTTTCTTGGCCTTTCGCCATCGACAATCCATGCCCTGCTGGGGACAGCCCAGGCATTCATCGATAGCGGGCATGCGGACGGTATTCGCTTTTCCACCCGCCCGGACACCATTACCCCCGGATCCTTGGCAATCATTCAAAACTATTCGGTAGCAACCATCGAACTGGGGATTCAGTCCATGGATAACACGGTTTTATCCCTTTCCAGGCGGGGGCATACAGCCGCTGATGCCAAGCAGGCGATACAGACACTAAAAGCATCCGGATACGGAACAGGGGTTCAGCTGATGACCCATCTGCCGGGGGATGACGGCCCCCAATCCCTGGAGAGCGCCCGGCAAGTCGTAACACTCAAACCGGATATGGCAAGAATCTATCCAACCATTGTGTTATCAGACAGCCCGCTGGCCCGACAATACCAGCAGGGGAAATATCAGGCCGCAACGCTACCGGCGGCCGTTGATCTGGCAAAAGCCGTATACCTTATGTTTGCCGAAAATCATATTCCGGTGATCAGAATGGGGCTACAGGCTTCCCAGTCGCTTGAACCGTCCGGAAGAATCGTGGCCGGTCCCTACCACCCGGCATTTGGCTTTCTGGTGAAGTCGGCCATATTTTTTGATATGACATCACAGGCGCTGAACCATTCGGCCGCCATCAGTGATCCCCTGTCTGTCCGGGTTCATCCTGCAAGCGAAGCCATGGTGAGAGGCCTCAGAAACACGAATCTGGATCGATTAAAAACCACGTTTGACATTCAGACAATCCACATCATCAAAGATGATACCGTGTCCACAAATGGCCTGATCTGCCAGAACCGGGGTATCATCATGGAAGACCTGAAATATTAACATATCACTTCGGGTTTTTAAGTTTCCAATTCATAAAAACAATCAATCGGCTCAGTATTCCAGGGTACCGACCAGATCGGACACAGCAGCAATCCTGTTTTCCGCCAGAAACGCCGTAATCCCTTCGATAATTTCCACGGTCGCACCCGGGTTTATAAAATTGGCAGTGCCCACCTGTATCGCTGATGCACCGGCAATGATAAATTCAAGCGCATCCTCGGCGGTCATGATACCACCGATGCCCACAACGGGAATGGCCACCTGACGCGCCACTTCCCATACCATTCGCAGGGAAACCGGTTTTATGGCCGGGCCGGAAAGCCCGCCCGTCACATTGGCCAGCACGGGCCTTCGGGACCGGATATCCACCGCCATGCCGCTAAGGGTATTAATCAACGATACGGCATCGGCGCCTTCGGCCTCCACACTTCGGGCAATAAGGCCGATATCCGTCACATTGGGCGAAAGTTTTACCATAAGGTGCTTCCCGGTCTTCTGACGCACCGCGGCTGTCACCCTGGCCGCGGCCGCCGGGTCCACCCCGAATGCGAGTCCGCCGGCCTTAACATTCGGGCAGGAAATATTCACTTCAATACCGTCGATACCGGCCACCGTGTCGATGATTTCGGCAAGAGCCACATAGTCCTCAATGGTCTGTCCGTAAATGTTAACGATTACGGGGCAATCCAGGGTCCGCAAAAACGGCAGCCGGTCATCCACAAACGCCTGAATCCCGATATTGGCCAGACCAATGGCGTTCAGCATACCGCATGCAGTCTCTACAACACGGGGCGGGGGATTGCCCGCAGACGGTTCAAGGGAAATGCCTTTGACAATCATCCCGCCCAACCGGTTCAGGTCCACGAAATCCTGATACTCCGCACCGTACCCGAAGGTACCGGAAGCAGTCAGCACGGGATTGGCCAGTTTCAACCCATTCAGTTCAATGCCCAGCGTTGCCATACTCCCCTCACGCCTCTTTCTGTTCCATACGGCACTGGACCGCAAGAATCCTTGCCTTCAGGTTCATCATATATGCCGGTTCCGGCTGTTTGGGGCCGGTTTTGCCGTCATACTCATACGCCCGTAACGCCTGCGTGGCCTGTTCGATATCACCGGATGATTCATGCAGGCAGTCCTCAACCCGTTTCCGGAACGCTTTTGCATAATCCATGGCACGGGGGATATAGGTGTGAGCGTCTTCGTCGGTGTATACATAAGAGTGCCCCAAACACAAAATATCAACATCAAGCTGGTTTAATTTTGTCACGGACGCCATGTACATATCATAATCCACGAGAAAATCCGCTACCACATAACCGGTATAATCGGGGATTCCCAGTGCCTCGGATGCGATCAAGGCCTTGATTTCCGGAATGTAATAACTCAGACAGTCACGGGTGTGCCCCGGCGTTTCCAGAACCTCTACAGTCAGGGAATCGGAAACGGTCAGCGTATCCCCCTCCTTTAGTAAACGATCCAGTTCAAACGCCTCGAATTCGCCGCCAAGAGAACCGGCATCAAGCCCGTAATCCGTAACGGCTGCCGCGGCAGCACTGCTGAGCGTCTGCATCGTTGCAACGGCCCTTGGTTTGGCCATGATATGGCCAACCCTTTCAAAAGCACATATCTGCATTTCCGGATACCGTTTTTTCAAGGCCGCTACAGCACCCACATGATCAAAGTGGGAGTGGGTAAGACAACAGAACGCCGGTTGTCGATCACTCAGAATGGCTTGAATAGAATCAATATAAAGATCGGAAAGACAGGCAAACCCGGCATCAAAAAGGGCGGGACGATCTCCGTCAAGTAAATATATGGGGACATCCGCCGTTGCCACTGTATACAGAGACGGTGCGATCACACCGGGCTCGCTGATGATCATTGGCTCATAAACTCCCGTTTATTTAATGACTTCGTAAAAAGTTCCTCACCTCGCTTTGCATTATTCTTGCTGCAAGTAGGGTTCAAGTGGATCTTTTGCCGTTATTCTGCTGTATAACCAATTGATTATTCAGATTTTATACATGATCCCGCTCGCCAGAAGCATTCTTTTCATTCCCCGCAATCCCTGCACCTTTTCGAGAGCCAACTTTTTCTCAAATTGACAAATTAAGTTCCTTGGGCGTCCGGGTTAATCCGGAATATACGTGGCGCAGGCATTGTCCGATTCCCAGACGGACACCCGGGAAACGCGGGCATTTGTTGCTGTCATCATCTTCTGCACACGGGTGGCGATATAGACGGCGATATTCTCTGATGACGGATTGCCGTCACTGAAAAAATCCAGTTCATTTAAAAACCGGTGGTCCAGTTCTTCGATCACCTCCCGCACGTATGCTTTTAATTCACCGAAATCAATTAACAGTCCCGTGTCAGTTAACTGGCTGCCCGTCACACATACCTCAATCTTCCAGTTATGACCGTGAAGATTTTCACATTGATTGCCCACCATTCGCAGCCTGTGGGCGGCTGCAAAATGGGTCAGCACCTTTAACTCAAACATTCATCCTGTCCTTCCGGTTTATTTTTTTAAGACCGCCCGCCCTGCCCATCAGTTTGCATTCCGGTTGAAAAGACTCTTCAGTTTGTTGCCCAGTTTGTGCGACTCGAGTTTTGCAAACTCTGTCAGCAGTTCCTCCTGTCGCTTGTTAATTTTCTCCGGTGTTTTCACCTCCACCTGGACAATCTGGTCCCCCCGCTTTTTGTTGCGAAGGGAGGGGATGCCTTCACCGGCAAACCGGAATGTGTCACCATATTGGGTGCCTTTTGGAATCTCGAGTGTTGTTTCGCCGGTAAGCGTGGGAACCGGTATGGAATCCCCCAGCGCCGCCTGGACAAACGATATTTCCATCACGCATACCACGTCGTTGTTGTGGCGTTGAAAAAACTTGTGGGGTTTGACATTGATAAATACGTACAAATCACCCGGTGGTGCGCCGTATTCGCCGGGTTCACCTTCGCCGGTCAGGCGCAGGCGGGAGCCGTTATCAACGCCGGCCGGTATTTTCAGGGACACGGTCTTTTGAGCCATCTCTTTACCGTTGCCTCTGCAACGGGGGCACGGGTCCGAAATGGACTGCCCCGTTCCCCTGCACACGGAACAGGTGGTCTTTACCATAAAAAAACCCTGGGAACGGGTAACCTGACCGCTGCCACCGCACTGCCGGCAGGTTTCGGGATGGGTGCCATCTTTGCAGCCGGATCCGCTACACACAGAACAGGTTTCAAGCTTTTCGATTTCGATTTCCGTGTCCTTGCCGAACGCCGCCTCCATAAAATCAATGGTCAGATCATACCGGAGGTCGTCGCCCCGTCGGGCCCCCCGACTGGCACGTCTACCCGACCCGAATCCAAAAAAATCTTCAAAAATATCCCCGAAACTGGAGAAGATATCTTCAAAACCGGCGCCCCGGCCGCCCCCGCCTTCAAGGCCGGCGTGCCCGAACTGATCGTAGATGCGACGTTTTTCCGGATCGCACAAAACGCCATAGGCCTCTGAGGCTTCCTTGAATTGTTCTTCGGCCTGTTTATCCCCCGGATTCTTATCGGGATGACACTTTAACGCGATTTTGCGGTACTGCTTTTTCAGTTCGGCTTCTGTTGCATCCCTGGAGACACCCAGCACCTCATAATAATCTCTTTTCGCAGCCATATATGTCAACCACTCCAATCACCCGTTCGGGTTGTTATAAATCACGCCACTTACCAGATTCCGCTTGTTTAAACGCCTGCCGTATGATACGTATAGTCGCTTGCTTACTGAAATTTAACTTAATAAACTAATACCTATATCACGAAAGTCAATGGTAAAGAAAGACCCGGCCGGAATCCGGCACATGTTTGACACCATCGCCCCCCGGTACGATTTTCTCAACCGGTTTCTCAGCCTGCGGCAGGATGTTTACTGGCGTAAAAAGCTGGTGGCGGCGATGCCGGCAGATAGCAAAGCATGGCTTGATATTGCCTGCGGCACCGCCGATGTGGCTATCGAAGCACTCCGGAAAGGCCCCGGGAACCGTCAGGTTTTCGGAATGGACTTTTCCCATGCCATGCTCCAAAAAGGCAAAAAAAAAATAACGGTGAAAAATCATGAAAACCGCATCCACCTGTTGGCAGCCGATGCATTTGCACCGCCGTTTGCCGAAAACCGGTTTGATACAGCCACCATTGCATTCGGCATTCGAAATATTGCGGATAAACCGGCAGCACTGCGGGCCTTCCATCGTCATTTAAAGGCGGACGGGGTCCTTGGGGTTCTGGAACTGACGACACCGGCAAAAGGGGCCCTGAAGACCCTTTACATGATCTATTTTCAGCATGTTCTGCCGCTGGTGGGCTGGTTTTTTTCCAGGAACATGGGCGCCTATCAGTACCTGCCATCATCGGTCATCGCATTCCCGCCGGCTGCCGAATTTGCGGAGATGATGCGGGACGCCGGATTTAAGGATGTGACATTTCAACGCCTGACCTTCGGCATCGCCACATTGTATGTCGGACGAAAATAACAATTATTCAGACAATGGCCGCTGCAGCACCGTATCCTTCAACCATTGCTGATCATCCTTGAAATCATGATCAATATTGTAATGAAGCCCCCGGCTCTCTTTGCGCTGCATGGCACACTCGATAATCAACTCCCCGACTGTAGCAATGTTGCGCAGTTCAATGAGATCGGATGTTATCCTGAAGTCCCAGTAATATTCCCGGATTTCCCCGTTAATCATGTCTATCCGGTTTCTGGCCCGCTGAAGGCGCTTGTCTGAACGGACAATACCCACATAATTCCACATAAACAGCCGGATTTCATCCCAGTTATGAGATACGGTGATCGCTTCCGTGCTGTCGACGGTCCCGGTGTCATCCCACGGCGGCAGATCGTTACCGCCATTGTCCGCCACTGATTTTACTGTTTCAACTGCGTCCTGCGCCGCACTGTTCGCATACACCACCGCTTCCAGCAGTGAATTGCTGGCAAGCCGGTTGGCCCCGTGCAAGCCGGTACAGGCGGTTTCACCAACCACATAAAGCCGGCCAATATCCGTCCGCCCGGCCCGATCCGTGACCACGCCGCCGCACATATAATGGGCTGCGGGTACCACCGGCACAGGTTCCCGGGTCATGTCCACCCCATACAACAGGCAACTCTGATATAAGTTCGGGAAACGGGTTTTAACAAATGCCGCTTCCCGGTGCGATATATCCAGAAATACGCAATCATCTCCGCTCTTTTTCATTTCCGTATCAATGGCCCTGGCCACCACATCCCGGCAGGCCAGATCCCGGGCCGGATCATACTTTTCCATAAAGGACGTTCCCGCGCTGTCCACCAGGACGCCCCCTTCACCCCGGACCGCTTCTGAAATTAAAAAATTCTTGGCTGCCGGATGGAACAGGCATGTGGGATGAAACTGCACAAATTCCAGATTGGCCACTGTGCAGCCGGCCCTATAGGCCATGGCAATACCGTCGCCCGTGGCAATATCGGGATTACTGGTATAGGCATACACCTTGCCGGCACCGCCCGTGGCCAGCAGTGTGATCCGTGAATTAAACGTCCTGACGGTATCATTCTTCTTGTCGAGTACATATGCACCACAACAATATATTTCGCGGGTCTGCACCACCGGCCCCCGCTTGACACGGGTGGAATGGGTAATCAGGTCAATGGCGATATGATCTTCATAGACCTGGATGCGTTCATGGCCTCTTACCGCCTGAACAAGGGCATCTTCTATGGCCTTGCCGGTAAGATCATGGGCATGGACAATCCGGTTAAATGAATGACCGCCCTCACGCCCCAGATCAAACCTGCCAGCCGGCGTGTTATCGCGGTTGAAGGCAATACCCATATCCGCCAGCTCAAGGATGGCAGCCGGGCCTTTTTTAACCACGTCTTCCACCACATCCCGATGGCACAGGCCGTCTCCCGCGGCAAGGGTATCATTGATGTGATTGTCAAAAGAATCGATCTGGTCAAACACGGCGGCAATGCCGCCCTGGGCCTTGTTAGTGCTGCTGTCGGCAATGGCTTTTTTAGTGACTATGGCCACTGTTCCGGTTTCAGCCACCTTTAACGCAAATTTCAACCCCGCAATACCACTGCCGATAATCAGAAAGTCTGTCTCAAATTCCATTTGTTAATAACAACCCTGTTTTAAGCCCCCTGTGACGGCAAAACAAAAAGTCCAGGCGAAAGGCACCGGTTCAAATCGAGGAATGCATCACAATACAGTCGGCCGCCTAGCCCGGTTATTTCACGAGTCGATTTGGGCGCATATGCGAGGCGCAGCATGCGACGCTGTAGTATATCTACTGCGAGCATGCTGCAACAAGGCAGATGCGTCCAAGGCGACTCGCCCGAAGGGTGGAATTTTTTGATATAAAATCGACCTGATTCCTTAAAGTAAGAATTACAGTTTGCATTTTGTAAAAATGGACAAAATATGTCATAACACTCTAAAATATAATCAGAATGAAACAATTATCAAAAAATTTCATGAAATAACCGGGCTAGCGGCAATTGGACTTTTCACGAAGCCATCATAAATACAGCCGTCGTTTCTCGCGCTTGGCCCGATACCCGATCAGATATCCCACCAGCAGGACACCGGCGCCGGCCAGAAACCACTTTAAATAACGATTTTTTACGGCTCCCTTCAGGCCTTCGTTTTCCTCGGCCAATTCCTCAATGCGGGCCTGCGAAGTCTCAATATTGCTGGCAAGTTCAGCTTCCAGCGCCTGATTCTTGTTTATAAGCGCCTTATTCTCTTTTTCCAGGGCATCACACCGCTCGGTTACGCTGGCATAGTCCGACTGTAATTGTTGCAACAGTATCCGGTTGGGGACTTCAGCGGAGACAAACCGGCTTAATACCCACCCCTCTTTGCCTGCTTCCGTTCTGATCTGCGTCCATTCATCTTCCACGGCCAGTGCACTGACCTTCTGCCCCACCTGCAGCAGCGCAATGATTTTATGATCCATTCCCTTGCCCGACCGCATGGTGATCTTTATGGTATCGGTCAAATACATATCTGTCCCGGGTGCGGCCTGCGCGCCACTGGCCGCCAGACCGGCCAAACACCAAAACAAAACGAGTATCGTCAATGTTCTCATTTTTCCCCCTGTTTGCCACAAACAATTATTACAAGGTACTGCCAAACCCGCAGACCGATCATCGGCTGCCAAACTGTCTATTATCACAACCAGTTAAAGAACGCAAAATAACTTATGAACTTTTTTGCGACGCTATCCGGCTTGATGAAAGAATCATTTTCATGTAAGCTGATCAAAAACCATTTACTGAAAGGAATGTTGCAGCATGCCATGTTCAATTGCATTAGCCGGAAAAGGCGGTACCGGCAAAACCACCATCGCCGGATTATTGATAAAATATCTGACCGCAAATAATATGGTGCCGGTACTGGCTGTTGATGCGGACTCAAACGCCAACCTCAACGAAGTACTGGGCCTTGAAATTCCCGGAACCCTCGGGAATGCCCGTGAAGAGATGAAAAAGGGCGATGTCCCCCCCGGCATGACCAAGGATATCTTTATTTCCATGAAGATGGAGGAAGCCATTGCCGAGTCCGACGGATACGACCTGGTGGTGATGGGCCAGCCCGAAGGGGCGGGATGCTATTGCGCGGCCAATACCCTGCTGACCAATTTTCTTGAGAAACTCACCGACAACTATCCTTATATCGTCATGGACAATGAAGCGGGTATGGAACATATCAGCCGGTTGACAACGAAAGACGTGGATATCCTGCTGATTGTCACGGATGCCTCCAGACGGGGATTGCAGGCCGCCGTCCGGATCAATGAACTCGCTCAGAAACTCAATATCGGCATGGGCAAAAGCTATCTGATTATCAACCAGAGCCGGGAGGAAACGCCGGCGGCAATGAAACAGATCATTGCGGAAAACGGCCTGGAACTGGCAGGAACACTGCCCGCGGATGACACCTTGTACGAATTCGATTTAAACGGTAAGCCAACCATTGAACTGCCTGAAGACAATCCCGCTGTTAAAGCGGCATTTGATATTTTCAATACCATTATTAAAGCAGATGCATGATAGCAGCCACGCCGAGGCGTCATTACGATTTACGAGATACTGTTCCGCCCTATGACCGGCTTTATATCTATTATATCAAAGGCCGGCCCGATACCCGGAATGCTCCCATGGGTGACAGTTTCATCGGTCACTGGGAAGAGGATGACTGTTCGTTTCTCTTTTTCTCCCAACCGGCGGACACCATTGTGGCCGACGTCATGAACGGCCAGAACGATCTCACGCTCGCCGATCGCTTTAATATGCCCTATGATCAGTGGCAACCAATGGATGCATTCCCGCTTCAAGCCGGCGGCATGACCATCTACCCGCCCTGGTCAGGCCATGTCCCGGACAGCGAAAACGGAACCATTATTCTGGACCCCGGTGTGGTATTTGGCAGCGGATTTCATACAACAACCCGGGACTGTCTTGAAGCACTTGAACTTATATGTTATAAATGCAATCATAATATTCGCTCCGCACTGGATATCGGTACCGGCACCGGATTGCTTTCCATTGCCGGTGCGTTCATGGGAATTGACGATACTGTGGGTGTTGATATCAACTTTCTGGCAGCCCAGACCGCCAGCCGGAATATCAAGTTGAACAATGTTGACAAGAACGTTATAATTGTAAAAGGTGATGCCGGAGACTTTGCAGACACCAAAGTGGATCTTTTAATTGCCAACATCCACTACAGCGCCATGGAAAAAATCGTGAATACGGACAGTTTCCTCCAGCGAAAATATTTTATTCTTTCCGGCATGCTGCGAACACCGGCGCAAAAAATCGCCGACCAACTGCGTCAGTTACCGGTCAGCATAATAAAAATATGGAATAATGACGGCATTTGGTATACATTTGCAGGAGAGATCGCAACCTAGGTATCCGGTACGTTGCAAGTGCCACAAAATGAGGCTGTAATTCATGCGAATAAAATGCTGGGGATCCCGGGGCTCCATTCCTGTTTCAGGCAGGGAGTATGTCAAGTACGGTGGTGATACAACATGTATTGAGATCCGGGCAAAGAGCGGCGATATCCTTATTGTTGATGCGGGTACCGGCATAAGGCGCCTGGGCAAACAACTGGTCGAAGAGAATCTGTATCAATATCACCTGATCTTCACCCATGCCCACTGGGACCATCTCATGGGGCTTCCCTTTTTCAAACCGCTCTACCGACCGGAAACCGTTATAAAAACCTATCGCTGTCCGTTCCCCAAGGACTATGTAGAAAAAATGATTTCCCGGGTCATGACACCGCCGCACTTTCCCATCCGCTATTCCGACCTGAAAGCCGAGATAACGTTTGAAAAAGGATGCCCTGACAGTTTTACCATTGGTTCGGTTTCTGTCACCCCGATTCGGCTCAGCCACCCGGGAAGCGGCAGTGGCTACAAATTTACCGAAGACGGCAAAACCTTTGTCTTTCTAACGGATAACGAACTGGGCTACATCCATGACGGCGGTCTTGCCTATGATGATTATCTGAAATTCTCAGAAGGTGCCGACCTTCTGTTCCATGACGCCGAATACACCCCGGCGGAATACGGGACACAAATGGACTGGGGGCATTCGGTGTACACGGATGTCATCTCCCTCGCAATTTCGGCAAACGTCCGGCAACTCGGGCTTTTTCATCTCAATCAGGACCGGACCGATGACCAGATGGACGAGATTCTGAATGACTGCCACCGTCTGATTGCCGAACAGAAGGCCCCTCTCGACTGTTTTGCCGTGGCCTGTGATATGCAATTTGAGGTATAACCCCGTCCCTTCTTCCGGTTTCCCGTCAGTTCCAGTAATCTTGAAACATCATGAGCATACCATGAAAACGGTTGAAACAGATGTAATAATCATCGGTGGCGGCGCTACGGGTACCGGCATCGCCCGGGACTGCTCCCTGCGGGGCATCGCCTGCGTTCTGATCGAGAAAAACGACCTTGCATCCGGCACGACGGGCAGAAACCACGGGCTGCTGCATTCCGGCGCACGTTATGCCGTGAAAGACCCGGCCTCGGCCAGAGAGTGCATCGCAGAAAACAAAATACTGAAAAAAATCGCCCGCCACTGCATTGAAGATACGGGCGGACTGTTTGCGACACTGCCGGAAGACGACCCCCACTATCATGATGAACTGATGGATGCCTGTAAAAGCACGGGCATCCGCACCCGGGACATCAGTCCTGAACAGGCCATTTCCATTGAACCCAATCTCAACCCCGATGTCTTGCGCGCCCTGACCGTTCCGGATGCCACCATCGACCCGTTTCGCCTTGCTTCGGCCAACGTATTGGATGCCGCGGAACGCGGCGCCCGGATTTTCACACACAGCGAAGTGACCGGTATTCTGATGACGCAATCGGCGGTTGAGGGCGTTACCTGTGTGGACCGGAACACCGGGGAGCCGTTTTCCGTCTACGGGAAGCTGCTTATCAACGCCAGCGGCGTCTGGGGACAGATGATCTGCAATATGGCCGGCATCTCCCTGACCATGTTTCCGTCAAAAGGGTCCATGGTCATCCTGGACTACCGGATCAATAATGTGGTGATCAACCGCAGCCGGGAACCCGCGGACGGCGATATCCTGGTGCCCGGGGATACGGTTTCACTCATCGGCACCACTTCCCGGAAAATTCCCTATGAGGCCATTCATGACCTTTCCGTCAGCAGGGAAGAAATCCGGACATTGCTGGCGGACGGGGAAAAACTGGTCCCCAATCTTTCCAGGACCCGCGTTCTAAGGGCTTTCTCCGGCGTCCGTCCCCTTGTGGCCGCATCAAAAGAAACCCGCGGCAGAGATATCACCCGGGGGATCGTTCTGATTGACCATAAAGAGCGGGACAGTATGGACAACTTTATTACCATTGCCGGGGGAAAACTTATGACATACCGGCTGATGGCGGAGAAAGCCACTGATCTGGCCTGCCGCAAACTGGGGCTGAATATTGCCTGCTCAACACAAGAGGTACCATTGCCCGGCTCGGAAAAACCGCCTCGGACCGCCAAACAGCCGCCCTGTTTTTCCGAATCAGTCGCATCTTCAACTTATTACCGCCATGGCGAGCGGGCCCGCGCCATATTGGCAGCACCACCCGGCAAAACGGCATTGATGTGTGAATGCGAGATGGTCACTGAAAAAGAAGTGGCATATGCCCTGCGCAACCTGCATGTCAGGGATATTGTGGATTTACGCCGCCGGACGCGCATCGGGATGGGGCCTTGTCAGGGCTTGTTGTGCGCCTACCGGTGTGCCGGAGCATTTATTGATTACAAATCGACCCCAGGCAGCAGCGCCACAAAAATGCTTATTGATTTTCTGATGGAGCGCTGGAAAGGAGTCCGTCCGGTATTATGGGGCGATACCCTCCGGGAAGCAGAGTTTGCCTACTGGATCTGTGAAGGCATTTTCGGTCTTGGAAAAATCGTCGATAGATCAGAGGGAAAAGGCCAGGGGGTGAGTGTCGCCGATGAATTCTGATGCAACCTTTGAATATGACTGTATCATCATCGGCGGTGGACTGGCAGGCCTGACCTGCGGAATCAAATGTCAGTCAGAAGGCCTTTCCTGCGCCATCGTATCGTCCGGCATGAGCGCATTGCATTTTTCTTCCGGTTCCATTGATCTTTTGGGATATCTGCCGGACCGCAAACTTGTTCACCACCCGTTTGACACACTGCCCGCTTTTATCGATCAGCACCCTGAACACCCCTATGCAAAGTGCGGCCCTGAGGCGGTTAGTGCCGCTCTGACCTTTTTTCAACAAACCGTGGCCTGTGAAGGGTTGCGCCTTTATGCCAACATACCGGCCAACCACTTTCACGTTACCGCCCTGGGCACACTGAAACCCACTTTTTATTCCCAGCAAACGGTGTTTAACCAAACCATAAAAACGGCTTTTGAAAGCCGGCCCTCCATCATAATCGGCAACATCCATGGATTCAAAGACTTTCATCCGCAACTGGCGGCAGCCAATTTAAAAAAACATCCCTTGTTCACAAAATGTGCCATCGACTGCGCCCTCATCGACCTGCCGGAGGCATGCGGTGCGGGCGACCAGACCATTCAGAATATGCGATCCATCGATATTGCGAGGATTGTTGACAATCCCCGCAACCTGGCGATGATTGCAAGCCGGATTGAAAGTTTTGGCCGGAAAGCGGATATTCTTGCCATGCCCGCTTTTCTCGGCATTGACAACCACAGTCAGGTCATCAGTGCATTGAGCGATAAAACAGGCATGACGATATACGAGGTGCCCACACTTCCCCCCTCGATTCCGGGAATGCGCCTTGACAATGCCCTGAAATCCCGGTTTGCAGCTTTGGGCGGTGTGTTCATCGCCGGCGAATCCGTGACTGCAGGCCGGATACAAGGCAATCGGGTGGCCTATATTCACACCCGGAACCAGGATACGGATATTGCCGCCCGGTTTTATGTCCTGGCTGGCGGCAGCTTTTTTTCGCGGGGACTGACAAGCAGCGCCGGGCATATTAAAGAACCGGTATTCAACCTGGCCGTCCGGCCGGAAACGATCACCGGGGAGATTGCCGCTCCCGGTTTTCTTGACCCCGCCAGCCACGGGTTCATGCGCACCGGCGTCATCACCACATCAGACCTCAACCCACTCCAGCAAAATGGCGAGCCTGTAACCAACCTTTTCTGCAGCGGGGCCGTACTGGCCGATTACAACCCCGTGGCCGAGGCCAGCGGGGGCGGTGTGGCGATTACAACCGGCTATCATGCGGCCAATAGAATTTTAAACCATGATAAAACTTGAAAATACGAGTTTTGACTGCTGTATCAAATGCACGGTCTGCACTGTTTACTGCCCTGTTGCCCGCGCGTCGGCCAGCTATCCCGGCCCGAAATATTCCGGGCCGGATGCGGAACGGCTGCGGATTAAAACACCATTTCTTGCCGACCAGTCCCTGGCCTATTGCAATAACTGCAAACGGTGCGAAACCGTTTGTCCCTCGGATGTCCGCATTACCGACTTCATTTATCAGGCAAAAAGCAGCCGGTTGACACAAAAACACCGGATAAGGGATTTCCTGCTCACCCGCACCGATCTGACGGGGCAGATCGCGACCCGTGTCCATGCTCTGGCCAACCGGATTATGCAGATGCCTGCCACCCGATTGGTGCTCTCCGTCATTTTCGGCATTTCCCGAAAAGCTGATTTTCCACGGTTTGACCGAAGCACTTTTGCCCGATCCCTTCACCGGCAAGTAACATACCAGCAGACATTTCCGGAAACGGTCCTTTACTTTCACGGCTGCTATGTCAATTATTACGATCATGCCCTTGGCAACGACGTTGTATTTGTGTTGAATGCCCTGGGCATCGGCGTGATTGCGCCGCCTCAGAAATGTTGCGGTGTACCGCTAATCGCCTCAGGCAACCTGAAAAAGGTTAAAAAAAACGGCCATTATATTGTTACCAAACTCTTGAATGCCGCCGGCGCCGGCGGGCGCACCATTATCTTCTCATCATCCTCCTGTATTCTCACGGTGAAGCATGATTATCCCGGTATTCTTCAAATTGACAATTCGTCTGTTTATCATCAACTGGAATTTATCACTGCGTTTATTCATAAGCGCTTCAGGCAAAAAGGCCTGCCGGAAATGGCAGGTGTCAATCTGACAGCGGCCTATCACGCCCCCTGCCACCTTGAGCGAACCGGGGGCGTCATCCATACGGTCTCGGCACTGAAATCGATTCCTGGCCTGCGACTGGTTCTGCTCCACTCAGAATGCTGTGGCATTGCCGGAACTTATGGCTTTAAAAAAGAATTCAATGGGATCGCTACCGATATCGGGCAGGGACTGTTTGACCAGATTAACAACGTAAAACCGGATATTGTGATTACCGATTGCGAAACCTGCAAAATGCAGATTCAAACCCATACCCCTTATCCGGTGATGCACCCGGTTTCGGTTATCGCCATGGCACTGCGGACGGCGTCTGTATAAAAATCGAATTTACAATATTTATGCCGTCATGATATAATATACGGATTTAAGAACCGTCAAACGTTATCAGGTTGAGAATTAATCATGTATGAAATAACCGCCAACAGGAATAAATTCGATTTTGAAATTGGCTATTTTATTAAAAGCCCCTGCCGGGAGTGCAGCAAAAGGGATGAGGCGCCCGGATGCTTTGAGGCCTGCCCCACACTTGACCGGGTACGGCGGCGACTGGCAGAGGGGATTTCCTGTTTTAATCACTATTCGGCTGTTTAACTTAACGAACAGATTATGCCGGAACAAAAGACGAATGCCGAGGCCGATTTCTCGACCACCGTTGATGCAGACGGCGGCATGACGGTTTTGATTTCCGGTTGGTTAACGATCCATTCCGCGGCCGCACTGCTGACGAAGATTCCCGGGGCCATTGAAAAAGAAGGGTTTCCACAGCCTATCCGGCTGGATCTTACCGACGTCACCCGTGCGGATGATTATGGTGTCTTTGTCACCAGAGAGCTGAAAACCCTGGCTGCTTTACATGGCAGTGACCTTCAGGTGATTAACATGCCGGACGTGGTTGAAAGCGTGTTTGCCCTTTATGGTCATATTAGCCCGCATGAAGCACCTTATACCCCGCCGGCCCTGAACCCGGCAGCGATTATTACGGATATCGGCGGCGCTGCCGTGCTGGGAATGCGCAAAATTGACGCAACGGTATCATTTATCGGCATGGTGGTCTTTGCTGCCGGTCATGCGCTCCTGCACCCCGGATCGTTCAGGCTGTCAGATACCATCGAACTGATTAAAAGAGGGGGGGTGGATGCCATCCCTGTCGTCGGTCTTATCAGCCTTATCACCGGTCTGATAATGGCCTTTGTGGCTTCCGTGGAGCTCAGCAAATATGGCGGCAATATTTATATCCCCTCATTAATTGCTTTTGGCATGGTGCTGGAAATCGGCCCCATGTTAACGGCTGTTGTTATCGCTGGCAGGACCGGATCCGCCTATGCCGCGGAAATCGGGACCATGCAGATATCAGAAGAAGTGGACGCCCTGTCGAGCATGGGGTTTGACCCCATTTTGTTTCTGACTGTCCCCAGGCTTGCGGCCATGCTGATTGCCATGCCGATCCTTACTGTATTATGTGTTGTTTTCGCCATTCTGGGGGGACTCATCGTCAGCGTGACAATGCTGCATGTGATGCCGGCTGCGTATATACAGGGGGTAATGGATGCCCTGTTTATCGACGATATCACCTGGGGGCTTGCCAAAAGTGGTATTTTTGCGATATTGATAGCAATGATCGGCTGCCTGAGGGGCTTCCAGGTCAGGGGCGGTGCCGCATCAGTCGGTAATGCCGCTACATCGGCGGTTGTCAGCTGCATTTTCATGATTATTCTGGCGGATTCCATTGTCGCCATTATCAGGATATATTGGGGATAACCCTGCAGGGCTTGTGATATCGATCATGACAAACAGGGAAAACATTATTGAAGTCAAAAACATCACGGCGCAATTTGGAGATGATGTGGTGTTGAACAACATCAACTTTAATATTGCGCGCGGGGAAATCGTGGTGATCCTGGGGGAAAGCGGCTGCGGGAAAACGACCCTGATGCGGATCATGACGGGCCTGAGCAAGCCTGCAAAGGGTCAGGTGCTGATCAATGGCAACGATGTTTCCTGCTGTAACACGACCCGAAAAATCGGCGTGCTTTTTCAAAACAACGCCTTGTTCGGTTCCATGACGCTGAGTGAAAACATTGCCCTGCCCATTGCCGAATATACGGCTCTGGATAATGCTGCCATCCAAAAAATGGCGGGCATTAAGCTGGCAATTGTCGGGCTTGCCGGGTTCGAGGATTACCTTCCTTCGGCGATCAGCGGGGGAATGAAAAAACGGGCGGCTCTGGCAAGGGCCATGGCGTTGAACCCCGAAATCCTTTTCCTGGATGAGCCGACAGCCGGCCTGGATCCGGTCAGTTCGGCTGAAATTGACGAATTGATTCTGCATATTAATCGATCA
This sequence comes from Thermodesulfobacteriota bacterium, assembly GCA_034189905.1. Classification (GTDB taxonomy): domain Bacteria; phylum Desulfobacterota; class Desulfobacteria; order Desulfobacterales; family Desulfosudaceae; genus JAXHTY01. The sequence goes on from JAXHTY010000037.1 coordinate 19,323, forward strand.
GCCGGAACTACCATGATTGTAGTGACACACGAACTGGAGAGTGTTTTTACCATCACCAAACGTGTTATCATGCTGGATAAAATTACCAGAGGGAAGATTGCAGAGGGAACGCCGGAATTTTTAAAAAATGAATGCCCGTATCCATTTGTCCGCCAGTTTTTCAACCGGGAACCCAGGGTAAGGGCTGCAGCAGTCGAGTAGAAGGGTTATTCTTTATGGCCTCTGTCAGAACCAATTTTGTTGTGGGAATCTTCGTTATTCTCGGCATCTGCATCATAACAGTGGTGGTTATCTATGTGGGCGCAACCAGTTACTTTCAGGGCGGCCGGATTTACGAAGCTTATTTTGATGAATCCGTCCAGGGACTGAACAAGGACTCCCCCGTGAAGTACCGGGGCGTCTCCATTGGTAAAGTCCATGATATTCACATTGCCAAAGACGCCCGCCTGATCAAGGTACTGTTACGGATCGAATCGGACTGGAAGCCCGGCAGTGATGTGGTGGCGCAGATCAAATCCATCGGGATCACGGGCATCATGTTTGTGGAGCTTGATCAGAAGAAGCCGGGGGATATTCTGCTTGAGCCATCTACGGACAATAACCCGGATCATCCACTGATTCCCACTAAATCGTCTGAAATAAGGCAACTGTTGGACAGCCTGACGGACATCATGGACCAGGTCAAAGCGCTCGATCTTTCGGGCATCTCCAGCAGCCTGAAACAGACGATCACCACGGTGGATCAAACAGTGAAGGACGCGGATGTAAAGATCATCGCCAATCGACTGAAAAAAGCGGTGGACAGGGCCAATGCCATTCTGAACGACAAGCGCTGGGATCATATCATGGCAGTCATGGAACAAACCGGCGGCAACCTGAATGCGTTTGCTCAAAACGCCAATACCACTGCCACCACAATCAACACGCTGGTAACCGATAACAGAGAGCAGATCGATATGGCCATTCATGAGCTGAAAACAGCCATGGCGCAGGCAGACAGGCTGATGGCAAAAGGCACGCTAACCCTTGACAGCGTGGATACCAGCATCTCCAGGCTTGAGAAAAACCTTGCCGCCACTCTGCGACACCTGGAAGAGGTTGGCAAAGAATTGGGCAATCTGACCACAAAAAGCGCGGATCAGCCGTCCCAGCTTTTGTTTGCAGCGCCACCGCCGGGTAAACCGATCGAACACGATAACTGATGGATTCCTTTTTCAGGGAGGGAGCAACGCCTTGATGAAATACCCCAACGCCAATATCGCCGCTGTTGTCTTGAGTTTTCTTTTTGTTACCGGCTGTTTTAATCTCACAGAGCTCATTCAACCGCCGCTGGAGGTGCATCTCTACACCCTGGAATATACCTCCCCGGCGATAAAAGCCGGCCCGCAAGCTAACTTTGTAATCGGGATTGATGAATTTACAACCGCCCCCAATTATGCCACCCGCGATATGATATACAAAAAAAAGGATTTTCTTGTTGCCGAATATATCTATCACCGCTGGCAAATACCACCCGCGAAAATGGTGTCTTATCTGCTGGAAAGGGACATGCGATCTGCTGAATTGTTCAAGGGGGTTTACGGTTGCGACAATTTAACGCGGACGGACGTTGTTGTGGAAGGATGTGTGGATAAATTTCTGGAAAACGATACAACCGACGACTGGCAGGCGGAGCTGGCCCTCCATATTACCCTGCGAGACGTCACAGCTGCCACAGCCGCCGACAGCATCCTGTTGCAACGGCAATATGAGGCTTCCCAGCCTTGTGACCGTAATCATCCCCGGGCATTTGCCGGGGCCATGAGCCTGGCCATGGAACGACTTTCAGCGGCCATCATCGAGGACGTGCATACCGTGCTTATGGTAAGGGAGTGAGTATTGTATGAAATATCCAGGCTAAATATATCCCCGTTCGCCGAGCAGGAGCATTATCTCCTGGGCGGCTTCGTCCGGGGTTAAATCGGTTGTATCGATACGCAGGTCCGGTTCAACAGGCGCCTCATAAGGATCATCAACCCCGGTAAATCCCTTGATCAACCCGGCCTTGGCCTTGGCGTACATCCCCTTCCGGTCCCGTTTTTCACATTCATCAATGGGAGTGGCGATATGGATCTCAAAAAAACCACCGTAGGATTCAATGACGCGCCTGACCTCATTTCGGGTGACTGCATAGGGCGCGATGGGCGCACAAATGGCAATGCCGCGGTTCTTGGTGATCTCGCTGGCCACAAACCCGATCCGTTTTACATTGATGTCCCGGTGAGCTTTTGAAAAATTCAGTTCGCTGGAGAGATTGTGGCGGACAATATCCCCGTCCAGGAGCGTTACCGGTCTTGAGCCGACTTCCAGGAAACGGGAGTAGAGAACTTTTGCAATGGTTGATTTGCCGGCGCCGGAGAGACCGGTAAGAAAAACCGTGAACCCCTGCCGCGCAGGAGGGGGATACCCCCGTTCAAGCTCTTGCAGTACTTCAGGGAAGGTGGCCCACTCCGGGACAGTCTTGCCCTTTCGAATCCGCTCGCGAATCATGGAACCGGACATGGAGATATACTGCGCATCCCGGGCAACCTGGTCAACCGGGACGAACTCATCTTCAAACGGCAGATAAACAATTTCGGGAAAGGAGATAACATTCACGGAAAGCTCATCCGAAAATGATGCCACATTTTCTGCGGCCTGCCGGCTTTCATAAAACAACTTGCCGCCCTTCCCCCTGGCCGGACTGGCATGGTCAGCACCGATAATAAAGTCTGTGCAACCAAAATTCTTACCAATGATCAAATGCAACAACGCCTCTCTTGGACCGGCCATGCGCATGGCCAACGGGATGAGGTTAAGCAGAAACGTATCCGGCGGATAATAATCGGCAATCCGTTTGTAACATCGCACACGGGTATACCGGTCAAAATCATCCGGATCGGTCATCCCGACACTGGGCAGGCATAACAAATTTGCCCGGGCATTGCGCATGGCGCGAATTGTCATTTCGTACTGGGCCCGGTGAATGGGTTGCCGGGTATGGAACCCCACAATTCGCTGCCAACCGAGTTTTTTATAAAGCACACGGATCTCTGCCGGTGTCTTTCTGAGCTGACGGGAATCCAGATGAACAGGTAACCGCACCACCTCCATCTTGCCACCAACATAGTACTCCCGACAGGCGCGGAGAAGATAATTCACGCCGGGATGCTTATCATCCAGAGTGCCATAAACCGCCTCTGCCTCCTTTTCCAGATCGGGTTTCCATATGTCCTCGATTTCCATTATCGCCAGGAGCAGGCCTTCCTGATCCCGTATCGCAACAGACTGGCCCGTATCAAGCGACAGGGCCTTTGTCTCATCCATGTCCAGACACACGGGGATGGGGAAAAGTGTCCCGTCTGAAAGGCGCATGGAATCGATAACAGACTCATAATCCACACGGGTCATAAACCCGCTCAGCGGGGAAAACGTACCGGTTGCGATCAGATCAAAATCACAGAGCTGCCGGTTGTTTAATACAATTTCCTGAAGATTCAGCGCCAGGTCTCTGAGCACACTACTCCGGTCTTCATCCGCCAGCAGGTCCACCAGTTGCCCGCCATGGGGCTGGCTGTTGCCATTCTTCATTTAATATGCTCCCTGATTCATATTCGCCTGCAATCAGCAGGGGAATATTATTATCCGTGAAAATTCGTGTCAATTCGTGGGCCACATCCGCTATACGCCCACGAATGCACACGAATCGGCACGAATATGGACATACACATTTTCAGCCCGTCTCAGGAAGACAGTTCGCAGGTACCTCCCTGAGATAAGGGGCATTGGCATCTTTTTCAGACAGCCCCGGCACATCTGCATTCCACGAAATGTTGATGTCCGGATCATCCCAGCGGATCACCCGGTCTGCCGCCGGATCATAAAAATCACTGCACTTGTATGCCAGCAGGACATGGTCACTCATGGCCTGAAATCCATGAGCAAAGCCGGCGGGGATAAACATCTGTTTTCTGTTTTTACCCGATAAAACAGTGCCGGTCCATTTTCCGAAGGTCGGTGAATTTTGCCGGATGTCTACAGCCACGTCAAACACCTCTCCGGATATTACGTAAACCAGCTTTGCCTGAGGGTTCGGAAACTGATAATGCAGCCCCCGGATGATGCCGAGGTGTGAACAGGAAAGGTTGTCCTGAACAAACGTCTCGTCTATGCCGTTTTCAATATAGCGCCGACGATTATAGGTTTCCATGAAAAAACCACGTTGATCTTCAAATAGAGCCGGCGCGATAATTTTTACGTCGGCTATTGACGTTTTTGACACCTGCATGTTCTCTTATCTCGGCTGTCTTCCGTATTTGATCAGATTGAGCAAATAAGTACCATACCAGTTGTTCGCATAGCCTGCAGCAAGCCGTTCCACCTGCGCGGCATCAATATATCCCTTGTTAAACGCCACCTCTTCCACGCAGGCAATCTTCAGACCCTGGCGTTTCTCAATGGTTTCGATAAAAATCGCCGCCTCCAGAAGGCTTTCCGGTGTACCGGTATCCAGCCATGCCACGCCGCGTCCCAGCCTCTCCACAAACAGGCTGCCCTTATCGAGATATGCCTTGTTGACATCCGTTATCTCGAGTTCACCGCGGGTCGATGGTTTGAGGGCTGAAGCAATATCGATTACCTGATTATCATAAAAATAGAGGCCTGTCACGGCCCAATTGGACATGGGGGTTTTCGGTTTCTCCTCAATATTGACAACCCTGTCATCATCATCAAACATCACCACGCCGTATCGTTCCGGATCCTTCACCCAGTAACCGAAAACAATGGCCCCTTTTTTTAACGAAGCTGCCTCAGACACTTTACCTGTAAGACCGTATCCGTAAAATATATTATCCCCCAGGTGCAGACAAACCGTATCATTGCCGATAAAATCTTTACCGATAATAAATGCCTGGGCCAGTCCTTCCGGCCGGGGCTGCTCCGCATAAGTGAAGGAGACGCCCCATTGGGAGCCATCTGAAAGCAGTTTCTGAAAGTGTGGCAGATCCGCCGGGGTTGAAATAATGAGAATATCCCGGATTCCCGCAAGCAGCAAAACAGAAAGCGGATAATAAATCATGGGCTTGTCATAAACCGGCAGCAACTGCTTACTGACCACATGAGTTGCCGGATGCAGCCTGGTACCGGAGCCTCCCGCAAGTATAATTCCCTTCATATCAAATAATTACCCCTAATTTTTATTGTGGCGACAACCAAAGCTGTTTCTGTCCTTTAACCAACTGACCCTTTTATAGCACAAAAAAAAACCAGAAGTCTTCGAAAAACCGAAGAAAATTCTGGTATCTGACGTCCTTATACGCTTAATGGCTTTAATTGTTTTTGGCAGGCGTATACTCGGGCACAACATTTCTCAGTTGCGACTTGATCAAATTCACCTCCTGGCGCTCGGCGAATTGAATGAGTTTATCAATATTTCCATTCAGCGATACCAGGTCCTTTTCTATTCCGCGAAGGACCATTATCTTTTCATGATCCGTCGGAACGATCCCTTCTCCTTCGGTAATCAACTCTTCATACAATTTCTCACCCGGCCGGAGGCCAATATATTCAATTTTGATATCCACGTCCGGCTCAAACCCGGAAAGACGAATCAGATCCCGGGCCATATCCGCAATTTTAATCGGTGTGCCCATTTTCAACAGGAACACCTCTGCACTGGTGCGATTTTTATTGCCGATGGCACCGGCCTGCAATATAAGCTGACAGGCTTCGGATATGGTCATAAAATACCGGGTCACCTCCGGATGGGTGACAGTGACCGGTCCGCCTTTTTCAATCTGTTTCTTAAACAACGGTATCACACTACCGGCACTGCCGGCCACATTGCCGAATCGGACAATCATGAACTGGGTTTTTGAAACATTGCAGCCATTCTGGCTCTGCAGGAGAATCTCCGCAACCCGTTTGGAAGCACCCATCACATTGGTGGGCCTTACGGCCTTGTCTGTAGAGACAAAGACAAAACGATCCACATTAAACGCCTTGGATAACTCCACCAGATTCTGGGTGCCGCAGATATTGTTTTTCACTGCTTTCCAGGGATGCGATTCCAGAATCGGCACATGCTTGTATGCCGCGGCATGAAATACCACATCCGGTGTGTGACGCACAAAAACCTTTTCAAGTTGCTGTCGGTCCTGAACATCTCCCAGTACCGACATGATCTCGATATCTGAGGTACAAAAACTGGCTTTCAACTCAAGGTCTATCTCATACAGCGCTGTCTCGGATCGCTCAAATAAAATAATCCGACGCGGTTGAAACCGCCCGACCTGCCGGCACAGTTCAGAACCGATTGATCCCCCGGCACCTGTTACGAGAACAATTTTCTCCCTCAGGTAAGCACCGATTTTCTCCTTATCCAGATTCACAACTTCTCTTCCCAGTAGATCCCGGTATGCGACTTTGCGTATGGATGAAATCGACACCTTGCCATTAATGAGTTCTGCATATCCGGGCACAGTTTTGAAACTGACCCCGCTTTTTTCACAATGGGAAACAATCTTGCGCATCTGGTCAGCCGTTGCGGAGGGAATGGCGATAATGATTTCATCCACGTTGGTGGCGACATTTTCGATGGTTGCCGCCAGGTGAACCTGTCCGAGAACTGGGATCCCGTGAATTTTCATACCTGTTTTAACGGGATTATCATCCAGAAAGCCGATCACATTATACCCCAGTAAAGGACTGTTCCGGATCTCCCGGTATATTTTCTCCCCGCAATCCCCCGCCCCGATAATCACAAGATTCTTACTTGCCTTCTTGCCGCTCCTACGTCTTAATGGCGCCAGAAGGGCGCCGGTTACCACTTTTATATTTTCATCGGCGGCATGTTCAAAATAGAGACGAATGACAACCCTGAAACCGGAAATAAGAAGAATGGTCAGCAAGCAGTCAATCAAAAAGACCGACCTGGGAAACCCTTCAAACCGATTGAAAAACAGAATTGTTCCGACAATAACAAGACTGCTGAGCAAGGATGCTTTAGTGATATTGAGCAGATCACCAATGCTTGTATACCGCCACATACCACTGTATAAATCAAACCAGTAAAAAACAATCAGCTTGCCCATCACAGCGAACGGCAGGGCATGCCAGAGCAAATAGGCCGACGATTTTGAAATATCAAAATCAAAGCGAAGCAGATAGGAAAGGCAAAGAGAACAAGTAAACAACAGTGCATCTGTAAGAAAGATAATCACGACATTTTTCGTGAGATATATTTTTTTCATCATCTTGAATTCAGTATGCAAGCGATTCGTTTACATAAAGACATGCTGATTTGCAGAAGAAAGGGTCATTGTTGAGAAGGGCAATCATTGTGCGGCATATGCAAGATATACCGCACAATGATACAGCATACATCAACAGGCTTATTTATCCTTTTTTTCGGGCGCAGCAACAGTGATTTTATGCCTGTTTTTTTCAAGCGTCTTTTCACCAACCCCTTTGACATTCATCAACTCGTCAACGGATTTGAATACACCATGAGTTTCCCTGTATTCCACGATTCGCTGGGCATATGCATCACCAATGCCATCCAGCTGGGACAACTCCTGCAATGTTGCGGTGTTGATGTTAATTTTTGTTGCATTTTCGGCAATTGCAACACCTGATACTGCCATAAGGAAAACCATGATGGCACATATCCCCGGTACGACCTTCTTTTGTAACATACGAACCTCCTCCGTTTGTCTTATCTATACCAACAGCTCTCAGGTACCTCCGGCAGGCCCATCCTCCCGTTTCCCCAAAAGCAAAAACCGCTATGTTTTTATATGAATTGTCGCCAAAAAAATGCTTTGACTGCCCTCCTCTGGCAGAATGATAATAATAAATTAAAAAACATATCCAAGTCAAGCATAGATACAATCTTTTATTCAATCCATCTATGTTGGCCATAACACCACTACGATTCCCCGTTCGATGCCTACCATTTCACGCCTCTGAAAATAACATCCTTGCGGACAGTCTCCTTGTGTTTTTCAACTGCATGAAAAAACCGTTCCAGAACTGCGTCGGTTAAATAGTGCGGCTTAACCCCGAGCCCTATCAATCCCTGATAGACAGGATTGTAGTAATGATCCTCCGCTTCCTTTCTGGGATTCTCCAGGTGATCGATCCTGACTTCGTACCCAAGCCTGCTGCCAACGGCTGCAACCTTCTCTGCCAGTTCATTCACGCTGAAGGTTTCCATGATCTGGTTAAAAATTCTTAACTCACCCGCCTTTGCCGGTGATTTCCGGGCCATGGCCACACACTGGAGCGTATCATTGATATTCAGATATCCCCTGGTCTGTCCGCCCTTACCATACACTGTCAATGGATATCCAATCACCGCCTGGGTCACGAACCGGTTGACAATGGTACCGAATATTTCATCATAATTAAAAATCGTGTTCAGCCGGTCGTCACCGCCGGTCTCCTCGGTCTCAAACCCGTACACCGGGCCCTGCATCAAATCGGTAACGCGAAGCCCCCACATTCGTACACAGAACCACATCAGATCGGTATCCATGATTTTTGTCGTATGATACAATGAGCTTGCCTGGCGGGGAAAGAGAAAGGTATCGGTACGTCCTTTATGAGTAATTTCCAGCCACCCTTCTTCGATATCAATATTCGGCGTGCCATACTCACCCATGGTTCCAATGTGAATCACATGGGTCTTTGGCGCGTAATCCTTCAAGGCAAACATCAGATTATTGGTAACCAGCAGATTGTTGGAAATGGTAATATTGGCGTACTTATAATTGATCAGCGAATAAGGGGCAGAGGGCTGCTCGGCATAATGGACTATTGTTTCGGGAATTCCGGTAAAGGAATCATGCAATGCCCACGCGTAAGAAGTCCGGCCGTCAAACAGGCCCCGCATCAGTTCGGCATCTGTCAAATCACCGATGATAACCTTGATTTCCTTGCCGGTTTTTTCATGCCATATCTTAGCGCGCTCAACAAGGGTGGGCACGGGATAAAGCATGCCCACATCCAGCTCTGTACAGGCATTTCTGCGGAAATAGCTATCCACCACCGTCACATCAAAACCACGTGATGAAAAATACATGGCTGTCGGCCATCCCAGATAACCATCACCGCCTAAAATCAGAATATGTTCCATTTATATTTCCTTCTTCAGTTTCTCAATGTAAAAAATCAAGGTCCTCACTCAACCGATGACCAAGCCTGATGGAAAGCGCAGACCCGCCGACCAGCACATAGTCACCAAGGAAATCGGCCTCATCAACCAGATGCCTTAACCCGGATATTTCATGAATTTTTTTGGTATAAAATGGCTTTTATTCCGCAAAAACCGAATGACAATTTGTAATTTTGAAATGACTACTAAAAATGACCTAACCTATCGCAATAAAAGTATAAAATAAAATTAATCAAAAAAATTCATGAAATATCCGGGTTAACCCGCTTATTTCACGAGTTGAGTTTGCCGCAGATGCGAGGCGCAGCATGCGACGCTGTAGTCAATCTACTGCGAGCATGCTGCAACAAAGCAGGTGCGGTGAAATCGGCTCGCCCGAAGGG
>JAXHTY010000038.1:0-28210 GCA_034189905.1 Thermodesulfobacteriota bacterium
GCGGCGTACGTCCAGTACGCCTCCGCGCAACCCCTTGTTTTCCTTGATCTTGCGGAAAAATTCACATTTCTGGATTGGAAACCCCAGATTGTGCCATCCATGTGAAATGGATGGACACTAGCTACTATCTGTATTTATATTTATAGTATAACACAGAACGCTTTTCAGAAAAAGATAAATTTATGCCGGAGGGGTCTGAAACCAGCCAGGGCGCATGCAGAACAAACAGACCGGTTGATCTTCCGGCTAACCCGAATATTTCATGAATTTTTTTGATAATTGTTTTATTTCTTATATATTTTAAATTGTTATGATTCATTTTTACCGTTTTCACAAAATACAAACTGTAATTTTAATTTGAAGGAATAAGACCAATTTTATATCAAAAAAATTCACCCTTCGGGCGAGCCGATTTCACCGCACCTGCTTTGTTGCAGCATGCTCGCAGTAGATTGACTACAGTTTCGCATGCTGCGCCTCGCATCTGCGGCGAACGCAACTCGTGAAATATGCGGGCTAAGGTTGATTCATTTGCGTCAGGCCCGGGCAGCGTATTTTTTTATTGAAATCGTCCCATGGTCGCGATATAAACCAGAAAAGGTCCCATCCGCACCGTCAATCCATTATTCCAATCAGGAGGAGGCATCATGAAAAAATTATTTGTCGCTGTTATTGTTTTGTTTCTGTTCCCCGTGAACGGTATTGCCCAGGAACAGCCCACCGGCGAGGAAGCAAACCGGGTTATCAATTACTACTTCAACGGGCAGGGGTACGGCGCATTGTTGATGGAGAGCAAGCTCTGCCGGGAGATTGCCGAGGAAGGCCCCTACAAGAATGAATGCATCAATGCTGTAAGTGATAATATGGTTAAAAAAGGGGAGGACGTGGATGTATGGATGAAATTTCTGGTGCCTGAGGGTGATGAGGCCAATATCATGGTCTCTTTCAGCATCGACGGCCGGGTGCGGAAGGTTGAAAAAACCACCGTTTCCGGTTCCATACGCTGGCGGACATGGAAGGCGATCCCCACCTACCGGACGGGTGACTGGAGTGTGATCATACTGCAGGAAATGGCAGACCAGGATGTTCAGCTGGGCACGTTTGAATATACGGTAGTGGGCCAGGAGTAAGTTCACCGGTATGAGCTGCAATCAACGCCGAGGTGTCTTGCCACTGCAATGGCGGAATTGACGGCATCGCCATGAAGCCCGTACCCGAAATGGCTGCCGCAGTAATATGTGTTCTGTCTGCCGTCCATTCCCCCCTCCTTTTCACGGCCTGTCCGTCTTCGGTTTACCGGTCAGTTTTCGTCGTGCCGGGTGAAAGGCAATAGGCGATGGCAAGAAAGACAATGCCTGCGGCTGCGGCCGGCCAGGGGGTGGCGGCGTGAGCCTTGATGGCCACGGTGGCGGTCACCCAGAGCGAGATGCCGTTCCAGATAATGCCGATCAGCGGAATGGACCGATGGGCCCATCTTTCCCCTTTTCGAAATGGAACCAGCAGGAGTATCATGCAGGCAACGCCGGCCACAAAAAAACCGGCGGCCGTCATTTTGATCAGCGCCTGCAACAGCACCTGAACACCGGTGGTCAGTTCTTCAAAGTTCATGCCAATGGCCTGCCGGTGATACGGCATAATGGTGGAACAGCTCAGGTAAACCATACCGAAACCGATCCATCCCAGGGTATTTGCCAGATAAATAAAAAAGGCGATTTTTTCTTTCATAACAGGCTCCTGTATTTGCAATGCTGTGGTTGATCTTAAAAACCGGTTATCGTGCGCCGCCCCATTTGTCGACTGCAGGGGGATGATGGGTCAGCATTGCGTCGATCATATCGGCCGGCGTATCATGTATCAAAATCATGGACCGCCACGCCGGGTGAACGAATTCTTCAGTAACGGCAAAATCAAGGAAATTCAACAGTTCATTGTAATACCCGTCTGTATTGAGCAGGCCGCAGGGTTTGTTGTGCATGCCCAATTGTGCCCACGTTAATATTTCAAAAAACTCTTCAAATGTGCCAAGACCGCCGGGCATGGCAATAAAGCCGTCTGCCAGGTCCGCCATGAGTTGCTTGCGCTCATGCATGGAATCCACAATACGCTGGTCCGAAAGGCCCTTATGGGCGACTTCCTTTTCCACAAGCAGCCGGGGCATGACGCCGGTCACATCGCCGCCCCGGGACAGCACCGAGTCTGCAAGCGCTCCCATGGTGCCGATGCCGGCGCCGCCGTATACAAGTCCCAGGCCGTTTTCGGCCAGCACACGACCGGTTTCTTTTGCAGCTTCTGTATACGCTTTTTTCCTGCCGGGGCTCGACCCGCAGAAGATGCAGATGCGTTTCATGATGATCCTCTTTGCGTGTGTTGTTTGCGTATCACGAAATTTTTAATAAAACACGCATTTTTGATGCAGGTCAAGGTTTTACCGTTCATTTACGGTAAAATGAATCAGAACAGTTCAGAAGTCGAAAATATTGCCGACTGGAAAGGAGCATGGTATGCTGAAAAAACATGATTTGTCTAAAGAAAACGGATTTTTGGAAAAAGGCCCCAGTAGCTGCCTGGTCCATGAGTCACCTTACATGAAGGTGATGAATTTTAATTTCAGGGCCGGTCAGACGTTGCCTATCCATTCCCACGACATTGAGGGGCAACTGGCGATCACCGTCATCGAGGGAACAGGACGCTTCCTTGGCAAGGACGATGCGGCCCTGCCGGCCAATCCCGGAGATATTCTGATCGCCGATATCAGTGAACCGCATGGCATTGCCGCAGATACGGATATGCGGGTGGTGGTGACCATTGCACCACCGATTTAACCCGTTTTTATCCACAAATTGCCTTTTTCCGCAATTTCTGACTCAAATTTCGGAGTCTTGCAGGGCAGCCGGAATATTTTTCCACTTCTGTTTTGGCCTTGAATTCTCCGCTTGATCATCGCACAATTCAGATAAAGCGAGTTGCGCTTGCTGGCAATAACAACAGGGAAGTGCTTATGGGACGCGATCATCTGGTGCTGGGAGAGACCACCGATTTTATCACCGGTAAAACTGTCACCGATACCCATGACGAGCGGGCACGACAGTCGATTGCACGCCTGCTGGTCGAGGAAAAAGGATATGAAAAGACGGATATTGATACCGGTGTGGTATTGCCCGTAACGGTGGACGGTGATACAGGCAGAGTCCGGGTGGATTTTGTGGTGCGGGAAAACAGCCGGGCTGTGATGGTGGTGAATTTCGGCCCGGGAGATATTGTTTCCCGTCAGCGGCCGACCCTTGCCGTGGCCCGGCTTCTTGAAAAATATGTCATCCCCTATGCGGTTATTACCAACAGCCGGGATGCCTACACCATGAATGTGACAACCGGCAAGGTGACCGGCAAGGGGTTGGCGGAGATTCCTGCCAGGCAGGAAATTGTTTCGGCCATGGATGGATTGCGATTTGATACCTTGCCCGAAGAGCGGGCTGACAAGGAATGGCGGATTCTCTTTTTCATGGAGGTGCTGGCGGAGCGGGAGTGTGATGATTTTACCTGTAAACGGTGACGACTTTGTAAAAAGCACGATAGCTGCGTTGCGATGCCGCTCTCGTCATGTCACGTACAACCACGCACGCTCCATTGCTCGAGATGCATCGACGCCTTGCCTTTGCACTTTTTACTTTGCCGTCACAGGGTTTGGTACGAAACCCTCAATCTTTGGAAAGCGATAGATTTATGGCAGATGTGGCATGGGAAAAAACCAGCACGGTCTATGAAAAAGGGAATTGGACCCGACGGCTGGATGAACTGATCGTGGAGGAACCCCTTTCCATAAGGATCGGGGGGCATCCATATGCGGTGGTGATGCGAACACCGGGCAATGAGCTGGACCATGCTGCAGGCTTCTGTCTGGCTGAAGGGTTGATTGATACGCCGGAAGATATGGTGACCCTCGGTTTTTGTGAGGAGGGCACCAATGTGGTGACCGTCACCCTTACGCGGGAACGGGAAGAAAAGGTGACCGGGCTTCTTGATCGTAAGGGGTTTGTGAGCCAGACAAGCTGCGGCATTTGCGGTAAGGAAGTGATCCGGGATATGGAGCAGGTGATTGCCCCGGCGGTTGATCATACAACCTTCAAGGCGACGGATGTGATTGCCAGCCTGGATACGCTGGTTGCCCGTCAGGACCTGTATGCCCGCACCCGGGGGGCCCATGCAGCCATGATTCTGGATGAAAACATGTCGGTCATGGCAATGGCTGAAGATGTGGGACGGCACAATGCCCTGGATAAAGCCGTGGGAAGGGTGTTCAGGCAGGGGCTGGGCGCATCGGCCCGGGTCGCGGTTATGTCGTCGCGACTCAGCTATGAACTGGTCCAAAAAGCCGGAAGGGCCGGTCTGGAACTGCTGGTGGGAATGTCCCGGCCCACCGCCCTGGCTGTTCACCTGGCCGAATCGGTAAACATAACGCTTGCCTGTATTCGCTATACGGAATTGACGGTATTCTCCGGGGAACAGCGGATATTATGAGGTTGCCGGTATTTCAAAAATGAAGCAACTGCCATTCCGGCCGTCGCTTTCTACGCAGATAATACCGCCATGGGCTTCAACCGCCATCTTGCAGAATGTCAGGCCCAGGCCGGTAGTGTAAAGTCGGCCGTCGTTTTTCTTTTGCACCTGCATGAATTTGTCAAAGATGGCGTCTTTGTATTCCGGCGGGACCCCCGGTCCGTTATCCTTGACAAAAAACCGCAGCCATCCGTTATCCGTTATACTGACCCCCACGTCAACGGTTTCTCCGGCCGGGGAGTAGGATATGGCGTTTGTGATGAGATTCTGGAGCACCCGGAGGAGGTAGGCACTGTCACCGGTCACCGCAGGCAGTGTCGCGGCTTCTGGTATGGATTGGGATAAGGTGACCTCCCTTGCCCGGGACATGCCATGGAGCCTGGATACGGCTTCTTTTATAAGATCTTCCACATCCACAGTCGCTTTTATCAGGCTGAGACTGCCGTCTTCCATTCTGGCAATATCCAGAAGGTCTGAAACCATTCGAAAGAGGGTATCGCAGCCGCTCTGGGCGGTCTCTACATATTCAAGATTTTCTTTGTCTTCAATGGTGTAAGTGAGAATATCCAGATTGGCGATGATTTCTGAAATCGGCCCCTTAAGGTCGTGGATCAGCATATTGAACAGTTCTGTTTTCATCTGCTCCAGTTTCTTAAGCTGCCGGTTTCTGGCCTTGAGCGTCTCTTTGTTTTTTTTCAGGGAGTCGTTGAGCCGGTTGTTTTGAATGGCACTGATCATGGAACCGGCAATGTGCAGAAGCATTTCCTGCTCTTGGGATGAAAATTTGTCGTTATCGAGTTTTTCCGTTACGCTGATGACACCGATGGGTTTATCGCCGTCCCGTACCGGAACGATAAGGAATGCTTTTTTCCGGTAATTTCTTTTATTGGTTTCGATCCCGGTTTGATCACTCTCTTCGTCCACGTATAAAAGCTGATTATTGTTGATGACCCATGCGGCGGGAGACCCGCCTGCAAGGGGCTGTATAACGCCCCGGATACCTTCCCGGGTCGATGCCACCACCTCCAGTTTTTTCCTGCCCTTCATCAGCATGATGGAGCCGCTTTCCGTGTTCATGCATGTGGTGATTTCGTAAAGAAGGCGTTCCAGCTTTTCGTTAAAATCGGTTTTACGATCGTTGGATATCTGTGATATACGGATCAGGGCATTGAGGATGGTTTCACAATTTTCCATGACTGATATTCGTTGCCTCCAAGGCCAAAAGTGTCAAACGATTTCCCGTAGCATCTCTTTGGCTTCCTGGTTCTCCGGTTGTAGCTTGAGGACTTCTTTAAGGTATCGCTCGGCGCGGATTCCTTTGTTCAGTGTGAGGTAGTTTTTGGCAAGGAGCATTTTGGTTTCCTGATTCTCCTTGTCCAGCCGGTCTGCTTCGCTCAGATACCCTACCGCCTTTTCATGGTCGTTGTTTTTCATCAGGCAGATGCCGGCATTGATCAGCAAATCATTCCGTTCAGGATCCTTTCGTAATAAAGTGTCGTAAAGGGTGGCGGCGTAATCGTAAAATCCTTCATTCATACAGAAGCCGGCAACATCTTCCCGTAAAATGGCTGGATTGTCCGTGATGGTGAAGGCGTTTTCAAAAACTTTTCTGGCTTTGTCATAAACCTTTTTCTGCACCAGGATTTTCCCGAAGCTGATGGCCCGGGTAACATGACGGGGGCTGACAGCCATCGCCTTGTCATAGTATTTCATGGCGTTGTCGATATCGTCCATGCGGGTGTAAAGATCTCCCAACCGGTGCAGCGCCACGGCATCAATGTCATTCATGCCCACGGCCCGCAGAAGACATTTTTCCGCCTCTTTCAGCTTCCCCTGCTTTGCATAAAAATAGCCGATCTCCCGAAGGGGTCGTGAAGACGAGGGGTCCACCTCGGCTGCCCGCAGCGCCTCTTTCAACGCGCCGGCAAGGTCATCACCATCTTCCAGGCGTTTGGCCTCCTTAAGATGGTAAATCATGGGCGGCGGATTGTTGGCTTTTTCAACAACTTTTTGCAGTTTATCCCCCAGCGATTTGACGGTCAGGGGTTTGAGAATATAGGCGTCAATATCTGTTTCTGCGGCTTCGGCCACAATCCCCCGGTTTGCCTCCGCTGTGACCATGACAATGGGCAGGTCTCGCAGCTCCCTGTCTTCTCTTATGCGGGATAGAAGCTCCACGCCGTTCATCACGGGCATGTTCCAGTCGATGATTGCCAGGTCGATGGATTCCCGCTGCAAGAGGTTCCATGCTTCCCGGCCGTTGTTGGCGTATCGGAACTCCTTGCCGTACCCGAGGACTTTCATCATCGCACGAACGGACTTGACCATGTTTTCCATATCGTCCACGATGAGCACTTTCATTGAATGGATATCGATCATCTTTTCCTCGATGGCTTGACGGGTCGTACGTTAAAAAATGATTATAAAATTAAATTGATAAATGCGTTAATGGTGTGTGTTGATATTGAATATGACGGAAGTAAGCTTGCATGGCCACAGAGGATACCAGGGTGATGGTCCTTATTTATACAAGCTTTATTGTTTGATCCTGATACATTATACGCTTTTTTGGCACAGATGTCAATAGTGCCCCGATGATAGTGCCCCGATGATATACATACGGATCTCACGTACCATTCCCTGGCGCAATCAAATTGTTAGGTGACCAGTGAAATCACAGACGCCCAGCGGTCATATTCATTTTCATGGGGCAGACCTTCCGCCTTGAGCCGGTTAATGATGGCGGGCGCATTAAACCGCAGGGTCGGGTTTATTTTAAATTCATCGGCCAGTGTTGAGTATACATGGTCCGGGGTGTATGTTTTGAGAAAGGCATCGATATGGGGATTGTCGGGATCGATGGTTTTTGCGGTGTTCAGATATTCTTCCACATAGTCGTGTCCGGGATAAATCACGGTTTCCGGCGGCAGGGCCATGAGGCGTTTAACAGATGCCAGGAATCCCTTTAGGTCTCCGGTAAAGCATCTGCCCACTTTCCCCACGAAAAGCGTGTCGCCGGAAACAAGAATATTGTTGAAATGAAAAACAATGGAATCCGCCGAATGGCCGGGGGTGTGGTAAACACGAATAAGGGTTCCTTCCAGTTCGATGGCCCCTTTTTGCACGAGCGTCTGGATGTCGATGGTTTCAGCCCCTGTCTGCTGAATCAGCGGCCCATTTCCCGTGGTATGGTCGGGATGGGTATGGGTGTTCAGCACATAGGACAAGGAAAGCCCGTGCTGTTTGAGAAAGTCGGTGATTGCCGATGTGGCCCCTCCATCAATGGCAATGGCGGTTTTCTCTCCGAAAAGAAGGTAGCCAAGGTTATCCGCGCCATACCGGAATTGCTGGATGTTCATCATTGCCCCCTTTTTTCTCTTTTCAGTTTTTCGGGTTTATGGTACTCAATAACCAATAATTTAAATATAAAACAGATGGTTTGATTTTCAAGTTGTTACGGGAAATTGCCGATTGCACTGAATGTATTATCAATATGATGTGGCTGTTTGTCTATGAAAATTCTTTTGACCAATGATGACGGGATTCAGGCCGAAGGGCTGCTGGCGCTTTACAGAACCCTGGCCCCGGACAACAATGTGATGGTGGCAGCCCCGGATACGGAAAGGAGCGCCGTGGGGCATGGCATCACACTGAACCGGCCGCTCCGCGTTTCTTCCCGGCAACACGAGGATGGCAGTCAATGGCATGCCGTAAACGGAACGCCGGCCGATTGTGTCAAGCTGGGCATGCTGGAGCTGTTTGACGACAAACCGGATCTGGTGGTTTCCGGTATTAATGCGGGTGTGAATGACGGCCCGTATATCAATTATTCAGGAACCGTTGCTGCCGCCAGGGAAGCCTGTCTGTATGGTATCCCCGCCATTGCGGTATCCATGCCCGGTAAGCATCCGGCCCATTACGATACCGGGGCGACTTTTATCCGGACGCTATCGGAACGGATAGCGGACTGTCATTTACCGCTTCATACCGTATTGAATGTGAATGTGCCGGATCTGCCCGGCAACCGGATTGCGGGTGTGGAATTCTGCGGCCAGGATGTGACCATGCCCGGCGATTGGGTGGTGAAACGGGAGGATCCCCGGGGAATGACCTATTACTGGTACGGTTACGAACCCCCGGCAACGATTGATCAACCGGATACCGACAGGGCCGTGTTGCAGCGAAACTGTATCGCAATTACACCCATACACTGCGATATGACCGACTACAAAACCCTTGACCGGCTGCGGGTGATGGCGCCGCCGTTGAACGGATATTAACCTGAAAATTTCGTGAGCGGTATGAAAGCGCAATTTATCTCAGATTTCAGGACCGGTGACACGATAGTCGGTATCTTTTCCCTGGCCAGCCGCACCACGGCCCGGAAAAAGGACGGCAGCCCGTTCCTGCGGCTTGTGCTGGCAGACAGGACCGGTAGTATCAATGCTGTGGTATGGGATGATGTGGATCAGGCGGAGCAGGCCACTGCGTCGTCGCCCTTTGTTCACATAAAGGGGGATGTGTCGCAATACAGGGATGCCCACCAGCTCACCGTCAAGACCATTAAACCCTGCGACCCCGATACCGTGGACCCCGCCGATTTTTTACCGGTCACGGAAAAGGATGTGAATGCCATGTTCCGGCGGATGCTTGCCATCACACGGGAAATGCGCTCTGAAGATATAAAGGCCTTGCTGGAACAGTTCTGGACCGATGATGCCTTTGTGGAGGAACAGTTCAAGCGGTCGCCGGCCGCAAAGATGATGCACCACGCCTATCTCGGGGGGTTGCTGGAGCATACCCTTGCGGTTGCCGAACTGGCACTGGTGGTGGCGGACCGTTATAGCGAAAAATTGGACCGGGATATGCTGGTGGCCGGGGCGATTCTTCATGATATCGGCAAGACCCGGGAGTTTGTTTATGATTATCGCATTGATTATTCGGATGAGGGTCGTCTGTTGGGGCACATCGTAATGGGCATGAACATGGTGGATGAAAAGCTGGCCCTGCTGCAGGGATTTCCCCGGGAAAAGGCCATGCTGGTGAAGCACATGATTGCGAGCCATCACGGAAACCGTGAACTGGGTTCGCCGGAGCCGCCAAAGACTCTGGAGGCGATGGTGTTGAACCATATTGACGAGATGGATTCCAAGGTGACGGGGATTCATGATTTTATGGCCGGCCATGAGGCGGGACAGTCCTGGACCGGTTTTCATCGACCCATGGAACGGTTTTTCTATATCGGCGGTAAGAAAGCGGATTGAATGTTCATCACACTTGAAGGCATTGAAGGGGCCGGCAAGAGCACCCAGGTTCCCCATATCGTGGCGTTTCTGGAGGCTCGCGGGCATCGGTGCGAGGTCACGCGGGAACCGGGGGGGACGTCGCTGGGCCGGAGAATCCGAACGTTACTGCTGGACCCGGCCAATCATGACATGGTGCCGACGGCCGAACTCTTTCTTTACGCCGCCGATCGGGCCCAGCATGTGGGTGCCTGTATCATACCGGCGCTCAACGCCGGAAAGACAGTTGTGTGCGACCGGTTTTTTGATGCCACAGAGGCTTATCAGGGGCATGCCCGGGGCCTGGATATGGACCTGATTCAGCAGCTTAACCCGGCCAGCGGACCTGCGAAAATCCGGCCGGATTTGACATTTCTCTTTGACCTGTCGCCGGAGACAGGCCTTGCGCGGGCCTGGGAGCGCATCAAACAGAACGGGAAAGAGAGGGCCGACTGCCGGTTTGAAAATGAGGCCATTGTTTTCCATGAGCGGGTGCGACAGGGCTATCTGACCATCGCCAGGCGGGAGCCCGATCGTTTCGTGCTGGTCGATGCGGCAAAACCGGCAGAAGCGGTGCGTACACAAATTGAGGCCGGCCTGGATGGTTTCTTAACAAAAAGGAACGATGATACATCGGGTATGTATTTATGAAAACGATTCTTGACCATATCGGCAATACCCCGGTTGTTGAAATCCGGCATATCTGCCAGACGCCGGGGGTGAAGGTACTGGCCAAACTGGAATATATGAACCCGGGGGGGTCAATAAAGGACCGGGCTGCTGCCTATATGATCGCCGAGGCTGAAAAATCGGGCGAGCTTACAAAAGACAAGGTTGTGCTGGAGGCTACCAGCGGCAATACGGGGATCGGCCTGGCCCTGGTCTGTTCGGTGAAGGGGTATCGCCTGATGCTGGCCATGTCCGAGCGGGCCAGCGAGGAGCGAAAGATCATCCTCCGGGCACGGGGCGCCGAGATACTGCTCACGCCGGGGCACCTGGGGACGGACGGCGCCATCGAAGAGGTCTACAGGCTGGGCCGGGAATACCCGGATAAATATTTCATCACCGACCAGTTCAACAACGATGCCAACTGGAAAGCCCACTACTACGGTACGGCCGAGGAGATATGGCGTCAGACAGACGGCGGTGTGGACGTGGTGGTGTCCACCCTGGGGACCAGCGGTACCGCCATGGGCCTTTCCCGGCGCTTGAAGGAGTTTAACCCGGATGTACGGGTTGTCGGCGTTGAACCGTTTCTGGGGCACAAGATCCAGGGGCTGAAGAATATGAAGGAGTCTTATCAGCCGGAGATTTTTAAACGGGATATCCTGGACGCCAAACCCAATATCGAGGATGAAACAGCCTTTGAGATGACCCGCCGTCTGGCCCGGGAAGAGGGGCTGTTCGTCGGCATGAGCAGCGGTGCGGCCATGGCCGTGGCCTGTGAAGAGGCCGAAAAGCTGGGCAAGGGGGTGGTGGTGGTCATCTTCCCGGACAGCGGGGAGCGCTATTTGAGCACGAACCTGTTTACAGTACAGGACACGGTTGATCTGCGACTCTTTAATACCATCACCCGGGAAAAGGCGATTTTCGAACCGCTGGTACCGGGTAAGGTATCCATGTATTCCTGCGGTCCCACCGCCTGTGGCCGAATGGGCCTTGGCCAGTGTCGGCGCATGGTGTTTGCCGATGTCCTCTCGCGGTATCTGACCTACAGGGGGTATGAGGTCAACCATATTGTCAACATTACCGATTTTGACGATAAAACCATCGATGGCGCGGAAAAAGCCGGTCTCTGGCTACGGGATTTTACAAAGACCCATATTGATCAATTCAAGCAGGATCTGGCCGTGCTGAGGGTGCGGCCGGCCAATGCCTATCCGCTTACCAGTGACACCCTTCCGGAAATGACGGCCCTGGCCGAAAAGCTGGTGGACTCGGGGGCGGCCTATGAAAAGCTCCGGTCGGTCTATTTTGACATTTCAAGCCTGTCGGAATACGGCACCCTTTCCAACGTGGACACGGACAAGATCCGCCTGGGGTCTACCGTAGACCTGGATGAATATGAAAAGGACAATCCCCGGGATTTTACCCTGCTGAAGCGGGCCCGGCTCAAAGAACTGAAAAAGGGCCTGTATATGAAAACCCGGTGGGGAAATGTCCGGCCGTCGTTGCATATTCAGTGTGCGGCCATGTCGCAGAAATATCTGGGCGAACAGTTTGATATCCACACGGGCAGCCGGGACTTGATGTTCCCCCATCATGAAAACGAAATAGCCATTGCCCGGGCCGCATCCGGCAAGGCCCCGGCCCGTTACTGGATACATTGCGAGAGTGTGCTGGCGGCGGACAGTGAAGACCACTGGAAAGCCGCTCAGGTGACGCTTGAAGACGCCGAGAATATGGGATTTTCCGGACGGGAGGTGCGTTACTGGCTGCTTGCCGCACATTACCGGAAAGCGGTATCTTTTTCCAGAGAAAGGGTTGAGACGGCCGTGGCTGCACTGGAGCGGCTGGATAATTGTGTATGCACCCTTTCGGCCCTGAAAAAAAAGGACGCCGGCGTTGGCGAAACTGCTGAGGAAACGTCACAACAGGCCTTTGATCAGTTGCTGTATGACATCCGGCAGGGATTTGTGGATGCCATGGACGATGACCTGAATCTTTCGGCGGCGCTGGCCAGCGTGTTTAAAAATGTAAAAACCGTCAACGCCATGATCGGGGAGGGAACGCTTGATGCCGGCCGGGCAAAAAAGGTTCTGGATGCGTTTGCCGGGATCGACAGTGTGTTAAAGATATTTGATTTTGCCCCGTCCGACCAGGCGGAATCCCCGGAAATAAAGACACTGATTGAGAAGCGGGAGCAGGCCCGACAGAACAAAGACTGGGCGCTGGCCGACCGGATTCGCGATGAACTGCGGGGTGTGGGGGTGGAGGTCGTAGACGGTAAGATCGGGTGAGATAAAAATGACAAAGCCGGTTTATTTTCCATTTACCTATATTGATGCGGTGACGGCCCGTCGGACCGCGGCCCTGTGGGGCGGTATACGGGTCTATCTGCCGTCGGCAATGGTGCTTCCGGAAACCATGGGAGATCTGGCGGGCACCGGTATTATTGAGCCGTTTCAGCCCGTTACCGAAGAGAGCCAGGTGGTGGAGACAATTCACAAGGCCTATCGCCAGTGGAAAGAATCTACCAGTGGGGCAGAGCTGGCCTTTTTAAAAACTCCGGAAAGTGGTGGCATTCCGTTTTTTGACGAGACCGCGGTAAATCATCTCCGGGACACCATTGTCCGGCAAAGTGCCGGCGCGGAGGATGCCTCCGCTCACCTGTCGGATAAGGTGTTGGGCGATGGTCTCTCGACGAATATGGCAGCCCGGGTGTTTCTTCGCATTACAGCCGATTATGATGCCCAGACGACGGCGGTCTCCCGGAGTATTGAGACACTGGCAGACCGGGAACAGGCTATGTTCAGGGCATTGAAAGGCGAAGATGACGATCTGTTTGAAAAACATCCGAAGGCGCTTGGCGCCCCGGGCATGGCGGATGATCCGGGCCGGCTGATGACCGGGGCACGGATTCGGGCCTGGGCCAGGCTGGCAGCGCATGACCCCGATGCCCCCGGTATATGGGTTACCACCAGCAGTGCGGTGTTTGATTATGTGATTGACCGGATGGATCCGGAAGAAACCGGCATGCGGGTGTTCGGGCCGTGCCAGGTCCCGGATGCAGGCCAAACTGGTGTGGCGGATGCGGCAATGAATGAATGGTGCCGCTCGTTTGCCGTCTCTATGGGAGGGCTTTGCAATGCCGGTGACCCGGGTGCCGTTGCCAAAACGATACCGCTGCCGCCGGCATGCAGCCATACGGTGCCATCCATGACCGTGTCGGTATATGTCCTGCCGGCATTGACTGTTGCACAATGCTTAACAGACGGGACCGGTGCATTGCCCGGGGCCGGTGGCATGCCGGCGCTGAAACAGGAGAACCATATTGTGATCATATGGTTATCCTGACCCATGAAGGCGGAGTTGAAATAAGGTGGAATTTTTAAAAAACCGTTGCGAAACCCTTGACTTTGTTCCCCGACATGGTATAGAAAATTTTGGGTTTTAAGATTTGTTCTGGCTCACGGGCTTTCAGCGATGATGGCAACCGGGGCCGGCTGCCGGAAATCAAGAGGCGATTTCGGGCAAAACATTTCTTCTGTTGTAACATCCAAAGCCGTTCGTATTGGGTTTAAAACCATATTACGGTGTAATTTATCAAAAAGGAGGCTCTAAAATGGGTTGGAATGTGACCGTTGATGAAGAAAAATGTACGGGTTGTGAAGAATGCGTGGACAACTGCCCCGTGGAAGTATTTGAAATCGTGGATGGCAAATCTTCCCCGGTAAATGCGGAAGAGTGTTTGGGCTGTGAAACCTGTGTCGAGGTTTGCGAAGAAGACGCCATTACGGTGGAAGAAGTGTAACACAGTTTCTGCACTTTAGATTTAAAATGAATTCCCGGTGCTGGGGCAATAAATCCCATGCCGGGAATTTTTTTTGGATGGCTTTGTAAAAAGTTTTTAACCCCACCCTATGTTCACATGTTCATTTTTTCCATCAACCATCAGGTTCATAAGGCATTTTTTTACCTGAACTTCCCGGAGCGCTTGATTGGTTTTCGTGATCGCAGTCGTCATCGAACAGCAGCCGGCAACGATTATGACAAGGACAACGGGAGGCAAAGTCGTAAAACGGTTTTTTTCGTTCTCACGTTCCTGAGTGGTAGGTTGGGTGGAGCAAAGCGAAACCCAACATTCCGTTACACAAGCTGCGACAAACACCCCGGATTCTGGGCACATGCCCCGGCCTATGTAGCGGAAGCCTTTCGCAGCAGCCTCGCAATCCGTCATTCCGGCCAGTGGAGCGAAGCGGCACGTGAGCCGGAATCCATTATAAAATTGATATGAGAAAAGCATGTATTTTTTGTGATGGCCACGAGAGGAAAAGCAAGGAACACATCTGGCCAGTTTGGATGCACGAACATTTGCCGCTTCTTGGTGATGGCGAGAATGTCAGTGAAGTAAATACGTTCAGGTGGAAGGACCTGCTCAGCCGGTAAGAAGGTACCATGACTCATTTGATTAAACAATGCGGCGCACCTGCTCTGCCGCAGAGCGGCTTACTTGAACCAGTCAGCCCAGGTGACAGCCAGGGCCGGCGGAATTTTGACAAGCCGAGGGAAATTGAGCAGCAACCATCTTTAATCAAGTCAGTGGAAGCCCTGGCTGCTCCTGGCTTCCAACGTTCTGCAAAAAAAACTTGACTGCCATTTTATGGTATGATATATAGTACCATATGAAAATTGTTTTGGACACTAATGTTGTTTTTACAGGCTTAAAATCTCGAAAAGGAGCATCTTTCCTCCTGCTATCACTTTTGCCAAGTAAAAAATTTTCGATTGCAATATCAGTCCCTTTAATTATTGAATATGAATCCGTGCTGATGAGAGGCCAATTACCGGCATCGATATCTGAAAAAGACATCGGGGATGTTATCGACTTCCTCTGCCATATTGGGAGTAAGCAAGACATTTTTTTCCTTTGGCGACCTTGCTTGTCTGATCCATCTGATGATCTTGTTTTGGAAGTCGCGGTAGCTGGAGATTGCGATGCGATTGTCACTTATAACAAGAAACATTTTAAACATGCCAAGAGATTTGGATTAATCGTTTATGACCCGAAGGAATTTCTTTTTGAAATAGGAGAATTAAAATGAGCACTTTAAGTTTAAGAATACCGAACTCACTTCACGAGCAGATTAGACTTCTCGCCAAAAGGGAAGGTATTTCCATAAATCAGTTTGTTGCTTCAGCAGCAGCTGAAAAAATGACCGCTCTATTAACTGAAGAATATATTGAGGCACGAGCAAAAAAGGGAAATATAAAGAAATTTCAAAAAGTGCTAAAAAAAGTGCCGGATTCAGAGCCAGAACATTATGACAGAATAAATTAATTTGCAGAACAGGGCATTCAGCAGACCGCCAAAAGCCGCGGCTGCTGATGCCCGCCGTTATGAAAAAAATAGACATCAAAGAAATGAATAACTGGCCAAAATCTTGGGCTGGTTCTCCCAAAGATGAAAAATATGGGACAGAACTAATCAAAATTTTTAAGCCGTTTATCCAGGAGTTAATCGACGCGAAGTATTCATACAGGACCATTAAAAATCATTTTGATAACCTCTGGCTTCTAGGGGGAAGAGTGATAAAAGGCCTTTATTATGAAGAAAATGCAAGAACCCTTCATCCAGCAATACGGCTTACCCATCATATCGATTCGTGGGATGGGCCAAGGATTTACGATTTGACGGAATCAGAGCAGGAGTCTTTTGATAGAACTTGCAGAAAATTTTATAAACACTTGGTGGTTAATGTATTGGAGAAAATGGACTTTTCATAACCACGCCACTCACACGGACTTGCAGGGCGGGCTGCTTTCGTCCTGGCATGGTTTGGTGTTAAACTCGTGTCCATCCATTTTTATGGAAAGACACATTTTTAAGTTTCCAATTCATAAATGCGGATTTTTGCGTAAGATCAAGGAAAACGAGGGATTGCGCGGAGGCGTACTGGACGTACGCCGCACAAGCAAGCCCGAAGTTTGACGCAGATATTGCGCAAAAAGGCCATTTATGGATGGAAACTAAACTCACTTTAGCAAAGTCCGCATCCCCTGCTCGCCGGTGGTGGCGGACGTAGGCGAATGATGAGCAAAAATTCACATACATTTCCGGAGATGGCGCTCGTTCGGCAGCGGCTCTGGTGTTCGCCGGTGGAAGATGTGGCCGGAGCGGTGGAAACGGCATTTGCCGGATCGCCGGATATACAAAGGGCGTCCGCCGGGGACAGCGTTGCGGTGGCTGTTGGCAGCCGGGGCATTCATGCCATTGACATTATCGTGCGTGCCTGTGTGGATGGGCTGAAGGAAAAGGGGCTGAAGCCCTTCCTTTTCCCGGCCATGGGCAGCCACGGCAATGCCACGCCACAGGGGCAGGCAGCGGTGCTGGCCGGCTACGGCATAACGGAAGATACCATGGGGGTTCCCATAGCAACGGCCATGGAGACAGATTGTGTGGGGACACTGGATTGCGGCATGGATGTGTTTTTCTCCCGTGTTGCCCTGTCTGCCGACTGGATTCTGCCGGTTAACCGGATTAAACCCCACACAAAGTTTTCCGGTCCCATTGAGAGCGGCCTTGCCAAAATGCTGGCTGTGGGGGCGGGAAAGACCGAGGGGGCGGCAGCCATCCATCGCCAGGCCGTTCATTCCTCTTTTGCCGTTATTGAACAGGCAGCGGCGGTTATTCTTGAAAAATGCAACATTCTCTGCGGGCTTGCCATTCTTGAGGATGGTTGCGGCAATACCGCCCAGGTGGCCGCGGTGTCACCCGAGTCCCTGCTGGATGATGAAAAAAAACTGCTCAAAAAGGCCTACAAAATGCTGCCCCGTATTCCATTTGATCATGTGGATGTGCTCGTGGTCGACCGGATCGGCAAGGATATCAGCGGGATCGGCATGGATTCCAATGTGACCGGCCGGCATCGGGATATTACCGGTGATTTTTATACCCATCCCCATGCCAAACGGATTTTAGTCCGGGATCTTTCGCCGGCATCAGCAGGAAATGCCAACGGCATCGGTCTGGCCGATGTTACCACAACGCGGTTGTTAAACGCTGTGGACCGGGAGAAAACATACAAAAACGCCCTTACGGCTGTGTCGCCGGAAAAGGCGGCGCTGCCCATGGCTTTTGACTGCGACCGGGATGCGCTTGCGGCCTGTTGCCGGAGCTGTGGTCTGGAGGCCGGGACAGGCGCCCGTATCATCCGTATTCAGGATACCGCCAGCCTGGAAACGTTTTTTGTCTCCCGTGCATTTGAAGATGAACTGCATGCGGCCAAAACTGTTGAGCAGGTGACTGACTGGCGACCGATTGGTTTTGATGCGGCAGGTAACTTTGAGGACCTGTATGCCATATGATTTTTTCTAAACCGATAAAGGAGCCGGTTGGCATGAAATATTACAAAGTGGATACAGCATTCGGGCGTTGCTGGATCGGCTACGAGACATCGCCACTCTTGATACAAAGGATCCGGCTGCCAGGAAGGGCGGGACAACAGGAGACTTCTATGCAGGTCACCGCGCATCCGTCGGCAAACGTCCTTGCACTGGCCGAAGCACTCAAACGCTATTTTTCCGGCGGTGACATACCTGCCATACCGTGGGATGATCTGGATATGGCGCAACTTACCCCCAATCAGCAAAAATTGTTGCGGTCGGTTGCAGAAATTCCTCCCGGCTCGGTTCGCAGTTACGGGGAGGTGGCGCGGCTGGCCGGCTTTCCCGGAGGGGCGCGGTTTGCGGGCAACACGCTTGCAAAAAACCCCTTTCCCGTATTTATTCCCTGCCATCGGGTGATCCGTTCAGATGGCGGTATAGGCGGATTCGGGGCAGGCGTGGAAATGAAGAAAAAAATGCTGGCCCTTGAAAGAAGGTAAGCAGAACAGGATCGGTTAATGGGTAGTGGAATATTGCTTGACAATAGTTAGATATCTAACTATCATGTGACCATGAAATCCGAATATATAATCAACATTATTGCCCGTATACACGAAAAGTATAACCGTATGATCATTGCGGCCTTGAACGAGAAAGGCATTACGGACCTGGTGCCGTCCCATGGCGAAATTCTGTATGTGCTCCATAATGGTGAAAGGCTCACAATGAATGAGATAGCCCAGGCAATTAACCGCTCAAAACCAACGGTTACTGTTTTGACAAGAAAGCTGGAAACCGCCGGATATATACGAAAGCGAAAGAATGAGACAGACAGCAGATCTGTCTATGTAGAGTTGTCTGAAAAAGGGAAGCAATTTATTCCCGGTCTCTTTGAAATTTCAGAGAAAATGATTGCACAGACGTATAAGGGCATGAGCAAAAAGACGCAAAAAGAGGTCATGGCTGCTTTATTAACAATATACCACAACCTTTAGCCCGCACATCTTTTAATAATATCTGACTTTAGCAGGCCGGCCGATGTCCACCCCTTTGGTTGTCCATTATAGAGGCTTCTTTTACTAAGTTTTCAATCCATATTTCCACACCCTTTAAGCTCCCAAATAATCTTCGGCCATTTTTTTTGGCCGTGGAATAGGCGTGCAATAATGACCCTCTTTAATACAAATCGGCATCCAAAAAAACAAAAAGGGTTTTCTATAGGTATTTGAGTGATTATGTAAAAATAGCAGGACACCCTTAAACGCCCTGCCATTTGCTTTGGTAATAAAATCGTTTAGAAAGATGTGTTTATGAAACACCCTCCACCACCTCCAGCAGGGGCAGGGGCCGGAGTGTTTGACGCTGTATCTTGAGTATCCTCTTGTGTTTCTTCTTCCTTTTCTTCAGGAAGTATTGTAGAAGAGACCAGTTCTCTTAGTATGGCTTGATTGTGTAAGAGTAAACCAGAATTACTGGAATGCTCAAGCATAGATTGACTTTTAATAGTACCTATTACGGGATGTAGCCACGTATCTCCATAAATTTTTATTTTTTCCGGTAAAACAGTTTCATCTGCTTCTGTGAATTCACCAGATACGCTAAATTTGTAAGTTTCGATCTCACCTAAAGGGACAGAAACTGTTTCTTTTTCTACAACAACATAGGAAGTACGACCTTCAAAAAAAGTACCATCACGTTCAACCAGAACAGTTTTATTGGTCCATGAGTCACCAATAATTATCGGGCTTCTAATATTAAGAATTCCTGCTTCATTATCATCATAGTTATAAAAGTAGTCATCTGAAGCGTATTCAAAAACGCTATTGCTTTCATCATGGAAATAATAAGAAACAGAAGCGGAAGCAAAACAATCTGAGTCGTCAATACTTTTTACAGTTCCATCTTCCTGTCCCGGATAATGATAATCAGTAACCGTGCTATTACAAGTTGGTGGGTCACCAGCCTCAAAGTCCACATAGGCAACTATATTATAAACTAAAGTTTCATTTTTTGTGTACGGTGTTAGCTCATTGCTCTGGATAGTTATATCCGCAGCAAACGCTGTGCAAGACAACGCAAGCAATGTAAAGATAATGATTGATTTCTTCATAATTTCCCCTCGTTTTACATTATAGTTTTTATCCCATTCCAGTTCCCCAATCCACGGATACAGCAAAAAACTACCATTAAAAAAAGATAGGAAAAAAGATAGGAAGTCGCTTTTATGGCCATCATCTATAGCAAGACCTCTCTTGTGTGTCAATATTTTTCCGGCCGCTATATATTGATCGGCGTTTGGAGAGTGTGAGGCTGCTAGTTTCAAAGGAGCAGAAAAAAGTGGCAGAAACATGCAAAATATTCGGAATTGCAGAAAAACAGGGAATTTTTGAGGTAACTCTATTGTGCCACCGGGCTGAGGATTCTCACATCAATCCGCCCAGTAGCCATAATCGGGAACTTGAGAAAAGAACCCGTCATCAGCCGGTGCCTGATCAGGCACCGGCTGATAGGTCAGTTCCCGGACAACATTCAGATGCGTCTTTTGTGGCGGGCCGGTGTTTCTTATCTCCCACAGACCCAGGTGTTGCATTATCTGCTTGATGACAGGGAGTTCTTCGATAAAACTGATGATTTTCATTTGGCCCTGGCATTTGGGGCAAAGTAGAGGATCTGTTTCGTAAATTTTTTGAATTAATCGCGCCCAGGATTTTCTGAAAGCCTTATTGGGCAGGCCGGTTTCGATAATGTTGACGATGGCGTCGTCCTGATCCGCCTTTTTTCTCTGGCCCCGACTTTTGTTGCTATAATAACCGTAGTAGCGGACCATGTGTTCTCTGCGGTTGGGAATGTGCGTGGTCAGTTGGGCCAGCCAGTCCAGGGCCGGGAACACTTTGCGCTCACGGCCGTCTTTGGCTTGATAGATGACCTTGGCCTGGCCGTCAGATGAGTTCGAGGCCGGAATGTATGTCATCCGCTCCTGTGAGAAGGCCGCCCGGATAATGTACCGGGCCAGGTTTTCAAGGCCGGTATCATTAGCCGGCCAGATGGCCGGGCCGCAGTAAACATTAAATCCGCTGTGATGCCAGCCCATCATGTTTTCTATAACCCGGTCGGGCAGGCCGTGGGCTTTGAGCAGCTTGAATACCTCCTGCCGGAACAGGGGCTCCAGATCAGCGGGGCAGGGCCGGTTGGCCTTTTGGAACTTGCCCTCTCCGTAGAAGCAGCCGTCCGTGGCGATAATGTGCAGATGAGGATGAAAATTCTGAAAGGTTCCGAACGTCTGTACTGCCACCACGCCGCCGGCCACGGCGTTGTCATAGGGGACGGAGTGTCGCAGGTACTGGCCCAGAATTTTCCAAGTGCATTTGGACAGTCCGGCCAGCAGCTTTCTGTCATGCAGGAACCAGGGGCGAAGTCGTTTGGGAAGAGAGAATACCCACTGGCGATGGGGAACGGATTTGAGAACGTCCGTGCACAGCCATTCTCCGAACTCAACCACCCGCTTCTGGTGGCAGGAGGGACAGAATTGCCGGCGCTTGCAGGAAAAGGCCAGAATGTACTCATGGCCGCAATCTTGGCACCGGACTCGGGCAAAGCCGTTGTGAAGATCGCCACAATCCAGAAAGCGCAGCATCACCTCTTTGACGTATGGCCGGAAAAACCCGTATTGCCGCTGATAATAAATATCCCAGGCCGGTTCCAGTTCCTCCCAATGTGCGGACACGCATTGAAAATAATGGCTGGCTGCCGGATTTCTGGGCTTGTATACTCCGGAGACAGTCCGGTCGTGCGGATTGATGGCCGTAACTGTTGCGGTATACATGGCTTCAGCCGGTAAGATCGACAGGATCTACAAAAGCAAACGGAACAGACTTGCAAGGTTGATTAAACATCGGCTACCCTCCCTGGTAATTGGAAAAACGAAGACAATATATTGCGATTCAGGGGAAAAGATCAAGGGAAATATATATAGAGTTGATTTGATGCCGGACGGTGGAGGGACCGGGGGCGGGGAAGGCCCGGTGTGGTGTGAATTCAAAAAGCGGGGACGGTGGTCGATCTTTCCGGATCGTGCTGTGTACGCCCGTCACCCTGTCCGTATCGACATCGGACAGGCCATAGACGCACCGCTTTGTCCCGGCCCGGCCGGCCCCGCGCATGATTTGTTTTAAAAGTCCCTTATTGGCGTATAGCGGCAATGAAACGGGTGGCACCGTTCAATATATCCGTCAACATTCTATACCTGACCCAGAACCGGTTGCTGGATTTACCGGTGCTCTATCTGATACCAGAGGTTAGGTTGAGCGCAGCGAAACCCAACATTTGGGCTTCTCCATAGCCCGAATAATCTTTAAATGTGAAAATATAAAGGGCGTCCCCAAAGTTCCCGCCCGAATCTCTCCGTCCCGCCCCTCGTCTGCAATTGACACCGAAATTGTTTTTTTATGGACATCCAGACCAACATACTTTACTCTTTTTTCCATGACCTACCTCCTTGATTTTGGCTCTGATTTGCCCCCTCCAAAGGGCATTTTAACCCACGTGGCTCAAGGTAGGTAGGTCTTTTATTGTCTGTCAACCATAATATCTAACATAAAATTTATCGTTGTATAGAAAGAAAAAAAGACTTGAACCCATTGTTACACAATGGTATTGCGAAAGGTTCAAC
The DNA here is from genome assembly GCA_034189905.1 of Thermodesulfobacteriota bacterium. Lineage (GTDB taxonomy): Bacteria > Desulfobacterota > Desulfobacteria > Desulfobacterales > Desulfosudaceae > JAXHTY01. The sequence continues at coordinate 22,552 of JAXHTY010000038.1, forward strand.
CAGTGAAACACCTGGAAGGAAAGTATCATGATGGCCTGGAAAAACACGCTAAAAGAGATGGCGCTGCTGACTGTTGTTGCCGCCGGAATGGCCCTTGTCGTCAATAGTTTTTCTCCCAACGGGATATCCCTGAAGACCCCGCCGCTGGCCGCCGGTATGCCGGATCAGGTGGCAGGCTTTCCGGTGGTGGATATGCAGGCTGCAAAAGAACTGATTGAGAGTGATACATGCATATTTGTCGACGCCCGTTCCTGCGAGGCATATACTGATGGCCATCTGCCGGGTGCCGTCTCATTGCCGGTCTATGATATCGAGAACTGCATTTTTGATTTTCTGGATACGCATGCTGCGGATATAACGGTTGTCACCTATTGCTCCGGTATCAAATGTACGGACAGCCATTTTCTTGCGGAGGAACTGGCCGCGGCCGGATATGAAGATGTGCGGATTTTTGCCCAGGGCATGGAAGCATGGCAGGAAGAGAGGATGCCCATTGAAAAATAATAACTTCAACAAGATGGCTGCTCTTCTGGAACCGGGGTTTCGCTTGGTGCTGGGCGGCATGTTTATCTATGCCAGTATTCACAAAATCGTCCACCCCGAGCAATTTGTCGACATTCTGAACGGCTATAACCTGTTCCCCGCTGCCACACTTCACCCCATTGCCGTGTTCGTGCCCTGGCTTGAGCTGATCTGCGGCGCGGCCGTGGTTTTCGGTATTTTCCCCCGGGGGGCAGTGGCGATTATCAATCTGATGCTTCTGATGTTTATCATTGCCATCAGCATCAATTTGTTGCGCGGCCATGAATTTGACTGCGGGTGTTTTTCCTTTTCCCACGATCCCACGGTTTCTGTGGTTCACCTGCTGGTCCGGGATATTATCTCCCTGGTCATGGGGCTGTATCTCCTGTTTTTTACCGGCCTTCGCAAATGGGTGCTGGTTGAATAGAGATCCTTTCCACCCCATGTTCCCTGTGATGTGTCGTTTTTCGGGGACAGCACTGAATAACATTATGCTATCAATTAAATAGATGTCCCCGAAAAAACCGGTCCCCGAAAAAACAATTAAATAAACTGTCCCCGAAAAACTAAGATACGGCTATTAAAATTCACCACGCGCAACAAGATCTGCCCCGGAAAACCCAAAACCGGATGTCAGGCCAGAAAACAAACAGAAGAAGAGTTTGACAGCAGGAATTCAGATGGGCATTGGTATTCATTTACACATATTTAACAATCCCTGTGCCGGGTGTCAAGATATTTTGCGGAAACCGCTTTGGGTGTTGAATGCGGATGATGTCAGAAAGCAGCAGTGTGAATTTTGTCAGTTCGCGTGAAATATGCGGGCTTACATCACTCCGCCATCAGCACTTCCCTGACCTTTGTGGCAAGGGCCTTGACGGTAAAAGGTTTCTGAATGAACTGCACCCCTTCATCCAGAACGCCGTGATGGGCGATAACGTTGTCCGTATACCCGGACATATAGAGGACTTTCAGTTCCGGGTATATTTCCATGGCCCTGAAGTACAGTTCACGACCGTTCATATCGGGCATGATCACATCCGTCAGAAGCAGGTCCAGGGGGGCCGCGTGGTCTTCCAGTATGGACAGTGCTTCCTTTCCATTGGCCGCCGTCAGGACGGAATAGCCGCGACGCATCAGGAGCGCTCGGGCCAGTTTTCGCAGCTGCTGATTGTCTTCCACCAGCAGAATGGTTTCAGACCCTTTGAAGGCAGCATCTTCCACGGTCACATCTTTTTCCGCCATTCGGGCCCCGGCGGCCACCGGCAGATAAACCTTGAAGGTGGTGCCCCGGCCCGGTTCACTGTAAACCCAGACATGTCCCTTGTGCTGCTTGACAATACCGTAAACCGTGGCCAGCCCCAGGCCGGTCCCCTCGCCCACGGGTTTGGTGGTAAAAAACGGCTCAAAAAGATGTTTGCGGGTTTCTTCGTCCATGCCGATACCCGTATCGCTGATCCCCAGCATGACATGAGGGCCGGGCATGACCTCCTCGTGCCGGTCGGCATATTGCCTGTCCAGTTCGACCATGGCGGTTTCCAGCGTCAGCATACCGCCATGGGGCATGGCGTCCTGGGCATTGACCGCCATGTTCATGATGATCTGCTCTATCTGTCCGGTATCCCCCTTTACCGGCGGCAGGGAGTCGGCCAGTGTCAGGTGAATATGTATATCCTCCCGAACCGTGCGGCGAAGCAGTTTTTCAAAACCGGTGACAAGGGTGTTCAGTTCTATTGTGCGGAAGGACAGCACCTGCTTGCGGCTGAAGGCCAGCAACTGACGCACCAGGTCCCGGGCCCGTTCCCCGGCCAGGATGATTTCCTCCATGGGTTCCCTGCGGGGATCTTCCGCGTCGGTGTCTTCCAGCAGCATTTCCCCATATCCCAGGATAGGAGACAGCAGGTTGTTCAGGTCATGGGCCACGCCCCCGGCCAGCCGGCCGATGGACTCCAGTTTCTGGGACTGCTGGAACTGGGCTTCCAGGCGATTCTTATCCGCTTCGGCCTGTTTCTGATCCGTGATATCCAGCAGAATACCCTCGTAGGAAAGCACCGCCCCGTTGTCATCCCTCCGGATATGGGTCATATCCGCAATCCACCGGACATCCCCCGCCTTTGTGACAATGCGATAGGGCGCGTGTTCAAAATGCGCTGCCGACGGATCGGCACTGCGCTGGGCCACTTCACCAGCCACCCGCTGACGATCATCCGGGTGAATAAGATCGGCATACACGATGGTCCCCGACAACAGGTCCCGGGCGGTCCAGCCGAAGATGCCATCGGCATTTTCCGAGGCAAAGATAACCGGCCAGCCCTCGGCGTTTTTCCAGACAATGGCCACGGCCGGACTGCGGACTATAATCTCATTGGCCCGTTGCAATGCTTTGGCCTCATCCATTTTATGCAGGGCAAACCCCAGATCATCGGCCAATTCACAGAACAGGTCCCCGGCCTCTTCATCTTCGGCAAAAGTTTTCGGGACGGACACGAAAAGCACCCCGAAAACCGTTTCCAAATAGGCCAGCCGACGGGCCATGCCCACTCGGCCGCCATAGTGCCGGGACAGAGGACAGTCCGGGCATTCATTCACCGGATCAGCGACCACCACCAGTGCATCATCAGCCAGGGCGCGGTTCAGACAATGGGTGTATTGACCCTGTTTGAGCCGGTTTTGCATGATTTCAAAACCATCGCCATAGCCCGTGGCCGCGATCATGCCCATGCGCGTTTTGTCGTCCGCATCCAGAAGCGCTATCCAGGCATTAAAATATCCCATGGTTTCCGTGAGATGGTCACAGGCCCCCTGAATCAGATGGTGCGGATCGGTTGTCTGAACGATGAGCTGGTTGACGTTGCGGATGGACATCAGCACACGTCGAATATGGGCTTCACGGGCTTCCGCCTCGGCCAGGCGCACCACCAGGTGACGGTTATCGCCCACAATGGTATCCACCTGGCCGTCGCGAATGGCCTGCAACGCGGCTTCCGCCGCTTCCAGACGGCGCTGCAGTTCCTCATAGGAGGGAAGTGCGTTTTCTGGGGCGTTGTGCATCAGTCTCTTTTCGCCAACAGGGTTTGCAGCGTTTGATTATCAGAGAGGTTTCCAAAAATCATGATTTGGGTGGGGGGGGCCGGGCTCAAGCACCTGAAGGGCGGGAGTGACATAAACCCCCTCTTTCAGTGCCGCCTCGGGGGCATCCAGCACATCAACAACCTGTATATCAAAAACAGCGTCCGGGGCCTGCTCCTGTAAACGCCGAAGGTTTTCCCTGGCCAGGCGGGAATTGGGAGCATCGCCGGCCACAAAAAGCCTGAAACGATAATGCGCGTTCACCGGCCCGGGGGTATCGCCATTACGCTTCATCCATATCCTCCTTTTCCGCTATCTCGATGCCGCGTCCGGTAATCCGAAAGGAATGAATGTGGCTGGAATGATGGCGACCACGGGATTTCAAAACACCCAGCTCCCTTTTGTATGCGCCGTCGACTTCCACGTTTCGCAGGAGAATCACCGTATCAATCACCGAAGAAAGATCGATCCCCGTGATTTCCCGGTCCGCATCGGCTGTGGTGAGGTTGGTCAGAAAGGTGGTGATTCCGCGCTGCTTGCAATGGTTGATCAGCCGCAGCAGATAATCAAAGGCCGCATGGTCCGACCCCATTCGCCGGCAGGCGGAAATGGCGTCCACCACCAGATGATTCGGCTGAAAATCTTCGATAATCCGAAAAGCTTCAATAAGATGCTCTTCGATGCCCTGGGATTCTGGCATCTTGGAGACAAACCGCAGAAGCCCCGTTTCATGGGCCGCCTCCATGTCCAGGCCGGGGCTGCGCATGCAGGACACCAGGGCATCCCAGGACTCTTCAAAATCCAGGTAAAGCATGCGGTCGCCATGGGATACCGCCGAAAGTACAAAGGAACAGGCAAAGGTGGTTTTTCCCGTACCCGAGCTTCCCGTGATCAATGTGCAGGAAGCGCGGCGATAACCGCCCTGCAGTATGTCGTCCAGATCGGGAATGCCGCTGGACATGCTTTCCCCCAGGGCCTGATGCTGCAGGCTGGTCTGGGTCACCGGAATGATCCAGATGCCCTTGTCACTGAAACCAAAGGGATATTCATTGCGACCGTACGTGGACCCCCGGTATTTCACAATCCGCAGCCGCCGTGTGGTAATCTGCTCGGTTACCCGCTGATCCAGACAGATCACGCAATTGGCCATATAGTCCAGAAATTCGTAATGAGAAGAAAACACGCCGTTGGACGCGCCCTTGACCGTCATGATGGTGGTCAGGCCGGCGTCCCTGAGCCATTCATGCAGCGCGTAAAGTTCCGTCCGCTCCTTGCTGATATTGTCCATCAGGCGCAGCACCACATCCGGCGCATCAATCACCACCCGCTCGGCCTGAATCGCCTCGGCCTGCTGACGGAGAATGCTCAGCAGCCCCCGAAGGTCAAAGTCCCCGGAAAGCACCGTGTCCGGATGGATGCGGGCGCTGATCAGCAACACCTTTTTCTGGGCTTCCAGCGCGCTGATGTCCCATCCAAATCCCTGGGCATAGCGGCGTAAATCATCCTCACGTTCTTCAAAGGTCAGCATGATGCCCGAATGACCCGCCTGCGCTCCCCGCGCCAGGAATTCAAGGGTCAGCATGGTTTTACCGGTACCCGGCCCCCCGCTGATCAGCGTCATGGCGCCACGGGGAATGCCCCCGTTCAGAATCTCATCCAGCCCGGTGATACTGGTTTTCATTTTGTCTATGCCCATGGGCGACGGGGTGTCGCCGAACGGGGGGCCCGTTCCGGTGGATGTCATGCCCTGCCTCCTTTCGGATTGATCCCGCCTTGCACGCACTTGTCATCATGCGGCGTATAACGCATTCGTATGCACGGGACCTTTATTTTGAAAAGAAAGAGCGAAACAACGACAGATATGATGAAAACATACAAATATTTATAGTTTGACAAAATCAGGCCCCATTGTCAAGTGATTCTCCCTTGCCGCCACGGCTAATTTGTTCTAACCCGAATATTTCATGAAAAGGCCAAAAAAGTATGGCAAAATTCATAAAATTTTGTTATAAATCAGTTAGTTGAAAGACAATAACAAAGGAATTTTGCCATGACAGTTTGTACCACG
>JAXHTY010000039.1:0-27362 GCA_034189905.1 Thermodesulfobacteriota bacterium
GTCCACCACAATCACGTTTTGAGTGATATAAGCGTCCGCTTTGTCAGATTTTGACTTTTAACAGAGAAAATGAGCCCATTTTGATCATTTTTAACAGAGTCATGAAATATGCGGGCTAGCCCGGATATTTCATGAAATTTTTTGATTAATATTGTTTTAGGCCATTATTTCAATATATTGTCTTGTTTTCAGCAGTCATTCCAAATTTGCAAATTGTCATGCGGAATAAAAGCAATTTTATATCAAAAAATTTCATGAAATATCCGGGCTAGAATGGCATGAGTTGTGGCGGAATTGGACCGTAAAATGGGCAGAAAACTGAAACCGCAAAATCCGGGAAGAAAATGAAAAGAGGAATAAATGGATATACTGTACACGGAAATTCTTCCCCGGAAATTCTTCAGGTCGCCCGGCAAACCCCAGCCGCGTTTTTTCCATCTGAATTGGTCGAACTGTTCAGAACCCATCACCCGGCAACCAGCGAATAATGGCCACAGACCCACACGGACATACACAGACAACAGCGACTGGCAGGGCGGTATTCGTGAAAATTCGTGTCCATTCGTGGGCGGTTTTTCCCCACGAACCCCCACGAGTCTGCACGAATGCCCCCCGCCAACTGCCATTCCGGCCAGGCCAGCCCCGGGCTCGATCCGGGAAGCCGGAATCCAGCGTAAAATTGAATCATATGCCTTCATTCTGATACCCACCCCTGCCCGGCATGACAGATTCCGAATCCACAATAAGACGAAACCTGTATCATTTCCCAACCACTCTTTTCCGTTCACATTCCCCACAACTTCGCCATTTCACAACACTAAATCAAGGGAAACCGTTGCATCCCACCCCCCAGAATGGTATTATTCGAACAAAACGGGAGGATACCGCACACGCTAAACGGAACAGGCGCAATACAAGACGCATTGGGCGTCTAAGAATGTTATCCAGAACCGTACAATAACTTGTTGGGTGCCCAGAATAAAACATGAACTCATCATTTAATATCACCTTGACTTAGTATCGAAATGTAGTATCATTAAATCATGAATAAAAAACAACGGCAAACTCTTGATAAAATCTTTGAAAGACCTGATAGGTCAGATATTCCATGGGCGAATATAGAGTCTTTATTCGAAGCTTTTGGTGCTGATATTTCAGAGGGAAGGGGCTCTCGGGTCAGAGTTGCTTTAAATGATGTCCGTGCGGTTTTTCATCGCCCCCACCCTGAAAGATTTACAAACAAGGGAGCCGTTAAATCTGTAAGAAGATTCCTGCAAGAGGCGGGGGTGAGGCCATGATGGAATATAAAGGATATTTTGCAAGGGTTGAATTTGATGATGAAGCCAATATTTTTCATGGCGAGGTCATCAATTTGCGAGATGTAATTACCTTCGAAGGTGAATCTGTAGATGAACTTCGTAAGGCTTTTACTGAATCGGTAGAGGATTACTTGGAATTTTGTGCTGAGCGTGGTGAGGCTCCCGAAAAACCATACTCTGGAAAATTCTTGGTCCGTGTAGGGCCGGAACTTCATAAAACTCTTGTTATACAGGCACGTAGGAATGGTAAGAGCCTTAATACATGGGTAAGTGATGCGCTCAATCAAGTTGTGAAATCCTGCACCCAACAATAAAATGCACGTGACCGGGCGGGAGCGTGCAGTGTTTGAAGACCTACTTTCTTCAGCCATTTTCGTTCAATGGTCGCTTTCGCAGTTCACCGCCCGGCCCGTGATTTTCGACGTTATGCTGGGGGGTTGGTCCTAATTGAAATGGAGAATGGGAATTGAGTGATTTCTTTGAACGGGTAAGGGCGCTGGTAGGTTCAGGTGATGTCCTGATCTCTGAACACGGACATGATGAGCTGGCCGATGACGGAATCACGGCGAGGGAAGTGCTTGGTGGTGTCCAGAAGGCTCTTATTGTCGATGAATATCCGGAATACCCGAAGGGACCATGTGTCCTCTTTCTCCAACAGGATCGAACGTGATTGCCAATTCATATTGTATGGGGCATCCCAAAAGGTTATGTTAGACCTGTGGTTTTGGTTACCGCCTATCGTCCAGATTCGGGGCGATGGGATGAAACATTCACGCGGAGGTTGTAACGATGGGACTGCGGAAAAAGGTCAAATGTGTTCACGAAGGCCAATATGTGGCCGAGGTCGAGATTGAGCTAGTTGAGGATGATACGGGGTGGTCACCGTATATCAGCGTTGACGAAGCTTTTAACCCGGATATTTCATGAAATATCCGGGCTATATCGGCTTCAACCGGGAACATGTGCTGCGCATCGGCCTGGATTCAAGACCGCCGGATTGCGAAACGCTGCTGGCGGCGTCAAAGGCCTTTGGCAATACATTCTTGTCAAATCAATTGACACCTCATATAATCCCCTTGGGTTTGAAAACTTTACAACAAACGATCCAGAACCAACCGGGAGTAAAATATGAAACTCGATATTGATTCCCTGAGCTATGATGAGCTTGTGGAATTAAACCACAAGATCGTGGCGCGGCTGAAGTTTCTCGATTCCATGGACGCCCACAAGGAAATGATGCAATTCAATCCAGGCGACCAGGTATGTTTTGAAGCACCGGGAAAGGGAAAACTGTTTGGCACGTTGGTTAAGTACAACAAGAAAACCGTGTCCGTGATAACCGAGTCAGGGCAAAAGTGGAATGTTTCACCGCATTTGCTCAGTAAAGTAAAAAGCGTAAAAGAAAAGAATCAGGGCAAAATCATCGACCTGCACAAGAAATAAATTCATACCAATGCGTTCCCCAAACACTTTTACAAAATCGCCTCCAACTTGAAACAGGGCCGTCCGCTGGACCATAATCCCTGATATTGGGAAGAATTGTGTCCTCTGCAGCAGAGCGCTCCCGGCTTCTCCTGATGTTGGATGCGCTGGGCTTCCTGTAAAAGCCGTTTATTTTGAGGCGACACCCCCGGAATGACGGGAAAAGAGTATTGCAGACGCCTCTCACGGTACAAGCGGCTGCGTTGCGCGTCAGGCTTCCGCTACCCCTGGCGTTGGCGGCATAAGAATGCACCGGTAGCGGAAGGCTGGGCTTTCCACCCGAATGTTAGCAATATCGCCAATTGCCATGACACTATTTCTTATCGGCATCCAGGGCGGCGTGGGCGGCGGCCAGCCGGGCCACGGGCACGCGGAAGGGTGAGCAGGAGACATAGTTGAGTCCCAATTCATGGCACAGGGCAATGGATTGGGGATCACCGCCGTGCTCGCCGCAGATGCCGCATTCCAGGTCAGCCCGCGTGTTGCGTCCCTTGGTGACACCGATGCGCATGAGCTCACCGACTCCGTCCCGGTCCAGCGTGGCAAAGGGATTGTCCGGCAGAATGTCCTGATTCAGATAGCTCATCAGAAATCCGGATTCCGCATCATCCCGGGAAATGCCGAATGTGGTCTGGGTGAGATCGTTGGTGCCGAAAGAGAAAAACTCGGCGTGGTCGGCAATCTGGTCCGCTGTCATAGCGGCCCTTGGCAGTTCGATCATGGTGCCGAACTTATAGTCAATGGTGATGCCCTGCTCGGCCATAACCTTCTGGGCCGTAGCCTCCAGGACTTCCCGCTGTCGCTTGAGCTCATTGGCGTGGGTGGCGAGGGGAATCATGATCTTGGGATAGACCGCTATGCCGTCAAAGGCAACCTCGCAGGCCGCTTCAAAGAGCGCCTGAACCTGCATATTGGTCAGCTCGGGAATCTGAATGCCCAGCCGGACGCCGCGCAGCCCCAGCATGGGGTTCTGCTCCCGCAGCTGTATGATCCGCTGCCGCATGGTTTCCTTGTCTCGGATCTGCTGAAGCAGATCGTCGATCTCCGACATGTTGGTCGCATGGTTGACACGCATTTTCAGGTCGGCCAGCTCGTTCATCAGCTCCACCAGGTCGGGCATGAATTCGTGCAGGGGCGGATCAATCAGGCGAATGATGACCGGCAGCCCGTCCATGGCCCGGAACAGTCCGGCAAAATCCTCCCGCTGAAAAGGAAGCAGGGCCTCCAGCGCTTCGCGACGGTCAAAGGGGAGTGTGGCCATGATCATCTTCTGAACATGGGGCAGACGCTCGCTTTCAAAAAACATGTGCTCGGTGCGGCACAGACCGATGCCCTGGGCGCCATAATCCCGGGCCCGGCTGGCATCAACGGGATAATCGGCATTGGCCATGACGCCCAGGGTTCGAAACCCATCCGCCCAGTCAAGCAGCTTGATCAGCCAGGGGTCCTTGATGTCGGGCTCCATGGTTGTAACTTTACCGACAAACACTTCACCGGTATTGCCGTCCAGAGAGAGCCAGTCGCCTTCCTGAATAACCAGATCACCCACCATCATGCGCCGTTTGACCAGGTCGATCTGCAGGGCCTCCACACCGACCACAGCGGGCTTTCCGAACTGACGGGCCACCAGTGCGGCATGGCTGGTCCGGCCGCCCCGGCTGGTAAGAATACCGTTGGCCGCGAGCATGCCGTGAACATCATCGGGCTTGGTCTCCGGGCGCACCAGCAGCACCTGGCGATCCTTTTCTTTGGCCCATTTCTCGGCCAAATCAGCCTCAAACACCACCTTGCCCACCGCCGCACCGGGTGAAACGTTCAGTCCCCGGGCCAGAAGCTTGCCGCTTCCGCGTGCCTCGGCAATAGCCTGGTTGTCAAACTGAAAATGAAGAAAAAAATCGATCTGATCGGGCTCGACCCGCCCCACGGCTTCCTCCTGGGTGATCACGCCTTCGTCAGCCATATCGACGGCAATCCGTACGGCAGCCTGGGCCGTACGCTTACCATCCCGGGTCTGCAACATCCAGAGCTTTCCCTTTTCAATGGTAAACTCCATGTCCTGCATATCACGGTAATGTGATTCCAGTGTGTTGGCGATCTCCAATAACTGATTGTAAATCTCCGGCATCTCCTCGGCCATCTCATCGATGTTCTGGGTCATGCGGGTACCGGCCACCACGTCTTCTCCCTGGGCATTTACCAGATAATCACCCTCAAGCTTAGCCTCGCCGGTGGCGCCGTTGCGGGTCATTGCGACGCCGGTGGCACTGTCATTGCCCATGTTGCCGAAAACCATGGTGACGATATTGACCGCGGTGCCCAGATCGTGGGCAATGCCGGCGGCATTGCGATAGTCAACAGCCCGCTTGCCGTTCCAGCTTTTGAAAACCGCTTCCGTGGCCATCTTGAGCTGTTCCACCGGATCCTGGGGGAAATCAATCTGGGTGTGACCGTGAAAAAGGATCTTGAACTGTTCTGTCAGGGCTTCCCAGTGTTCTGCCGACAGTTCGGCTTCCGTGGCAACACCGGCTTTATGTTTCATCCGTTCGATGGCCGCTTCAAACGGCTCATCCGGAACCCCCATGACCACTGACCCGAACATCTGAATCAGCCGTCGGTAGGCGTCATAGACAAACCGGGGATCATCGGTCAATCGAATCATCCCCTGGGCGGTCTCATCGGTGAGGCCGATATTGAGAACGGTATCCATCATACCGGGCATGGAAAACTTGGCGCCAGAGCGGCATGAAACCAGCAGGGGTTTGTCCCGGTCGCCGAAGATTTTGCCGGCGCTCTTTTCGATTGCCAGAAGGGCGTGCAGCTCCTGATCCCACATGTCGTCCGGAAAAACACCATCGCTCGCCAGGTAGGCGTTGCAGGCCTCTGTGGTGACCGTAAACCCAGGCGGTACGGGAATGCCCTGGCGATGCATGTCCGCCAGGTTCGCGCCCTTGCCGCCGAACAGCCCCCGCAGTTCGTCCCAGTCGTCGTTAACATAGGCCATGGCCTGATCCAGTTCATCGAAAAGATACACCCACTTATTTGCTGTCATAAAATCCTCGCTCTGTTTAAAAAGGGGCCTCTATAGCGGCCCCCGTTGTTTCATTCTTTGTAATTTTTTGCCCATCTCTTATAGCAAGGCCGGATTTCGGTGTCAACTTTTACGGTTTTATTTACCAGCCTTCTCACTCGCATTGATTATGTCTTCAAATATCGTGATGGCTGCGGCAGATCCCTGACCGGCCGCGATGACGATCTGTTTGTAACCGCCTTCCACGTCACCGGCGGAATAGATCCCTTTGATGTTTGTCCGATGGTATGCATCGTGACGAATATATCCCTCGTCAGTCAAGGCCACGCCGATCTTTTTGGCAAGGTCTGTTGCCGGGTCGTATCCAATGGCGATGAAAACCCCATCGGTCTCTTTTCGGCTGGATTTATCGGTTTTGTTGTTGAAAAGTTCAACCGCTTCCACCCGGTTTTTGCCTTCGATACGCTTTACTTCTGTATTGAAAAGCACCGGTATCCCGCTGTCGTCAAGATTATTGATCAGATGGGCCTGGGCATTGAGCACATCACTGCGATGGACAAGGGTTACATTCACGCCGAGATTTTTCAGGTGCAGGGCCTCTGTGACGGCACTGTTGCCGCCGCCTACCATAATGACCTGCTTATCTTTAAACAGCGGTCCGTCACAGGTACTGCAATAACTCACCCCACTGCCGGAAAGCCGATCTTCCCCTTCAATGTTCAGCCGCCGGTGCTGCGCACCGGTTGCCAGTAACACCACCCTTGTGGAAAACTGCCGTCGGTTGGTCTTCACTTCAATCACATCGCCCGGTATCACGTCAATTACCGCTTCCCCCTGATAGAAGGTCACGTATTGCAGGGCATGGGACACCATGATTTCCACCAGCTCCTTACCCCCGATCTGCGTCAAACCGGGATAATTTTCAACTATCGGTGTCAGGGCTACCTGGCCGCCGAGCATGCCGCGCTCTATAATCACCGTATCCAGACCGCTACGGGCGGTGTAGATGCCGGCGGAAAGGCCGGCTGGCCCACCGCCGATAATCACCACATCCGTTTCCACCTCTGCTGCGTCACTGTCCGGAATAAAGACCCGCTGCTCTTCCATGGTTTTGAGCGACATCATAAAAAGCGCCTCTGGCTGTGCGCCCTTTGCGATCAGTTTTTCATTGGCAAATGTCTGGGGAACGCTGAAGGCACCGTATTTTTCTGCGGTTTCCGGAAAGGCCTGAATATCGATCACTTCAAGCGATATGAAATCGGGCCGGGAAATGGCAGCCTTTAGCAGGTTGACCACCTGCTGGGGGCAATACGGTCAGGTGGGGCTGGTGAATATTGTTAAATGCCTTTTTTCATCAATGGCATCCAGAATTTTTGTTGAATCCTCACTCAGATCTGCCCGGCCCATGCCCGCCATCACGAGCCCTTCGATGAACCCCCGGGATTCTTCGTGAAGAGGCGCACCCAGCCAGCGAATGTTGTATTTATCGGGATCGAGAAGAATCGTGGGCGAGGCATTGATATTGTAAGACCGGGCAAGGTCATCCTTCAGGTCGCGGGTTTCAACCGTAAAAACCGAAGCGGCTTCTTTAAATATCTGGAGAATCTCCTCTGCAGCCTGGTTATAAGGTTCTTTTTTTGCGGCGTCGGTGAAAAGCACCAGCCGTACCTTGTTTTTCAGCCCTTTGAACAGAGCCCGGAGCTGATCCTGAACACTGACATCGGGTTCCTTTTTCTTCACCATGTTGCGACCTCTTCAGTTGAGGTTTTTATGACAGGATATTGTTGCAGCCGCTTGCTATGAATACGGTTTTTATAATATAGTTATTGCCGGGGTGTAAGTCAAACCATATAGGAGCAGCCATGAAAAGCCGCAACAAAACCATTATCAGTATGAGTAAAATCCTGATTTTCATCTTGGTGTCCTGTTTTGTCGGCGCCATACACGCAAGTGCGCAATGGCCCGGCGTTGTGCCTTCCAGAGACGGAACGCCGATTGCTTACGAGGTTTTCGGCACCGGTGAGCCGGCGCTTGTTTTTGTGCATGGCTGGAGTTGTGATGCCCGGTACTGGCGAAAGCAGATTCCGGTTTTTTCGAAGAACCACAAGGTGGTGACAATGGACCTTGCCGGTCACGGGCATTCGGGATCAGGGCGCGAAAGATATACCATGAGAGCGTTTGGTGAAGATGTGCGTGCCGTCACCCTGGCGGCCGGAAGTAATCAGGTGATTCTGGTCGGCCATTCCATGGGCGGATCGGTGATTGCGGAAGCGGCGCGATTGATGCCAAAGCGGGTAATCGGGCTGATCGGCGTGGATACCCTTGAGAACATAGAACACCCCATGACCGAAGAAGATCTCAACCAGATGGCCAGCCCTCTGGAAAAGGATTTTCCCGCCGGGGTTCACGCATTTGTGGACGGGATGATTTCAAAAAAAACCGATCCGGACCTGCGGTCCTGGGTTCTGGCGGATATGGCCAGCGCGCCGCCGGATGTTGCCGTAAGCGCATTCAGGGAAATGGCGACGCAGTATATCACCGGCGCGGCGGCATCCATATTTGAAACCATAAAGGTCCCGGTTATCAGCCTCAACGGCGACCTGTGGCCCGTCAACTATGAGGCAAACCGCCGTCATATGATGTCTTACGATGCCATTGTGCTCAACGACGCAGATCACTTTTTAATGATGAACCGGGCGGACGAATTCAACCGCGCTCTGGCAAACGCCATCGCAACGATTACCGGAAAATCAAAATAGCGATGATCTCAGTCCCAGAAAACACATCCGCCCGATTAATCATAATTGAAAACGCCACAATCAAATATCGCAATCAGGTACTGTTTACCGGCCTGAACATGGAAATTCGGGAAAATGAACACTGGGCAATAGTGGGAAGGGCGGATCTGGAAAAAACGCGCTGCTTCAAACCCTGGCCGGGCTTGACACAGATACGCGGATGCGGTTTGAGGATATTTTTTCCCATATTGCTGAATCCGGGGTATGCCTGGTAATGGCTGCAAGTCTCCATGAAATGCCGGCAGTGATTTCCCATGTGGCGATTCTGAATGAAAACAGAACGCTCCGGAAATTAAAAAAAGCGGATTTTTCACCTTTTCCTGATTCTGTAAGGAGCAAAAGCAAAGCCGACCGGAAAACCGGGAAATTACGGAAGCGTGGCTGTCTATTCTGGGGCTGTCTGGCTTTGAAAACACGGCTCTGCGGGATGTGTCCGCCAGCCATCAGCGACTGTGTCTCCTGGCTCGGGCACTGGTAAAAGCCCCTTATCTGCTAATGCTGGATGAGCCGTGCAAGGGATTTGACCGGGACCAGCAGGCAAATTTTCGAAGTCTGGTGGATCAGATCGCCGCCATCAGCGACATGGGGATTGTTTATGTAACCCATTATGAGGAGACATTACCGAACACCGTTACTAAACGACTGGTATTGAGGTGATGTAATTGATCTTTTTTAAAATCTTCTTATATTATGAATAAGAATGGAGATAAAGTATGAAAACCGTAATAACACCGGAAAATCATGCAGAAGCCAGTGCGATCAAGGCGGTGCTGGCTGAGCACAATATCCATGCAGAGATTCAGTCATTTCATGATACTGCATATGACGGCCTGTTTCAGGCACAGAAAGGCTGGGGGGTCGTGAACGTGGCGGAGGATGACGTTGATGCAGCCAGGCATATCATTGAGGAATGGCAAAATGCTGCACCTGATGATCTGCCCTGGGATGAAACTTGACGGCTTATTAAAAAGTCGGGTTTGGGACGGCAAAGTAAAAAGTTCAAGTTCGAGGCGCGCAAATCTCAAGGAATGAAGCGTACTTAGTTGTACGTGACATGACGAAAGATGCAGCGCAACAAAGAAATTGGACTTTTACGAGAGCGTCTATCTTAAATATCCAACATTTCAACTTCTAACGCATTATCCTGGATAAATTTCTTTCGCGGTTCCACTTCGTCACCCATGAGAAGGGTAAATATCTGGTCGGCATCGGCCGCGTCTTCCACGTTCAGCTGCAGCAGTTTACGGTTTTCCGGGTCCATGGTCGTGGACCAGAGTTGATCTGAATTCATCTCGCCCAGACCTTTATATCGCTGAAAAGAGACGCCTTTTTTCCCACTTTCTTCCATGTACTGGTACATCTGTTTGATGGTATCAAAGGTCTTTTCCGCCTCACCGGTTTCTTTTGCACACACCGTAAACGGGGGTGAATTAAAATCTCCGATCTTGCCGGAGAGCATCCAGATGTTCTGATATTTTTCCGAGTAGATAAGGTTCCGGCCGATCTTTACCGGTTTTATGTCTTTTCTGGCCTGACCGGTAACCACCTCATCTTCATCGGTTTGCAGGGGAATGGTGACATAAAACTCATATATTTCCTTTTCTTCATTGTAAATCAGGTCCTGCACCTGAAAATCGTCTTCTTTGAGCTTGTTTCGAAGGGTGTCCATTTTATCCCTGTCTCTTAAAAACACTTTGTCATGAACCTCTTCTCGTACCAGGGTTTCTATGAGTTTTGAGTTATATCCCCATTTTTTCAGGTTGGCCATCTCTTTGATGTATTCGGAAAGGTTACATAAAAAAAGATAGAGATCATGGTCTTCCAGGGTTTTTGCCCCTGTTTTTACAAACAATTTATCACAGGCGTTTTTAATGAAATAATCCACAAGCTGGGATTCGTTTTCTACATAAACCTCCTTTTTTCCCCGTCCAACCTTGAACAACGGGGGCTGAGCCATATAGAGGTATCCGTTTTTTATCAGATCGGGCATCTGCCGGAAAAAGAAGGTCAGCAACAGGGTCCGGATATGGGAGCCGTCCACATCCGCGTCGGTCATTATAATAACCTTGTGATAGCGGATCTTGTTGATGTCATATTCCTCGCTGCCCACGCCCGTGCCCAGTACTGTGATGATATTTTTTATTTCCTCGCTTTTTAAAATCTTGTCAAACCGGGCTTTTTCAATGTTCAGTATTTTCCCTTTAAGCGGGAGTATGGCCTGAAACCGTCGGTCCCGTCCCTGTTTGGCAGAGCCGCCCGCAGAATCTCCCTCTACCAGAAAAATCTCGCGTTCGGCCGGATCGCTTACCTGGCATTCCGCCAGTTTGCCAGGCAGGCTTGAATCCAGAAGCGCGCCCTGACTTCTGGCTATATCCCTGGCTTTTTTGGCCGCTTTTCTGGCCCGGGCCGCATCCACGGCCTTCTTAATGATCTTTTTGCCAATACCCGGGTTCTCTTCCAGAAACTGATTGAGCTTTTCATAGACCAGGGAATCCACATATCCCTTTACCTCGCTGTTGCCCAGCTTGGTCTTGGTCTGGCCCTCAAACTGGGGATTGCGGATTCTCACACTGATAATGGCAGTCAATCCTTCCCGAACATCGTCGCCGTTTATCTTTTCCATGTTCTTTTTGGATGCCATGGACGCCGTGTAATTATTTATCGAACGGGTCAGGGCGCCCTTGAAACCGATCAGATGGAAACCGCCTTCAGCTGTATTGATGTTGTTGGCAAAGGAATAGAGATTTTCTGTAAAGCTGTCGTTATACTGAATGGCAACTTCTATTTGAACCTCGTTTTTTTCGCCTTTAATGAAAATCGGATTGTGGATGGGGGTATGAGCCCTGTTCAGATACTCCACAAATTCAGCAAGGCCGCCTTTGTAACAGAAATTATTGGCCTCGTCTGAGCGTTCATCTTCTATAATTATCCGAATACCTTCATTGAGAAACGCCAGTTCCCGCAGCCGCCGGCTTAATATATCAAAACTGAAATTATCGTTGCGCATAATCTCGGTATCCGGCTTGAATATCACTTTGGTGCCGGTTTTATCAGTTTCTCCGATAATCTCCAGTTCACTGGTTTTTTTTCCTTTTTCAAATGTCTGTTTATAAACTTTTCCGTCTTTATAAACGTTGACTTCCAGAAAAGCAGATAAGGCATTAACAACGGAAATTCCCACCCCGTGCAGGCCGCCGGAAACCTTGTAAAAATTGTTATCAAATTTGCCGCCTGCATGCAGCTTTGTGAGCACGACTTCCACAGCCGGCGCGTTTTCTTTTTCATGCATGCCCACCGGGATACCTCGGCCATCATCTTCTACACTGACTGAATTATCTTTGTGGATGACCACATGGATATTTTTGCAATACCCGGCCATGGCTTCATCAATACTATTATCCACAACTTCGTAGACCAGATGGTGAAGCCCTTCCTTGTCCACATTGCCGATATACATGGACGGCCTGAGCCGAACCGGCTCAAGCCCTTTTAAAACATTTATGCTTTTTTCATCGTAGGTTTGATTTTCCATATTTATCCGATATTATTTTATATCTTCATTGGCATTATAATATTAATATTGTGCTTATTTTTTTCACCGCTCAAAATGCAGGGGGAATTTTCTCCCTTCATTTTAAAGCATACATTGGATTCTTCAATAAGATTAAAAGCATCAATAAAATAGTGGGGATTGAACATCATCTCTGTTTTTTCATCTTTAAAATTCACATTCAGATATTCATAGGATTCCCCTTTTTCCGGATTGGCTGCATTAATGTAAAGATAGTCGTCCTCGAACCGGAAAATCACCCCTTTGTAATCCTCCGATGTTAAAATCGCCATTCTTTCAATCATCTCTTTTATTTCCCGGCGGTCTATTGTTATGGTCTGCCGTTCTTCATCTTCGGCAAACAATGACGTCAGATCCGGAAAATCACCGTGGAGCAGGTTGATGTAAATAATCTCTTTTTCTTTTTTAACCACAAAATAGTTGTCCCTAAACCCGATAGAAACGTCACCTTCTTCTTTTAAAAACTTGGATACCTCGGAGAGCGCCTTTTTTGGAATCAATATGCTGTTTTTATTTTCAATTCCTATTGAATTGTCATAAATATAATCGGTTTTGGTCAGCCGGCGGCCGTCTGTGGAAATCATCCTTAGGGTGAGTTTATTGGCATTTGCCGGTTTTTCCCCTTCTTCCGGGTCCGGATCTTCTGGAAATCCGGGTTTACAGACCAGGCTGGCCCCGAGTATATGGGCTCTTTTTTCATTGCCCTGGGGGATAATGGTGGTGGCCCAGGATATCATTTTTCTGAAGTCCTGGGATTTTATCTCTAAATAGGGAATTTCGCTGATCTGGGGTAATTGTGGAAAATCTTCCACATTTCCCCCCACTATATTATATTTCAGCCGGCTGCCGTCTTCGGTATCACTGATCTGTATCCATTGCTTTTTTTCTTCATTTAAAAAAATTTCCGGTTTATTTATTTTTTTTACGATATCATAGAAATAACGGGCGTTTATAGCTATCGTCCCCGGGTCATGAATTTTTGCCGGATATGTCCCCTGAAAACCGGTTTCTATATCTGTAACACAGACAGAGATCGCGTTTTCCTGGGTGGTTATCAGTAGATTCTCAGTTATGGCAAGTCCGCTCTTTTTACCGGCAATTCCCTGGATGTTTGCCAGCATCTCTATAATGTCTTTTTTTTGAATGGAAATTTTCATAAAATAACCTGTGTTTGTTAAATATATTTGTTGGATATCCCATTCCAAAAGTTTGCATAGAGTTTATTAATATATTGGAAAAATATCAATATAAAAAAGATTGTTTTAAGAGGAGGCGAAAGATAGAAAAAAACATCAGCTATCAGAGACAGATGTTAATATTTATGTATTATTATTTTTATATTAAAATAATAGTAACTACAAATAAAGGGTGTCAATAAGGTTAATAACTTTTTAATTATTTGAAATTAAATAAAAAAAATGAAATTAAACAGACGAAAAACAGGGCTACAGAAGATTCATAAACCGGATGAAATAAGAAGGGGGAAAACGGGGTGTTGAAAATCAGGAAATTGTTAACATTATATTAGGACAGTTTTAAAAAGGTTCTTCTCCAAAATCGCCCATTCCGCTATCAACCGGAGGTGGGCCGGAACGACAGTTTTCACAAGACCACAACCTGTCATAAACCGGATTGATCTGTTGAATATCGATGTAAACAATCCTGTTTTTTTTGAACCGGGATGCGCCATCATCCGGAATTTTAAGAACAAAATTTTTATGGTTCCGGATTTTTTCACGAAACCACTGGCGGTAAGAGTAGTTGTCGCCGGTTAAAATAATCAGCTTTGACCCATAGGGCGATTTTACCTGAAACGTATGAAAAATCTGGGGCATTCCATTGCCCACCACCATCTTTTCTTCATAATGTTCTTCCACCAAAATGAGGTTTACATCTTCGGCTGACACCCGGAGAGGCAATAAAATGGAAATTGATAAATAAAAAATTGAATAAATTATATATTTCATCGTTTTTCCAAAAAGAAATGAAAGTAAAAAAGCGTGCATATAGATACTGTATTTATATCGGCCGTAAATGATGAAATCTTTAATTTGCTTGTATATTTCATTTCCATATTTATTTTTATCGGACGTCTGTAAAAAAGGCAGTTTGAAAAAGTGTATAAAAAATAAAAAAATTAATATAAAAAGAGAAGAATGCACTTTTTAAGAAGCCATCAGGCTTGTATATTGACTCTTAAGACCGGGTAAGGTACAAGACACAGAACTTTAAAAAAAATAACATCATCTTAATAAAGAAGAAAAAAAAATAATGAAAGCACTGCTGGCCCTTGAAGACGGACGGGTTTTTGACTGCAATAGTTTCACCGGGCCCGGTGAAACCAGCGGCGAAATAGTTTTTAATACCGGCATGAGCGGATACCAGGAGGTATTAACAGATCCGTCTTACAGAGGGCAGATTGTTACCATGACCTATCCCCTGATCGGTAATTACGGGGTAAATAAAGCCGATGTTGAATCTGCCCGGATTCAGGTGGCCGGGTTTATTGTGCGTGAATATCAGGATTTTCCCAGTAATTTTCGATCAGAAGGCACGCTTGCCAAATATCTGCAGGAAAATAATGTAATGGGGGTTACGGATATCGATACCCGGGCGCTGACCCGTCATATCCGGGAAGCCGGCGCCATGCGGGGAGTTATATCCTCAAATCAGCTGGACCCGAAAGTCCTGGTGGAGAAGGCAAATCAGATAAAATCGATGAAAGGTCAAGACCTGGTCAAAGAGGTTTCCACTGACAGGCCCTACCGCTGGGTAAATAATCAGCCAGTGCCCCTGGAAAAAGATATAACCGCGTTGGATGAAACTACATGGATTGATAATTCAAGGCCTTATAAGGTAGTGGTCTTTGATTACGGCATCAAATATAACATTTTAAGAAACCTCGAACGGGCAGGGTTTGAACTTGTGGTGGTCCCCGCATTTACAACCGCCAACAGAGTAAAGCAAATGAAGCCCCACGGCATTTTTCTCTCTAACGGCCCGGGAGATCCGGAACCGGTGGAATATGCCATCGACACAATCCGGGATCTGCTGGGATACCGACCTATTTTCGGTATATGTCTGGGCAATCAGCTGGCCGGACTGGCCCTGGGCGGCCAGACCTATAAGCTGAAATTCGGCCATCGGGGTATCAATCAGCCGGTGCGGGACATCCAGACCGGAAAAATAGAAATAACCTCGCAGAACCACGGGTTTGCGGTGGATATAGAAAGTCTGAAAACCGAAGATGTGGAAGTGACCCATATCAATCTCAATGACAACACCCTTGAGGGATTCAGGCATAAAGGCATACCCCTGTTCACGGTGCAGTATCATCCGGAAGCATCGCCCGGTCCTCATGACGCGAACTATTTGTTTAACCGATTCAAGCAACTGATAGAAGAAACATAGATTATGCCCAAGCGAACGGATATTGAAAAGATTCTGATTATCGGCGCAGGACCCATTATCATCAGCCAGGCG
This sequence comes from Thermodesulfobacteriota bacterium, assembly GCA_034189905.1. Classification (GTDB taxonomy): domain Bacteria; phylum Desulfobacterota; class Desulfobacteria; order Desulfobacterales; family Desulfosudaceae; genus JAXHTY01. The sequence continues at coordinate 15,682 of JAXHTY010000039.1, forward strand.
TGTGAATTCGACTATTCAGGCACCCAGGCATGCAAGGCACTGAAAGAGGAAGGATATTCCGTGGTGCTGATAAACAGCAATCCTGCTACTATTATGACAGATCCGGAATTCGCCGATGCCACCTATATCGAACCCGTAATTCCCGAGGCCGTGGAAGCGGTGATTGAAAAGGAACGACCCGATGCCATTCTGCCGACGCTGGGCGGCCAGACCGGCTTGAATACGGCGGTTGCCGTTGCGCAGCGGGGAGTGCTGGAAAAATACAATGTGGAGATGATCGGCGCGACCCTTGAAGCCATCCAAAAAGCCGAAGACCGGGACTCTTTCAGAAAAGCCATGCGGAATATCGGGCTGCGGATTCCCGAAAGCGGGATTGCCCGAAGCATGGATGATGCCTTTAAAATTGCATCAAAGATAAAATATCCCCTGATTGTCCGGCCCAGTTTTACTTTGGGTGGTACTGGCGGCGGTGTGGCCAAAAACGAGAAGGATCTTCAGGAAATGGTAGAAGCCGGGCTGGATGCCAGTATCATCAGTCAGGTGATGCTGGAAGAATCGGTGGTGGGCTGGAAAGAGTACGAGCTGGAACTCATGCGGGATCGCAAGGACAATGCCGTTATTGTCTGTTCCATCGAAAACATGGACCCCATGGGGGTTCATACCGGTGAAAGTATCACCGTGGCCCCGATTCAGACCCTTTCCGACAAGGAATACCAGACCATGCGGGATGCATCCATCGCCATTATGCGGGAAATCGGCGTGGATACAGGCGGATCCAATGTTCAATTTGCCGTGAACCCGGAGAACGGGGATATGGTGGTGGTGGAGATGAACCCCCGGGTCTCCCGGAGCTCGGCCCTGGCCTCCAAGGCAACCGGATTTCCCATTGCCAAAATTGCGGCCAAACTGGCCGTGGGCTTTACCCTGGACGAAATTCCCAACGATATTACCGGCGAAACCATTGCCGCATTTGAACCCACCCTGGACTATTGCGTGGTGAAGATTCCCCGATGGACCTTTGAAAAATTTCCCGAAACAAAAGATGAACTGACCACGTCCATGAAATCCGTGGGTGAGACAATGGCCATTGGCCGGACCTTTAAAGAGGCTCTGCAGAAGGGACTCCGGTCTCTTGAGATTCAGCGGTACGGCCTGGGCGCGGACGGGGCCGACCGGACAGAGGTTTCCCGTCAGGAAATCATCGATAAACTGACAATTGCCAATTCGGAACGGATTTTCTATCTGCGGTATGCCCTGCAAAAGGGATTTTCCATTGAAGAGATATATCAGTACACCGGGATTGACCCCTGGTTTCTGGATCAGATAAACAAGATTATCAAAGTGGAAGAAACCCTGACCGCCAACCGGGATAACCTCACACCCGAATTGTTGCTGACCGCCAAACGCGAAGGGTTTTCCGATGTTCAACTTGCCCAGATCACCGGCACCACAGAGGAAGCCATCCGGCAAAAACGATATGACCTGAACATGCGGCCGGTATATAAGCTGGTGGATACCTGTGCGGCCGAGTTCCGGGCGGCCACGCCGTATTACTATTCCACCTATGAACAGGAAAACGAGGCCCGGGTCACCGACAGGAAAAAGATAGTGATTCTCGGGGGCGGGCCGAACCGCATCGGCCAGGGAATCGAATTTGATTATTGCTGTGTGCACGCCTCATTTGCCCTTCGGGAAGAGGGCGTGGAGAGCATCATGGTCAACAGCAACCCGGAAACGGTCAGCACCGATTATGATACCTCGGATCAGCTTTTTTTCGAACCCCTGACCACCGAAGATGTACTCCATATTATCGAAACCCAGAAATGCGACGGCGTGATTGTTCAGTTCGGCGGGCAGACCCCGCTGAACATTTCCGATGACCTGAACAGGGTCGGCGTCAATATTATCGGCACCCATCCGGAAAGCATTGCCCGCACTGAAGACCGGAAGCTGTTTGCCGCCATGCTCAATAAACTGGGCCTGATTCAACCGCCCAATGACACTGCCACCGACGTTGACGGCGCCCTGGCCATTGCCGAACGGATCGGCTATCCCGTGATTGTGCGGCCCTCGTTTGTACTGGGCGGCCGTGCCATGAAGATCGTTTATACCAAGGAAGAGCTGGTGAACTTTGCCCGGCACGCCATCAAGGCGTCGCCCAAATATCCGATCCTTGTGGATAAGTTCCTGGAGGACGCTGTGGAGCTGGATGTGGATGCTATTTCGGACAAAACCGGGGAAACGGTGATCGGCGGCATCATGGAGCATATTGAAGAGGCGGGGATTCACTCCGGGGATTCTGCGTGCGTGCTGCCGCCCCAGTCCATTTCCCCGGAAATTCTGGAAAACATCATCGACGCCACCAAGGCCATGGCCCGGGAACTGAATGTGGTGGGGCTGATGAATGTGCAGTACGCCGTAAAGGACGACACAATCTATATCATCGAGGTCAATCCCCGGGCTTCCAGAACCATTCCCTTTGTGAGCAAAGCCACGGGCGTGCCCCTGGCAAAAGCCGCGGCAAAAGTGATGCTGGGTCGGACCTTGAAGGAGCTGAACATTTCCGACACCGCCAAAAATACGGCCCATGTATCGGTGAAAGAGTCCGTGTTCCCCTTTAACCGGTTTCCCGATGTAGACACCCTGCTGGGGCCGGAGATGAAATCCACCGGCGAGGTCATGGGTATTGACGACCATTTCGGCGCGGCCTTTGCCAAGGCCCAGCTGGGCGCCGGCCAGAAGCTGCCGGTTGAAGGTACCATCTTTATCAGCGTGAAGGACAGCGACAAGCAGGCCGCCGCGGCCATCGGGGCCAAATTTGTGGAAATGGGATTTTCCATTATTGCAACCGCAGGCACGGCAAGGTTTTTTGACGAAAAAAATATAGCCAACCACCCTATTCACAAGGTTTCCGAAGGCCATCCCCATATTGTGGATGCGATCATCAACAACCAGGTGGGGCTGGTCATTAATACGGGAACCGGGATGGGCTCCCAGGTGAAGCGGGACGGATATATGATCCGGCGCGCAGCCCTGAAGTGTGGCGTTCCCTACGCCACAACCATTGCCGGGGGAATGGCCATGTGCAAGGGAATTGCAGAACTGAAAAAACGAAACATCGCCGTAAAGGCGATACAGGCGTATCATCGCCAGGGGTAACGAACATGACAAATTGGGATAAACCCCGCGAGGCATGCGGTGTTTTCGGTATTTACGACCATCCGGAAGCGGCCCGATTGACCTATTTCGGGTTGTATGCATTGCAGCACAGGGGACAGGAGAGCGCCGGAATTGCCGTGGCCAGGGATACAAAAATTATCGACCACCGGGGCATGGGGCTGGTGCCGGACGTATTTGACGCACGGCACATGAAGCAGCTTCTCGGCACCAGTGCCATCGGTCATGTGCGGTACTCCACCACCGGCGATTCGGTTCTCAAAAATGCCCAGCCGTTTGTGGCCACCCACCGCAAAAAAACATACGCGCTTGCCCATAACGGTAACATAGTTAATGCCTATGAACTCAAGCGCGAACTGGAGCAGGAGGGCTCCATCTTTCAAACCACCACCGACAGCGAACTGGTGGTCCATCTGTTTATCAAAAATCTCGCACACGGGTTTGAAGAAGCGCTTGTCAGGACCGCAAAAAAATTGCAAGGGGCCTATTCCTTTGTAATGTTAACCGGCCTGGGCGAGCTGATCGGCATGAAAGATCCCAACGGGTTCCGGCCGCTCTGTCTGGGGCAGGTAAACGGCAGCTATGTACTGGCATCTGAAACCAGCGCCCTGGACCTGGTCCAGGCAAAATTTATCCGGGAACTGGACCCGGGGGAAATCGTCATTATCAACGAAGAGGGGGTTCGAAGTATCAATCCCCATGAACCGGTTAATCGGTCGTTCTGTATTTTCGAATTTATTTATTTTGCCCGCCCGGACAGCACCTTTTTCGGCAATAATGTTTATCTGACGCGAAAAGCCCACGGTAAGCGGCTGGCACAGGAGGCGCCGGTGGATGCCGACCTGGTCATGCCCTTTCCCGATTCGGGCAATTATGCGGCCATCGGCTATTCCGAGGAGTCGGGCATTCCCTTTGAAATGGCCATGATCCGGAATCATTATGTGGGCCGGACTTTTATTCAGCCCTCCCAGACCATGCGGGATTTCGGGGTGCGGGTCAAGCTCAATCCGGTCAGGGAATTGATTAAGGACAAGGACATCATTATTATTGAAGACTCAATTATCCGGGGCACAACAATCCGGACCCGTGTGAAGGCCCTTAGAGAACTGGGTGCGCGAAAAATTCACATGCGGGTAAGCGGGCCGCCCCACCGTTTTCCCTGCCATTACGGCATCGACTTTTCCACAAAGGGCGAGCTGGTGGCGGCGCAGAAAACCACGGAAGAGCTGGCCGGGTTTCTGGATCTGGATTCTCTGCACTATCTTTCCATAGAGGGCCTGCTTGAGGCAACCGGCGTTCCCGCCCCGGAGACTCAATTTTGCAAAGCCTGTTTTGATGGTTGCTATCCTGTTGCGTTTGATGATATGATCTCAAAAGATTGTCTCGAATAAGGACAGCAAAGTAAAAAGCCCAAGAGCTGTGTTGCGCTGCATCTCTCGTCATGTCACGTAGGATGTAGGGGCGAACCTTGTGTTCGCCTTCTGATCGGGCCTGGGTTCGCCCCTACAGAAAATTTCTCGAAAATGGGCTGGGCAGACGCCGCCTCTTGAATGTTTTACTTTGCCGTCCAAAAGTGATGGTCTCGTAAAAAGTCAAATTTGGAACGGCAAAGTAAAAAGTTCAAGTTCGAGGCGCGCAAATCTTGAGGAATGGAGCGTACTTAGCAGTACGTGACATGACGAAAGATGCAGCGCAACAAAGAAATTGGACTTTTTACGAAGCCGTCAAAAGTGACTTTTTACAAGATCATCAATAATGGATGATCGTGATATTGGGGTAACCGCCAATGCTTGAATCAAAGTACCTGAAAGATAATATTCAGAATATTCAGCGGCTGTTGAGCATTCCGGCCCTTAAGCATTTTGAAACCCGGAATCTCGCCAAGATTTTAAGGCTCAGCAAGATCCGGGAATATGATGACGGCGAGGTGATCATTAAAGAGGGAGATGTGGATCCCTGGCTCTATTTCCTGTTGTCCGGAAGAGTCCGCATTAAAAAGAAGGGGATTGAAATCAGCAAGATCTCAACAGTCGGAGAAATTTTCGGGGAAATGCGCATCATTGACGACAGGGCGCGCTCAGCCTCCGTTTATGCGGATGGCCACACGGTCTGCCTGGCGGTCAACACGTCGGCCCACCAGCAATACACCGGCAGCGGCAAAACCGACAAAGAAGAGACCCTGGACTTTATTCTGCTGCTGTACCGGATTTTTGCCGAATACATGAGTGCGCGCCTCCGGCTGACCAATACGGAGCTGATTAAAGCAAAGATGGAGGCCACAAAGCTGCGCAAAAAAATATCTACCACTAAATAAACAGCATGCACAAGCAAACCGTCTCGTTTTCAAAAAACGCCACCAATGTTTTTTTCCATATTCTTACCCAATGCAACCTGAACTGCAGCCATTGCTATATTAATCCCGACCAGCATGGTCATGAACGGCTTTCCATTGAGCGGATAAAGGCCTGGCTGGATGTTCTGTCAAACCGCCGAAAAAACGCCAATGTTATTTTTTTAGGCGGCGAGCCCACCCTTCACCCGGATTTGCCGGCGGTTGTAAATCATGCCCGAAAGGCCGGATACCAGTCAGTCACCATTGATACCAACGGATATCTGTTTAACGATATTCTGGACAAAATCACACCGGAAAGCGTGGACTATTTCAGCTTCAGCCTTGACGGCGCCACACGTGAAATAAACGATGCCATTCGCGGCAAAGGGAGCTATGATGCCTGTCTGACCGGTTTGGAAAAAGCCGTTTCAAAGGGATTTAACGCCAGCATGATTTACACGGTCAGCACGGCCAATATTCACGAGCTGGATCGCATGGCCGATCTGGTGGCCGGCCTGGGCATAGACCGCCTGTTTATACAGGTGCTGGGGATCCGGGGTCGGTCCGCTCAGGACGATACCAATGAAAAAGGAGCCCAGGTCACCCGGCAGCAATGGCTGGATCTGGTGCCGAAAGCGGCGGAAAAGATCGCCGTCCATGGCATTACTGTCACCTATCCCAAAGTCTTTCTTTCTCCGGATGAGCCCTTTGAGTGCGCGGCCCGTGTGGCGGACAACTACTTTGTTTTTCCCAACGGCCGGGTTTACCGGTGCCCGCTGTGTGAAGACTTTGCCATTCACAGCCTGGCCTTTGAAAACGATCAGTTGATGCAAATGTCAAAGCTCACGGAAGAAGACTTCTTCCGCCTGGATATCCCCGAAGGCTGCGTTATGAACAAGCTGGTGCAGCCGGATAACCTGCAATATGACGCGGACGGGCGCCCGGTTTATCAGATCGCGTGCTGCATGTTGAAAGAAGAAGTTTCGATGGGTTCGTAAAAGCGTTGCCCGACCCCGCCGGCCGGATGTGTGAAGGTATAAAGACCTCCGTTACACAAGCCGCGGCAATTACCTCAGGTTTTTAATACACACCCCGGTCCGTAAAGAGACGTATTTGAGGATACAAAATGTGCCGATGATAATATCAATGGTCTTTCGGATGATATCCGGAATTTCGTGAAACGGTAAATCGCTGAGATAAGACCTGGGCTTTTCAAAATCTTTATCAGATCGGAAATCCTGCAATATTTCAGTAAGGATCAGATCACCCATTATGATTGGTTTCAGCGGCGAAAAATTTACAGTGGCTCATTTCTATCATCCCGCAAGGCCAGTGGCGGGGCAAAGATCTCCGTCCAGACCACGGCCCGGCGAAGCTCCATAATGCGGTCATGGTGGGGGGTGCGCTTTTTCCGGAGTGACGGTGTCGTATGGGAATAGGCCGAAGCCGCCGCCTTTTTTTCTGTTTCCTCATAAAGGGCGGTGGTTTTGGGGGCGGCCAGGGGCTGCCCGATTTCCTGCGGCGTTTTTCCGGCAGTGGGCTGCCGGGCCAGGCGTTGCTTCCCGGCTGTTGGTTCTGCTTCCCGGACGCTGTCAAATGCAGAAAGGGGTTTGCGGGTGGCGGGCTGGGATTCTGCTGGTTCTGGCGGCTCGGGCATAAGGGCCTCCCATCCCCTTATACCGTCGGTGCGGGTGGATTCGGCCTGATCTGATGATTGGGGCTGTGTCGGCGGCGTCATAGCCGCCTCTTTGGCGGCCTCGATCTCTTCTTTTATGCGTGTAACGACAACATCGAGAAACCCGCCTTTTTTGGGTTTCTTTTTGTCTCCATCAGCAGTGCCGCGGTTGACGAGTTTTTTCATCACTACCCCGAACACCTGAAATACCACCAGCACGACAATAAACAGAACCGTCAAGATATTATCCATATCCATGATTAACTGTCCCCCTGCCGGTCCTCACCCGGCGACGCTATCGTATCGCGCATCTGCGTGTCGGCCATGATATTTTTCATGCGATAGTAATCCATGACCCCCAGATTGCCGTCTTCAAACGCCTTGGCCATGGCCAGCGGCACCTTTGCCTCTGCTTCCACCACCTTGGCCCGCATCTCTTCCACCTGGGCTTTCATTTCCTGTTCCCTGGCAAATGCCATGGCCCGGCGCTCTTCGGCCTTTGCCTGGGCAATTTTTTTGTCTGCTTCGGCCCGGTCGGTTTCCAGTTCTGCACCGATGTTTTTGCCCACGTCCACGTCGGCAATATCGATTGACAGGATTTCATAGGCGGTGCCCGAGTCCAGGCCTTTTTCCAGCACCCGTTTGGAGATAATGTCTGGGTTTTCCAGTACGTGCTTGTGGGTGTCCGCCGACCCGATGGTGGTGACAATCCCCTCGCCCACTCGGGCCAGAATGGTTTCTTCGCCGGCACCGCCCACCAGCCGGTCAATATTGGCGCGTACCGTGACCCGGGATATCGCCTTGAGCTGAATGCCGTCCTTGGCCATGGCCGCTACCATGGGGGTTTCAATAACCTTGGGGTTAACGCTCATCTGAACCGCCTCGAGTACATCCCGGCCGGCCAGATCGATGGCGGCGGACCGGTTAAAGGAAAGCTCGATCTTGGCTTTATCCGCGGCGATCAGTGCCTGCACCACCCGGCTGACATTGCCGCCCGCCAGGTAGTGGGATTCCAGCTCGTTGGTGCTGATATCCAGGCCGGCCTTGGCCGCCATGATTTTGGATTCCACGATCAGTTTCGGCGGGACCTTACGAAACCGCATGAAAACAATATTCAGTAGGCCCACGTGGGCGCCGGACACCAGCGCCTGAATCCAGAGGGAAATGGCAGAGCCGACAAAATAGAACAAAACAATGAGGGCGATTACCAGAAAAAATAAAAGAAAGTAGGTCGGGTTCATTTCGGTTCTCCTTGTTCTTGGACGATAATCTGATTCCCTGTCACCGCTGTCACAACAATGGCGGTTCCTTTGTCAATGTATTCGCCACGGCTGACCACATCCACCCGCTTTCCGTCTATGCGGGCGATGCCTGCGGGCCGCAGGTCTGACACGGTCGTGCCGGTTTTGCCCAAAAAATCGGACAGGGTTTCGGCCTGGGAGCAGACCCCGGCATCGGTGGTCAGCTCGGTTTTCAGGGTGGCGGGCGAGCGGGCCAGCAGCTTCAGCCCCAGCAGAATCAGCAGCGGCAGCACGGCCACGTCAATGCCCACAAAGAGGTATCCCACATTTGTCGATATATCCGAGAAGACCGCATACAGGGAGTATCCGATCAGACCCGCCGCCATGATCCCCAGCAGTCCGCCCGAGGGAACAATAACTTCCGAGATGATAACGGCAGCGGCAACCAGCTGCAGCACAATGGCCAGTATGAGTGTATTCACGATTTTGCTTCCTTTTCCGAAACCACCAGAATATTGCCCCGAATGGCCGATACCACAACGGGGGTTTCTTTTTCAAGGAACTGTCCCTCGGTGACCACGTCATACACCCGGTTGTTGATAAGGGCTTTACCTGCCGGCCGCAGGTCGGTTCTGGCCAACCCGATATCGCCAATTGCTGCGGTCAGGGCCTCTATGGAATCAGCGTGAAATTCCCTGAGCGTGGTATCCAGGTAAGGCCCTTCAACGACCCGCGAAAACCGGGGCAGTACATACCGCAGCATGAACATTGATATCAGAAAGGCCGCCAGCACGGCGCCCAGCACCTGAACCAGGTTCCATACCAGCAGGTCCATCTGCCAGGGCATGGCCGGGTCGGGAATCACAAATCCCTGGAGCGACAAAACAAAGCCGATAACCAGACAGAGAATGCCGGCGATGCCGGCAATACCGAAACCGGGAATGACAAATATTTCAAACCCGATCAATACCAGCCCCAGCAGAACAATCAACAGTTCGGTGTAGTCGGCCAGTCCCACCGTATATTGATTCATGAAAAAGAGAAAAAGGGCGATCAGTCCTACAATGCCGGGCACCCCGAATCCCGGTGCCTTGATTTCCGTGTAAATGGCGCCAAGGCCGATAATCAGCAGCAGAGGGGCGAATGTACCGAGAAAGCGCATCAATCCCTCGCTCCAGGCCTGTTTCACCGGAATAATGTCATAATCCGCAATTCCCCTTCCCGCCAGCAACTCATCAACGGTGTTTGCGGTCCTTGTGGAAAACCCCAGGTCCCGGGCTTCAATGTTGTCCATGGTCAAAAGCTCGCCTTTTGCCACCACGGTTTTTTTGGCTGTTATGGTCGCCTTTTCCGCTTCGGTAAAATCGCTGTAGGTCACCGCATCCACGTACCGGGTTTCGTTGTTTTCGGTAATGGCATAGACTTCCATTTCCGCGGTCACCATGGATTCGGCCAGCACTTCGGAATACCCGTTCTTTTTGGCCAGAGACCGGAATTTGGCCCGCAACGGAGATTGAAATTTTTCCCCCAGCATCTGGGGGCCCTCATTGCCGAATGTAATGGGCGCGCAGTCGCCAATGGTGGTGGCCGGTCGCATGGCAAGGGTATCACAGGACAGTGCAATAAGCGCACCGGCGGAAATGGCCTTCCGGGTGACAAAGGCCATGGTTTCCGGTGCGGCATTGACAATCTGATCCACGATCATCAGCGCCGAATCCACCCGTCCGCCGAATGTATCCATTTCCATCACAATCAGGGACGCATCGTCCGGAATTTCGGAAAGCGCCCGTTTGACATAGGCCAACATGCCCGGGGCGACCTCCCCGGATATTTTAACGGTATACACCGTGTACGGCGATGCTTTATCGTTTTCTGCCGCATGAAGAATAAACGTGGCCGACAGCAATATTAGGCCTGAAAGGCAGGTCCGTGCCAAGATGTGGGCAAAACCGCGGGCCATACGGTTCATGGCGTCCTCGTCAGCAGGAAAGGGGTTGCGTTTATTGAATGAAGGCGCGGAAAGGCCGGCCCTTCCGGTCTTTTAATGAACGATAGTAAGCCAAAGCACTATTTTTTGCAAGATCATTGTGGGACCGTGCGGGTCGTATTTGAAAAGAGGCTTGATTTTGACGGGTTACAGCGATACGCTGAGATAAAGGGGGATTGCGCAGATGGTTAATTCAAAGAACGATAATGGCCCGGCAGGCGATAACGAAAACGCCTCGGGGGTGAATAAAACCGCCTACTATTGCTGTGGCATCCGTATGATGGATGCACAATCCAACAACCCGGTGTGCAACGATATCTATGCGGCGGACTTCATGGGTGCGGAAGGTCGGCGGATTTTCAAGACATTTAAGCCCTATGGCCGTTCCACCAACCGGGCCCGCGCGCGGATTATTGATGATGTGTTGCGGCAGGCGCTGAAGAATCAGCCGAACCTGAAGATTATCACCATCGGGGCCGGATTTGACAGCCGGCCGTTCAGACTGGCCGGGGGTTCATGGGTAGAGATTGACGAGCCGGCGATCATTGGCCATAAAAACAGCTGCCTGCCCCCGGATCAATGCCCAAACCCCCTTTGCCGCAATCCCGTGGATTTTGAAACAGATGACCTGGCGGCCACTCTTGAAAAGCAGGTTTCCGGCGACCCCACGATATTTGTTGTTGAAGGGGTGTTAATGTATTTGACCCGGGATGAGATAAAGGGGCTTCTCAACACCCTGCAAACGGTTTCCCCTGTTCATACGCTGGTGTGTGACCTGATGAGCCCCCGCTTTATCAGGCGCTACGCCCGGCTGACCCGGAAGGCCTTTGACAACCTGGGCGCAAATTTTACCGGTGGCAATTTTGACCAGATAGCGCTGGTATTGAGGCACGGGTACCGGGAGGAACGGCGTATTTCCAACTATGTGATGGCCAGCCGGTTCGGCATCACCCGCCTCCCCCGGATTATCATCCACACGCTGAAGTCCCTTCAGGAGTATAATGTTCACGTGCTTTCACATGGCGATTGACGGTAAGGGGCTGAAACCCGTGTTGCTGTTTATTTCTTCCATATAATAAGTATCTTCGGGCGTTTACAAATGGACCTTTAAAATTTCGCGTTTGACTTTCGTTGTCAGCGTAATTACAATTATTTAGTGTCCATCCATTTCACATGGATGGCACAATCTGGGGTTTCCAATCCAGAAATGTGAATTTTTCCGCAAGATCAAGGAAAACAAGGGGTTGCGCGGAGGCGTACTGGACGTAC
>JAXHTY010000004.1:0-153365 GCA_034189905.1 Thermodesulfobacteriota bacterium
CGTCCACCACAATCACGTTTTGAGTGATATAAGCGTCCGCTTTGTCAGATTTTGACTTTTAACAGAGAAAATGAGCCCATTTTGATCATTTTTAACAGAGTCATGAAATATGCGGGTTAGGGCAGTCCGAACCTTTTCATATATTGGTCGAAATAAGCTATCGCGAGGGAATGATTCGATTCTGATTGGAAGAGCATCAAGAAAACTGCTTGTCAATAGCCTATTTTTCTTAAACCAAGGTAAGACTGTTTCAGTTAAAAGACTTGCCGTTTGGAGGATTAGTCTTCTATTCCATTCATTATCTTCAATGTCCGAACGCGAGGCAGTGGTATCATAAGGACCATGAACAAGAAATCCAAAACGCGTCTCGAGTTTTGTGGGAAAATAAACAACCAACGGAGATGATTCAATTCGTCGTATTATTTTTTGGCTTCGTTTTTTATCTTCTATTAACCGAAAAGCTACTTCAACAAAACCTTCAACAGATGAGTTCACAACCTCAATCTGTCGTCTAAACACAAGCCACTCTTCTTCTTCATCTTCATTTCCATGCTGTCCAATCACAGTAATTTTTTGGGCAAATTGACCTTGCTGTTTTGACTCTTTTAGATATAGTCCTTCCTCTTGGTCTTCAATTTTCCATTCAATTTCCGTTATGTGTCTCAGAAAAAGTAAGACGCGGGACCCGATCTTTTTCAGTTTATCCTCTATAAGCTGAAATGCCTGTTCCTCTGAAAGGTCTTTATGATTGAACGGGAAAACAAAAATTGTCTCCCCGTTGGCTATTTGTGGAATTCTATCAGCGCTTCTAGTGCGAATATATCGTTCGATAACAAAATGTTCGTCTCCAGAGTGTATTTCTGGTGTTGAAGTAAATGCATATACCGATTTAAATCCTATGCCAAATCTTCCAATCTGGGTCTTATCTTCGGACTTGGTACCTTTAAGAACGTCTGAAATACCTTTCACATCATTGGTGTTGAAATGTTCCCCGAAGTGTCTAAATTCAAGCCTATCCTTATAAAGAATAAACTTGACGCTGGTAGGCAACTCACTTTCCGGATCATTACGTTTTCGACGCCCTAATGCATCTTCCGCATTTTGAAGAAGCTCGTAGATAAAATGTGTGCGATCACTATAGAGTTGTTCTGATATGAGGCGGCCTATGTCGTCAAACTCCTCACCACGACGGCGAATATTATCTGTGCAAATTTGCTCGTAGTCACTCGGCATTGGTCGAACCCTCATCGACTTGAATGACACCATAAGCTACGGGCCCGGCGGTTACCTCAGCTCTCTCCATCGCTATATCCAGCTCCTGAATGCGTCGCGCGTAGTCGGCCTCCGCCGCGGCTATCTGCGAACGTCGCATCTTCTGGATTTTTTCATTTGTTGCCTGATCGAGCTGTTCCTCCAGGAGAGCAATTCGTGCTCTGTGGCTTGTCGTGAGACTTTCCCTCCGGTACTCCGCTAGCTCCTGGGTTCTACGCTGATGTTGGTTGCGCGCCTCAGACCACATCTTATGATGCTGAGCATCCAGACCGTTCCATGTATCCGAATCTGGGGTATCGACTCTTTCCGTTGATACGCTCTCTGCCCTCTCAAGAAGATTGGAAATGTGCTTGGTTACAACATCATTCGAAGCAATCGGCTGTAGAACCAAGTCCTCCCTGACGCCATGGAACTGCCACTGATAAACTGCGAATTCATAGCTGCCCTTGGGGACCTCATTGCTTTTGGCGCGCAGAACCGTCATGACCCGCCTTTTCGTATCGAAGGTCAAGGCCGCCTGTTTTACAAGAGGATGAAGGGGCATTATGAAGACCGCTTCGGGGTGTTGCGAAGCGCACTCGGAATCGAATGTAATAAGGAGATGCGGGTTCCCCCCCTTGAGCCAGTTTTCCCATTCGCGATAAACGGTCGTGTTCTGACGAGGAATCCTCCGGAAATCTCGCAATAGGTTGTTTCTGGCTTCTTGGGATAGACGTAGCGTTTTAAGCGATTTTTCGCCAAGAATGAATTCCTGATCCCTGCCGCAAGCGAGCTGAAGGTAAATCGTAATAAGCCTTCGTATCGATATAGGGGACAGCCAATAGCTCGATGCTTGCTCGATTTCCCGCTTCATCTGGTCTTGGGGCAGACGGATGCCGAACAGCTCGAGTTGTTTCTGTTCGAGTTCGTCCTGTTCCTGAATCAGCCTGATCTTGTTGTCCGCCATTTGTTGAAGCTGCTCTCCGCGTTCGGTTTCGCTCAAAGAGAAATTTTCCGCGATGCTACGAATCTCCCTGGTGATCTCTCCGAGTATCTCCTCGCTGCCACCGAGGGCGCTGTTGAACACACCAATACGCACCAGGCACCGCTCGTAGATATCCGCATCGACCGTACCCGGCGTGACCAAATTGAAAATGGCGACGCTCTCGCTTTTCTGTCCATTCCTATCTATGCGGCCAATCCTCTGTTCGACCCGCATGGGGTTCCATGGCAGGTCGTAATTGACGATGCAATCACAGAACTGGTAGTCCAAACCTTCGCAGCCAATTTCTGAAAACAGTAGAATGTCGAGACCGTCATGCTGATTCGGCGGCAATTCAAAACGGTTCCGAAGCTCTACCCGGTTCTCATCAGGTGTCCCGCCGTGAATCAGACCAACCCTAAATCCATCCGCCTTGAGATGATCATAGAGATAGTGAAGCGTGTGACGGAAGCTGCTGAAAAGCATCACCTTGTTATTTGGTAGCTTCTGCTTGTCCCGGATGATATTGCGGAGGGCATCCAGTTTCGGATCGTATGGATCGAGGTCACGAGCCTTTCCAAGGATTGCCTGGATACGTGATTCGATGCTATCAACGGCGTCGCTTTCTGGAACAAACTCGGTGTTGTCCGCCTCCTCCCATGACAACTCATCAAGGTGGCGGCTCAGTATTTCTTCGAGAAAGGGGGCGAGTCCAAAAAGACAGCTCGCAGCTTGGCGACGAATGGTTGTCATCATGAACTTGACATTGACATCCCCGTGAAGCCTGCTGAATATCTCCGCCTGTATCTGAAGCAGTTCGTCGTGTAGATCTTTCTGATTCGGTGTAAATTCAACGATCACGGTTTCGGGCTTTCGCACCGTGAACTCTCCGATATCGCGTCGGCGCGTTCGGTTGATTATCCCTGAAAACGTATGCAGAACCTCGAGATCGGTTATCAACTGCACGCGCTCTTCCAGGCCGATCTGGCCTTCGGCGAGCCGTGCATTTATACGATTGAACTCTGGATTGTGCCTGAGAATCGACTGCCCCCAAGGCGTTCCCGCTGCGTTGTCCAGAGCCTCCTTGGCCTGGATGGTCCATTCCGGCTCCTGCGCACGGGTCAGGGCTACCGCTTGATTAATGAACGGATTCGGCTCTGACATATGCTCGAAGCTCTCTTGATCGAGAATCAGGTCGGGGCGAAGGGTGTTCAGTAAGACGAAAAGGTCATGGTTGCCGAGTTGGATGGGAGTCGCGGTCAGAAAGATCACGGCTTCCGCATGGTCGCAGAAAAACCGCACCGCTTTATGACTGAATGTATCCTGATTCCGTATGTGATGGGCCTCGTCTACAATGACCAGGTCGAAGCGGGGGGGCGGGTCCAAGTCAAGCAGTCCTTTTTTGCGCTTTCGCCTACCGTCCGAACCATATAGAAGTGCTTCGTCGAATAGGGAATAAGGGATGATGATTCGTTGGTGCTGCTCTGGCCAGAATCCTTCCAAATCCATTTCGTTGATGCAGTACCTCAATGTAGGGCCATCCAGATGAACAAAACGCTCCTCAAACCGCTTCATCTCGATTTGCCATTTGCGTTCGGTAACAAGCGGGCGGGGACAGATTATTAAGATGGATCGTATGTCGCGCCTGGCCTGGAGCTCTCGGAGAATCAAACCCGCCTCGATGGTCTTGCCGACGCCAACACCGTCAGCAACCAGCAATCGAGGACGATCTGATCGGATGAATCTCAAGACGGGGCGGAATTGATATGGAATGAAATCCACTCGGGCGGCATTCAAAGAATAAAGCGTTGAAAGTCCTGGATATCGAATCTGCAAAGCGGTGAGGTATGAATGGAATTCATCGCAGGGCAAGAACCGCGTTTCGTCCTCCGGTCGGTCTTCGGCTTTTAGCTGTGATGCATAGTAGGTATGCGTTTCGCCATCCATGAAAACCAGGAATCGGTTCTCCGGTTTGCCAGGTATTGAGGAAACAACGGCACCACGCATGGCTGGATTTGATGTGAGATGAACTATCTGACCGGGCGTAAATTCCGTATCAGACCCCGGTTCCTCCGGAGATGGACTTTCCACAACAGCATCATCTTGATCAGGGGCAGGACGGTCCTTGGAAAGCAAGGACGCCTTTGTCTCGCGCACCTCGTCGAGCAGCCTTTCATCAGCCTCAACGACAACAGCGAAGCGCTGCAGCGTATCCAGGTCCCGGTATACGTCGTCTACAGGAAACCCCTCACTGCCCGCATGCGCCCATCTGTTTCGAACTGTCTGCATCTCTTTAACAAAGTGGCGTGCCTCCGACGTCAACTCCAGTTTCGTTGATATCTGATACCAGTTCTGATCAAGCACACGAAGCAGCGCGGCGAGGTCCAAGGATGCCAAGGAATTGATGTCGCGTTCTTTGACCCGACGCCGTTGCTGAAATGAAAGAATGTTGACAACTGCCTCACTCCACCAATCGTCAAAAAGGCTCGGCAGGACCTTTTCCAGAAAATGCGCAAGGTTCTTTGATGCTTCGCCCAAAAGGTGAGCCATGGATGCCTGCATTTGGTTTGTGTCTGACCAGCCCGCCATTATCTATTCCTGATTCATTAATGTCCTCGTTGTTCTCGTTCTGATTGACACTATTAAGAGGTATTGAGTCATGTTTTCCCCATTGGGGATCGTGACTCTTGTCCCGGCACTTTTCTACGGTCCATCGCCAATCACATAGAATCGGCAGATTCATCTGGTTTAGTTGGCCGGGGAGCCTTTTTTCCGATATATTCCATGAACAAACTGTCGATCTCGCATCCCACCAAGGAGTCGCGCATCGCTTGCCAACGGTAATCCTCCGAGTATCCTGGGACCTCGGTCCACCCCCGAATCCCAAAGACTTCCTCCTCGGCGTCCTCTAGTGTTTTTCCGAGTCTTGCAAAATGCTCAGCCGTGTAGTGTTGGTGGGAATTTATTTCTGTCCCAAAATCGATATAACATTGATACACTATGCCGACTAACTTGCCCATGTAGTGCATGCAGGCGGTAACGACGTCTTCCTGGGGCACTTGGGGAATATCCTTGTTGGGCATAAACCAGTACCTGATGGGTTGATTGGGCCCGCCGCTTCCGCCAGATACAAGATTATCGCCTATATGATGGCTGATTGTTCTCAACTTGTGGAAAAACCGCGCCGTTGAATCGGCCTTCAACTCCTCTTGGCGCTGTGTGTACCATTCGTCGAATCCTGACACCGGTTTCATAACAGCCTGAATGGCGTAAGTGACAGACCTTGCAGCAGTCGTGAAGGCGCTAACATAGCAACGCACCGCAAAGAAGTCGAAACCAGCTTCTCTTAGCTTCTTCACAAAGAAATCAGCCTCCGCCAGCTTCTGATCTACAAGACTAAAAGACCGCGACATCTCTACTTGATTCGCTTTCTCGCTGTCTGACATTTAGACATCAGGGGACATTCCTCACAATGAGGCCTCTTTGTCCGACATGTAGTGGCGGCAAGGTCAAGGATTGCCCAATTCAATTTCCTTGCCTCCTTGCACTGTACAACCTCCAGGGCCAGCTTCTGTAAGTATGGATCGTAACGAATATCCGCAAGATTCCGTGGCCCGAACACACGCTCTAGCACCCTTGCCATGTTGATATCTATCAATGGTTGCGCCTCGCCATGGCAAAACAGGAGGACAGCGTTTGCAATGTACTGTCCAATGCCAGGCAATTCTTCGATTGCCTCGCGGTTTTTAGGAAACCGCCCGTTTCTCTTGGCCATCACTCGCGCCAGCGCTTGGATCGAAGTGGCCCTGCGCCGCCATAGGCCTATCGGCTGAAGATAGCGTTGAAGACGTTCTACGCTCACAGAACCGAGCTTCTTCCATGACGGGAATTCTTCGATGAACTTCGGGAAGAAGTCCGCCACGGTTTCCGCACGCGTTCTCTGCAATAATACTTCGGCAATGATATATTGATAATTGCTGGCCGATGCTTTGCGCCACGGAAACTTCCGTCCGTTCTCCTCAAACCATCCAAGTAATCGCCGTCTCAACCCTACAAGGGTTCGAGGTGCAGGGAACCTATGGCTTTCCTGAACTCGATGCTTGGCTGAGTACGCAATTCTTCTTGGCACTGTTTACTCCCTTGCGTCAATGTCTCTCCAAAAGGAACACTCGTCCCTCCCGCTCTTCTGCCAAGCCCAAGCGCTCAAGCTGGCGGACCAAGTTTCCTATCGGGAGCTTTGAGGCGTCGAAACCCTCGGCACGGGACAGTTCGTCCCGTGAGGCGTTGCCGAGCTCCCGGAGCTTGGACCATACAAGGTGCAGAGGGTAATTCATGGTACGTAGGATCGCGTGTGGGTAATGGCGGTTATCCACGAACGCCTGAAAGCGCTCCAGGTTAGCGATGTCCCCCTCCTTCCCCTCGCACCCAAGCAACTGAACGATGCCCTTGACCCGGTCGGCGTCCCGGCCATTTCCATGTACGATCTTGGTGGCCATCGAGGCCGATATATCGCCTGGGAAATCCGTTGGATACTGGGAAGACAAGATTGTGCCAACTCCGTATGCACGGCACTCACGCACGAGGCGCAGCATGTAGTCTGATGTGAGAACCCGATGTCCTTCGTCGAAGACCAGAAACTGCCGGATGGTTCCAGAATGAGGCTGGGAATTGTAGTATGCGTGGGAAGACAAGACGACAAGCTGGGCAAGGGTATTCTTGATCTCGTCGCTGGGAATCTGGCTCAGGTCCAGTACGGCAGCACGGTTTACGAGGCCATGAAAAGACTGTGCCCGAAATTCCGAACGAAAAAGCCCCAGAGTGAACAGGGGATCAAGACGATTATACGCCGCAGCGTTGTCATGTTGTAGAGTGTCCCCTACATTCGAGAAATCAGGGAAACGAAGATCGTCGTTGAATGGAGTAGAGCCCATCGTGGGAATCCCTGCAGCGGTAAATGCCGCCACGATGGCATTCTTAACGGCGGCTTGCTGCTGTGCGCCTAAACCATACGTCCTCTTGAGAACAGAAGAAACCCCTGCAATGTACTGTGCACACTGTACAAAAAGGTCGCCGGTGACCGGATGTCGGACAGGATAGGGAATTAGCGGGTTGAGGGGCAGCCCATCAAACGCGACGAAAACCCTATCGAGTCCCGCTTTCTCGCAGAACGGCCCATCGCTGGCGAAATCATTCTTCATGTCAAGAACGAGAACGTTCTTCCCTTGCTCGCGAAGTTGACAGATCAGGTACTTCAGTAGCTGAGTTTTCCCAGTGCCTGAGGAGCCCGTTACCATTACGTTCATGTTGTCTAGTGGGTCAACCGGTGATTGCGGGTCGAAATATACCGCGCTTCGTGCATCGTCAACACCTATGAATATTCTTTCAAGTGGAGCTCCCGCTTCCCTTCGCCCTGATTCCCCCGTCGCATGTTGTTCTTTTGGAGAAAGGTCGTCGGGGACAGGTTTCTCAACCAGTTCCTCAGTCGGTGTGGTCACTTCGCGTGCCGTGCCTTGGCTTCCAGTCGGAATAGCAGAAGGTACCGCTGGCGGGGGCTCCGTTGGTAAGTTAACAGACGGCGACGAATCGCCCGGGGTATCAAACAAGTCACAAAGCACTCGTCGTATGCGCTCCACATGGGAAGTCTCCGAGATTTTAGGCCAATGGCTCTTCGTCAGTCGTACCCATAGGCCATCTTCCACCACGACGTGCTCGGCCACCCCTGGGAGTGCGCCCTCAGTCGAAACGAGCAGCCCTCCATGACGAGCCTCGGAATACTCGTAGTTGCCCGCAAGGACCGCGTCATAGACCACCCTTTCCTTAGCGATCCAATCCTCGATTTCACCAGGCGCGGATTGATTTCGGCCCGGCCGCAACAGCGGCAGTTGAATTCGTGCGTGGAAAAGTTCCGGCTCAGATCTCCCATTTCCTATTCCTCCTCAAAGCCGTTGCCCGCTGTCGGCGTCGATCGTCACCATGGGCGGCGGCTGTTCCTCGGGCGTCGGCGGCGCTTCGCGGTCGTTTTGCTTGCCCTTGGCATCGTCGGATTTGTCTCCGGCACCTTTGCCCAAGGCGTTCTTCTTGAGTTTCAGTTCGCAGTGGTAGCCGCCAGCGCCGATCACGTGGCGGACCGAATGGCAGTAGTAGACGCCGGAGAATTTTTGTCCCACGCCCTTGACCTCGACGTTTTCTTTGGCACGCAGCGATGGGATACCGATGGTCTGCGACACGGCTTCCACCTGGCGCAGTTCGGCCTCTTTGAACTTGCCCTCCGCCAGGTCCTGCGCGGGCTCCTGGCGCGGTTCCTCATGAAATGCCTCGGACCGCTCGAAGCTCGGGACGATCTGTCCGGATTCCTGCTCCTTGTAGGCCGATTCCCCGGTGTTGCCGTCCACCAGGTAAGTCCGTTTGCCGAGAGAGGTGCGTTCGGTCGTGGTTTCGTTTTCGGCCTTGTGTTCGACCGGCTCTTTCTTGCGCGGATCGACGCCAACCGCTTTCGTCTCCACGCCGGCACCCTTGGCTCCCTGGGATTGGG
This sequence comes from Thermodesulfobacteriota bacterium, assembly GCA_034189905.1. Classification (GTDB taxonomy): domain Bacteria; phylum Desulfobacterota; class Desulfobacteria; order Desulfobacterales; family Desulfosudaceae; genus JAXHTY01. The sequence continues at coordinate 8,766 of JAXHTY010000004.1, forward strand.
TCGACGGTCGAAACGAACGCAGAACCCCTTTGCGGTCTGTGAAATACTCGAGAACCACGGCGGGGCCCTTGTCCAGTTCGCGGGGATGAAAATGCAGCTCGTCGTCCTGGATGAAAAAGACGTACCCCGTTACGCCGTCTCCGTCCCGGTCGCGGGCCTTTCCCGCCAACTCCTTGAGGAACTGCGCGTCCGAGGTGTTGCTTTGAACCACACGGAGGTGCTTACCCTTCGTGGGCTTCACCACAGGGGTGAGGCCGTTGGTACCGGCGATCTGTTCGGCGATCTCCGAGTAGAGGATGCCGGGAGCGGGCTTCTGCCAGACCTTCTGATTTTCCTTTCCGGCCAGCTTGAAACCCTTGTCGTAGGCTTTGATGCGGATCGTGGGGTCGCCGTTTTCGGGGAAGTCGTAATCGATGTCCTTGATGACCGCTTTCTTGCGCGGCGATAGATTGCCGACGTATCCGAAGCGGGCGACGATCTCGTTGCCCTCCTGGAACAAGGGATCGTCCACGAACTGCAGATTGCGGTCCGTGACCGAGAGTTCCAGGACATCGAGTTCCTCCTCGTTGTCCTCGAAGACGAACGAGGTGATCTCCTGGGTGATGTCCGCGGAGAGCTGCTGCCCTTCGATCTGGATCAGAAATGTCGGTTTGAATGTGTCAAGGTCCATACGCCGATCTCCGGTCGAGCCGCACTTCGGGCGGCATCCACCGAATACTTACCGGCGCGGGGGGCGAGGTGTCGGGTCGAAGGACCGGACGGGGGGGCTCAATCCAGCAGGCGCATGTTCACGTGTTCCACCGAGGGAATTCGCAGGACCGACCCCGGCTCCAGTTCCATGGGGAAAAAGATGTCGTTGTAATCACAGATGATCCACCACAGATCGGCCCGGCCCAGATAGCGATGGGCCAACAGGTCCAGCCGGTCCCCGTCGACAACCGTATAGAAGCGGTCGTCGGGCCTGGGCGCGGCGTCACCAGGAACCCGAATGCCCAAGAACTCCTCCGCACCACCGGTGTAAAGGATGGCGGTTGCGTACCTGGATCGTCGTCCGATCATCCGCGCACCTCCGAATAGTCCACCGATTCGTCGATGTACTCCTCAAGAATCATGTCCACCTCCGCATGCTGAGGCAGCAGGTTGTCACGGTCGAAGAGGTGGAAATAGCGGGCCTTTACCTGGCGGACCACGCAAAGCACGCCCGGATAGAGATCGCCGAACATGAAAAGCACGCGGTGCGGCGTGTTTTTCAGCATGGTTCCGGCATGCTCGGGATAGAGCAGCGAGCGCAGCCAGTCCACGGATTCCTTGACAGGTCCCTTGAAGAACAGCAATTTGAAGCCGATCTTGCGCGGTTCGCCCGCCACGTACTGGTAGCGGGGATGACTCATCCCCGGTATCTTGATGGCGGCGTAAGCCGTGCTCTTGTCGTCCAGGATGTCGTTGGGGTTGTACTGGAAATCCAGATAGTCACCGGTTTCCACATCCACCAGGTAGGCCGTTATCTCCTTTTGATACAATTTCCCCTCACAGCGTCTCGTAGTTTTTGATCTTTCGTTCGCGAATATCCCGGTACACCGATTGAGCGACCTGCCGCCCGTCCAGCAGCGTGGTGACGGCCACTTCGATGGGCCGATCCGCCAGCGCGTCGAGTTTTCCAATCAAGGCGTCGAGGACCGTTCTCAGACTCTCTCCGGCGGGTTCACCCACCGATCCTGTAGCACCGGGGGTCAGCGCCCCCCTGGTCTCTCCGAGGAGGCGGGCTTGGTCGGATGCCGGTTGAGCACCCAGCGCCGATTCAATCGCCGCCGACTCCGGGCCGCCAACAGGCCCTGCGACGGCAGGAAGGTCACCGGTAACAACGGGCGTCAACGCCAGCGTCCCGGCCAAGGCTGAAGGAACCGCGATCCGTCCCGCCAGATCGCCCATGAAACCGAAAGCCTTTGCGAGCGCCTCCGCCGGGGCCGTCGCGGTCTGAGTGATTCCACGGGCGATGGTTTCGATCAGCGCCGCGCCGCTTCTTGTCAGGTTCGCCAGCGGACCCTCCTTGGCGTCGGAAAACGGCAATAGGTCGCGGACGAACGATAAGGCCGACTTGGCCGCCCGGTACGGCGCGGTCACGGCCGACTTGATCCCATCACCCACCGTTGTGAGGATCGCTTTTCCACTTTCGAACGCGCTGCCGGCCAGGTTGGAAACCGTGGAGGTGACGGAATTCCATGCACCGGATGCGGCGTTTTTCACCTTCTCCCAAGCAGAGGAGGCGACCGTGGCGAGCCCTTCGAACGGGGCCTTGATCCACTCCCAGGCGTTTTGCGCCATGGATTTGAGACTGTCCCACGCCACTGATGCGGCGTTGGTGATATGACTCCACGCACCGGATGCCGCATCGGCGATCCATGTGAACGGAGCGCTCACGAAGGACCAGGTCGACTGGGCAAGATTGCCCAGTCCGCTCCAGAGTTCAGCCGACGTGGAGCGAATCCCGTCCCAGACCTTTCCGGCTATGTCACCGATCCAGCGGAACGGCGATGCCACGGCATCGAACGTCGAAGCACCGATGGTCTTGATGCCGTTCCAAGCGGCGGCGGCCGCATCCGTGACGCCGCGCCACACAGACGCGGCAATCTCGACACCTTTTCGGAACGGTCCGGTCAACGCCGAAAGGATTCCGGAGCCCAAGGACTTGATGCCCTGCCATACCCATTGAACCGCGGAGAGCATGCCCTTGAACGCCATGCCGAGGACCTTGCCGGGCAGCGACAGCAAACCGGCCATCCCCTCGGCGAGGGTCTTCAGAATAGCCGCGCCCGAGGCTGTCAGGCTCGAAAGGGGGCCGGTTTCCGCATCGGAAAAGGGCAACAGTTTTCTGAGCCAGCCGAGTGCCTTTTTGAGAAGCTCGAACGGATAGGTCACCGCCGACCAGATGCCTTTTCCCAGAGCGATCAGAATCCGTTTGCCTGCTTCGAAAAATGTGGTGTCGCCCGAGAAGAAACTTCGCACCGCTCCGAATACATCCCGCAAGGTTCGCACCAAGGGCAGGTCCATGAACGCGGCGACCAGGGACGATGCGACGGCGGTGAATAACCGTCCGATGGACGAGAACAACCCCCTGATGAAATTCCAGACGCCGACGATCACATCCCGGGCCCACCGAAATGGTGTGGCCAGGAAATCGAACACGGCACCACCGATGGATTTCAATCCGTCGAGCACGGAGATGTCGCCGGTGAGGACCTGCCAAACCGCGTAGACGACCCGTCCCACCATGCGAAGCGCCTGGACCAGGAGCCGGATCGGAAGGAAGAACTTGTAAATGAACTTTCCCGCCTCGATGAAGGCGGTGACGATGGTTTTGCCCAGCCAGACGACCGCACCCACAACCCACGTGACGACTTTGATGACCGCCGCCAGGTTGTAGATCACGAATTTGAGCAGATAGGCCCCGACCTTTGCGATCACTCCCAGGATCGATCCCAGGGTCTCGCCCAGACTGCGGTAGGATGATGCGTCGGTCGATGTGGCCGCCAGCCCGAAGATCTCCAGGACCGAAAAAACGGCCTTGTAGAGAGCGCCGTAGGCTTGCATGAGCGCCCGGACCGCCGGTTCGAGAATCGCTCTTATCTTTCCAAAGGCGCTGGAAAAGGCCTGCCACAAGCCGGTCAGAAACTGCCGCACCCGGTAATAGATGCGGAACACCGTGACGACGAGCCCCATCAGACCCGCCTGCTCGAGTTTCCTGGCCAGCTCTGCGGACATGCGACCCGAACCGCCGCTCAAGGATGAAATAAGCTCGCGAATGCCCTGGAAAACGAGTTTCACCTTCTCCCATGCGCCCAAGACCATGTCGCGGATACCGCCGAAATTGGTCTCCCACGCCCGTCTGAGCAGATAGACCGCCAGCACCACACCGCCGATGACGGCCACCACCGGTAAAAAATAGGTGGCGAAGGCTGAACCTACACCGGCTACGGCAGCGCCCATGGCCGCGAGACCCGCTTTGATGGCGGGAAGCATCAGCCCGATGGTTCCAGCCGCTGCAATCACGCCGCCGACGACCGCGAGCACCGCACCCAGGGCCATGGACAGAGTGAGAAGGACCCGCGTCAGCCCGGGCATGGACTTGGCCAGTTTCTGAAAGAAGAGCACGGCCTTGGAAATGCCTTGGATAATCGGCGTGACCACCGGAAGCAGCGTGCGGCCGAGGATTTCGGACAGATTGGCGATTTGCTGCCACAGGAGTTTGAACTGGCTGCCGATGTCCATGTTCATCGCTTGAGCCATTTCTTCGGTGACGGCGGTGCCGGTCTTCATGGCCCGGGCGACGGATTGAATATTGCTCTCCAGCGCTTCCGCGCCCTGGGACATCTGCAGCAGGAATTTCACGGCTTCATCGGAGCCGAAAGCCTTCTTGATTTCCACCTGGGCGGCGGCCTGGGACAGGTCGGGAAAGCGTCCTTTGATCTCCTCGAGGATGGCGATGATCCCTTTCAGCCGTCCCGTCGAATCGACGAACGACAGCCCGAGTTTCTCGCCTGCCTCGGCGGCTTTCATAATGAACGCCTTGTACAGGGTTCCGGCTTCCGAACCGGGCATGGTGGTCTGGAGCTGCCCGAGTATGGCGAGCTGCTCCTGCAAGGGGACATTGGATGATGCCGCCACTGCGCCGATGTTCTTGATGGCGTCGGCCATCTGGCGGCCGTTGGTTTTGAAAGAAGCGACCGTCTGAGCCATGGCTCCGGCGAAGGTGCGGGCCCACTGCGCATCCGACATGTCCTGCATGAGAGGCTTGAAGATGCCGTAGGCCGTGGTGAACGTCCCGACCATTTCTTCGGTGGTCGCTTTGGTGGCCTTGCCCGTGAGAGCGGCCATGGCTGTGAACGACCCGACCGCCTCATCGGTCAATCCCGAGAGGGCCGAGCGAACGTCATAGGCGGCGGTGATGAATTCCGCTTTGTTCGATCCGGACCATTTGTTGGTGAAGGATTCCGCGGCGTCCTCGATGGCCCGCAGGTCCTTGACACCAAGGGAGGACAGTTCGCCCAGCGCCTTTTGCGTGGCAGCGGTGGAGGCGACAAGACCGACCGGCACGGCCATGAGCGCCAGGCCCGCGCCGATCATCATGGTGCCTTTTTGGATGCGGTCGAGGTTGCGCGTCATGCGCTCGCTGGAAGCGGCGACCGTGGCATCCAGCGACTGCATGGACGTCTGAACCCTGGCCGCGTTCTGCGAGAACGCGTCCTTCATCGATACGATGACGCCGAGTCCGAGATCTCCGTTCATTTTCGGTTGCGCTCCAATTCCTCACGCTCAAAATCAAGCTGCCGCTCCAGGGCCTCCACGAATTCGCGGCGGACCCGAAGCGGCAGCGCGCGTGTTTCCGAATAACTCCAATGGAGCCCGCCGTAGGCGAGAAAGAAGGCGTCCCTTACAAGCGAACTCCGGGGAACAAAAAACCCGGTTCCGCCTCCAGCCGGGTGCGGATACGTGTTCCGCAGGACTCGCAGTCGACCTCCAGCGTGGTATCGACCCCCGCATCGACCCGGAGCATCTCCTGCCGCAGGGCGCTGCGGTCACGGAGTGACATATCGTTCATCAGCTTCTTGCTCGGGGCCGCTCCGTCGATATCGATGATGCGGATGAGCATGGCCGAAGAGATGGAAGGCTCTTTGAGAGCGGCCAACCGTTTCTCCTTGTGACCGTCCAGGTAGCCGAACCGCACCTTGCGGTCCGAGCCGGGCAGCGTGAAGTCGAATTCCCGGTCCTCTCCGTAAGGAGTCGTTTCAAGCTCCTCGATGTCGATGGTCACCAGATTCGTCGCGCGGCATGCCGGATTCGTACAGGTGAGTACCAGTTCCACTTCGTTACCGAGGGAAATCTGCCGCAGCTTGACCAGGATGAAGAGGCGGTCGCCTGAGAGCAGGTCGAGCACGTCCTTCAGCACCGGTTCATCGTTGTCGCCCAGGCGGACGATGCAGTTCCTGAGCACCTGATTCACCGCATCTCCGGTGCGGATGAGCCGCTGATTGGTGAGCAATTCCTCCTCGGCTCCGGTCATTTCCCGAAGCTCGACCTCGACGCCGCTGGGTAGTTCAAAAACGTGCATGGTTCATCTCCTTGGATCAGGTCCAGTACTGGTAGCTGATGGTGAGCTTCTCGATGGTGTTGTCCGTGTTCGCGCCCTCGAGCTCGTCGTATTCCAGGACCTTGATCCACGCGCCGTGCAGGGTCCAACGCCGGGTTTCGTTTCCGGTGCGGTCGTAACGGACGATGTCGATGTCGCGCATGTAGTCGTTGGGAAGCCCCCCGACCACGGCGTTGACGTCCACCTGCTTCTTGATCCACTCCCGGGCGGCCTCGTCGGAGCCGTCCTGGAGAACCCCTTTTTCCAGGTTGATGTCCTCGAACTTGACGCGCCCGGCCACTTTCTGGTCGAACATCGAACCGGCCGGAGCGAAAGCGACTTCTTCGAACTCGGTTTTGGGCTCCTGGCCCTTCTTGAAAAGCGCCACATCGAAGCCGTTGACCTCGACGGCGAATTGCCAGTTTTGATACAAGCTCTTGGGCATGTTGCCGCTGCGCATGGTTTACCTCCTTACCCCGTCGTGAAGATTTCTTTGAAGTCGGCCCCCGTAGCGGTGAGCACGAAGTTGAGCTCGATGAATTCCGCCGTCTTGGTGGGCTTGACGAAGATGCGTGCCACGAGCTCGTTCCGGTCGATCACGGCCGGGGTGTTGGTCTCCTCGTCGCATTGGACGGCGAAGTCGTAGAATCCGCCCTTGTCCTTGATGTCCTGTAGGAACGGATTGATCAATCGGACTAACGACCGCCAGGTTTGCGGGTTGTTGGGTTCGAAGACCACGAAGCGGGAAGACTCGGCAATGGCCTCCTCGATATACATCATCAGCCGCCGGACATTGACGCGGTCCAAGGCCGACGGCTGGCTCTGCAGCGTTTTCTGGCCCCAGATATTGATTCCGGTGTCGGGAAAGGAGGCGATCACGTTGACGCCCTCCGGATAGAGAACGTCCCGTTCGCCGCGGCTGGTTTTGTATCCCAGGGACAGCGCGTTGAAGATGCGTCCGCGGTCGATGCCCGCAGGGGCATACCATACATAGCTCTTCTGATCGCTGCGGGCGAAACAGCCGGCGATGGCACCACACGGCGGAATCAGTTTCCGCTTGCCCGTGACCGGGTCGTTGATCTCGATCCAGGGGTAGTAGAGCGCCGCATAGGATGAGTTGAACGCCGCATGGTTGTACATGCCTTGTCCCTTGCGGAAATCCACCGCTTCGAGCGGTTCCAGCATGAGCGGCGTTTCGGCGAGGAGCATCAGGTCCTTGCGGTTCTCCGAATATGTGACGCCTGCATGAATCACCTCCGCCGTGGTCACGCCCGGCACCATGATCATGTTGAGCGCGTCGATCTCATCGAAAGCGTAGTAGCCGGTATGCTGCGACGGGTCCCCGGTGTAGTCGGCGTCGTCAAGGCCCGTAAGCCCGTCGTCGCCTCCGGAAAGAGCGCTCAAGCCGGTCGTCGGACGATCCTCCGCGACGCCTGAAGACGCTCCGAGGTCTTCGACGGTGATGAAATCGGAACGCTCGTTGACGGCCAGCTCGACATGGTTCGGGGCAGCCTCGTCCATGGACAGGTCTTTGAAGACCTCCACGACATCATCCTTGTAGCGGACCACGAGGTTGAACGATCCCGCAGGGTCGAGCGATCCGTCTTCGATCCGGACGCTGATGCGGTCTCCCCAGACGCCTTCATTCTCTGCGAATACGCGTAGAGTGTCCTGGGCGTCCTGGCCGCCTGCAAGGTTCGCCGCCGCGGCCGGTTGTACGACACCGGCATCCTCGGAAGCTGTCTGGACCAGGGCGTCGGCCTCCGCTTTCGCAGCGATGGCTGCTACGACCTGATCCGCCGTTGCGGACGGGTCGCCGGCGCTGTCTGTCGAAAGGTTCACCGTGATCGCTTGGCCGGTGACATCCACCGAAAGAGGCGTATCAATCCCTGAAGCGATGAGTTCGACGGTGATGTCGTTTCCGGCGGCACCGGCCTGCCGTGCCGTCCAGGCAATGCGGTCGGTCCCCTCGGTGCCGGTCTCGAGCGCCGCTGCGGCCGCACGCCGGTCCTTCAGCGTCGCCGAGGCCTTCACGGCGGTCAGACTGTCTCTGTCCGTCGGATCGGAAAGGTGGGCGATACGGTTCACATAGAGCACCGAACCGCCGTTGTCGAAAAAAGCTCTTGCGGCGTAGGCCAGGTAGCCGGCCTGCAGATAGGAGCCGAATTTGTTGATGAACTGTTCCCAGCTGGTGACCAGCACCGGTTTGTTGATCGGACCGCGCTCGGCCACGCCCACCATGCCGCAAGAGGAAGTGGAGATCTGTTTCACATAAAAGCTGAAATCGATTTCCCGCGTGTAAACGCCGGGTGAAAGATATGTCGCCATGGTCTACCTCCGCTTGCGCCGTTTGGGCTTGGGTTTTCCGCCGTCTTCCTGTTCCGGCGGTTCATCGAGCGGCTTTTCAGAACGGGGGATTGTTTCCGGCGGTGCCGACCCTCCGGAAAGCGAGACGAGACCTCGTTTCGCCGCGGCTTCTATCTCGGGCGAAAGGTCGTCGTCGTTGATGCTTCTGATTTCACGGGGATTCAGGTGCAGGCCCCGACCGTCGCCCGCGATGTGCAACGTCAAAGGCTGAAAGAGCAGATTTTTGATTTCGATCACGACAGTGCCTCCTTATTTCATGGTGTGTAGAGCCGGTCCTCCTCCACGCCGTCCCGGAACTCGAATTTCCTGTCCTTGACCAGCGGGCCCGTCAGCACGACGCCGTCGTAGACGGGGCAGTCCTCGATTCGACACCGGCCGCTGCTCTGGCGGAGGTCCGACAGGTTCACGCGGCGCAATCCCCCGAGCGGGGTGATCTCGGTGAGATTGATCGTTCCGCGGTCTTCCACGATCAGAACCGGGTGGCGCTGGTAGAATCGGGCGACATTTTCCTGCAGATCGAGCAACTCGCCTTCATGTGCGGCGGTGACGATGACGTCGAAATCCAGGTGATAGAGGCGGGGATGGCGGCATTCTTCGTAGGTCAGGTTCGGAACATCCTTTTCCACCATGCGCGCCTGGGTGCGGCGGTCGCCGTTCTCGACCAGTGTGGGTCCCTGGAGGATGAGGCTGGGAACCTTGGGCACTTCGAACACGTCGTCCGCGGCGACAAGCACCGCATCCGGGTCGATCTCCGCCTTGACAAGGCGGATGAAGCTTTCAACAACGATTCGAACGGTTTCCAAGGTCCGGCACCTCCGGTTTCAAAGGCCGCCCGCAGCGATACCCGCGGAACGGACAGTTATGTTTCCGCTGAATATCTACCGGAGCGGCTCGGGAAGTGTCGGGCGGGGATCAGAGCACCGTGCGGATGGCCTGCCGGTAATTCTCGATGATCTGCTTGCGATACTTTTCCATAGTGGGATGAAGGAAGGGACGAGGCGGGATAACGATGACCGCTCCGTTCGGGTGCTGGATGGTGGCTCCGTACTCCATCACGGCACCGATATTCACCAGATCGTCGCCGTCCTTGTTGACGGTGCCTCTGAGCAGTCCGACAAAAGCCCGATCAGCCAGAATGCGTTGGGTGATGGAATTGACCAGGAAGCCGGTATCGATCAGGGCTTTGCTGGAGCCCTTGCGCTTGATGGTGCTTTCGGCGAGCTTGACGAACGGCTTTCCGCCGGGAGCCTGGCTGCGGATGCCGCGCTTGATCTCCCGGACCAGGAGCAGCGCATTCTTGATCGTCGCCTGACGCAGGGCGAGGGCGAGACGGGGGCCGGGGTTTGCGGCCAGCTTCGCCTTGGCCTTGTCCCAGTCTCCAAAACGTTTAACTCCCATGCAGCCGGACCAGTTTGATGACCTTGTGGGTGATTACGCCGAACAGTCGCTCTTCTTCCACGGTTTGAATACGGAATGCGTCTGCGCCGGTCTGCACGCGATCTTCCGGTCGAACATCCTGGACCGGCAAAACACACGCTACGGCGTCGATTTTGTTGTTCAGGTCTTCCGGTGGAGTCTCGACGAACTCGAGCGAAAAGGTGCCGACCTCCTCAAAAGCGGCGTCATCAGAGCCATAGAGTCGCTCGCCGGGAACGGCACGCAGAAGCATCGCCTCTTGTCCGGACGCCAGGATGAGTTCTTTCACATCATCGGCGGCGCGGATCTTTTCCGGATCGCTCAAAAGAGTCACAGATCGCTTCCTTGCTCGTAGATCAGCGGGTTGAGACCACCGGGCGTGATGATGTAGTCCTCAGGCGACGCAGCGGCTCCCGGTTTGATATCGCTCAATCGCTGCTTGTAGACGGCCTTCAGGTCCTCTTCGAGTTCGGCCCAGTGTTGGGGCTGCTTGGTTTTGTCTACCCGTTTGTCGCCGCTTGAAAACGAGAACGCGTTCGCCGTGGTCGCACGCATGACCTGGCATGCATGAATCTGGCCGAGCAGCAGAAGCAGTTCGAGCGTTTCCCCTTCAGGTTCCGGAACGATCTCGCCGTTTGCGACCGAAAGGGATATCTCCAGATCACGGGCCAGTCGGTGGACGCCTTTGAGGATGCAGCGCTGCAATACCTCGTCGGTGAACAGCTCACCGGCCGGGTCCGACAGGTCGGTTCTCAGCGTTGTAACGAAATCACTCAGCGCCACCGTCCACCTCCGCCAGTCGCTTCTTCAGCGCGTCTATGACCGTGCGCCGCTTTTCGTTGGCAAGGTGGGCTTTGAGCAGGTCCGTATCGCTTTCAGTACCGATCCGGGAGATCGCTTCGGTTGCCGTCACTTTGGACAGGTCGCTCTCGTCGGGTTCCTTGGGTGGATGTTCCGGCTTTTCAGATGGTTGCGACGCCTTCGTTCTCTCTTGGCCGATACGGGTCAGGTGTCCCGCGGACAAGGCCTGCTCCATGTGGGCGGTCAGGTATTCGACCTCCAATACCTCGCCAGGCTCAAGACGCAATCGCGCATCGGCTATGATGAGGACGCCCGGACGGACGTTTTTTACCTTCTTCATTTCGAATCACCTCCATCAGCCGAGAATCTTGATCTTGGCCACGACGTCCGGGCGGGTTACGCCCTGTCCCATTTCCGACCAGACCAGCCAGCCCGTCTTGAACCGAGTCTTCTGCTCGATGGCTTCCGTCTTGAGGTTTTCCCTCACCGGCATTTTGCCCACCTCCTCATCGGGGATAAGCAACACTTCATCGAGGGACTGGGCCGCGGTGAGCAGAATGCCTCCGGTGCCGTAGTTCTTGATCACGCCCTTGGCTCGCAGCTCGGCCTTGGTCTGAGGATCGAGGTTCCAGCCGCGCAGATCGTTGAACCGCCGGCCCCGCATGACGATGTACTTCACGGAAAGTTCGAGGTCCTCGATGATCGAAACGGCCTCGTTCAGGGCTTCCTCGGTCAGCGTGTTTCCGGTGACCTCGACGGTGTTTCCCGCCGGGACCGAAGCGGAAAGCACGGTGATGGTCCGCTTGTCGATCTCCTTGCGGATTTCGTCGGCCGCCGAGGTCTGAATGTCCATCAACGTACCGATATTGCCGTTCTTGAGCACCGACACGTCGACCATCGGCGCGGAATGGATGCGGTGGGTGGGAAACTCCACCTCGTCCTTTCCCAGCTCCTGTTCCTGGGCTTCGCCCTCGTTGCTGATCCAGTACGCCTTGACCTTCGGCTTCTTCTGGTAGAGCGGCCGCTCGCCCTTGGGAAGGGTATGGCGGGTCAGCAGCAGCGAGGAGATCTCCTTGCGCTTGATCTCCTGCTCGATGGGCGCGGCGATGGCCGCGGCCAGGGCGCGCATCCCATCCGGGGATTCCAGCGCCTCGGACATCAGTCGCGCCATCGTTTCCATGTATTCCTGGCTGTGCACGTTCACTTGGGTCGTCTCCATAGTAGATATCCTCCTCTAATCAGATCAGCATCCGGAACTTGATCGTTCCGCCGGAGGCGGAGATGGCCCGGGCGATCACTTCCTCGCCGGCCTGGACGCCCGCCGTGAGTTTGCCGTTCGCCGAGACCTTCAGGTCGTCGCCGGGATTGACGGTCCCCTCGAAGACGTCGGTCTCGTAGACGCCGCCCATGCAGTAAATGCCGGGCATCTCGCCGTTGTTGTAGTCCTTGATCAGAATGCCGAACGACTTGGCCGTCGGGTCGGTGTTCACGGCGAACAGGTCGTCGCCGGAGATCTTCACTACCTGGCCGAGTTGACCGTCACCCTGCATGTAGCCGTCGCCGTAAGCGAGGCCGCGATGATTGGGATTGATGAAAGGCATGTTCTTTCCTCCTTATCAGTTGGTTGCGACGGGCTCGCCCGCGGCCGACGCCACACGGTGCCGATAGGCGGCCATGAAGCCGTTCTTGAGCTTGTCTTCGAGGCTGTTCTTCTGGTCATCCACGTCCTTCGGCCGGACACCGGCGTCGCTGCGCATGGGGGTGTCCTTCTTATGGGACTCGGCCTTCGTTTTGGCGGAGTCCTTGCCGTCTTCTTCTTTCTGTTTCTCCGCCTTCTCGGCGCTTGACCGGATCATCCGATCCATGGCGGTTTCCGTGGCCGCGAAGGCCTCGTCCGAGAGTCCGGCGAGACGCTCGATCTCCTTCTCGCGCTCCTCGTCCGAGCCGAAGGAGATGTTCTGTTCCTCCATCATGCGGATGAGCTTTTGCGCCCGGGTGCGGTTGGCAGCGGCCTTGCGTTCGGCTTCCATTTCCTCGAGCTTCTTCTGCAAGGCGAGCACCTGCTGTTTGAGCTCCTGATTCTCTTTCTCGAGCTCTTTCACGCGCGCCTTGTCATCGACGGCACCACCGCCGTCGTCTTTCTTCTGAGCGGCGGCTTCGGCCGCCTCGTTTTTCGCTTTCTGCTTTTCGTCCATCGGTGGACCTCCTTCTTCAACGGTTAGGGTTTCTCCGCCTCGCTCGGAGGCGACCTGGGTGATGCGGGCGTTATCATCGGCACCCTTGCGGTCGAGGAGGCCGAGACCGGTGAATGTCACGCCGTGCAGGGTTTCGTAGACAGGTTTATCCTGGAACTCGCCGCCCTTGTGTTTGCGCAGGTGGATGCAGTAGTCATCTTTCGACTGCACCCGTTTGCCGCAGATCGAGCACTCGCCTTCCTCGTAATCGCACTCCATCGACACCTGGGTGACGATCCCTTTACGGATCAGCTTGTAGGCCAGCTGTGCATGAAGACTGTCCGATACGAAGAGTTCACCGACGCATTCGACGCGCCCGCCGTTTTCGTCTTCGACGAATTCGGCTGAGACGATGCCGCCGACGATGTCCGTGAATTCCTGGGAATGCTTGAGATCGATCTTCTTGTTGACGGCCGTGGTGTAGCGGGTCGCCAGCTCATCGGGAGTGAAATGATCACCGTTCTTGTTGGTGCCGACACGGCAGAGGACGAACGTGAACTTCGGGTCACCGGCGTTCCTTGGGACATCCAACGCTTCCGTGCTCAAGCCCGTTGGTGCCGAGGCGTCGATAACTACGGGAATGGAGGTATGACAAAGCGTGCTCCGGGACGCCGCCGCGGACCGGGGGGAACTTCTGGGCTTGGAAGAGACAAAGAGCAGTTCCCGGGCGTGTTTGCCCTCCCGACCGATGTCTTTGGCGATGTTGTAGTCGACCTCCATCCCGCGGACCCGGACCAGGCCGTAGTGCTCGGCGAGGATTCGTTGGATTTCCTCCTCGCGCGGAAACGCCCGGTCTCGATAAGAAAGCAGCACCGTGCCGTAACGAGTGCGTGCCTCCGCCGACAAGGTCTCGAGCAGGGACCGAATCGACTCCTTGGTGTATCGTGTTCTCGAAGGGAAATTCCTGCGCGGATTCGAGTGGATCGCCTTGTCCGCCCAGCGGGTCATGAGCCCTTCGATGAAATGCAGGGAATCCTCGTAGTCGTTGCTCCCGAACTCGGTCACATAGGGCGGATCGAGGTAAAGGACATCTGATCCGTACCGCCGGACGGCCTCGGTCGCATCCAGATTGAAGGCCTTGCACTCCTTCCCGTTGTCGAACACGAGGTTGTTGAGCTGTCGGATGGACCGCCTGAAGGATTCGATGAATTTCGACAGGGGCGGATTGGACAGCTGCGACTGTTCCAAGCTGGCCGCCGTCTCCAGGTCTGCTTTTCGGTTCATCTTGGAGCGGGAAAACTGACCGAAGGCGCTCTTTGATTTCACGGTGTTTCCGAGCGCGGCCAGCGCCAGGTCCTTCTTGTACCCCGGCAGCCTCTGGATGTTCGCCCACACCTGGTCCAGCCAGCGGAGCACCGGTTTGGTGTAGTAATAGCCGTAGAAATGATCCACGATGAACGTCCCGGCGTCCGGATTCGGAGCGAGCAGCCTCTCGACGTCCTTGTCGCTCAAGGTCTCGTTGGAGTTCTCGATAACTGCCCGCGCCAGGTGATAGGGAAAGCGCAGCAGGTCGTTGGCGATGACCTTCAACCCCTTGCGCTTGAAGTGGTAGGCCACGTTCGCGCCGCCGGAAAAGGCGTCAAGAAGGCTTTCCGCGTCTTTGGGCACATGACGATCGATCCATCCGAGCATCAGGTACTTGCTGCCCATGAATCCGGTGACCCGGACGGGGTCCGCCTTGCCCGCCTGACAGGTGAGCAGATCGACGGAGTCCCCCAACGGGGCGTCGGCCAATGCACGAAGATTGGCATCCACCCGCAGGGCGGCATCAGCCGCCTTGTCGGCATCGTTCTTCCCGATCCATTCCTTGGCCTTTTCCATGGTCCAGCCGTCGGGGTTCCGTTCCGTTTTGCGTACGAACCTGTAGGCCTGAAGAACCATGGAGCGCGGATTGCCGCCTTCGGGGACAAACTCTTTTTTCAACCGTCCGATGATGATGGCCACGCCTTCGACGCCCTCGAGCGTCTTGCGTCGGAAGCTGTCCGGTACGAACCGCTCCGGGTCCAGTACTCGGTAGCGGACTTCATTCTCCGTTTCCTCCCAGATCGCCTGCGCGGTCATGGTCTCGGTGGATGCGTCGGCGTCCGCCTTGGTGGACCGTCCCGCCGAACGGGAACAGATGAACAACCGTTCCTTGGCGTGGGAGGCGTCGCCGTGACGCGATGTGATGGCGTAATGATGATCTCGGGAGCGCATGCTCGAATCACGATCAAGGGATGTGATGATTCCACGCATCTCCCGTTCGGTCGGATGCGCGTGATCGCGATAAGAGATGAGCCAGTGAGGGATATGCTTCGCGTTGCCGAGGAAGGTCTCGAAGAACCCGGCCGCATTGGCACGGGTCACGGTCTTGTGATCCGTCTCGTAATGCTTGGTCTTCGATCCCTCGACGAGGTTGAGCCCCTTCCAATAGGTCATCAGCCCTTCCACGAAGTGGTACGCCTTTTCGTAATTCGTGGTCGAGAACTCCGTGGCGTAGGGCGGATCGAAATAGGCGAGATCGACCTTGGCTTCCGGCAGGAACTCGTTGATATCTTTGCGTAAAGCCTTACAATCCTTGCCGTTATTAAAAACCAGGGCGTTGATGCGGGCCGTGTTTTTGCGGAAACGGGCTTTGAACTCCTCGGGGCTGTCCTCCCGTTTTCCGTAACGGGTGGACGACGAGAAATGACCGAAGCCGCCTTTGCCGGACATGCAGGTCTTGCCCAGGGCGAACAGGGCCAGGTCCTTCTTGAAGCCCGAGAGCCGGTCCACATTGGCCCGGATCGTATCGATCAGGGCGTGGACGCCCTTGGCGAAAAAGATGCCCTTGAAGTTGTCGCGGACGAAGCTCCCGGCCTTGGGATTGTCGGCCAGTAGCGCCTCCACGTCCTCGTCGCTGAGCCGGACGCTGTTGTTTTCGATAATGGCCCGGGCGGCGTGATAGCAGTAGTGGAGACGGTCGTTGGCCAGGACCCGCAGGCCCTTGGTCTTGAACATGTAGGCCACAACCGCCGACCCTGAAAAGGCGTCGGCCACCGATGACACTCCCTCCGGGGTGTGCTTCCAAATCCAATCGACCAGCTTCTGCTTCGAGCCG
The DNA here is from genome assembly GCA_034189905.1 of Thermodesulfobacteriota bacterium. Lineage (GTDB taxonomy): Bacteria > Desulfobacterota > Desulfobacteria > Desulfobacterales > Desulfosudaceae > JAXHTY01. Next base: position 24,787 of record JAXHTY010000004.1, read on the forward strand.
ATGTAATTGGTGATGTATTTGGGCCGTTTCTCAGGAGGCAGTTCCTCCGAGACATCGCGCCCCTGGGCTTCGAGCGCCTCGAAGTCCAGGTCAAGCGCGGCGTCTGTTTCCAGCAGGAACGCCAGCCGGTCACGGTCGGTTGCGAATAGCTCCATTCGGTTCTCCGGTCATGTCACGACAATCCGGTTTATGCCGGTGGGGCGCTCGTTCCGTCCGCGGATCGCAGCCCGCGGGACGGGCGGAGAGCCCTGTCGCTGTGATATCTACCGGAGCCCGTCTGAAAGTGTCGGAGGGGGGTCAGGAGATTCGGCCGGATGCGATCTTGTCCAGGAGGAGCCGCGCGCAGGCGTCTGTCGAAGAGAATTCGTCGGTTTCGATGATGGGGCCGCGCATGCCGCGGTAAGCAGGGAGCGTGGTCTGATGGTAGGCCAGAAAATCCTCGGGCAGAGATCTGATGTCGTTTTCCACCAGGCGGTTGATGATCCAATCGGCTTCCTCGCGGGCATCGGTATTACCGGGCAGGAACTCGATCACCAGATCCAGCCCGGGCCCCGATCCCTGGACCCAGACGCCGACAGGTTCGTACCGCGAGTCCCTGATACGGTCGCGCAGGGCATGCTCAATCATGTAACGCAGTTTCATTCCCATTCCTCCGCGATTTGCCGGTGTTCGGTCATCAGGTCCGCATCTATAAGGGAGAACCGATCCCGGTTCCGCATCTTGTACCTCCGCCAGCTGCTCCAATCTGAAGCCAGTTCCGGCTCCTGATCCGGGAAGATCAACTCGATGTGGTACTTCCGGTTGCGGTCATCAACGAGATCGAGCAAATAGGTGTCCCCCTGGGACCAGCCGACTACCTTGACGGTGTGCGCGTGCTGGAATCCTTCGTCGTAGCCGACCGTTTTAACGAAGAGCCAGAAATCAACCCGCTTGACTTCACCCTCGGCATCGAAGTGCGGGGCCACACGGATTATGGTGTAGCTGTCCACGATGCCGAGGCGCACAGAGTCCCGACCGGGTTCGACCAGACTCATCCAGGAGCCGCCGTCGTTGAACGGTGCGAACAGGTCCTGGAGTTTGGCTTTTTCCTTCTCGATGAACTCCTTCATAATCACCTCACCAGCACGATGTCCTCGACCTTGCGGCCGTCGGGCAACTCTGAAATCCTGCGTTTCAAGAATGCATCGACCAGGCGTTTTTTCTCCCGGTCACTGCCCACTACGATCACGTCAATGTTGTCGAGCAGGGTGACCGAGTACTTGAAAATGGTCTCATTGCCGCCCCTCCTGGCGAACTGTTTCCATTCAGTCGGTGTGCTCCCGCGATGGTTCGAAACGTATTCGTCCCGAACGCGCCCGAAGGCGTCGTGGTCGTAACTGATGGCGTCCATGCGTCGGAGCATGCGCTTTTTGAAATACAGCCCCACATCGGAGGACCGCCCGGCGGTCGGCAGCTTCTTGATGCGGGCGAAAAAGTAGCTGGCACCACCGGTGTCCATATCCGCCACAGGCGACATGCCGCCGACCGGAATGCCTGCACGAAGTTTTTCCACGGTGCTCACCATCGCGCCGTTGTTGTCCAACACCGTCTCAATGAATGAAGGCAGGTCCTCACCGTTGGTCAGCCGGTGATAAAGGCCGTAACCCTTCATCTGCTTTTCAAGATCATCATCCGACAGGTCAAAACGGTATTGATGGCGATATCCACCGCCTTTAGCGACGCCTTTGAAGGCGAGCTGATGCTCACCCAGAGGGTCGTATCCCGACATCCGGGTCAGATCCTTGACACCCAGACGCTTCTCCCAGAATCCCCGCATCTCGCGGATGCGTTCTTCCTTGCCCGCCGCCCTGCGGTCCAGTTCCTCCACCATGCGTTTGTATTCCGAATCACGGTCGGCTTTGGTGAGATAGGCCTGTTTGTGGAGATAAAGCAGCTCCGCATCCTCTGGCGTGGCGGCCCCCGCCTTGATGCCCAGAGATTCCATTCGCTCGAAGGCTCGCTCGACGCTTTTGCCATCGGGTCGGTCCGGGAGCACCAGTTCGAATTCCCCTTGCTGGGCATAAAGGTTCTTATTCGACCATGGCCTGTAAACACCGCGGACTCCATCCCCGAAATCGATTTCGTACTGCTCGCCGGCCTTCATACCGCGTCCGCCGAAAAGAGCCGAATTGTCGACGCCGTCCTCGAGCACGACAATCTCGCCGTTCCTGATTTCCCGGCGCGGCTGCCGCACCTTTGCTCTGCGAACGGTAAACGGGGCGTCTTTTTGCTTTTTGGTACGGGTCGCACGTTTCTTCAGATAGGTCTCGAAGCGCTGGTCGATGGTTTTCTTCTCATGCGCAGCTTGCTGGACTCTTTCGATCCAGGCGATGTAAGTATCCGCCATCTCCCGGATGTCCTGGTCATCGGACTTGCTCAAGCGCCGGAGCGCCTTCAAGTGGTCCGAGACCTTCTTCAAGGTCGCCTGGTTGTATTTTTGATCCTGGGCGTGGTGGTTGATGGTCTTCACCGCGGAGAGAATGTCACCGGCGAACAGATCCTCCGGCAACGCCTCGCCGACGCGTGCGGACGCCGTATCGACACCCGCCTTGCGCAGGGCATCCATGAGCTTTCCTTCAGCCTCCGGACGGACCTTCATCTTGAACACTGTCCGCTGCCGCCCTTTCAGGGTCTCGACAAACACCAAGGCGTTCTGGTCTTCGATGTCCTCCTCGTCGAAGGGAAGAGCTTTGCCCTGCCAGCCCAATCGACGAGCATCTTCGAGGAGCGCCTCCTCGGCTGCACCGAGACGTTTCTTGGGCAGGGCATCGAGTACGTCGTCAAAGCGGAAATCCTTTCGACCGAGAACATCGCCGTAGAACGATTCGAAATCCCGGCGCAGGTTCCGCTTGCGGGCCAGTGCGGTCTCATAGAACGCCTGCTTGCGGCCCGCGTCCCCGCCGAACCGTCCTTCCGCGTACGGCCGCAGGATCGCGAGATAGTCCTCGTCGGGAATCTTTTCCACCTCGCGGATGTACCGCAGCGTCACCGAGGGGTCGATCTCGGTTCTGCCCTCTTTGACCGTTCGGAAAAGCGTGTTGTAGAAGGGCTCCTGTTCTCCGTAGCGGGCGTTGGGGTGGTAGTCGACGGCGAGTCGGTCCTGTCCCAGGTGTTTGAAAAGCTGACCTTTGTCGATCCCGTAGACTTTGCCGTCCTTGCCGCGGAGAAACTGCTTGGAGTGACCGTCATGGTTTGAGATGAGCCAGTCGATGACGTGCTCCCGTTGAATCTGCTCGATGTCGAGGGTGGTGAGATCGGTAGGGTCCAGGCCGGCGAAGTCCAACTGCGCTTTGAGATCGGTCTGCCACTTCTGGATGGAGCCCACCCGTCCGTTCAGACGGATGGTGCGTACCTCGACGGCGTCCGGATCGATGAGCCTGCCGATCTTGTATGCGGCTTCCTCACCGTAAGCGATGAACTCATCGCCGGGCCGCTCAACGGGTTTGAAAAGCCATCGCTCGCCTTTTTCGTCGGTCCAGAATTCCTTGCTGTGCGCACCACCGACCTGCGCCTTGCCCGAATATTTGAAGCTTTCCGGTTTGCCCTTGTCGGTCCAGGCCCCGTCCACTTCTTCGAACGCCGCACCTTTCTTGGAAAAAACAGGCGGTGACGGTTCCGAGGGCTTTGGCGCTGTCGCCGGCTTGGGCTTGACGGCCTTTTTCTTTCCACCGTGCTTTTCGAGCCAGGTCGCATGCTTCTTTCCGATACCGGCCTTAGCCGCTTCCACCTTGGCCGGGTCCGTCTCGGTGAACAGCGTGACCAACTCGTCCTTGTTGGCCCACTGCCAGTGCTTGACCTTGGTCTCCTTGGCCAGGGTCTTGAGGTCGCCCACCTTCATGGATGAGACCTGGTCGCGGAAAAGCTTCTTTTTGAGGGCGAGCTCCTTGGCGTGAGATTCAAGCAGTTCCTGGGGTAGGTCCGCGCCCCCGGCAACAGCCTTTTCGGCTTCCTTCACCGCTGACAGAAAATCGACGTAGCCGGAAGGTGTTTCCGGCACCACCACCTTGGCGGCCGCCTGATCAAGGGTCTCTTTGGCCTTTTTGAGCGCCTCCTTCTTCGCCGCCTCGACAGCCTCCTGTTTGGCCTTTTCGGCCATTTCCTCCCCGGCGGCTTTCTGCAAGGCCTCGATGAGTTGCTGCTTATTTTTAAGCGGGCCGATGTGGTGTTTCTTCTTGGCCGCGATGAGTGTCTGGCCCTTCAATCCTGAGTGGTCGACTCCGGGCTCCAGTTGATCGAGCAGATCGATGACGTCCTGCTTGGTCATGTTCAGAGAGACACCCTTGGTCTTGGCCATCTCTTTTAGCTCGGCGACCGTCAGGTCCTGCAGTCCGCCGGTCTCCGGGACTTTCTTCAATTGCTCGGCCAACAGTTGAGCCTGTTTCAGCGCAGCCTGTTTTTCAGCCAGGAGATCGACCAACTCCTCTTTGGTGCGCAACAATCCGATCTTGTGATCCTTCAGCTTCGCCTTCAGGGCGGCTCCGGTGAGATCGGAGTGGTCGATACCCGGCTCGACCTGGTCGAGCAGCTTGATGAAGTCGGATTTGGTACGGGCGATGGAAACGCCGTTCTGTTTCGAGAGGGTCTGAAGCTGCTTCACGGTGAGGGTGTTCAGGTCCGCGACCTTTCCGCTCTCGAAGGCACCTTTGAGCTTGGCGTCCTCTTCGGATTTCGCCTTCGCCTGCGCTTCGACGGCCTGGGGTGGAAGGATACAGGCATCGGGTTCAGCCGCGGCTTTCACCCCCAGCTCTCCTCCGCATATCACCAGCGGCCATGCCACCACGCTGGTGCACCGGCAGTTTGGATGGGCGGGCTGAGTCGGAAAACGGCCCGTATCGTAGACCTTCCCGTCCAACGGACCGCAGATCGGGCAAACCCGCTCATCCTCCATGGTCATCCACTCGAGCTTGCGGACGCCGACCCGGTCGTGGAACTTGATCCGCCCCTGGTTATGAGCCCGCAGCACCTCGGTGCGGGCGATCACCTCCATCCGGTACTGGGCCTTGCTGAAAACCTTTGATCCCGCGTGCCGGAATGACTCGGGGTCCTTCACGACACGGCCGAGATCGCGGGCGATGTCCTCGACGCCCTTTCCGGTGGCGATGCCGTTCATCACGGTCCGCTTGATGCCGTCGGCCAATTCGCGGTGGACATCGCCGGCGAGCACCAGGTTGTAGTTGGTCATGAAGTCGAGGGCGTCGGTGTCGACGATGGTGAAGACGCGGGTAGCGAGTTTGTCGATGCCTTCGGGAGTCAAGTCACGGTAGAACGGCAATTGCGCCGCGACGAATTCATCGATGCCGCGGTAGATGCCTTGGCGGAAAGAGGTTTTCGCTGTCTTCCGGAAAAGCAGTGTCTGGTCCCGGTGTAGTCGGGACGTGGCCTCCCGGATATCCGCCTGGAGTTTCCTGAGCCCTTCCAGGGCGGCCAGCTTGTTGTCGGGAAGCGAGCCGAGGCTCTTGTACCGGAGGATGGCGCGACGCACCTCGTCTTCGGCGTCGCCGAGCATGGCGGTCAATGCGGCGACCGTCTGCTCCGTGTACAGGTTTCTCGCCCGGACGCTTTGTTCCGTGGCCCGTCGTATGGCCTCGGCCTGGGAGACCGGTTTCTTGGCCGCGAGCGCACCGATCATTCCCCGCACTCCCGGCAGGCCGTGGTCTTCCGGGACACCGCGCCTTTCTGCTCGGATGAGGCTTCCGAAGGAACGGTCTTGGCGTCGAAAAAGCGGCACGCCGGGGCGTCGAAGGTGGTTTCGTTTTGCTGGACTCTGCAATGGTTCTGCTCGTCATCGAAATGCGCGCAGTCGTCGCAGACAGCATCTCCAATGTCGCCCCGGGTGAAGGGTCCGCCCCAGGACGCCTCCGCCCGGCTTCCAACGGGGTTCTTCGCCGGGTCGAGACCGAGTATCTCCTGGGCGGTTTCGACACCCATGATCCCAGCCATGACCATATCCGCGATGGGCTTGAGCTGCTTTTCATCCAGCAGGTCCACCGAACGCTTTTCGGTTTCGCGATTGGCCGATTCGATGTCGGGATCAAGGTCCATCTTGAGCTGGAGACTGGATCGGCTGATGAGCTTGCGGTCGTACAGCTCGATGAGCAGGCGTTTGAAATCAACGGCGTCGGTGGGATCGAGGTCGTTGAACAGGAACTGGATGGTCTTGTCGCTCCAGCCGTTCAGTTCGAGCCAGTCGTTGAAGAGCCAATCCAGGATGGCACGGGCCGCCTGCTTTATTTCCCGAATCATCACCAGCATCTTCTGGAGGCTGACCGAAGCGGTGGCGAAATTCGGGCCGTCGCCGGTGACCAGGGAACGGGAGAGACCCAGCGCCACCACGATATCCTCTTTCACCTCCTTGACCTTGTCCTCGACGTTGAGGACCTGGCCGTCGGTGCCGTGCGTCTCGACCGTGACGTAGAACGGAACGACGAGACCGCTCTTGAGGTCCATCTTGTTGACCATGTCCCGGACCTGCTCCAGCATCTTCTGGTCGGGCATGACCATCTTCTGGCCGAAAGCGCCGCCGACTTTGAGCAGTCGGAACGGGGTCGTCCACCGCTTGGCGATGGCCTGTTCGGCCCGGCGATAGTCGCGCAGCAGCTCGATGGATTGGAACGCCGGGAGCACCATCGAGTTGCCGCGCGGCGAAAACGAAGGCGCATCCCACTTGAGATGGAGTACCTGGTCGACGGGCAGGTCCAATCCTTCACCTACGCCGGGATGGTCTTCTGGAAACTGACGAACTTCGGCCAGTTGACCTTGGGCGTATTTGACCTTGATCGATACCGGGTTGACGCAGACCAGTTCTTCCAGGTCCTTGCCGTCCTTGGTGTAACGTTTGAATCCGACGGCGTCGCCTTTGACCAGAAGCTGGAGAATCATGTCCTTGACGAAGGCGGAAACGCCGAGTCGGTCGGACAGGTCTATGGCTTCCCATTTCACCTTCTCGTCGTCGCCGGCGATCTTGATCTGGTCGCCCACGGCGAAGGTGCGCCAGGAGTTAATGCAGTTCTTCACCAACGGCTCTTCGAGGTAATATTTCCAGGCCTTGGAAGCCCGTTCCTCCCAGGTTGCCGGGACGGCCTCGGAGGCGTTGACCTTGCTGAACACGGATGAGTCGAGCGCCGCGGCCGCCGCCATGGGGACGACCACAAATCCGTCCGTTTGCAGCGCCGGGTCGTCGTCAACAGCCGCTGTGGTCGAATGGCCGGGTTGTGGGTCGGTTCGCTCTTCCACCGGGGTCCTCTCGGTTTCTTGCCGTTGTGGGCGCGACATTCGCGCCGTGTGGCGGTAAAAGCCCGCTCTGCGGGTTATCTACCGGAGGCGGGGAAAGAACGTCGGTTGGCGGGCTGTTCTGCGTGTGATAAACAGACGGAAAGGTATCAAGTATCCCTGCGTATCTCGCCGTCTTATCAAAAACACCAAACAACCAAAAAAAAGATTTGCATTTAAACTATTTGTATATTAAATTGTATAAACAAATCTTCTGGTCCTTTAATTTCCAAAACAGCTGGGGAGGACATTGATTTCAAAGCGACGGTGAAAGGAAGATCAATATGGAGTTGATGGAAGCCATGCGACAAAGGAAAAGCATCAGATCATTCACATCCGAACCGGTCCCTATGGATGTGATCAAGGAAATTTTGAGCAATGCCTGTTGGGCTCCCTCGGCCATGAATACCCAGCCATGGGAATTCGTGGTGGTGAAAGGCGAAAAGCTTGATCTTTTGAGAGCCGCTATCGTGGAAAAACTCAAGAGCGGTGCACCCATGCAGCCGGATCACCTGGTGGTCGGCTGGCCTGATAAAGGTGTCTACAGGAAAAGGCAGATCGACCTGGCTAAACAGCTATTCAAAGCCATGGATATCCCCCGGGAAGATAAGAAAAAACGCGACTGGTGGCTCGAGCGCGGTTTTCGCTTTTTCGATGCGCCGGCGGCTGTCATTATTGTCAGCGATAAGGCTTTAACCGAAGCCGGCCCCCTGCTGGACATCGGTGCCGTGATGCAGAACATCTGCCTTGCGGCCTTGGAATGGGGCCTGGGCACCTGTATCGAGGACCAGGGCATCTTATATCCCGAAGTGGTGCGTAAGCACACCGGTATCCCGGCGTCCAAACGTTTAATTATTGCTATTGCCCTGGGGTATCCGGATCCGGATTTCCCGGCCAATCATATCCGTTCGGAAAGGGAACCAGCGGAAAACCTGACCACTTGGGTGGACTAAAGCATGACTTTTCAAGATTGCATCTGTTTTCAGTTAGGCGCCCTCAGTCGCAAGATATCCCGTTATTACCGGGATCGGATCGCGGAGTTCAATCTGACGCATTCGCAGTTCTTTCTTATAGCGCAGGTAATTGAGTCGGAGGGGGCAACACCAAGCCAACTGGCGGAAGAGACTTTTTCGGATCGGCCCACGATCACCGGACTCATCGACCGTCTGGTCAGGGACGGTTGGCTGGAGCGTCGTCCGAACCCCAAAGACCGCCGTGTCCTGCGCATCTATTTGTCGGATAAAGGAATCAAGCACCGAGCCACATTCATTTCCCTTTTCAATGAAATCAACGGTTCTTTTATCCGGCGATTCACGCCAAACGAATGGCAACAATTACAGAAACTGCTGTTAAAGCTGGAATAATCGAGGTCAATGATATGCATGTGGGCGTGTTTGCGGACATTGAAGGAAGTTTCGGAATCTGGCGCATGCGCCAGTGCCGGATGGGAACGGCCGAATGGCAGTATGGCCGCTCCTGCCTGACGGCGGATGTCAACCATGTGATTTGCGGCGCGTTTGATGGCGGTGCCGATAAGGTTATGGTAAAAGACACCCATGAGGTCGGTTTCAACTGCCTGGTGAACAGGCTGGACTCCAGGGCGGATTATCGGGGCGGCCATTATGTCAAGCCTTCGCTGTTCGGCAATATTTCCAGTCTGGACCTGGTCCTTTATGTGGCTATCCACGCCGCTTCCGGAACTCCGGACGCCTTTTTCCCGCATACGCATTACGGGATTTTTTCCGAAGTCCGAATCAATGGAAAACCGGTGTGCGAGATGGATGTCTATGGCGGTTATCTGGGCGAATACGGCATTCCCATCGGGTTGGTTTCCGGAGAGGATATCGCGGTCAAACAAGCGCGGAAATCCCTGCCGTGGGCCGAAGGGGTTATTGTCGACAAACGGAAAGAGGCATACACATCCGGCGAAAAAAGCCGCGCCTACCTTTTGGAAGGCCGCAAGCGGCTGCAAACGGCGGCCGCTCAAGCCGTGCGGCGCGCAGCCGACATGAAGACCTTGCGTTTGCCCGGCCCCCTGCATTTTGAAGCGGAATTCAGAAACAGGCAGCTGGCGGACAAATTCAACACCTGGGGATTTCCTCAATCAGGGGCCGTGGTCGAGTGGGATGCGGAAAACATGGTTCAGGGGTTCGACCTGTTCAACCGGCTCACCTTTTTTCAAAAACGGATTTATCCGTTTCGAAGGCCACTGTTGTTCATGATACGGCGATACTATCGGTTCAAAACGAACTACTTCGCTCCTTTGCCGAATTCCGAAGGAGCACCTATATTTTGAACTCCGCCGGCAATTTCCGCAGGCAATACGGCATCTTTAAAAATGGTTCTAATATCGGAGAAAGAGGAGAGCTTATGCGGCAAGCTGATTTTGGTAAAGACATCGATATTCTGTTCAATCCTCAGACAATAGCGATTATAGGGGCCTCGGTTGACCCTGGAAAGCCGGCTGGCCACCCGGTGTTGTCCCTGATTGAAAACGGTTTTAAAGGCGGTATTTATCCCGTTAATCCAAAGTATACGGAGGTTGGTGGATTAAAATGCTACCCTCTTATCGAAGATGTCCCCGGAGAGGTGGATTTGGCGATAATCGCGGTGCCTGCTAAAAGGGTTGCAGAGGTCTTGCATGCGTGTATAAGAAAAAAGGTTAAAGCAGTTATCATCCTTACTTCCGGATTTGCCGAAGCAGGCAGCCATGGAAGAGAAATGCAGGATGAGATCGTAAGGCTTACGCGAGAAAACGGCATTTTGCTATGCGGTCCCAACAGCCAGGGAATATTCAACACGTTAAACGGGATGTCCGCCGGATTCGCTATCACAAAGTTGGCGATCGGGGATGATATTTTCAAGTTTTATGGTTTTATCAGCCAAAGCGGCGGATTCGGGACATCCATGTATATTATGTCAAGTGAAACGGGCATAGGCTTTACATATTTTGTAAGTTCGGGGAACGAGGCCAGCCTTGGTTTTTCCGATTACCTTTTTTATATGCTGAATGATGAAAATACAAAGGCGGTGGGCGGATACCTGGAAGGGGTCAAAGACGGCAGAAAACTGTTTAATGTCGCCGATATGGCTTTAGCGCAAGAGAAGCCGTTGATTCTTATCAAGTCCGGCCGCCATGCCGCGGCCGCCAAGGCTGCGGCATCTCATACCGGCGCACTGGTCGGTTCAGACTCTGTTTATGCTTCTTTTTTTCATCAAAAAGCGATCATAAGGGTTGAGGGGATTGAAGAGCTGAATGCCGTGCTTTCGGTTTTAGCCGCCGGGCCTTTGCCCAAAGGAAACAGGATAGCCGTTGTGGCAAGTTCCGGGGGCAGCGGGGTTCTGGTTTCGGACAAGTGCGTTTCGGCCGGTCTCGAAGTGGTGCCGCTTGCCCAGGACACCCGTAAAAAACTTGATGCGATCCTTCCTTCCTTTGGCTCAAGCGCGAATCCCGTTGACGCCACTTCTCAAATTCTGGTCGAACCCGACTTGTTTTTAAGATGTCTTAAGATCGTCCTTGATGATCCGAATATCGATATGGTGATTTGTGAACAGTGGCCCGGGGAGGGGGGAGGCAATTCCGGTTATTTAAAGGCCCTGGTGGAAGCCTCCAGGGCCACTGAAAAAGTATTAATGGTTTTTACGCTGGGTTTGGAGACCATTGGCGCGGAAGAGGTCCGGTTTCTTCGCGCCAACAGGGTTCCGGTGGCGCGCAGCCAGGATTTCGCCGTGCGTGTTATCGGACGGGTGGCGCAATACGCCGAGCGGTTACGGAAGATCAATAAAGCGAAATCCCTTCCCATGTCTGCCGAAGGGATTGACAAGAACGGGGTAAAGCGGCTGCTTGACGGGGCCGGATCAGGGCAGGCATTATCCGAATCATTATCCAAACAGATATTGTCGGCATATGGCATACCATGTGTTGCGGGCGGACCGGCCAAGAGCCCTGACGAGGCTTTGAAAACAGCGTATCATATCGGCTTTCCAGTGGCGCTTAAGATCGATTCTCCCGACATAAAGCATAAAACGGAAGCAGGTGGGGTAAGACTGAATATTAATAATGACCGGGAGCTTCTGGCCGCATTCAAGGAAGTTATGGAAAATGCGGTAAGGTATAATTCCGGTGCCCGTATCAACGGGGTCTTGGTTCAGAAGATGCTCGGTAAAGGAATTGAATGTATTGTCGGCATGAAAAACGATGAAGTGTTTGGCCCGACCGTCCTGTTTGGGCTGGGGGGCGTTTTTGTAGAGGCGCTGGAAGACGTTTCCCTGCGCGTTTGCCCCTTGTCGCCCCTTGATGTCAGAGAGATGGTTGCCGAGATAAGAGGACACCGGATACTTTCGAGCTTCAGGGGCGCTCCCTCGGCTGATAAAGATGCCGTGTATGATGTTTTATTAAGGGTGTCGCAACTGGCCATGGATTTTCCTGAAATCAAGGAAATGGATATAAATCCCTTGACCGTCTTTCCGAAAGGGGCACTTGCTGCTGATGCCCTGATTATAACGAAAACAGGGGTTTAAAAATTAGCCGGTTGTTTGCATGGACTCGGCTATGCGCCATTGGCGCAAACCAAAGTCAAGAGAAGTCTGTTGGGTAGCTGCTTGACAGTGACACGAGAAACCCAGGGTGATGCATGGGTTACTCGTCTTTAGGTCGAGTTGCTTTGGAAGGATTGCGTCTGCGTATAACCGTTCAGATAAACACCGGCTCCGTGACCAGGGGCGACAGGGAGACGGTCTCCTCGCCCACGAGGTCGAGGTTGGCCTGTTCCCGAGCCAGCATTGCGCAGCGGACGGCGTCGATGATGTGATCGTTGCCCTTCGAGTAGACCACCCGGCCGTCGTGCAGCGTGTAGGTGTGCGTGGTGAATTGATCTTCGATTTCGAGATCGTTGACAGGGAACACGACCTGCCGGCGCTGCAAGGCACCCGAGATGAGGCTGGTCATATACTCCTTGGTCCGCTTCCTGATCTCCCGGCCGTCACGGACCGCCAGGGTGGTCATCCCCCCGAAATCGTATCCCCGGAGACGCCCCTCCAGAGCCAGGTCTTTGTATTTGTCCAGGGTCAGCAGTTCCTGCACCACAGCCAGCCCGTTGCCGCCGTTGTCCACGCCGATTCCTGCGGCGGTGTAATACCGGTCCAAGAGCGCAATGGTCTGGGCGATATGGGGGTAGGCCACATGCTCCATACGGACGCGGAGGATCATCTTCACGATCCGGCGTTCGGGTAGTTCAATCTCCTGGAACACGACGATTTCCGTCGGATCATTGGTATACCCCAGATCTCCGCCGATCCAGAACACGCCGGTCCGTGGCATCAGGTTGAGCAGCATCTCCAGACGGTCATGGGATTCCTCCTCGGTGGCGCAGCCTCGCAATTCGTCACCGGTGACAACGGTTTTCTGGTACTCGACCACATCCTGGCGGCAAAGATTGAGATGTTCGACATTGAACGCGCCGTAGGAGGGCTTGCCGTGTTCGCCGGCCACCTCGTGCTGCCACCCGGCGCTGTCCCGGCCGCCGTAGAACTCCAACAACTCGGCTTCACGTTCCTTGCTCCAGATCGGGTTCAACCAGGATGGCCAGCGGAAGACCTTAAACTGGCTCGACCCGGTGAGCCGGTAATAGGTCGTGTCCCGGAGGCCGTTGGGCGTCGAATAGATGCGGAGCGTCCCGCCGGACTTCAAGCACTGGCGAAGCGCCTTCCAGGCCCGCTCTGTGAGCCACGCGCCTTCGTCCACCCATACACGGTCCACGTGAAGGGATCGAAAGGAATCGCCGTAGGCACCCGCAGGCCGGAAGTAGAGAATCGCGCCATTGGTGAATTCGAGACGGAAGTAAGGTTTGCGGTGAATCTTGGGTTTGCCGTACTTGGTGAGGGCAATGCTGCTCATGAGGTCCGGGTTGTTGTCCAGCTGAAACTCGATTTCCTCGATCAAAGTGTCGAGGTGCCCCTGGTGCGGCGCGCCGATGAGCCCCTGAGCGCCTCGATTGGTAAAGGCGAAATGCAGGGCATCGGTGCTGATACAGACGCTTTTACCGACATCCCGTCCGTCCAAGTGGATGATGTTCTTCTCGAGGCATAGCAGGTCCTCGACCTGGTGGTGCCAATAGGTTCTTTGTCCGCCGTCCCGGTTGCGAAGATAGGCTTGTCCCCAGAGGACAGGGTCCGCCAGGGTCCTTGCCAGCTTGCGTTCTCGGGCGGACATCCGGGCCATCAGGAGAGCCTCGACTTCAAGACCGACCCGAGGATCGTACCGACCAGTTCGGCTAACATATGCTGCACGGCGAGCATCCCTTCGCGGTCCCGGATCACGCCTTCGATGTCCGCCACGGCCTGGTCCAGCTCGTCCCATTCGCGATAGGTTTGGCGGATGGTTTCGACTCGGGCCAGGGCCTCGTCGATCTTCCCGGCGGCCAGTTCCGCGCCGATTTCCACCAACTGTTGACCGGCCTCGCGGACCGCCTCGCTGTTTCGTTCCAGGATTTCTTTCATCGCTTGGTCTCCTCCCGTGCTTCTTCCTTCCCCGAAGCCCAGCGGTCCAGAGCGTCCACCGCATCGGTCAGACGCTCTCCCATGCCGATCAGACGTTCTTTGTCCGGATGCTCGGAATCCGCCAGGGCCTTGTTAGCCTCGGTCACATACTCGGGCATGTGGCGGTTCATGGTGTGGATGGCATCCTGAATGCGCTGAGGCGGTCGGGTCGCGGCGCACCCCATCAGGGAGACGGCCAGGGACGCCGCCAACAGCGCCTGCAGAATCGTTTCAACCTGTTTTCTCATGTTGTTCCTCCCGGCCAGCGGCGGGCCTGATATTTCTCGTTGAATGTGCATCGAACGCCTTGACTTCCGGCTCACACGAAGCCTGTATGTGAATGTGCGTAACTGGTTGATATCCAATAACTTGAGCCAACCGAAAGGAGGTCGAGCCATGACCGAAACATTGCATCAGGCCACACAGGCCTACCTGGAGCACCTGCGCAGCCAGGGCAAGAAAGAGCGGACGCTCTACACCTATGGAAAGGACTTCGAGCAGATCGAGGGCTTCTTCGGATCGGAGCGCAAGCTGTCCGCCATCCTCACCCCGCACGTGGGCAAATTCTTCAAATCCGATGCACTCCTCAAACTCCCGAGCGGTCGGGAACGCTCCCAGCCCACGGTCGAAAAAACCAAGCGGGTGCTGCGCATGTTCCTTATCTGGGCCAGGGAGACCGGCCGTATCGACAAACTGCCCCTGCCCAAGGACACCCCCATGGGCCGAAGCGTGAAGAAAGGAGACCAGAACAATGACGAACACAGCACCGGGAAGGCTTCGGCTGTTAAGCAGTCCTGATTCCCCGTCGGGACCGGTCACGGAGCGGAATCTCAACCTGTCCCAAGCATCGGAAGCCTTCGGCAGAAGGCTCGCCGCCGAAGGGCGCTCGCCGAACACAATCAGCGCATACCTTCGAGACCTGCGCTGCATGACGGCAGTGCTGCAGCAGCGGCAGCCGGACCTCACCGTCGACCGTGTAACCACAGCCATGATCGATGAGATGCTGACCTCGCCGGAGGTGACCGTCTCGGCCAGGGGAGGCATCCGGTCGCCGGCCTCCATGCACCGATTCAAGGCGGCCATCCGGTCGTTTTTCGCCTGGGCCGAAGAAACACGATTGGTGCGAGATAACCCGACCGGGTCATTGAGGCTGCGTCGGCTTCCACGCAACCCCCCGAGCTTTTTGACGGAAGCTGAGAAACGGAGGTTGCTCAAGGAGCTTCGCGGCAGGTCCTCCATGTTGGCGGCGCGGGACCGGATCGTCATCGAATTGTTCCTCGGCACAGGAATCCGGCTGCAGGAGCTTGTCAACCTGGACATCGATGACGTGGACCTCGATGCCAAGCATCTCCGTATCCGCGCCAAGGGTGACGTGCCGCAGGTGAAATTCTTAAAATCCAAGCTTCGCTCCCTCCTGCGGAGTTACCTGGTCGAGCGCCGACGCCGAGGCGACGGCGAATGCCGGGCCATGTTCCTCTCCAACCGCGGAACACGGATTTCTTCGGGACAGGTGTCCAACCGCGTCAAATATTGGTTGAACAAGGTGGGTATCGATAAGGAGATCAGCCCTCACGGCCTGCGGCATACGTTTGCCACCCACCTGTATGCGGCCACATCCGACCTGCTCGTGGTCAAGCGGGCGCTTGGGCACCGGGACATCTCGACCACCGAGATTTACACGCACCTGGTGGACAATGCCCTGGAGGAGGCCATCGAACGGCTCTGACCCGCAAACGATCACTGGAACCTTGCGGTCCTTCGGGGCCGCAT
Organism: Thermodesulfobacteriota bacterium; assembly: GCA_034189905.1. Taxonomy (GTDB): domain Bacteria; phylum Desulfobacterota; class Desulfobacteria; order Desulfobacterales; family Desulfosudaceae; genus JAXHTY01. The sequence goes on from JAXHTY010000004.1 coordinate 40,402, forward strand.
TCCTGTTCGAGGCAACGACGCCTGTTCCGACAGTCATCTCACAGTCCTTCCACCTGAACACATTTCAGATGATGAGTCGCCCGCCTTCCGAGCAATGGACTAGTGGGGAAAGAATGATTGATGAATATTTCCTCCGCGTGCGCCTCGATGGCCAGAACCAGATCCGCCACCTGCTCTGCAAGGACATCTTGTTCCTTCACGCCACCGTCCAGGCGGAAGACTCTCCAGCCGGTCTGTTCAAGAGCGCGGTCCTTTGCGGCATCGCGGTTTTTCCGTTTCGGGCTTGCGTGCGTGAAACTGTTGTCCACCTCCACGGCGAAACGGCAGGCCGCATCGGTTGAGCGGTCCACAACCACCACCGGGATGTCCACTTCGTACCTGCCGAGGATGTGCTGGAGGTTGTCCCCGATTACCACATCCCACTTGACCCCAAGAACCAGCAATGCCTCCCGGAGGAGATACCGGATGGTCTTTTCGGCTTTGGAGCCGAGCAGATAGGTACGCTTGCGAGTCTGCCGGGACTTGGCCATGGAAGCATCCATCTTTCCCTGTTTCCAGGAAAGTCGCTTGCGCTCGGCATGCCCCCGGAGTTGAACACCATGTTCAGCCATGAGCCTGTAGAGGTGACGCTCGGAAACAACAGACCCGAGGCGATCCTCGATCCACCGGCGGATGTCCGGAACGCTCATCTGTTCGGCGACATACAGCCGGGTGAGTAACCCGTCGATGGATTCATCGAATGCCGTCTCCAGGCGATCTGTAAAAGTGGTGGACCGCTGACCGCTGAAAGATTGAGAAGAACGTGAGTTATCCTCAATTCTATAGCCGGCGGTCACTGTAAGTCCCCGTGTTTCCGGGGTCGTGTTTTCATGGGGGCTGGTGTTATCCTTAATCATTTTCACGTTTTCTTTTTCTTGGCTGTTTTCCGGGCCGGTTTCTTCTGCGACTCCGCCAGCTTCTCCAACAGAGCCGTGGCCCACTCCGCCGGCGTCGTCTCCTGGCCTCTTGCAGCCTCACCTTCCCGGGCAAACTTGGTGGTCTTGAGATCCTTCATGTGGCAGCGAATCATGCGGTCAAACTTCTCGGCTGCGTCGGTGTTGCCCTCCATCTGCGCACGAACCAGCTTCACGGAATAAACGCCGATTAACTCGACCTGCAGAAAATCACTGGATTTGTTGAATTGAAAATCCTGATGAAGCTGTTCGATGATGGCGTCGAACATTTGCTTTTCATCAGGGGTCAGGCATTTGCTGGCGAAGATACCGTGTTTGAGCCGATTCTGATTGCCTTCAGGCGCTCCGCGTTTGTCGGGTTTCTGTGTCTTGCCCTGCATCCTATGCCACCTGTCCAATTCTTCTTTATCTCGTTTGTTCAACTCCATCCCAGGTCTCTGATATGCTGATTCTTTGATACCCAACTCCGGAGTCCGGGGCGGGAGAGGAATTTCGCCCCCTATCGCATCTTCACGGATGCCCCCACGGTTACTTACTGGAAGCCGTTTCAACCTGTCGGCCTTTCACATCCCTTCTACGGGCAGCGAGAATTTGATTGACCCGTCGCGTGGTGACACCGGCCAATTGGGCAATTTCCTTTGTGTTGACACCTTGTTCACGAAGAGCAATGACGAGTTGACGACGCTCTTTGTAGAAACGGCTCGGACTGGGAATCCAAAGAATACCGGTGTGATATTCCTGGACCTCATCGAATAGTTCTTTGGGCAGAATTTTTTCCGCATTCGCGTATCTTTTCATTTGTCGGTCTCCACTTTCTTTAGCCATGGCTGGAAAACATCCGGGTTGTGGAACCGCAGGGTGCTGGGTCTCGGCGTATTCACGCCATGGATGATCTCGATGAATTGTCTTGTAACCGCTCCGATTTCCCGGTCCTCATCGACGAAACAGACCAACCCGTAATCTTGGCCGCAGGGGAATCGGAACCGTCCTTGGTTCTGATACAACCGAGCCTCGGACCAACCGCAGGCAATAGCTTCATCGCGAATGGCGTCCACCTTGGCCACGGCCCGGGAAGTCACCGGCTGCTTACACTTCCAGGCTTCTTCCGCGGGATAAATCCAGTCCTTTTTTTGATGTATGGCAGGAACCTGGTAGGTCCTCGGGTTCATGCCGCGTATGGCCTCCTGCAGGACGTCTTCACCGAACTCCTCAATGGCCAACTTTTGTATCCGGTTGAATCGCTCCCGCAGGATGTTCCATCTGTTGTCCGATAGTTTGCCGACCTTATGAGCGTTGCCGGCGGCCACCATCCTGGAACGAAGCCAGGCGAAATATTCGGGATCGAGACGGCGATAGATTTTTCCTTCGTATTCGATATCCCGGTTTCCGCCTTCCTCATATTCGAGGTGTCGAGACTCCAGATCGGTAGCCACGCAAAGGACTTCTGGAACAACGGATACTTCCTCGACCGGCAGAACAGGGCTTTGAACGGGGCACTCATCCTCCTTGTCGAGGTGAGCGATCATTGTTTTCATCAAACTCATAAGCACATCTCCGGAAGTTGGGATTTACTGTTCTTCCCGTTACATACCGGAGCGAACGTGATACCGCCGGATTGCGAAGGCGCGAAGGTCTTCTACCGTCCTGAATACCTTCGCAGGGACCTTCGCAGTGCTGTAAGTGATTGATAAGATAGATAGATAAGATAAAGAGGAGGTGAAGGTGCGAAGGGTATAGAGGGTATTACTCTCGTGCGGGCAGAAAATACAGGAGCGGTCGGAAGATGTCTGAATGCCACAACGTGAATATTTTTTTTGAGAGAAGGGCATAGACCCCTGAAACCCTTCGCACCTTCGCAAAGCCAGCTTAAGTACCTGTATACATTGTATTTATGGCTGCGAAGGTATATTCATGCGTGCGAAGGGTACCCTTCGCGGCATTGTTTCGGGCAAAGAGACCCTGTCAAATACTGTAGGTGATATCGTAGGTGGCGGTGCGGCGGACGGAGTGGAGGGGGCGGTTAACCGTAATATTGAAGCCTGCCTCTTGGATGGTGTTCAGGTCATTCGAAAACCGCTGGGCGAACTGCTGCACCGAGTTCATGTGGAATGAAAGCCCGAAATCCTTGGCCAGCCTTTTGATGGCGATGAAAAGATCACGCGCCAAGGCCCCCTTGATGGTTTGTTCATCCAAAAAATCCAGCTGGTATCGTTCAAGGAAAGCGGCCTTGTTGGTTTTTGCCACATTGAGCGCGGTACTTTCTTGATCGGCTTCCAGTGCATGGCGATATGCCTTAAAGAGGGCGGCCAAAGTCGTGGCGATAGGGTTCGACTCCCGGGCCGTTTCCATACTGATTCTGTTGAGTGAAGCGATCCGGTCGAGAAACTGTTGGGGCATGGTGTCAAGCGCCTGGTCGATCACTTCCGACGGTTCGCCTGCTAGCATCATCAAGTACATCAGACTGAGATAGTCGTTGCAGCGGCGTTTGCCGTGATTGCCCAGAGTCTTGTGAAGAAGGCGCATGACTTTCTCTTGCGCCCCTTCCTTGATCATGGTCAGAGCCTGGCGGGTGCGTTTCATCAGCGCCGAGATGATCAAGTCCCGGTGTTCACGGATGGCTGCGAGAACCTTGGCTTCAAGAAAACAGTCGCTGGCCTGCTCGTCCATATCGAAACGAATGATGAATGAACGGGACAAGATCTCCGCCAACTCGCCGCCAAGCGGTTCGATGCCGGTGGTATTGAGCAGACACTTGGTCCGTTCGATCACCGTCTCCGTATCGGTGCCGCTCTTGCGTTTCTCCTTGGCGATGCCGGTGATGCTGGTGAGGATGAAGGTGGTCAGGTCTTCGGTCATCTGTTTGACCTCGATGTTGTCGAGGACGATGAGCGGATTCTGCGACCCGTCGGTGTAGTTAGCCGCATCGGTGCTCTTCTTCTGCTGGGGCTCGCCGTAGAGCAGCGCCGAGATCAGTTTGCTCGCGGTGGTCTTTCCCGATCCCGCGGGTCCCTCGAACCGGGTCATCGGTCTGGTGCCGGCGAAATCGATCAGAAGAAAGCAGGACAGCCAGGAAAGGATCAGGAAGCGGTCGCCCGTTGGACAGGTCATATTGCCAAGAATGAGTTCACTCAGCAAACGATCCGCCTCGTCGGGGTCGGCGTCCGGCAAAAAGTGGATCGGAGCCATCTTCCGGGAGCCGTCCAGGATGACGCCGTCCGCGTTGCCGCCGTTTTTGAGCACCTCGATGTCATCCGGTGTGATCCGGACGATCTCATGATCGTCGTTGTTGAGATTGAAATAGATGGTGTTGCGGGCCACGTCGGTGTGGAGCCAAGAGAAGTGATCCCTTACCTGGCCGCGCTCGACCGCGAGATTGGCCAGCACCTCATAGAAGGTGCGACCGCCCCCGGTTGTCTGTACGAGGTTCGTGTGCTTGTAGATGGTCGAGGAATAGAGCCTCTTGCGGCCGCGGTCCGGCGTGTCCATCCAGAATATGGTGTCCTCGAAAAACATGAACGGCTCTCCCTGCGGCGTGAGGAAGAACCGTGCGCCGTTGGCTGCGAACCATTCGAATGCGGCTTCGCCCATGCGGGCGAAGTCCGGTGAACCGTTCTCTTCCTCCGTTTCGATCATCACCTGCTCGATCCTGGCCCGGCAGGAACCGGGAGGTGCGCCGGTGCGGTGTTTTTCGCGCTTCTTCTCTTGACCGGCCTGTGACCGTCTCTCCTTCTGCACGGCGCGCACCTGGTCCCGCAGCGTGGACAAGGAGAGATTCGATTTTCCGAACCGCTCCTGGACCAGCTTCAGATGTCGGTTCTGCTCCAGGGGAGACAGCCAGGCTATCTCGCGCAGGATCGGCTCGAGCTTCCGGTTGCGTTCATCTTCGGGGATATCGGTCGGCAGCTTGGAGATACCGTATTCAAGCGGCGCGAAGGCTTCGCCCAGAAGCCCCTCAAAATCCTCCGCCGTATGTCCCGAGGCGAAGTAGTCATTGACATCGATCTTGGCCGCGGCGAGGAGGCCTTCCGCCTCCCTTATATCTTCCTTGGGGCGTCCCTCGAGCCGCTTGGCGAGCTCACGTCGCCCGACCGCTGCATCGAGATCGAACCGCTCCCGCAGGTTACGTCGCGCCTCTTCTTGCCGGTCCTCGAGCGGCAGAACAACGAGCTTCGTCTGAATTTTGTGCCCGGCCAAGACACTCGCGGTCTTGAGGGCACCGTCGAGCCCCGCCTGCGAAACCTCATTGTCCTGACAGACATACACCGTCTTCACGCCGCGGAGCTTGGGCATGAGACGGTCCCAATCGGAGCTCCTGATTCTGACCGTCACCGGAGATACCGCGGGAAAACCGTGTTCCATCAGGGAGATGCAATCGGTGACGCCCTCGGTGATGATCACCCTTTCAGGACCTGTCAGCAGGCAGTCTTCGTTGTAAAGGTGACTGTTGTTGATACAGGGGGCGATGTGTTTGTTCGAGCTGTCGTCATGGACCGGCAGCTTTTTGTATTTACCCTGTTCCCAAGGCTTGTCCGGCGTCCAGGGCGTCTTGCGCCCGATCATGAAAACGACGCGCCCATGGCTCCAGTAAGGAAAGACGATCCGACCTTCGAAGAAGGGAAAAAGGCCGTCCTGGCTCGTCGGTCGAAATGCTCCGGCCGCGGCGAGTTCACGCAGGCTGAAGCCCTTGTCGCCGTTAGTCAGCACCGAGATGACGCCGGGATGTTCCCCGCCGGAGCCGTCCTTCGTCCGTTCGTTGGCGGCGTACCCGATGGTGAGGGAATCGATGGTTTCATCCGAAAGTCGATAATTCGACCGCAGCCAGTCCAACACTTCCGGTGAGTCTTTGAGGCGTTGATGATAGTACGCCGCCAGCGCGGTCAACGCTTCTTGGGCGCGCAGTTCCAGTACCCGAGCCGCTTCCGTCTCCTGCAGCCGCTCCTGTGACAGCCCGTACTTGGCGAGCGGGGGCAGGTTCGCTTTCGCGGCCAGGAAGTCACGCGCCCGTTGGTGGCTTTCCGGCATGGGTCCGGACCGACCGGTTGTCACCTCACCGGATTGAATGAATTCGACAAGCTGAAGAACATCACCGCCCAACCCGCAGCCGAAGCAGTACCAGCCCTGCTTGTCGAGCATGATGTGAAGCGACCGGTGCGATTGACTCTTATGCCTGGGACAATCGCATTGGAGAAGGCGGGCCGACTCATGTTGAATGTGGGAGCCGAGCAGTTCCCGGGCGACAGAGCCGATATCCAGATCGGTTATCAGCCGGTAGTATTCCTTGACATTGTCCATCGCCGCATTCGTCATGTCGCGCCTGGCTCCTCCACGGGTTCCTTCTATGCCGTCCCGGCATCAGCCTTCGCGGCCAGGAGGAGGGAAAGAAAGGTCTTCCTCTGGTCGACATGGCGTTTCCTGGCACAGTTGCTGATTCCCCAACGGTCTCCGATGACCACCGCCGTTTCCTTGGCTCGTGTTACCCCCGTGTAGAAGAGATTGCGGTGGTGCATGAACGCATGGGATTTGTGCACGATGACGACGGCGCAGGGGAACTCCGATCCCTGGGTCTTGTGAATGGTGAGAGCGTAAGCGAGCTGAATATCGTAGAGGTTCGGGGAACCGGATTCGATCTCCACCGGCATTCCGTCGAACTCGATAATGAGCGAGCCGTCCCGCGCGACATTGGTGACAACGCCCACAGCGCCGTTCATCACGCCGAGTTCGTAGTTGTTCCGGGTCTGGATGACCTTGTCGCGGGGAAAGAGCTTGGGTTTGCGGCCGGCCGGTATGACTGGAACCTCCACACCCCACAGCTTCTGTTGGATCAGCCGCTGCAACTCGCGGTTCAGATCGCGCGTACCCAGCGGCCCTTTATGTGTCGGCGTCAGGACCTGGACATCATTCACCAGGTCGAAGCCAAGCCGCTCGTGCAGGACGTTCTCGAACATTTCGAGAAGGAACCGTTGCGCGTCCCACTGGTCGGTGAACTGGTCGACCAGGTACCACGGCCGTCGCCCCGAGGCTTCGGCTTCGCTGGTTTTGTGCACCTCGCCTTGCAGAACGGCGGTGCTGTTCTCCTTGAGAACGCCGGCCTGTCGGACCACCTTGTCCAGAACCACTGTCGGAACCGCACGCGTCTGGACCAGATCGCGCAGCAGGTTTCCCGGACCCACGGGCGGCAGCTGATTGTGGTCGCCTACCAGCACCACGGCGGTCCGAGCCAGGTTGATGCACCGGAACAGCTGCCAGGCCAGCGGAATGTCCACCATCGAGACCTCGTCGACAACAACCACGTCGGTATCAAGCGGGTCTTCTGGCCCCCGGGCAAAGTCCTTTCCGTTGAAACCGAGCAGCCGATGTATTGTGCCGGCGCTGCGGTTCACGACCTCTTCGAGCCGTTTGGCGGCCTTGCCGGTGGGCGCGGTGAGGGTTACATGAAGGTCGAGTTCGTCATAGATATCCGTTATCGCCGAGACGGTGAATGTTTTTCCACTGCCGGCACCGCCGGTGATGAGGGTGATGGATTTGGAAATCGCCGCCAGCACGGCGACGCGTTGCCCCTCATTGAGAGTGGGGACGATCTTGTCCACCAGGCCGGGCAGGTCGCACCGCTCAGGAATGTGCGGGTTGGCGGCTCCCCCTTTTCGAAGCGTCCCAGCCAGGTCATCCTCCATCTTACGGATGTCCGGTCGGGCGACCAGGAATCTGCCGCCGTGAGCGGTACAGGAAAGCGCGCCTTCGTCGATCAGCGTGCTCAACGTCTTTTCGATGCGGTCGCGGCTGTCGAGGACATCCATGACCAGAAGCATGTTGGCCTGGTCGATCAGTTCCTCATACTCGATCCAGCAATCGCCTTGTTCCAGCGCCGTCGACACACAATAGATGATGCCGGCGCGGATGCGGGCCGGATCGTCCTTATCCGTACCCATCTTGCGGGCGATCTTGTCGACGCGTTTGAATCCGAACCCGCGCACCTCGCGGACGATGATGTAAGGGTCGGCCTTGAGCATTCCCAGCACGTCATTGCCGAACTTCTTGACCAGAGATGTAACCTGGTGGTGGGTCAGCCCGTAAGCGGCCAGCCAGGTGATCGCCCTGTTGGTCTGCCTGGTCTTCCGCCATTCCGTGCGCAAAGTATGGATCGCCTCGACACGGAGCCCCGCCGCCTGCGCAACGGCCTCCGGCTCCTCGGTGATGGCGCGGTCGAAATCGCGACCGAAACGCTGGGCGATCAGGCGGGCTTTCGCCGGCCCTATACCTTTTATATCCGGGTGATTGGCCAGGTAGTTGGCCAGGCCGTCGGAATCCAGCTCAAGGTTATATTCCATTGCATCCACCTCAAGCTGACGCCCGTACTTGGGATGTGTGATCCAACGACCGTGGAGTACGACGTGGTCCTGCTCGCGCGCATAGAATCTGCCGGCGAACTGGATTTCATCACCGGACGGTGTTTTTAGGCGGCCCGCGGAGAAACGCGGCCCCGCGTAGAAGACGGCGTCGATCCGCCCGCGGACGTTTATGGTGCTGTCTTTGGTTCGTTTTCCCATCGTGTCGATCCCTTCCGGTGAAATCTGAGCAAATAGCCCTCGACGAAGCGGCAGGCTGCCTGCCGGTCCGAGCAGAAGAAGACCGGAATGTCGAAGTCGACGACGATGGAAAGAACGGTCCCGAGAACGGCGTTGGGATTCGCACCGGAGCGGTAACGCCCACCGAGGATGTCGCTGAGGTCGGCCTCAACCACGACACAAGCGGCTGCATATCCGGAAAGGCGCTGAAGCTCCCTCTTGAACCGTTTCCGGGAACGGATGACGGTGGAGACGAAGTCCTCGAGAGTCTTGCGCTCCACCGCCACCGAGTCCTCGTGCCCTTCGATGGAATAGTCTCCGGCGGGGAGTGCCCGGCGGATGACCGCCACAGATCGGGGATCGAAGGTGTAGGGCTCCTGTTCCCGCGTGTCGACGACGACGGTGATCCGGTCCTCGTCAGAACGGCGCGAGGGCATCTTTGGCCGCCGTATCGTATTCGTCCCCGCCGTCTTCGAGCACGATGCGCCGGTTGAAATAGACGTTTTCGTTTTCGCCCCGGGTGCGCTTGGTCACCTCGATCTTGACGTTGAGCAGTTTGTCCAGGTTATTGGGAAGCTCGGAGAGCTTTTCGAGATCGAGTCCGCAGGTATGCAGGTCCGTTTTGAGCCACTTGATGTTCTCGCGGGTGGCCATCACGTTGTTGCGCCAGAGGAGCCTTCCCTGGAACCGCGGCGCGATCACTCGAAGCGTCCATTTGAGCATGGGATTGCCCGAGGTCTGCGCGCGGGTCAGCTCCACCCGCTCGACGTTCACTTGGTATTTGCCGTCGGGAATCGGTTCGAACTCCCGATCTTCGACTTCGGCCTGCGCGAAATCATCGTCGAACTGCGCAAGGTCGAGGTCCTCCGAGCCGAAAGGCTGGTCGTTGTGTCCGTAATCTTCGTTCTGCATGGTTGTATCCTCCATCTATGGGTTATTTACCGGCGGGAACGGGCTTCTTGTCCCGCGTATCCCCCGGTGCCGAGGTCGGCCGCGAGGCACCCGCCTTGGGCGCGGCCGCCGGCCTGTTGAACACTTCAGTGAATTTGGAGAAGTCGAGATCGATGGTTTCGGGCAGGCGTCCCGTCCGGTCACCCGCCTCGTAGTGTGGACTCGGCTTGGTGCGCATGACGCGGCGATAGGAAGTCTTCCCCTCCTCGTCGGTCACTGCCTCGAGGTCGCAATAGAGTATGAGGTCGACCATACCCACCACGATTTTGCGGGCTTTGTCCGGCAGGGTCGGGACGATGCGGGTGTATTTTCCGGTGCGGGTCTCGATCTCTTTTTCCACCGAATGGGAGACAAGGAAAAGGCCGTATGGCATGAAGGCCATCTTGGTCAGGACGCGATGGAACTCGTTGTTGATCAGGGCCCAGCCCTTGCCGTAGCCGAGGTCGGACTCATGCTCGATCTTGAACTTGGTGCAGATGTAGTCGCTGCACATCCGGTAGGCGTTGTCGATGGTGTCGATGATGACGGTCTTGAACGGGTGCTTGCCGTCTGCGATCTCTCCGCATGCGGCGAGCAGTGCGTCCCATGACCGGATCGGAACCTGGTACACATCCAAGGCATTCAGCCCCGGCTCGGTGGCCAGGAACAGGGCCCCATCGGAATGCGAGCACCAGGTCGATTTGCCGATCTTGCTGCGCCCGTACACGAGCACGGTCAGATCGGCCAGGTTCTGTTTCTGCGGTGTTGTCTTGGTCGGTAGCATGTGTCTTCTCCTTTTCTTGTCCTCAAAAGGCCGGAGCCTCATTTACCGAGGCTTCGTCCCGCAGCTCTTCATGCGGGGGGACTTTGCGGTAAAGGTTGTCGATGACGTTGGGACTGCCGTCGGAACGGCAGAGCGGGAAATACGCGCAGGGTCGACGATAGTGGAAACAGAAGGCGGTGTTCTGGTAGAAGACGCCGCGCCGTCGGGCGTCGAGGAACGCCTGGGTCAGCTCCCACAGCTCGGCCTGCAGCGTCTCGAAGCGGTCGCGCGAGATGTAGAGCATCTCCCGGTGGAACATGCCCGGCTCGGCGTACTTGGCGGCCAGTCGTTCCTGAAATGCGTCATCGCTTTCCGGGAGCTTGCGTTTGGCGCTGGTCTTCCCGGTCTTCGATTTCGCGATCAGCGCCGCACGGCGGGCTTGGTATTCTGCTTCGGTCTCGCCGCGGCCTTGTTGAAGGCGCGCTTTGACCAGGATGTTGTAGAGTACCCCTGCGATGCGGATGCCGAGCGCCTGCTCGACGTAACGGGAATACAGAACGACCTGAAAGTCGGTCCACAACCGCTCCAGGTAATCGGCATCCACCTGAGAGGCGGTCTTGTGTTCGAGCAGGTAATGCTCGTCACCGGTGCGGACGATTCCGTCCACGCGACCGGCCAGCACGAAGCTCCTCGATGATGCTCCCGTGGCCGGGTTGATGATCTTCCCGTCGAAGGTTCTCTCGAGGGACACGACATCGAACTCCTCGGTCGCGTAGCACGACGCATAGCCCTTCATCATGGCGACAGCCAGGTGCCAATCGCGTTTCTGGGCGTCGTCCTGATTCCGATTCGGATAGGTCCGGTCGATACGGTCGAGGACCGCTTCCAGGTTTCCGGTGCCGTGCCAGACCTCCAGGCATTGATGGATCACCGTCCCGAACGCCAGGTTGTGATCCTGCTCCAGGGGGACCAGCTCGTGGATGTACCGCCATTCGCAAGCCTTGCGGCAGTTGCGGAACAGGCTCCACATCGAATAGGTGGTGGTCGTGGTCGCACCCATCACGCGGCCCCCGTCGCTTTCAGCTCGGTCGAGGCCGGATGCGCGTCTCCCACCCGTTCGACCTTGAACGCCTCTTCGCCGAACTCGCGGGAAAGGAACCCGGTGAAAATCCTGGCGATGGCGCGGCCGACATCGGTCGCCGCATCCACCACGCAGGAACGCTTTTTCGTATCCAGGCAGAAGGACGCATCGAGTCGTACCAGGGCGCGGCCGTGCAGGCTCTCGGCGGCGAGAACGGCAAGGAGCAAGGACTCCTCGACGTCCCGGAACGAGACCTTAGGATTAAAGTTGTATCTGTAGAGTTCACGGTTCATTGTCTTGCCTCCGTTCTTTGCGGTCCGTTGGGAGGGCGCGCCCGGGCCGGATGTCGTTGGGGCTTCTCGAACGCCCTGCCGGCATCCGACCCGCTCAATACCTACCGGAAGCGACCCCGGACCGTCGGGCGGTCAGAGGTAGTCCCTCAGCCCGGCGTCCTCGAAGATCGCGCGCAGCTTTTTGATGGATTCGTAGATCGTGCCCCGCGGAATTCCGGTGTCGCGGGAGATCTCGGTTACGGTTTCCGTTTCGAGACGCTTGCACAGCCTGCGCAGCTCGGGTGGGAGCTGCTCCACGGCCTTGTGGACATCGATGGTGAGGGCGCGCAGCTCGTCTGTCGGGCGCGACAGCTTTCCGGTGCGTCGGAAATATTCCTCTTGATCGATGGTCTCTATACGTTCGACACAAAAGCTGTTCTCATAATTGCCAGTTTCGAATTTCTCGTTTAGGGAGCACCGGCAGAGGCGGTAGTCACGCATGCCGGCCTTCTTCGATTCGATGATGGTGGCGATTTTGTGCTCGACCACCCGGGCGATGAATGTGTTGCGTTGGGCGCGGGCGGGATTGAATTTGGGCAGCCGGCGAAGCAGGTCGAGCATCAACTCCTGCTCCAGATCGTCGCGGTCTGATTCCGTGAACCCGACCCGTCCGACCAATTGCCTCGCCTTGTACTTGATGAGTTGAACGGCATACTTGTCGATTCCTTCGTAGTGATTGTCGAAACCCATTTGAGCCTCCTCGGGGCCGAGGAGGAGCTCGTGTGGGTGTCGACCTGTGCCGGTACGGCCGCTCTAAACGAACTGAGCGGAGGTGTTGCGAGTACGCCGGTTTCGGCGACACCCACAACGACCTCCGCTCTGCGGCCAGTCAGTTGTCTGGTGTTGGACCGTGCTCTATCTGCCGGGCCGGATTCAGGCCCGGAGCGCGTCCGCCACGGTCATGCGGACGGGCAATCCGTTGTCGATCATGAGTTCCTGGATCGAGAGCGAACGCTCCCGGTCGAAGACCTCGAACAGCTCCGCCACCTTCTTTTTGAGAGCGAAGCCGTCATTGCCGCGGGAGACATTCGGCCCGTTATCCTTGCCGAACAGAAACAGCCGCAGCACGGTGGGCGGCGGGTCGAAAACAGGTTCGCCGTTGCGCACCTCAAGGCTTTCGATCCGCCCGTAGTTGATCTCCTGCATCAGCTCGATCAGGCGTTTCCTGGCAGGAGTCAGGGCCGCCTTTGTCACTACATCCGTCATACCGGACCTCCTTCCGCGCCTTCGGGCGCATCAACGAAAAACCCCCTGGAAGGCAGGTCCGGCGAAGGGTCCTCCCAGGGGGCGTTACCCGGATAACCCGGGCGTTTCATACTGGGGTGAAGGTCTCGCCGGACCTGTCACCCCTCATTGGCGAAATTTCGATGGATGGGGCCGGAAGCCCCGGTACGCGGAGGCGGAAAGGTGGGAATAGCCTGAGATTTCAGGCGGATGTGCAGACTACGGCACGGAAACTTTTTTTGATTTTTTTTCCGATGGCCCAGCGAAATTTCGCTGGCGAGGACAGATGGCTATTCGTCGGGGGAAATAAGGAAGAGTGCCTGCCAACCTTTTCCGTCATCTGTCAGGCGGAAGGGATCGCCTTCGATGCGGAAGAAGTCACGCAGGTTTGTAGCGAGGATTTCCCGGCGTTTCTGGTTCCGCCGGTCGGCTTTGTTGCTGCTCCAGTCCAACACGCCGTGCTCGTCGGCGAAAGCCTCCAACAGCTCCCATTGCTTTGTTGGTTCGCTGTTTTTCTTGTTGGCCATGCCCATTTGGGCATAATGGAACACACCGGTTACCGATTTCACCCTTACCGAAACAGTATGTCGATCTTTTAGCTTGATTGAGACATCGCCCCAGGTGGCATCGGGAGGAGTCGGGAAAAACACCACGCCGCCATTGTCTTTGGGAGACGGGAGGTTGGCCGTTCGGAACGGTGACAGGATGTCCTCCAGGGGGCGCAGGAGGCGAAGTTTGCGATTGCCGGCGAACACTACGTTCTCCGATAATGGGATGAACACCGACTTTCTGTTCGCCAGGAGCTCCTCTGCTTGCGCAGTGCAAAGATCACGTGAAGGGACCAGAAGCATGAACGGGGTATCGACCCTTCCCGTCAGGGCATCAACGACGCCACCGAGATCTGCGGGCTCCAGTTGGATTGTCAGGTAAACGGGGAATCGAAATCCGGCGTATGGGGAGTAGACGCCGATACGTGTCGTTCCATGGAGATCGGTTCGGGAGTCCGATTCTTTGATCAGCTTGAAGGTCTCGACTATTGCTGCATCCAAGGCCGCACGGTCCAATTCATAGACCACGATTTCGGAGCGCTTCAAAGAAAAGGTCTCGCATTCACGCCCGCACCTGCAGACCGCAACTATGTCCTCCGGGTCATGCATGACCACATCGTGCTCACAGCCGCATCCGAGTTGAACCGTGCAGGGATGTGAAGACGCCAATTTGCCGTTCGGTCGAAGAAAGCCCTTGGCGGATTCATACCCGTCTCCGAATTTCGTCCGCCATTCAGCCTCCACAGCGACCAATCCGGGGACGGCTTCGAGCGCCGGCCATGGATTCTTGGTATTACTCACTCTCGTCTTCCTGATCGGCAATGATGAAGCCGCGTCTGGTGAGCCAATCTTCGACCACGGATGCATCGCTGTCCCTGGTGTATTGAGCGATGTTCGAAGGCCTGATCGTGACGGTGCGAGCGGTCTTGGAATCGGTGAATTTCACTTGGAAGCTCGCTCGGATGATCCGTGCCTTTTTGGGCATGGCGCGTCCGCTCCCGGAGTATGCGGCTAAGATATCGTTGGCTTTCCGAATCTCGATTTCCTTTTCCGCACCTCCCCAGAAGTATTGAATCTCTTTGAGCCGGACCCACTCCATGCCGTCGATGTCCGTGCAAACGATGGATGCCTCTCCGTCAGTCCGCAAAGGTTCGAGTGTATACTTGCCGGTTCCGGGAAAGAAATCCTCGTCATTGAAGAGATGGCGACCGAACTCCTTGCGGAAGGTATCCTTTTCACCCTTGCTGCAGGCATTCATCCGGAATTCGCCGATGGCGGGCTCATACACCAACACGTCGTATTTTTCGGGACGGTAAAAGACGCTCGATGGTTGGCCGCTGACAAGGCTGCCTTCCCGTCTCATTGGATCGCCATGGCGTACCAGGAACCAGATGGAGTCTTTCTTGGGATAGACGAAGACCTTTGAACCCCGGTCCCGCTTCTTCTTTTCGTACCAGTCGTCGAGGCTCTTTTCGAGCGCGGCCAACGTTTTCGACGTCGGCCGCTTGAATTTCGGAATCGGGCGTATCTCTGTCTGGAAATATTCGAAGGAGCGGGGCCTGGTGAGATACTGTTCCGCGTGCTTGCGTTCCAGGAGGTCCTTGTCCTGAAGATAGACCTGGATGGCCACGTCCGCCGCCGTGGGGTCTGGCTTCCCGTCAAGCGAAATGCCGTTGTTCTCCGCCTCATGAAGAAGGGTGTCCATGCACTCGGGCGTGGCCATCTCGTGTACGAAGAAAAGCGCATCGAGCAATGATTTCGGCGTATCCGCGCCCGGATTCATGAGCACGTTGACAAGCTGATCGTAATCCAGACCGTCGGATGCGGATGGCGGTGGCAGCGTCAACCCTCGGCTGTCGAAATAGGATTTATGGGGCTTCAAGAGAGCCAGTAGGTGCTTGCGCGCGATAGCCTTGAGGCCGTCGGCGTGGGCGAATCGCCTGAGGTTGTACGTTGCCATTCGTGTGTTCCTCCTTGTCGTTTATTGCCAGACTGTTCCCGGCGTTTGCATTTTCGAGCCGGGTCGTCTGACGGCGACGACCTTGCCAAGGATGCGAAGTCCGTCGTCGGGTCCAACCGGGATCGGTCGGTGTTTTGGATTCTCCGGCCTGAGTTCGATCTTTTCTTCACGGATATAGAGCCGCTTGACCGTGGCTTCGTCTTCGAGAAGGGCGACCACGATATCTCCGTTCTCCGCTACGGGCTGTTGGCGAACCACCACAAGGTCGCGTTCCCGAATACCCGCCTCCACCATGCTGTCGCCTTTCACTTCAAGGGCGAAGCATCGGCCTGAACCGGCGAGTCTGCTTTCGACCAAGACCTCGCCGATGATATTTTCCTCGGCCAAGACCGGTTGGCCGGCCGCTACCTGGCCGACAATGGGGACGGCCACCAGATCGGGGACATCGTCTTCCGGCTCGCGTACTATGGCGATGCTGCGGGCTTTCTTCGGCTCGCGATTTAAATAGCCCTTACGCACGAGTTGGTTGACCTGACCGTGCGCACTGGCGTGGGATATCCCGAGAATATCCGCAAGTTCCTTCATGGTCGGTGGAAAGCCTCGCCTATTGATAAAAAGACGTATCTCGTTCAGTGTCTTACGTTGTGGGTCTGATATTTCCTTCTCGGGGCGTCTGCCCCTGGTTTTTCCGGTCATGTTTACTCAACCCTTTTTGAAGCCGGCGGCACACGAATGACAACAGCCGCAGGGCCCGGTTGAGGCAAACTGCGGCCACATTACAATCTATATATTATATGGCCTGACAGGTATCAGGTCAATAGAAAAAATGTATGCGGATCAGAAGGTTGTGTGATGAGAGAAAGGGAGGGCTGGTGGTTTGATGTCGCAGGAAGGACGGGCGGGAAGTCTGTTCTAATCTCTCAAGCGCTCACCCGCCAGCTTCGCCCACATCTTGCGCTGGCGGTGCCAATGGGCGACGGCGGTGATGGGCCGGACATCCTTCTCACGGATTGGGTCACGGCCTTTGATCGTGCGGGGCAGAAATAGGAGCGCTTCCTGAATGTCTGGGGCCAGGTTGAGCAGGTTCATGATCTGCGTGATCCTGGCCCGCGTCACATAACCGAGTCGTGCCAGATCAGCATAATCACGCACTTCACCGCAGCCCACCAGCCCGTCGTAGCGGATCGCCAGAGCCATCAGGCGCGAAATGCGGGGCACGTTCCCCGGCTCGATGTTTCGGTCTTTACCTGATTGGGCATTGCCGTTTTTCCGGCTGTTCTTTGGCTGGAAGGTGAAGGATACTTCCAACTGACTCAGTCCGGTTCCCGAAGCCTCCGGTGTGCGATGTTTCATGCCGTTCCCTCCACGTCTCTGACGGCGGCCTCACTGCACAGCGCTTTAATCCCCGGCGACCGGAATGTGACCGTCACCTTGCCGTCCCGTCCGTCATAGCCGACGCGTTCGACGAGCAACCGAACGATCCGGGTCTGTTCACGGGGCGACAGGGATTCCCACACCGGGGCGAAAGCCGTCAGGGCTTTGGCCAGGTCACCTTCATCCACGGCTTCATTCTGGATGGAAATGACCTCTTCACGGATGGCGGTCATCCGTTGATCCAGGGACCCGATCTGGTCCTGAAGGTCGGCCAGTTGATCAATCGCCAGTTTCTGGTCTGAGGCTACGGAAAAGGACTCGCTCATCAGTTTCTGAACCCTGGTGTGCAACCGCTTGAGCACCCGTTCATGGCTTTGCCGTTCCTTTTTCAGTTCCGCCAGCCGTTTTTCGCTTTCCTCTCTGACCTTCGCCGCCGTGGCCGCGATGATCGTCTCGTTGCTTCCGATGCCGCGGATGTGTTCAACCACAGCGTTCTCGATTTCCTGGGCGTTGAGCGACTTGCTCGGGCAGGACGACCAACCCCGCTGCTGGGCGTTGAGGCACACGTAATATCGGTATAGTCTGCCATTCTTGTTGGTGTAGGTATGGATCATGCCGGTGCCGCAGGGTGCACAGTAGAGAATTCCTTTCAAGAGCGCACCGTACTTGTTGCGCACCGCCTTGCCGCCTGTTCGCCCGTTTCTCCGGAGCGTATCCTGGACCCGTTGCCAGAGATCGATGTCCACGATCCCGTCGTGTTCACCATCATAGATGGTTCCTTTGAAGGCGACCTTGCCGGTGTAGGTCACGTTGGTCAGAAGCCGAAACAGACTGCCTTTGTTGAACGGCTTACCACCCCGGTCCTTGCCCTTTTGGGTGGTCCATCGCTTGGCGTGCCAGCCCCTCCGTCCGAGTTCCTCAACCACCGGGATCATGGCCTGATGTTCGAGATAGAGCTGGTAGATCGCCTTTACCTGGGCGGCTTCCTCTTCGTTTACCACCAGCTTGCCGCCTTGCCGGTCCACGTCGTATCCCAGGATAGGCTGGCCGCCGATCCACTTTCCCTTCCTGCGGGCTGCGGACATCTTGTCCCGTGTGCGCTCCGAGATGATTTCCCGCTCGAACTGGGCGAACGAGAGCAGGATATTCAAGGTGAGCCGCCCCATGGAGCTGGTCGTGTTGAACTGCTGCGTGACCGATACGAAGCTCACGGCATGCTTGTCGAACAGCTCCATCATGCGGGCGAAATCCAGGAGGGAACGGCTGAGCCGATCCACCTTGTAGACCACGACGCAGTCGATCTCCCCGGACTCGATATCGGCGAACAGGCGCTGAAGAGCGGGACGCTCCATATTGCCGCCGGTGAAACCGCCGTCGTCGTACCTCGCAGGCAGGCAGGACCAACCCTCGTGTTTCTGGCTCGCGATATAGGCCTCGGCCGATTCCCGCTGGGCATCCAGGCTGTTGAACTCCTGCTCGAGCCCTTCGTCGGTGGACTTCCGCGTGTAGATGGCGCAGCGGGTGGCTTCGTTTTCTTCTGAAACCGGTTGCCGGGCGGATGATAGAGACTGAATACTGGTTCTGTTCATTCGTTCCTCCTTTTCGTGTTTCGGTTCCCGCTCTGCGCCGTCCCGCCGTCGGCCAATCCGAAGAAGAGGAACCCGTTCCATTTGCTGCCCGTTACTTCCTTGGCGATGGCGGACAGGGATTTGTATCGACGCCCCTCGAACTCGAACCCGTTGTCGAGGACCTTGACGACGATGTCGCGGCCCTTGAAATCCCGGGCGAGCAGCGTGCCGGGAAGGGGCAGCCGCGGATCGCGCGAGGGGGGAATGTGGCTGATCGAGGTCCTTGCCCTCACTTCCGCGGAGCCCGACTTGACCGGGTCGCGGGGAGTGCGGATTCTGAGATCTGCGTCATCGGCCAGCTCCTCGGCGCGCCGACGGGCCCTTTCAGTAAGGTCGCCTTCGGCCAGGACCTGGATGCGCCAGGCGATGCGTTTGCGCAGGAACTCCTTGTGGTAGGATCGGGTCTCCTCGCCGAATACATCGAGATACTTCTCTCGAAGCTCGCCGACCGTCATCCGGGCGAGCCCCTGGATTTCTTGATACGTGGTTGTTTCCATCCGAAACCTCCTTGGTTCACGTTTCACCCGTCGCGTGCGGTCCTCCCGCACCGCAATCTCGGGGGCGTTAACTCGTGAATGAATGAAGGCTTCGGTGGCCAGAAACATCAAGGCGTTTCTCCGTAAACGCCTCAGATTCTTGGACTTGCGCCACATTTCCCTCCGAATTCTCGGAATCGGGGGGAAGCCGTCGGCCATTCCTGTAGCGCATATAGCCCTGGGCCAGGATTGAGACGACTTCGGCGGCCACATCTTCCAGCGTGTCGGGGATGTTGATTTCGGCCTGCATCCGGTCCTCCTTCGCGGAAGGCCGCTGGAAAGACCGTTGTGGATGCCGCGGGATGAACGACCTTGGTAAGGAACCGTTGGAGCCCGTCCGACACCGCACGAGAGCGATGTCGCCGGCACCCACAACGGTCTCCGTTCTCACGGCCGCATCCGCTGTCTGGTGATCAACTTGTCGCCGAACCCCCTGGTTCGGCTTCCGGCTGATACCTACCGGAGGATGGCGTTTGATGTCGGCGCAGGGGCTTTGGGGAACCGGGCTGTTAAATTGCCGGATTCAAAAAGCGGAGAATGGGAGAATCAGGAAAGGACATTTGCGAAGACCGAGTCTGAACCCCCACGGTTGCATCGCAACCCCGGGCGGAGAGCATCGAAACGGAGAATCGGGAAGGATGTGGTCGACGGCGTAAGTCGGCGAAGACAGGGCAGAAACGACAAAACCCCGTGGGGATCAACCCACAGGGTCTTGTGTTAAATAAGAACCGCTGATTTCAGCGGATAGAATTTTGGCTCCCCAGCGCGGACTCGAACCACGGACACGGTGGTTAACAGCCACCTGCTCTGCCGACTGAGCTACTGGGGAATTCGGCCTCTTTGCAGGTGCCGGATGGTTCGGCATCTGCAAATGAATCTCATATTTATAAAAAGAGACGGATTAAAAGTCAAGTGAAAAACTGTTATTTTCAACCACGGAATACACGGAAAGGCACGGAAAAAGTGGCCGATGGCTTCTTCCACGCCTTTCCATGTGTTCCGTAGTTTCTTCTATAATAAAAAATTCCTTTATGCATAATGCTGCCAGGCGGCATTGAAATCTTTTTACGAAGCCGTCTTCCCTGACGTTGCGGGAAATGCAAAAGTGGGTATAATACAGGCATGTGCCTTATCTTTATTGCATACCGGTATGTTCCCGGATACCCGCTGATCATTGCGGGCAACCGGGACGAGTTTTATGACCGACCCACGGCCCCGCTTGATTTCTGGCCGGAGCATCCGCACGTGGCCGGCGGCGTGGACAAGCAGGCCGGGGGCACCTGGCTTGGGATTACCCGGGAAGGGAAATTTGCCGCCATTACCAATTTTCGAGATCCAGGGGCGCTTTGTTCGGGCACCCCGTCCCGGGGCGCACTTGTCCGGAACTACCTGATCGGCAACCAGCAGCCGGCCGGTTATCTTGAAACGATTTCTGAAAATGCAGATCAGTACAATGGTTTCAACCTGATTGCGGGTGATAAGACCGGAATTTTTTACTATTCTAACATGGAAGGACAGGTCCGGTCGATTCCGGCCGGCCTGCACGGCCTCAGCAATCATTTGCTCAACACGCCGTGGCCCAAGGTAACAAAGGGGAAGCAGGCAATGGACCGGGTACTGCAAAAAGAACCTCTGGGTGTCGAGGCAATTTTGCAGGTGCTGCAAGACACCACCCGCCCACCGGACACGGATCTGCCGGATACGGGGGTGGGATTGGCCTGGGAGCGGATGCTTTCGCCCATGTTTATAGAGTCAGAAATATACGGCACCCGCAGCTCATCGGTCATACTGATGGACGATGAAGGTCAGGTCAACTTTACAGAACGGACATTTGCGCCGGATGGGAAAGGTGGCGGGCGGGGAAATACGCGGCAGGTTTCTTTTCAACTGGCATCGGGTGAATAATAAATGATTGTTCATGTGGACATGGATGCATTCTATGCATCTGTCGAGCAGCTTGACAACCCTGAGCTGAAGGGCCAATGCGTGATTGTGGGAAGACCCTCCAGCCGTGGCGTGGTGTCTGCGGCAAGTTATGAAGTTAGGGCGTATGGGGTGCGATCGGCCATGTCCATTGTGATGGCCCGGCGTTTATGTCCGGATGCGGTTTGTGTGCCGCCGCGAATGGAACGCTATAAGGCGGTTTCAAAACAGGTTATGCAGATACTGTCCGCATTTTCTCCTTTGATCGAGCAGGTTTCCATCGACGAAGCCTTTCTGGATATGCACGGATGCGAAGGTTTATTCGGGACGCCACAGGAATACGGCACCGCCATAAAGGCTTCTATCCAAAGGGAGACGGGCCTTTCCTGCTCCGTTGGCATCGCGCCGCTCCGGTTTCTGGCAAAAATCGCGTCGGACATGGACAAGCCGGACGGACTGACAATTATTGATCCGGATCAGGTGAATACATTTATTGACACGCTTTCCATTGAAAGGGTCCCGGGGGTTGGCGGAGTAACCCGAAAGCAGCTTGCTCTGCTGGGCATTGAAACCCTCGGGGATGTTCAGCGGTTTCCGGATGACACTATTTTTAAAAAGCTGGGAAAGTTCGGGAAACGCTTGAAAGAACTGGCTTCGGGAAACGATACCGTCACTGTCGCCCCCCATTCATTACCCAAATCGGTGAGCACGGAAACAACCCTGGAGACAGACACAGACGACGAGGCGGCATTAAAACGCCACCTGCTGCGCCAGGCCGAAGAGATCGGCACGGAACTGCGAAAAATTGACGCCACCGCCCGGGTGGTCATGATTAAGCTGAAGTCACCGGCATTTAAAACCATCACCCGGCAGACAACCCTTGAGGCCCCGACACGGCTTTCCAGGGAAATTTATCATCAAGCTGTGCGACTGTTAAAAAAGGCTTCTTACGGTAAGATCCGGCTGATTGGCACAGGCGTATCCGGACTTTTGTTCGACAACGTCAGCCACCAACTGGAATTATTTCAAAAAAACGATAAAGAGGAACAGCAATGGGACCGGGTAGGGGCCTCCATTGATGCCATTACCGGCAGGTTTGGCAAAGGACTGGTCAAAAAGGGGACGTTGCTTGAATAGCTTGATGATGGCGCGGCAATAGCGCCGGGCCGGCTTTTCTTGTTGACAAAGGCTCTCTGGATCATTCTTCCTTAACACCCTTCTCTGTCCCTGTGAATACTGTCGCAATTATAGTGTTGACAAGGCGAAATTAACATTTGAATTGATGGCAGCCCTCTGATATAATTGTAATTTAAATTTTCATGGCCACCTTCAAACGATCGAATACTGATTTTTTCCAGACGGAACCGGCCGCCTGAACGACAGACTCTATCTATGGAAAGCAACAACATACCCCTTTATAACAGCAGGATTGTAAGAAACTACACCGAATATCTCTCCAAATATCACCAGGATGTTGATGTTGAAGAGGTGTTGCGCTTAAGCGGTATCAGCACACCGGAGTTGAATGACCACGGCCACTGGTTCAGCCAGTCGCAAGTAAACCGCTTTCACGAGGTCCTCAACCGGAAAACCAATGATCACGACCTGCCGAGAAAGGTCGGCCGATACTACGCTTCTTCCGAAGGACTGGGGGCCGCGCGTCAGTATATTTTGGGCATGTTGAATGTCCCTACCGGTTATCGACTGATGGGCAAGGCATATGGCATGTTCAGCCGAACAATGACCTTTCAGTCACAGAATCAGAAGAAAAACTATATCGAGCTTGTTTTTACCCCAAAACGTGAGGTAACAGAAAAACCCTTTCAGTGCCAGAACCGACTGGGGGCGGTTGAGTCCCTCGCTCAACTGTTTACCGGCAAACGACCCGAAATAGACCACCCTTATTGCATTCACAAAGGCGATACCTGCTGCCAGTACAACGTCACCTGGCAATTCAGGCCCATCGCCGTGTGGAACAAAATTCTGCAATACAGCCTCCCTATCCTGACTATTGCCGGCGCAGGTGCTTATTTTCTGCTTCCTTTTTTTTCATGGCTATCATTTATTCTGGCTGGAAGCACCGCCTTTACCATAGCCGCCTTCTTGATTGCAAACAATGAAAAGCAGCATAACCAGCTGATTCTGCGCTCACAGGGAGATGCCGAAGCAATGCTGCTTAACGAGACAAATGCCCGTTATGACAACGCCCTTCTTATTCAAAACATCGGCAAGGCAGCTGCGGCACTGCTCAAGGAAAGCGATCTTATCAACCAGGTGGCGGGAATGATGAAGTCGCACCTTGACTTTAACCGGGGCATTATTTTTCTTTTGGACAGCAAGCAGCACGCCCTCGTGCCTGAAGCCAGTTATGGGTTCAGCGCCACAGACACAAACAAACTGAGCAGCTTTCGGATCGATCTGAACAATCCGCCTGCCGGCAGCACGGTTTTTAAAGCACACACACACCAGAAAACACAATTGCTCGGCCCGGGAGAAAAAACAACCCTGGGAGTTGACCTTGAAAAGGGAGCAAAGGAACTGATCTGCACACCTATCCTTTTTGACGGCACTTCGCTTGGGGTGATATGTCTGGACAGCCTGAAAACCCGGCGCCCCCTTACCCAGAGCGATGAACACCTGATAAACGGTATCGCTCACCAGCTGGCGGTCAGCATTGTAAACGCCCGGGCGTATATCAAAATCGCGGACAGTGAAAACCGATACCGGCTGATTGCGGATAATGCCGGAGATGCCATATGGCTGATGGATGCCCGCACCCTGCAATACACCTATATGAGTCCGGCCATTGAAAAAATTCTGGGTTACAAACCGGACCATTTTTATGGCAAGACCATTGACCTGACATTATCCGGGGCCGCCTATCGGCACCTGAAAACCGTTTTATCCACGGAATTCAACCGGTCCGAAACGGACACAGCCGATGCCGACGATCAGACGCATATGGTGACGGCGGAACAAAATCACCTGAACGGCCATTCCGTATGGACAGAGATCACGGTAAAACCATTGTCGGGGGCTACCAGTTCCCCCACTATTCTGGGCATTACAAGGGATATCAGTCAGCGGGTTAAAGCTGAGCAACAGAAAAGGCTGCTTGAAGACCAGCTTCGGGTTGCAAGAAAAATGGAGGCCATCGGCAAATTTGCCGGGGGGATTGCCCATGACTTTAATAATATTCTCAATGTGGTGGTGCTGAATGCCGAAATGGGCAAAGAGAGCGAAGACAATGATGTGGACGGCAAAAATTATTCGTTTGAGCAAGTGCTTGACAGTGGCAAACGGGCAAGGAATCTGATCAGGCAACTTCTTGTGTTCACCAAAGGGCAGCCGGAGAAGCAGCAGGCCCTGTGCCTGGCCGCCTGCACCAGGGATACCTTGAAAATTATTAAGTCCATGATTTCTGAAACCATAACACTTGAGCAGCATCTCCCTTGTCAGGAACTGCCGGTTTATGCCGACCCCACCCAGATCCAGCAGGTGATTATCAATCTCTGCGTCAATGCGGCCCAGTCCATGGCCGCTGAAACCGATGGCCGCATTGAGGTCTCCATGGAGTCCTTTGATGCGGATACACTGAACAGCCAATCACTGCCGATGGATAATGCAACCGGATGGATAAAACTTTCTGTCAGCGACACCGGATGCGGCATTCATCAGAAAGACCTGGAAAAAATTTTTGATCCGTTTTTTACCACAAAAGGAGAAACTGATGGGACAGGGCTGGGACTTTCCATTGTCCATGAAATTATCCTGAACTCCAACGGACACATTGATGTGGAAAGCCAACCCGGCCAGGGCACTGTATTTCACGTTTTTCTGCCAAAACTCTACCAGGCGCCCGGTATTAAAGACAAAAAAACACCCAGCGAAAAAGGCGCCACCAAGCTCCTGAAAGGCAGTGAGCACATCCTTCTGGTGGACGATGAGCAGACTGTGTTGCAAGCAACGGAAAGGCTGTTGAAAAATCTGGGATACACGATTACAGCGGTCGATGACAGCCGAACCGCCCTAGAGCACTTCACGCAAAATCTGCAGGGTTTTGATGCCGTGGTCACAGATATGACCATGCCTCACCTCACAGGGCTTGACCTGTGCGAACAGATCAAATTACTGCGAAAGGATATCCCGTTAATCATCTGTACGGGGCACAGCGACCAGCTCTCGCCTGAACAGGCATCCGAGGCCGGCATCACCTATATTGCCAAGCCATTTAAGATCAGAGAAATTGCATCAGCTATTCGAGATGCAATTGACCTGCCTGATAAATGATTTGCAATAAAACATTGACACTTGATAATTTTTTAACAAACATAAAAAAGACGGCTTCATAAAACGTTGAATTGCTGCGAGGCAACCGGCGTGTTGCGCTGCACCTTGAACTTTTTACTTTGCCATCCCAAATGCAACTTTTTACGAGTACATCAGACAAATGAACAAATTATTATTAATAAACCCGGTAGGACGGAAGAGCGGATATATGTTGAGCAAAATTTCCAAATTCCCGCCCCTGAATCTGGCTTACGTTGGCGCTGTCACCCCTTCCCACTGGGACATCAAGGTCATTGATGAAAATTTTGATCCATTTGTTTTCGAACCGGCCGACCTGGTTGGCATTACCGGCTTTTCCAGCAACATCACACGAGCATATGAGATCGCAGGTATTTACCGGGAAAGAGGGATAAAAGTTGTCCTCGGTGGCATCCATGCGTCAATGGCCACAGAAGAGGCAATACAACATGCCGATGCGGTTGTTGTTGGAGAGGTTGAGGGGGTTTGGGAAACGGTGATTCAGGATTTTGAAAATAATAAGCTACAATCCGTGTATACGGGCTCCCGCATGGACTTAAGTGATTTTTCCATACTGCCGCGGCGAGATTTACTGCATCCTGAGTATCTATGGGAGCCTGTACAGACATCCCGTGGATGTCCTTTCAATTGCAGCTTCTGTTCTGTATCAAGATATATGGGACAAGCATATCGTCAACGGAAAGCAGAAGATGTTTTGGCGGAACTGAAGGGATTAAAAGGGGAATATGTTGCTTTTGTCGATGACAACCTGATTGGATACAATCAGCAGAGTAAAGAAAGAGCACAAAGACTTTTTAAAGGCATGATCCGTGAAAAACTGAATAAAAAGTGGTGGATGCAAACATCAATCAACTCAGCGGAAGATGAGGAAACCATCAAACTGGCTGCCAAAGCCGGATGCATGTTCGTGTTCATCGGTTTTGAAACGATCAGTGGTGAAACGCTTAGAGAGATGAAAAAAGGGATAAACATAAAAATGGGTGTTGATAATTATAAAAAAGTTGTTTCCCTTTTTCACCAATATGGCATAGCCGTGATGGGTGCTTTTATTATTGGCAACGATCATGAATCACCCTCATATTATAAAAAACTTGCCACGTTTTTTCGTCAATCAGGTATTGATATTTTTCAGGTCAGTGTTTTGACTCCACTCCCGGGAACCTTGCTGATGAAAAACATCAAAAATGAGGATCGGTTGATTTATGATCATTTCCCATCCGATTGGGATAAATACCGTTTTTCCTATCTCGTGCATAAACCGGCCGGGGTTACCCCTGAAACCGTTTATATAGGTGACAATTATTTAAAAAAATCACTTTACGCCCCCCTGCCTTTCACCATTCGAATGGCCAAGTCTTATTTTCGGTTAAACAACAAAACCAATTTTTTTGTAGCTTATAAACTGAATAAAGCACTTAAAAAAAGCTGGGAGAATTCACATTACTACCAGAAATATCCGGCGACCTTTCAAGAAACCACATCACTGTAAGATTGCTTTTCCTGGCCAATCAACTGATTATATAAATCATTGGTCATATCGCTGGGGGAGCATTTCAACCGTTCAGCAATTTGTTGTTTGCAGGCTTTGTAAGTTTTAGCAATCATGGCTTTATTCCCCATTTCTGCGTAACACCTCATCAATCGTTGATACACAGGCTCTGCAGTACCGTCTTTCTCCAGGTAACGATATGCAAAAGAAACACTCTTCTCATGGGCGCCCATGTCCGCATAAATATCCACAACGGCCTTCAATGCTTTCAGATACGTTGCCCTGAGCCGCTCTCTTTCTGAAAAGGTCCACTCCTCATAAAGCGATTCTTCCAAAAGATCGCCCTGGTAAATTGAAAGGGCCTCAAGCAGCATTTTAAGCTTTTTTTCCGAAGACGCCAACCTGTTTGCCTGTTGAACTTTTGATTCAAAATCATCTATATCAACACAGCCGTTTGGTCCCAGGTATATTGCATATCCACCGTCTTTTCTTTCAAGAAACGACGATTTGGTCCACTGCTTTAGATCGGGCTCCAGTGTTTTTCGCAGCATGGTAATTGTTACCCGCAGCCGGTTGATGGCCTTTTCCGGATCATCACCGGGCCAGAGAAACGCCATTAGCTCTTCCTTTAAGACGGTTCCTTTGGGGCGGGAAAGAACGAGGTATTGAAAAAGCTGCTTTGCCTTCCGGCTTTTCCATGCGGTGTCAGGTATTTCCAGGTCATTTACAAAGACCCGAAACCGGCCAAGGCAGTTAAGCCTGAGGCTGCTGCCTTCTGAGCCAAAAACAAGGGTCAAAATATCCGAAGCCGCTTCCTGCAACGTTTTTTGCTCATTATCCTGTATTTCTTTAAGCAGGGGAATGGCTTTCCTGCCAATGCCAGTCAACAGATCCACCAGAAAATCGTGCAGTTTACCGGTTGCATATATCCTGACAATAAGTGGCATCATCCATTGGGCATGATAACGGATCACCCAGAGCCCGTAACGGTTCTCCTGAAATCGCGCCATGGCATCCAGAAACAGATCGGTTGCCAATTTCTGCTTCCCCTGTTTGAGGTGAAGATTGGCCTGAACCATATCAATAAGACACAAATCATGAAAATTGGGAAAAGCGGTTTCTTTCGATCTGTCAATCAACTGCTGGGATTCTTCAAAGGCATTTTTTTGCATTTGTTCGATAGCGGAGAAGTAATATGCTTTTCCTTCAAACCATGCACACTGAATTTCACTGGCAACACGAATGGCATCAAGGGCAATGGCTTCAATATCTTTTTTACTACCGGTTTTCAGTTGCACCGGGAACAGCGCCATAACAGAAAATGCCTTGCCCCATTGGCTGCCAAACCGGCTGAAAATTTCAAATGCCCGTGTGGCTTTTTGGCGGGCATCTTCAAGGCGGTCTGAATGCAGATCAATCAAGGCAAGTGTGGTGAGGTACCATGCTTCGTAAATGACGAACCCCTTTTCCACTACCAGCTGAAGGCCTTTTTCGCTGACTTCGGTGCTTTTGTCAAATTCACCCAGAAAAAAAAAGGAGATTCCCAGAAGTTGATAGCAGAACGCCAGGGACTGGCCAGTTTCCAGGTTGCCGATGGCATTCAACGCCTGGTTTCCTTTTTCCACTGATTTAATAAAATCACCGGCAAACTGATACCGGAAACCATGGCACACATCTGCCCATGCACTTAAAATGCGCATTTCATCCGTGGTCCCCTGCGATTTCAGAACCTGCGCCAGACATTCATAATGCCTGTCTGATGCCGGCATGTCGCCGCACCAGGCAGCAGTCAGGACAAGATGCCCCAGGGTTTTGATCTGCACTTCCGGCGACAGGGGAGGGGTTTGCAGCAATTCTTTGAAGATGGCCTCGGCTTTATGGACATCCCCCAGCCAGTAGTTTGCCTGGCCCATATCCATCAGACAGAGCCGTGCCCCGTCCATTTCGTTTTGGGCCATGAATCCTTCATATGCCTGCCGGGCCAGGTGCACCACCTCCTGAAACTGGCCGGCGGCGAAAAAGATACTGGCTTTATAGTAAAGCACCCATGGTTCCTGTGTGTCATACGGGGGCTGTATTTTTTCAAGAATAGACTCAAGGCGCCTGAATCGTCCTTTTTGGACGAGTGTCTGGCCGGTTGGCCCCAATATTCTGAAAAAATTATCATAATCCTCGGCAGCAAGAAAATGTTCCAGCGCCTTTTCCAGGTTGTTGAGTGACTCGTAGTATCTGGCGGTTTTTTTATGCAGCAACTGAAAATGGCGCTTGCCCATTTCAGTAACCAGCTTGTTTTGCAAAAACTGCTGCAATAGCTGATGATAACAGAAATAACAGCCGGTATCATCCACAGCACTGGTAAAAAGGTGCTGGGCTTCTAGGGTTTTCAGAATGCGTCGGGCGTCACTCCGATCAAGCAGCGTATCGACCATATCAACATCAATAACAGAGTGAATGGATGTCTCCATTAAAAAGCGCTGGACAGATTCGGGTTGTCCGGCCCAGAGATTTTCCTGCATGTAAGCGGCAATAATTTTATTGTTCCCCCCGGTCTTTGCCAGAAGGTCTTCTATTTCCGATTCGGTTTTTACCTTTGCATAGTGATAGAAAAGGATTAAACCGGTAATCCAGCCCTCTGTCTGATGATGCAGCGTCTGCAGCCAGGATTCGGAAAGACTCATCCCGAATGCCATTTGAAACAGCGCTTTAATCTCCGGTTCTGTGAAAACAAGATCACTCTTGCCGATGTCAAGCACCTTTCGTCCGGCCCGTAAGCGGCTCAGCGGCATATCGGGGTCGGTTCGGCTGATAATCACCAGGTGAACATTCGGCGGCGCATGTTCCACCAGAAACAGAACGGCATTGCAAATTTCCTCATCATCGCCCAATTCATGAAAATCATCCAGCACCACGAGTGTTTTTTCGGTTATCATTTCTTCCATCTCGCGGGTCAGCCGGGCCAGAATGGTGGGCTGGGCTTTGGCGACCCCGGACATATCACCGATTTTCAGAAAATTGTTTGTATTGATATCTGCGATGACCGACTCGCCGAAGCCGGGATACTGGCCTTGCAACCCCGCGATCAGGTAATGCACAAACGCCATAAAATCACAGTCACTTTTTTCCAGCTTGTACCAGAGGCTGTTGATGCCGAGCTGCTGACAGGCCTGGGCGACCAGCGTGCTCTTGCCGTAACCGGCACCCGCCGCCACAACGGTCAGCCGGTGGTCGGGGATTGATGACATCAGCCGGACAAGCCTGGGCCGTGCAATGGCCTCCACATGCATGGGGGTCGTGAGCTTGGATCGAATAATATCGATTGCAGATTTTTGTCTGGTATTTTTCATTGATTTAAAAAATGGATTATAAATTGGTGAAATACAATACAAAATTTGCAAATAGCAAAATTGCTTCAGAAAGTCAATGCCTGTCTGGCCCAAAAATGAGGATTCCACAGGAAAAATGGTGCCGGCGGATGATGAGACTTGCCACATTGACTCTGGATGATTATTATATTACGTCGTTTTTATTTATTTTGATTTTGAAATGGATTGGTCGTCAATGTCGAATCTGCATGAACGGGAAAAAGAACAGTTTAAAAAGTTGTTCAGCAATGAGGGTGTGGACAATTTTGATGAAATGCTGACTGTATTGGAGGTTTTTCTTCAAACCGAACAGCATATAACCGCAAGTGAGCTTGTATCACTGCTGTCGCGTCAGGGCCATCAGATCGACCCTGCCTTTGTCCGGGAGACCCTTCGACTGCTCTGCCGGTTCGGATTTGCCAGAAAACACCGGTTTGACGACGGAAAGATACGATATGAGCACTGCCACCTTGACGAGCACCATGACCACATGGTTTGCACAAAATGCAATAAAATAGTTGAATTCAGAGACGACCAGCTTGAACAACTACAGGCGGAAGTAGCGGCTGCCAACGGCTTTCACATGCTTCAACATAAAATGGAAATCTACGGCATCTGCACAGACTGCCTGCGAGAACGGGACATGGTGATTCCCCTGACCCGGGCCAAGCAGGGTGAACATGTGGTGATTGAATCCTTTACCGGCGGCACAAAGTCCCACATGCGGATTCTGTCAATGGGGCTTAAAGTGGGCGATCCCATAGAACTGGTAACAAGCGACCCGCGAGGGCAGGTAGTTGTGTCCGCCGGCAACAAGCGCTATGCCATCGGACGGGGGCTGGCAAGGAAGGTGATGGTGACGCCTTACGACGGTTAAGTAGTGAGTTGTGAGTTATGGGGGCTTCGAAGTGAGATTGGAAGGGACATGGATCCAGTTTCTCCGAAAATTCCTGGCATTGTATTATTTACTCTTGGCATCCTCACAATTTTAAAACCAGCTTTGATATCAAAATTAATAGAAGCGGTATATAAAGACGTTCCTGTTTTCTTTTTTTATCCAAAATCACCACATCTTAAAAGTAGAACTGGTTTTATAAGAGCCCTCGGCCTCGTAATAATTATTCTTGCATCTGCGGTGTTTTTTGGGGAATAGTTTTTGTGAAAATCCAATTAGGAAGGCTTAACACGAATCATTTTCGTGCTGCAAAGTAAAAAAGAGCAAGGCGTCTACTCTTTTTCTTCCGGTGAATCCTGCAACTCCTCCGCCTTGATATCCCGGGAGATCGTGTTGACCGATTCCACATTGCCCAGACCCTCCCCGGTGCCGGCACCCAGTTCGGGGAATTTTCTTGCCGCCGGCAAGACCCTGGACTCCAGCGATCCAACAGCGCTGTTATAACTTTTCACCGCCTTGTCCAGTGACTTGCCCACCGTTTGAAAATGGGATGCCATGGTGGAAAGACGGGCATACAGGTCAGCGCCCAGATCTCTGATGCGCTGGGCATTTTCTGCCAGCTTCTCCTGATGCCAGCCATAGGAAATGGCCTGCAGCAGGGCGATCAGGGTGGTTGGCGTGGCAAGAATGACCCGGTTCTCAACGCCAAAGGGAACAATATTTTCATCATGCTCCATAGCGGCGATAAAAAACGGTTCGCCGGGCAGAAACATCACAACAAACTCGGGGGTATTGTCAAACTGCTCCCAGTAGGCCTTTGCGGACAACTGAGAAATATGCCGCCGGAGCTGACGGGCGTGATCGGTCATAAACTGCTTTTTGGTGGCTTCATCCTCGGCGCTCAGGGCGCTGAGATAGGCTTCCAGCGGGGCTTTGGCATCGACCACAATATGCTTTTCCCCGGGCAGGTTCACCACCAGGTCCGGCCGCAGCCGGTTGTCATCCCGGGCGACCGTAGGCTGCTCAATAAAGTCGCACCGCGGCATCATACCGGCATACTCAACAACCCGCCGCAATTGAATTTCCCCCCATCGCCCGCGGACAGTGGGCTTGCGAAGGGCCTGCACCAGATTGCCGGTTTCAGACTGGAGTTTTTCCTGGGTTTTAATCAGAGACGCCACTTGCTGACTCAGGGAGCCATAGGCCTGCTTCCGGCTTTTTTCCACTTCGTTGACCTGTCGATTGACGTTTTCCACAGCTTCTTTCACCGGCTTGACCAGCGCTTCAACCGCCTGCTGTCGTTCTGTCAGATCACTTAGGGCCGAGGCCCGGTGTTTTTCAAATTCACTTCTGGCAAGCATCAGAAAATTTTCATTGTTTTTGGACAAGGCATCCGCAGACAACCCCTTGAAGGCGGTTTGAAGCGAATCCAGTGTGGCCTGCGCGAAGTCATTCATGCTGTGAATTTTTTCCTGCTCCTGGGCAAGGGTGGTTTCCAGGCGCGCCTTATCGGCGGACAGGGATGCCACGGTCTGTTCCAGCATCTCTCTTTTTTGTCGGGTTGCTTCCAGTTCTCCGGCCAGAAACCCCAGCCGCTCCTCCCGGGCCGTTCCCCTCGCTCGCATGGCCAGCCAGACCACAATGCCGGTCATGACGCTGCCGATCAATGTAGCCAGTGCACCCGAAATATCCATAATCGTCCTCCATCCAGGCCATTGTGCACATCTGATTTTTTACATGTCAAAACACCATTATTTTTGATAAATTATCATGCTGATGGCAATTTAGCCAGACACGATTACAAGAAACAGATACAGGCGTTTTTACAAAGCCGTTAACATTTCAGATTTTTTAAACATGAGGAGTCCGCCATGGGAGCGAAAGACGAACAGATACTGCGAACGGCTAAGGAAGTGGTGGTCAAATTCATCGAAATCGGCCGCATTTCACCGTCCACGTTTCCGGAATCGTTTTCGAAAATATATGACGTTATTTACGACTCCGTACATCAAAAAAAAGACATCCGCGAAGACGCGAACACCAAGCCTCATAACGAGTAACCCGCCTCATACCGGAGCGTTACTGAATGATCATTTCCGTTCGAACGGTGTGCATCGCAACAAGCATCTGGTTGCTGTTTTTTTCAGCCGGCATAAGAGGGGCTGTTGCCCAGGACGGCGACTTCTTTTCATTTGATAAAACAGCACCGTGGCATATTGAGGCCGATACCATTCGCTATGATAAACAGACCGGCGAATATGTGGCTGCCGGCAGCGTAGAGTTGACACGGCAAGGGAAAACCCTTACAGCGGACAGGGTCCGTTTTGACCAGAATACCCGGCAGATGGTTGCCCAGGGACACGTTGTGATGACCGCCGGCAGTGATATCCTCATGGGCCAGCGCATGGAGATGGACATGAGCGCGGAAACCGGCGTTATCCATCAAAGCACCGTTTTTCTGGCCAAGAATCATTTTTATATTCAAGGGGACAAAATCCGAAAAACCGGTCCGGAGTCTTATGCTGCCGACCGGATCAGTCTTACTTCATGCGATCCTGAAAGTCCTGACTGGCACATCAGTGGCAGAAACCTGGACATCACCATAGAGGGCTACGGTTCCCTCTGGCATGCCGCGCTCTGGGCGAAAAAGGCGCCGGTGTTTTATACACCCTACCTGTTTTTTCCGGTCAAGATAGAACGGCAGACCGGATTTCTGGTTCCCCGCATCAGTTATTCAGAATCAAAATGGGAGGTATATGAGCAGCCGTTTTACTGGGCGATAAACGACAGCGCGGACCTGACCCTCTATGATTATCATATGGGACGGCGCGGAGAAAAGCTTGGCTTTGAGTACCGCCAGGTCTTTGACGCCAACGCCCACCTCACCCTGATGGCAGACGGCTTTAAAGACCGTAAGATCAACACAGAGGGGGGGCCCATCCTTGATGCCAACGGAGAGGTAATTGGTTACAACGAAGATGAGTACGGCTACAGCGGCGATGAATGGCTGCGCTCCAACACGGATCGCTACTGGGTGAGAGGGAAATATGACCACTTACTGCCGGGTGGTGTTAATTTAAAGATGGATGTTGATGTGGTGAGCGATCAGGATTACCTGAAAATGTTTCAGGACGGGTATACAGGTTTTGAAGCGGCGGACGAATATTTTGAAGAGACCTTTGGCCGGGACCTTGACGATGATACAGCTACCACACGGACAAGCAGCCTGGCCCTTTCCCGAAGCTGGTCGGCATGGAACCTGAACGCCGAGTTTCAATGGAATGACAATGTAATTAACCGGCGCTGGCTGCCGGATATGGATGATACAACGGTCCAGCGGCTGCCCGTGGTCGAGTTGGACGCAACCAAATCCGCTTTTCTTGATACACCCTTCTACTACACAATGGAGAATGAATACCTGTACGGATACCGGGACGATGGCGTCCGCGGCCATCGTCTGGACCTGTACCCCAGGGTATACCTGCCCTTTCAGCTGGGCCACTATCTCTCCATCGAACCCTCTGCGGGAATTCGGGAAACCACCTGGCAGGTGGATCGGTTTGACAGGGATACCCATGAAGACAGGCACTGGTCAAGGGAGATTTATGACACCGAGGTGGATGTGAGCACGGAGTTTTACAGGGTATTCCAAATTGACGCGGACCGTGGCACCAAGCTGAAACACGCCATTGTGCCCGGAGTGGTACACACCTTTATTCCCCATGAAGATCAGGACGAGTATCCGGGTTTTGATGATGATATTGACCAAATTGCCGAAGAAAACCGGGTGACCTATTCCATCACCAACTCATTTATGTTGAAAAAGCCGAAATTCCTTTCAGCCGGTCCGGTTAACGATCCGGCAGACAGCCCTTTCAGCAAACCGGCATATGATTACATTGAAATATGCCGGCTCATGGTTGAACAGAGTTACGATATTAACGAAGCACGGGATGATGACCCGGATGACTGGAAGAACAAAGAGGAGCGCCAACCCTTTTCATCTGTACTGGTTGAACTTGACATCACCCCGTCGAAATACTTCAAATTTGAAGGCGATGCCGAATGGTCCCAGTATTCTAATGACTGGGAGACCTATAACGCAGCCCTTGACCTTTCCGATAGCCGCGGGGACAACCTGCTTCTGGAATACCGGTATGCATTGCGTCGTTCGGAGACGATCTACAGCCTGTGTGAAATTGCCCTTACAGACAATCTAAAGATATATGCCGACAATGAACGAAACCTTTATAACAGCATTGACATAAAAACACGGGGCGGATTTTTATATGAATCCGGCTGCTGGTCCCTGGACCTGATGTATACTAAAGAGCCGGATGAACGGCAATATTCAATCATGCTAACTCTGAACGGCCTGGGTGAACTGGGCACGGAAGTGTCGGGGAAAGATTTTGAGGAGCCCAGGGTCAATGAAGGTGATTAACCCGAAGCTTGAGTGAATACAGTTTCAGGTCAGATAATTTCATGAAGTTTTCGGGCAGGCACGAATCTTCTATTGTTTTTTTAACTTGAAAAGATTGCCGAGCAATGGTACAAGGACTTGATTTTAATAATAATTAATAGTCATTAAACGATTGGGCCTCTTAGGGGCACTTTCCTGATATTTAACGATATTCAGGAAAAATGAGGCCCACTGACCAGCAGCTGACAGGTCCGGGTGGTCATGATGAATGAGCTATGCCAGGCATGGTATGTGGTGCATACAAAAAGCCGGTTCGAAAATGTAGTTTATGAAGGGTTGACACGAAAATCCAAAGAGGTTTTTTTGCCCCGGCTTACCCGCAGAAGCCGGCGCAGGGACAGAAAGAAGTTTATTCGTACACCGCTCTTTCCCGGCTATCTGTTTGTGAAAACCGGCGACTCACCCTCCGAACGACTGGCGGTGTTGAAAACAGTCGGGGTTGTCAGAATGATCGGGAACCGGGACAGACCCGTGCCGGTGGATGAGCCGGTGATTGAGTCCCTGCGCATTATTGTTCGCGCCAATGATCCTATCGAAACCGGCCCATGCTTCACGGCCGGCGAGCATGTGCGGGTGGTATGCGGCCCCTTTGCCGGTGTCGAAGGGACTTTCTGCCGCCGTCAGGGTAAAGATCGCGTCATTGTAAATGTGCCGGCCATGGGCCAGTCGGCCGCTATTTGTGTGGAAGCTGACGATGTGGAGCCATTGACATTAAAAAATTCTATAATCTCTTGACTTCTTATGGTATTGTATGGTTTAACCATCTTATTTTTAAAAAACCTGCAATTGGATTGTTTTTTAGAAAGAAAACCAGAATAGCGGGGTTGGCGCTTTGACAACACGCAAACCCTTTATGGGAGGTTGAATGTGAATAAACTTGAGCTTGTCACAGCCCTGAAAGACAAAACAGGCATCTCCAAAGCCGAATCCGCCAAAGTTGTCAAAACCTTTTTCGACGCCATGGCGGACACCCTGGCAACAGGCGAGCGTGTTGAAATTCGGGGGCTATGCAGTTTTTTTGTAAAAGAATACAAGAGCTATACCGGCCGAAATCCCAAAACCGGTGAGAAGGTCAGAATCGAGCCCAAAAAGCTGCCTTTTTTCAAATGCGGCAAAGAGCTGAAAGAACGGGTAAACAGTTAGTTTGTGCAAGCACTTGAAACGCTTATCGATCAGGAAAGGCCCCTCGGGGTTCTGAACGGGATCTTTGCCGGGGGCGATATTCCCCATGCGTTTCTATTCACCGGCATGGATGGCGTAGGTAAACGTACCGCGGCCCGACGCTTTGCAATGGCTTGCAACTGTGGCGTCAATATAAAACGAAAAGAAAGCATCAGTGACGGTCGCCCACCGCTTCATGGCTCTGCCCCTTGCGGTGAATGTCAATCATGCGCTGCAATGCTGGCCGGCAGCCATCCGGATCTGATTTTTATCGAACCAGAGGGCAATGTCATAAAAATTGCCCGTATTCGGGAACTGCTGCACCGCATTACATTTAAACCATTTGAAGCCATTATGCGGGCGGTTATCATCGCCCGGGCCGGGTCCATGAACAGAGAGGCATCCAACGCACTTCTCAAGGCCCTGGAAGAACCACCGCCGCAAACTGTTTTTTTCCTGACAGCGGCGCACCCCTCTGACCTTTTACCAACGGTGGTCTCCCGTTGCCAGCATGTCAGATTCAATCCGGTGTCCGCTGAAACCATGGAAACCTATCTGCAAACCCGGGCCGGGGTGAATGCATCAACCGCAAAAACCGTGGCGCTGCTGTCCGGGGGCAGCATGGCAACAGCGCTGGCCATGGCGGAAAAACCCGATGATGCGCGGCTCATGGCAAATCGCCGGCAATGGCTGTTGCAAATGCTGAACGACTTGCCGGGCATGTCGGTGCCCATGGTATTCGCCGTTGCCGAAGTGATGGCCAAAGACACCAAATGGCTTGCACCCAGTCTGGATATTATAAAAAGTTACCTGCGCGACGCCGTCATCATACAGAATTGTCCGTCAGGCATCATTAACACGGACATGCGGGATCAAATTCAGGCAATGACGGCCAGCCGCAGCCGGGAGCAACTGCTCGTCGGCCTGGACGCAGTGATGGATATGGAAGCGGGGCTTCAAAACAATGGGAATCCGCGCCTTTTAATGGAAAATCTGGCCATGCAACTGGCCCGGACATAATATGAGAAAAACGGTTGAAATAAAATTCAAGCCCGACGGAAAGGCATATGTTTTTGACAGCGGTGCCTTTGTGCTCAAGACCGGGGATTACGTTATCGTTGAAACCGAACAGGGCTTCGGCATGGGGGTCGTGTCAACGCCACCGGTGCAGGCCAATATGGAGCGGATCAAGACCCCTTTAAAAAAGGTTCACCGGAAGGCCATTGACAAAGATTTCAAGCAACTGGAGGAAAACCAGGAGCTTGAACAACGGGGATTTGCGTTCTGCAGTGAACAGATCACTGATCTGGGCCTGGAGATGAATCTCTTTTCCGTTGAATGCACTTTTGATTCACGGAAACTCACTTTTTTCTATACCGCTGACGGGCGTGTGGATTTCCGGGAACTGGTCAAACGGCTGGTCAAGCACTTTCGCATCAAGATCGAAATGCGGCAGGTGGGTATTCGCAATCAGGCCAAAATCACCGGCGGCATTGGCCGA
The DNA here is from genome assembly GCA_034189905.1 of Thermodesulfobacteriota bacterium. Lineage (GTDB taxonomy): Bacteria > Desulfobacterota > Desulfobacteria > Desulfobacterales > Desulfosudaceae > JAXHTY01. The sequence continues at coordinate 78,436 of JAXHTY010000004.1, forward strand.
TGCGGCCGGGAAATTTGCTGTGCCGCCTTTATGAATAAGTTTGACCCCATCTCCATCCGTATGGCGAAAAACCAGGGGTTATCCCTCAACCCCACAAAAATATCAGGCCTTTGCGGCCGCCTGATGTGCTGCCTCTCTTTTGAAGAGCGGTCATACAACCTGTTGAAAAAAGCAATGCCCAGGCCCGGCAATTTTGTGGAGACACAGATGGGAAAGGGAAAAGTACTGGAGATCAACCCTGTTGCCCGGCGGATAACTATCCTGCGGGACGACAACTCCCGTGTCGAAGTCACTATCGACGAGATTATTTCTCCTCAAAAGGGCAATGCAGATACACAAAACCCGCATCCCCCGTCCGGCGACACAGACGGAGACGCGCCTGCCACGGAAGCAGTCGAAGAAACAAACCCCACAAACAAGGACGAATAAACGTACCATGGCGCCATTTTATCTCACCACTCCGATTTACTATGTTAACGCCAGCCCTCATCTGGGGCATGCATATACAACGATTGTCGCAGATGTGGCCTGTCGGTTTCAGGCCATGTGCGGCAGAGAGACTTTTCTGTTGACCGGGACTGACGAGCATGGCGATAAAATCATGAAAGCCGCTGATGCCAAGGGTGTTTCTCCAAAGGCCTATGCCGATTCGATCAGTGCGCAGTTCAAAACGCTCTGGCCCGACCTCAACATTCACTTTAACCATTTCATCCGCACCACCGATGCATCCCACAAGGCGGTGGTGACGCAGATCCTTCAAACCATCTACGATGCCGGCGATATCTATTTCAGCGAATACGAAGGACTTTACTGCTATGGCTGCGAACGGTTTTACACGGAACGCGAACTGGTGAACGGCCTGTGTCCGGATCATGAAACCCCGCCGGAACCCATCAAAGAGGCGAACTATTTTTTTAAGATGAGCAAGTATCAGCAATGGCTCATCGATTATATCACCAGCAATCCCGATTTTATCCGGCCCGAACGGTATAAAAACGAGATTCTCTCCTTTTTGAAGGAACCGCTGGACGATCTCTGTATCTCACGGCCCAAATCCCGGCTGGACTGGGGCATTACTCTGCCCTTTGATAATGATTACGTCACTTACGTCTGGTTTGATGCCCTGACCAACTATATTTCCGCCCTTGGCTATCCTGACGGCGAGGCCTATAAAAAATACTGGCCCGTGGCCCAGCATGTGGTGGCAAAGGATATTATCAAACCTCACGGCATCTTCTGGCCGATTATGCTGAAGGCGGCCGGTCTTCCCTTGTACAGCCATCTTAATGTACACGGTTTCTGGCGAATTGAGGAAAGCAAGATGTCCAAAAGCCTGGGCAACGTAGTGAGCCCGCTGGCCCTCAAAGAAGTTTACGGTGTGGATGCGTTCCGTTATTTCCTGTGCCGGGAGATGTCGTTCGGACTGGATGCCAACTTTTCCGAACAGGCCCTTGTGGACCGGATCAATGCCGATCTGGCAAACGATATCGGCAATCTCTTGTCAAGAGTGTTGTCCATGACCAAAAAATATTTTAATGCCCGGGTGCCGGATGCCGACCTCTCAGCTCTGCCGGAAGGCGCCACGGACTTGCGTACGTTGGCCGCTGACACGGTGGATATCTATGAAACACACATGAAGGTGTTTAATTTTTCAAAAGCACTGGCCGCCGTGTGGGAGTTGATCGGCGCCATGAACCGGTTTGTGGATCACACCGCCCCGTGGGCGCTGGCCAAGGACCCGGACTGCCGGAGAGCACTGGAAGCGGTAATCTATTTCCTTCTGGAAGGGCTTCGGATAAGCGCCGGCCTCATCTACCCGGTTATGCCTGAAACAGCGGCCACAATGATGCAAAAACTGGGACTTGAAAACGATGAAGCAGATTTTACTATCAACAACCTGCGGCAATGGGGAGTATTGCCGGCAGATACGGAGCTGGCACCGTCAGCCGCACTTTTCCCCCGGGTGGAGATGAAAACACCGGATGCAGAGAAAAAAAGTCCAGCCGATACAGCGACCAAAGCAGCCGGCAAAGATGGAAAAGTTGAATTCCAGCCAGCAATCGATATCAACACCTTTGCCGGGGTTGATCTGCGGGTGGGCCGGGTGGTGCAGGCGGAAAAAATTCCAAAGGCCAAAAAGCTGTTGAAGCTTGAGGTGGATATCGGCGAACCACGGACGGTTGTGGCGGGTATCGCGGAATCTTACGAACCGTCATCACTGGTCGGGAAACAGGTGATTGTGGTGGCCAACCTCAAGCCCGCCAAGCTGATGGGGGTGACATCTCATGGCATGGTGCTTGCCGCCGTTGATGAAAAGGGCGCGGTTGTGGCCACCCTGGATGGAACGGTTAATCCCGGCACACGGGTTAAATAGAAATTCATAAGGGAGGCAGCAATGCCCGGATTTGAAGTATTTGACGACAAGGAACGGAAAGAGGTTAACGATGTACTGGAGACCGGTGTTCTTTTCCGGTACGGATTTGAACCGGCCCGCAACGACCACTGGAAGGCCCGGACCTTTGAAACCGAACTCTGCCAAAAGACCGGTGCGGCACACAGCCATCTCTGTTCCAGCGGTACAGCGGCCCTGTCCATTGCCCTGGCAGCCTGCGGTGTGGGCGCCGGCGATGAAGTGGTGGTCCCGCCGTTCACCTTTATCGCCACTGTGGAAGCGGTATTGAATGCCGGGGCAGTCCCGGTTTTTGCTGAAATTGATGAAACCCTCTGTCTGGACCCCGAAGGCATTGCAGCCGTTCTGACACCTCGGACAAAGGCGGTAATACCGGTTCACATGTGCGGCAGCATGGCGCAAATCGACCGGATTTCAGCCCTGTGCAAAGAAAAAAATCTCGTGCTGATAGAAGATGCCTGCCAGTCCATTGGCGGATCATTTAAAGGCACCCACCTCGGCCGGTTCGGCCATGCCGGCTGCTTTTCCTTTGATCCGGTCAAAACCATCACCTGCGGCGAAGGCGGCGCCGTCATTACGGACAGCCGGGATATTTATGTCAAGGCCGATGCCTTTGCCGATCACGGCCATGACCACATCGGGTCGGACCGGGGTGCTGAAGATCATATTCTGCTGGGATATAACTACCGGATCAGCGAATTAAACGCAGCCGTCGGCGTGGCTCAGCTTCGCAAGCTGGATGACATCATTGCCACCCAGCGGCGCCACAAAAAAATAATGAAAGATGCCATGGCTGAATGCGACAAGGTCTCCTTCCGGCAGATTCCTGACGAAGCAGGCGACACCGCGACCTTTTTATCCTTCTTTTTACCGGATGCGCAAAAGGCGCGCAACACCATTGCCAGCCTCGGTAAAGCAGGTGTGGATGGCTGTTTTTACTGGTATGACAACAACTGGCACTACCTCCGCCAGTGGGACCACCTGAAACAGCAACAGGCGGCCGCTCCATTACAATCTTCGCTGGCCGATAATATGCGGGATTACAGCAAAACCGAGCTGCCGAAATCCGACGGGATCATGTCCCGGTGCATCTCCATGCTGATCAAACTTTCCTGGAGCGATGCAGAGCTGGAAAAACGGGCGGCGGCCATCCGGGCCGTAATGACGGAATTATAACACGGTTTTTATCAATTTTTTACAGAATTAAAATATAATCATACGGTTGGTGAGCAGGAGCAAATATGTTCAGAAATTTTCCAATGATATCCAGTGTTGTTTTTGGCAGGGGATGCTTTGATCAGCTTGCCGGTATTCTGGCTGAAAAACGCAGCCACACGTTTATGGTCTTTATTGTTGACGATATTTTTAAAGACAAGGCACTGAATAATCGCATTCCCATGGAAGACAAAGATTTACGCATCTTTGTCAATGTGGATGACGAACCCAAAACCGGCTATGTAGATAAACTGGTGGCAGACGTCAAAGCGTATGCCTCGGCCAATAACATGGAGCTGCCGGACGGCATCATCGGCATCGGGGGCGGCAGCACCATGGACCTAGCCAAAGCGGTTTCTCTTTTGCTGACCAATCCCGGGTCTGCGGCAGACTATCAGGGCTGGGACCTGATAAAAAACCCCGCGGTCTACCATGTGGGGATTCCCACCCTGGCGGGAACCGGTGCGGAAGTCTCGCGGACCACGGTATTGACCGGCCCGGAAAAAAAGCTGGGGATCAACTCCGACCACACGGTATTTGATCAGGTCGTGCTGGATCCGGAACTGCTGGCAGGCGTTCCCGTTGATCAATGGTTCTATACCGGCATGGATTGTTATATTCATTGCGTGGAATCGCTGTGTGGTACATACCTCAATGCATTCAGCCGTGCATACGGGGAAAAATCCCTAGATTTGTGCCGGGAGGTCTTCTTAAAAGATGACCCGGAAAACCCTGAAAGTGCCGACAAGCTGATGATGGCCTCCTTTTTCGGCGGTATGAGCATCGCTTACTCCCAGGTAGGGGTATGCCATGCCATGTCCTACGGCCTGGCCTTTGTGTTGGGGGTCCATCACGGCATTGGCAACAGTATCGTGTTTGATTATCTTGACGAATTTTATCCCCAGGGTGTTGCCGAGTTCCGGGAAATGCTCAAAAAACACAATATTCAACTGCCGCGAAACCTGACGGCCGATCTCAGTGACGCGGAACTGGACACGATGACAAAGGTGGCCGCCGGGCTCGACCCATTATGGGAGAACGCACTGGGCAAAGACTGGCGCGATATCATGCCCCCCGAACGGATCCGGGCGTTATATCAAAAAATGTAGAAAAATTGAAGTGAGGACAACTTATGTGTGGCATCGTTGGCATCGTTCCCATCAAACAATCAGAAACCGACACGGCCCGCGTGGATATTGCGGCAATGGAACAACTGGTAGCCGATATTGAACGACACCAGTATCAACAGTGCGTTTCAGACGGGATCTGCATCCGGGATCAATACCTAGGCGGCGATGAAGCAGTTTCCAGGCTTTCAGAACATGCCCAGGTGTTGAAGTCAGATGCGGCCTTCTACACTATCTTTTCAACGCCCGACATCTACAATTCGCTCCAGGGTATTGGTGCCCGTCTTCAAGCTATTACCGGCAGGGAGGCGGAAACACTGGATGAAGCCATTGGGCTGATTGACGCGGATACCGCCGAAGTGGTCCGCCTGCGGCTCGAAAAAATGAAGGACATCTGGTGGAATGTTGAAACCGAGGTTTGCGGCAACATCGCCAAGGTGCAGGCACTGGTGCCGACGGTACAAAAGCTGTCCATGGCCGCTGTTACACTGCTGAAAAAGATAAATGCCGTTTTCAACAGCCTGGACCGGCTGGAGGTCCGGGGCAGGGACTCCGCCGGTATTTCCATCATGATCGCGCTGGCGCCGGCAGAATATGAAACATTTAAAGGAACTCTGGAAAAAACCGGTGTCAGTGAAGAATTAGCGGGTCGTTGCCAGGGCGATGTGCTGATCAACAATGCCGTTTCCACCACCCGACAGTCAGACGGTTCGGTTATCATTGCCTTTGTATACAAATGTGCGGCGGAGATCGGCAGTCTTGGTGACAACATCCGGTTTCTACGCAGGCAAATCGCCAACGATGCTTCCTTTCAGCATCTGCTGACAGCTTCCTATCAGGCCTTTACCATTTCCGCGCATACCCGCTGGGCATCGGTGGGAACCATATCCGAAGCCAATTGTCATCCGCTGGACAACACCACCGTTCTCCCGGATGAAAATACATCCTCCGGCAAAAAAGCAGGGGCTCCTGTCATCCATGTCTGCCTTAATGGTGATATTGACAACTATCAGGAACTCAAGTCGGAACACGAGTCCGAAAAAGAACAGATCCCAAACGACATTACTACGGATACAAAAATTATTCCCATGCGGATTGCCAAATACCTGAAAGCCGGCCATGCCATTGAAGAAGCGTTCAGGCTGGCGGTTTCGGATTTCACCGGGGCGCATGCCATTTCCATGCAAACCAATCTGGCACCGGGTAAAATGTTTTTTGCCCAAAAGGGAAGCGGCCAGGCCCTGTTTATCGGTATGGCACCGGACCATTATATCGTGGCATCGGAACTCTATGGCGTGGTGGAAGAGACAAACCGGTTCGTGAAAATGAATGCCAGTGGTCGGATCGAGCAGGGGGAAGACGCACCGGGTCAGATTGTTATACTTGATCAGAACGGAAAAAGTGCCGGTGACATGCAGGCGTTCTATTATGACGGCTCGCCGGCGATTTTTGACGATTCGCTTGTCAAAACAACGGCCATTACCTCCAGGGACGTGGACCGTCAGGGATTTACTCACTATTTTTTAAAAGAAATTTCCGAGGCCCCGGCATCAATTGAAAAAACACTGTACAATCGCTGGAAAATAAAAGACGGCCAAAGCAGCCACTATGAGGTAACCCTCGGGAAGGATGTCATTTCTCCTGCATTGTCAGACGCGCTGAACCGGGATGCCATTCGCCGGGTCTTTTTTATCGGCCAGGGAACCGCCGGTGTTGCCGCGCTCGCCTGTGCCAATACGCTGACATACTATTTTTCCGACCCCCAGATCCATGTGTGCGCCCTGAAAGCATCGGAGCTCAGCGGTTTTGCAATGGAAGAAAACACCGATGAAAACAGCATGAACGATACGCTGGTTGTGGCAATCAGCCAGTCCGGAACTACAACGGACACCAACCGGACCCTGGACATGGTGCGCAATTACGGTGCCCATACCCTGGCCATTGTTAATCGCAGAGACTCTGATATTACATTTAAGGTGGACGGGGTATTATACACCAGTACGGGGCGGGATATTGAAATGTCTGTTGCCTCCACCAAGGCTTTTTATTCCCAGGTTGTTGCAGGAGCGCTTCTGGGCCTTTACCTCGCTGAACACCGGGGGACTATAGATGGGGCCTTTGTAACCAGTGAAATTAAGCAGATGCTCCGGCTGCCGTCCCACCTCAAAAAAATATTTGACAACAGGGAACGGATCAAACGAAGCGCCCGGCGCCTCTCTTCCACCAAAACGTATTGGGCTGCCGTGGGCAGCGGTCCCAACAAGGCTGCCGCAGATGAAATCCGGATCAAGCTCAGCGAACTATGCTACAAAACCATTTCTTCGGATTTTGTGGAAGACAAGAAACATATTGATCTCTCTGCGGAACCCCTGATTATTGTTTGCGCGGCCGGTTCCCGGGCCGGGGTCCTGGACGACATCATCAAAGATACAGCAATCTTCAGGGCACACAAAGCAGCACCGGTTGTCATCGCGGATGAAGGGGAATACCGGTTTACCCCCCATGCTGAAGATGTTATTCATGTTCCACAGGTAGCGGAACATTTCGGACCGGTGGTCAGTACATTTGCCGGTCATTTGTGGGGATATTACGCCGCACTCGCGATTAACGAGGGGTCCCGGCTGCTCCATGAATTCCGTGAAGATCTGCGCCAGGACATTGATGCCTATAAGCGGCAGGGACTGGATCTGTTTGAAATAGTGCTCGAAAAAGGGTTTAAAGAAAAGGTGGCCTCGTTTTACAGGCAATTCCGGGAAAAACGGAATGATAGTGAATGTCCGGCACATATCTGCCTTGCATCGGACCTGGCCCTGCTTCTGAAGTATCTTGCCGGTCGCCTGCCCCTGGCCGATTTCGAGCTGGATTTCGGCAAAAAAGGCACCGCCCCGAATATGATCGACGTTTTATTCACCCATCTGGGTGAGTCTATTAATCAAATGGCCCGGCCGGTAGATGCGATTAAACACCAGGCCAAGACCGTCACTGTGGGTACCAGTCGGATTAAGGAAACACTGGAAGGTATACTGTTCGATGCACTGGGGGATTTTGGCATGGACTTAACCCAGCTTTCCAACAGCAATATCGTTGTGTTGAAAAATGTACAAAAGATCGTTTCGGAAATTAAAGGGGCGATTCTGTATGAGATTGACAACCTGAACATTCTGGGCGAGCCCACTGATGATACTGTTATCCATATCGTGGAAAAACGGGGAGTACTGGCGCCCATTCCCTCTCGGGTGGAAACCGATAACCGGTTGAAGGGGACCAAAAAGATTATTGCCCGGGAAGGCAATGTGTATCTTGGCAAGGGCCGGAAAGACGATCGTCATATTATTGTCATTCCGGTGCTCTCTTCCACGCCGGCCAAAGGCGGAATCATCCGACACATGCTGCTGCTGAACATCGGCTTCAGGGATGAAGCCAGCCTGTTTGAAAAAATCAAGGCACTGGGCGGCAAGTGCGAACGGATCAAGAATTTTGTACAGGAAAGCAGCGTGACATGGTCGGATGATTTTATTGAACTTGTCGATATAAAAGAACTTTTCGGCCAGTCAGCCGAAAAAATCGCTGAAACAATCGTGGCTGTGGAAGAAGGGAAGCAAGCTTAGATAAGGAAAACAAGGGATTGAGCAACCATACGGAATGTACGCCGCACAAGCAAGCCCGAAGGTTGACGCAGAGATTGCGCGAAAAGGCCATTTATGGATGGAAACTAGATATAATCCCCCCGGCTGAACTTGGCATACTCCACATTGGCTGTCAGAGCGGTAGCTTTGGCAATTTTATGCAACGTATCATCTGTTACTTCCCCTGACCGGGTCTGTTGGATCAACTCGTTTGCGTTTTCCTTCATGGAAACGGCAATGGGCTCCAGGTCTTTTAAAGATTTTTCCGGGTTGGCCAGTCCCCTGGCATAATAATCCATCAGGTCAAGCAGATGCTCGGTTTTTTGCACCATGCTCACACCGGTGTTTTCCGATGGCGCCTTCACTGCCAAGGTCCTGTCAACGTCTGCGATGGACAGGTTATCTGCCGCTGAACGGCCTGCGGACACCGCTTCTTTCATGGCATCCTGAAAACCGTTGGTTTTGGCTATCTGTTTTTCCGGGGTTGTCACATCTTTTACCGCGCCATTAATGTAACCTATGTTTGAGATGCCACTCATTTTCAGCCTCGAAAAGTTTGGGGTTGGCGTTTCTTGTTCGGTTTGTTTTTGCACCGGATTATTTCACACCCATAGATAAAGCAAAAAATATGCCCGACATTATTGCCGGGCACAAAAAATAAAACCTCAAAAATCCGGCGGGTTACGAAAACAGAATGAAAAAATCGAATTGGGAAAAAAGCCGGGAGGAAAAACATGCCGCCTTGTTGACAGAACCGCCCCGTAAATTTCATAAAATTTACGGATCAGACACCGGTAATATCATCAATCATCTTCTGCGCAATCTGCTCCGGACGAACCTCGTAACGGCCTTCTTCTATCTGTTTTTTCAACTGCTCAACCCGTTCCGCCCGCTCCTGATCAGATGCCTGCAACTGTGCTTCTTCGGCAGCCTGCCGGGCCACCTGAAGCGCCTTTGACTGCTCTGAAATGTCCACCCGGTCGCTTTCTGATTTTTTAACTTCTTCCGCGGCTTCCTGCTGTTTCCGGGCTTCCATCCGCCTGTTTTCTTCGGTTGCCTGGGTTTTCTGCTGTTCGTAACCTGCTGTTGCACCTTGTATATTGGCTATATCGGCCATAATCGCCTTCCTTTATGTTAAGGCTTATTGCTGTTTTCTCCCGGATTTTGCTGCCTAATATCCTTTTCCACTGCCTCTTTTGCCAACTGCTCCATCCGGTTTAATAAAAAGGATGTATCCTCTACGGAAAGGCTGGTGGTTGTTTTGGTGTCATCGTCAATAACGTTAAACACAAATTCCGACGCTTTTTCCTGCTTGAAAGCAAATTTTTTACCGGTTTCCTGCTCAAGCTTGTCCATTATATAACGGTCAACATTATCTCTCGGCCCATGACGGGTAATCCGGTCAACAATATCCTTGGCCACCTTATCCATGACCGCCCGGTTTCTGCCCTCCTGAGAAATTTCAATGGTGTCCGGCGTTGGTTTTTCATTCATGCCAAGCGCCTTCTGCCGCTGTGCCATCTTGCTCTGAGAAAGCTGCTTGGTGTATATTTTCATCACCTTATGTATTTGAAACGCTGACAATTCCATAAGCCAATCCCTTCACTCTTATTTATCGACACGCAGAAAGAAAAACTTTAGAAAAAAATGACGGCAAAATAAAAAAATTTACGAGGATATTAATCTTAGTGCCGTATCTATAAACTGCCGGTGACTGGTAAAGGCGATTTCCGGCAGGCCATCAAGGGGGAAAAATGCAACATCTTCGGCATCGTCACCGGGTTGCAGATCACCGGTATAATGGTTTACAAGGTAACCGACAATTAACACAGTATCATAGGCGTCACTTTTGTTGGAAGCCACACCAAGCAGTAAATCAATGGTTCCCGTCAGCCCTGTTTCTTCATGCAGCTCCCGCAATGCACAGGACTCAGGGGTTTCACCCAACTCCATAAAACCGCCTGGAAGGGACCAGTAACCTTTCTTGGGATTGACTTTACGCTTTACCAGAAGCAAGCCGTTGCGACTGTCTGTGACCACAACTGCCGTTGCAGGAACCGGGTTCTCATAAATCGGCACCTTACACTGCAGGCAAAAAGGCCGCTCCCGGCCCTCCCATATTTTTTGTTCAAGCCGATGGCCGCAGAAATGACAGAATTTTTTCCGCTGCATTATGACACTTTCGGGTCAATCGTCAAAATCGCCCTCAGGCCCCTTGTCGGAATCAATGGCAGCGGCCTTTTCAATGATTTTTTCCTTTGTCCATTGCCCTTTGTCCTCAATGCTGGCTGCCATGGGCCCCGGTGTATGAGACCCGGCCTCCAGAATCGCACTTACGGCCAATGGCGCAGTATCGCCGGCATTCAAGACATTCACCAGCATATTATAGATAAAATCTTCTACACCTTTCACCATGCGTTCTCGTATATCAGCGGGTTGGGCGAGAAGCTCGTTTTCAAACGGCAGATTGAGTTTTTTATAATTTCCGCCTTTTATCTCCTTTGCATCTGCATAATCCCGCATTTTCTGCCACATGGCATCGGTCACCCCGGCATCGCCCCGCTTGACAAAATTTCCATCATCATCCAGAAATGCATTGCCATAGTCATTGACTTCAAGGCCCCAGGAAATCATCTGAAGGGCCGTGGCCACATTGGCCTTTGTGGTGTTGGTCTCACCGGCAATGCGCCGCAACCTGTCTGAACTGTTTCCCGACGTCCCGTGCTGAGCACCGAATACCTTGTAAGGCTCGAGAGCCTTATGGATTTCCGTTGTAAGTTCCACCTGAATCCCCTGATCACTGGCTTCGATGCCATGGGTGGTGCCGTTGTTCAATGCAATCCAGTCCGGAAAGATACCATGGGCATTGAGCCCCTGAATCAGAAACAGGGCCTCCTCCTTTGTGGAAAGACCGGATTTACCTTTTATTTCACCAACTTCCGTCTCAAGACCGGCCCAATCGGGAATATACTGATTCAACTCAATGCTGGCCAGAAGATTTTTGTCGTCCGGCATGTGAGAGGCGTCAACGGCAATAGAAGTGATGCCGGCATCAAACATGGATGGGATTTCGGTCCGGGCATCTTCGATATCTGTTTCATTCTTGATACCATAATGGTCGGCATGAATCACCACAGGAATGGTAATATCCATTTCATTGCAGAAAGCATCCACCTGCCTGGCGATATTCCAGTAATTAACCGCGCAATAGGCATTGCGGCCGCCTTCGGATTTTGCAATTTCAATAATAAGAATGGCATTGGCCCGCTGGGCCGCTCTTAGCGCACCGCGAATGACAAAGCTGTTTCTTCCGTTTGCCGCCATACATACCGCCTTGCCTTTAGCGGTCATTGCCCGGTTAACGAATTTACCACTGATGATCAGCGCCCTGGAATGGGGGAAGAGCCGGGTAATATTGGGGGGGCGGCCGATGGCAAGCGCTTTCTCAAAATTTTTCCGATATGTATCATCCTGCATGATGCACCTCCCTGAAAATTTTGGCAGAACCGGTTTCGAATTATTGCATGGACCATTACTGGCTTCATCATGAATTGAATTACGACTTTAAATAATTAAATCAATGATTTTCTATTTGGACGAAACAGCCTTGGTTAGACCGCTTTTATTGAGACCCGGACTGTTGTTGCTGTGATTCAGAAGCGCTACGTTCATTCATTTTATTTATTTTTTCCAGCTTTTCTTCCAAATTTTTTTTCAGGTCTTTGTTGTATGCATGAATTTTCTGCTGTAATTCTTTTTCCTGGGCAGAAAGACGCTTGTATGCTTGGTTCAGTTCATTAACGTCTTGATTGTATTTTGTCAGTTCAGCCTGAGTCTTGATCGTCTCTTTTTTTGAGTCTAGTAAATTGCGTTGCCTGTCCAGATCTTTGCGCTTTTTTTTCAGAGAATTTATATCCGCCTGCAATGCGGCCTGCCGTTTTTGTTCGGGCGAGGCAGTACCTGACGGCTTCGCTGGTAAGCGCGTCTCTTTTGCCTCAGCCTCGGCTGAAGCTTCCGGCACACTGTACTGAATTTCTTGCTCCGTATTAATGCTTTTTAAGTATTGCTTGGGGATATCGGCCAGACTGTTAGTATAATGAATCTGCCCCTTATCATCCCTATACTTGTAAACCTCGGCAAATCCCAGAGAGCCTGCCAGTATCAATGAAAAAATAAGAATAACAGAAAAAGCCACGCGCCCCATTATACTCACCTCATTGGTCAAGTGATAAATGAAAAATAATGATTATTATTTTACTGTTTCCGGTTGGATGCTGTCAAGCAGATTAAAGACAGCAGGGGAATCGACACTGAAGCAGCATCCTTCCGGCTAACACGGAACGTGTATAACGGCAAATGATATGATAAAAACAGAAAAAATGAACTAGTTTCCATCCATAAATGGCCTTTTTGCGCAATATCTGCGTCAAACTTCGGGCTTGCTTGTGCGGCGTACGTCCAGTACGCCTCCGCGCAATCCCTCGTTTTCCTTGATCTTACGCAAAAATCCGCATTTATGAATGATGGTCTCGTAAAAAGTCAAATTTGGAACGGCAAAGTAAAAAGTTCAAGTTCGAGGCGCGCAAATCTTGAGGAATGGAGCGTACTTAGCAGTACGTGACATGACGAAAGATGCAGCGCAACAAAGAAATTGGACTTTTTACGAAGCCGTCATGAATTGGAAACTTAAAAATGTGTCTTTCCATAAAAATGGATGGACACGAACTAATCTGGATATTTCATGAAAGGCCCAAAAAAGTATGGCAAAATCCGTAATATTTTGTTATAAATCAGTTAGTTGGATGACAACAACAAAGGGATTTTGCCATGACAGTTTGTACCACAAAAAAGATAGAATTTGCAAGAAGCTAGGGCCGCAAAATAGAAGCCGAGTTTAGCGGCGGCGATATCACTTCAGACGGAGGGATACTTCTTTTGAGAATGGCGGACCGGAAGCTTGGGTTGATAAAAAAGATTTCCAGTTTTATCGATGATCCCCGTCAGCCTGGGAAGTGTGATCATGAGCAGATCACTATGCTTCAGCAGCGTATTTTTGGGCTGGCGTTGGGATACGAAGATTTGAACGATCATCATACATTACGTAAGGACAAAGCTTTTCAGGCAGTTGTTGAGAAGAAAGATGATCTGGCCAGCTCTTCGACATTGTGCCGGCTGGAGAACCGCATAAAACCAAAAGCGATGTGGCAGATCAGTGAAGCGTTGGTGGATGTGTTTATCCAATCCCACAAAAAGCACCCAAAGAACTGGTTTTGGATTTTGACGCCACCAATGATCCAGTTCATGGAGATCAGCTGGGAGCAGTCTTTCATGGATATTACGACCAGTATTGTTTTCTGCCGCTGTACGTATTTTGCGGAGAGTTTCTTCTGGCGGCTTATCTGAGGCCCGGCGACAGCGATGCAGCCAAACACGCCTGGGGCATATTGGCGCTTTTGGTTAAAAAGCTCCGTCAGGCCTGGCCGAAGGTAAAAATTATTTTCCGTGGAGACAGTGGTTTTTGTAATCATCAAATCATGAACTGGTTGCCGAACCAGCTTCGGGTTCTGCTGTCCGGCATTGCCTATACGCTATTGCAAACGATTCGTCGACTTGGGCTTCGCGATACTGACCTGGCCAAGGCGCGTTGTGACACGATCCGGATAAAGCTTTTAAAGATCGGCGCAGTGATACTTGAAAACACAAGGCGAATAAGGTTCTTGCTGTCAAGCGCCTATCCCTGGCAGCGGTTGTTCCGGCAGGTAGTGATGAACCTGAAGGCCGGATAAGCTTATTGCAGGCCATAAATGCTTACCGGCCGTGTAACGGCAAGGAGAGGTGCGCCGAAAACAGGGAATTTTAAGGCCGGAAGCCGGGTTTTTGTTCAATTGTGACTGTCAAACTGCCTGAAGGGTGATCCTGAGAAGATTTTTGAGGCCATTTTTGGCGTTTTGAGTTCTTCATGTAATATCCGGCCTAACTGCCAAGCATGAAACTCCAGAGAATTCCGGCCGCAGTGGCGGAGCCGATAACCCCGGAGGAGTTGCAGGCCATGGCATGCATCAACAAATAGTTGCTGGGGTCTTCATGCTGCCCCACCAGGTGGACCTCCCGGGCGGAGCCGGGCACAGCCGAAACCCCTGCGGCGCCAAGCAGGGGATTGATCTTTTCTTTCCAGAACAGATTGAAAAACTTTGCAAAAAGCACCCCCGAAGCGGTGGCCACGGAAAAGGCCACGGCGCCCAATACAAAGATACCGATCGATTTTGGAACGAGAAACACATCTGCCTGGGTGCTGGCACCAACAGTCATGCCGAGAAATATGGTGGCCGCGTCCATGATAACGGTTCTGGCGCTCTGGGCAAGGCGTTCGGCTTCACCGCATTCTTTCAGAAAATTGCCGAAAAAGAAGGGGCCCAGCAGGGGGATAGATGCAGGGGCCGTAAAACAGCACAGAAAAATCCCCACAACCGGAAAAATAAGCCGTTCTCTTCGTGAAACCTCCCGCATGGGGGGCATCTTGATCAGGCGTTCCTTGCGTGAGGTCAGCAGCCGCATGATCGGCGGCTGAATAACCGGAATCAGCGCCATATAGGAGTATGCGGCAATGGCAATGGGACCGATAAGGTGCGGGGCTAGCTTGGCCGTCAGAAATATGGACGTGGGGCCGTCAGCGCCGCCGATAATGGCAACGGCGGCCGCCTCTTTTGGCAGAAACCCGAGCCCCAGAGCGCTTAAAAGCGTAAAAAAGACACCGATCTGGGCCGCCGCCCCCAGCAGCATCAGCTTTGGCATGGACAAAAGAGAGGAAAAGTCGGTCATTGCGCCCAGCCCCAGAAAAACAATGGACGGATACAGTCCCGTGGTTACACCAAAATAAAGATAGTGAAGTACACTGTTATCTTCATAGATACCAAGCCCGAATCCCTTGAAAAAAGGGACATTGCCGATAATAATGCCCAGTCCGATGGGAATCAGCAGCAACGGCTCAAAACTTTTGGCGGTCCCCAGATAAACAAAAGTACAACCAACCGCAATCATGACAAAATGACGATATTCGGCAAGAAAAAATCCGGTATTATTAAGAAAATCCAGCGCCAGGTTAAGCATTGTCCCACCTATAGATTAATAATTTACAGATTCCATGAGAACTTTCCATCCCCTTGTGGCAACAGAAGGCCTGCTTCACGCATGCTTTTTATTGTCAGGTGAGGGTGGGGAAGGCCTTTTTTTCGTGAGATATCATACAATGCGGCAAGGTTGAATGTATCGCCGATATCCACGGCACATTGTTTATAAATAGCGCCGATTTTGCTGAGCCCCTCCCGTGAAAAATCATCGTATACCGGCTCCTCGCTATCCTCTTTCCGGTCAAACCCTGCGGGTTCTTCTTTTTTGCCAAACAGGGCGCCTGCTTTGTCTAAAAGCGCCACAACTTTGGGGACCCGGGATATAATAATGGCCAGCACCGCCAGGCAGGTCATATCAATGGCGATTCCCAGCAGCGCCATTGACCATCCATGTTCGGCGGTAATTCTCTGAAAACTGAATAAATCAGCCAAGATGCCCTCCTTTAACCACGGGTTTTCGGCCGTTGCAATCCTGTTTTTCTACACAAAGCTTCAAAGTTTAATGTTTTACAAATAATCCTGGTGGTCTGTCAACAAAAAACAGAACGCTCCCGGCAAACCCGGATTGACAATCCCACCCATTGGTGTACCATTGAAACAATATGGTAATTCAACACTTCATGCCTTTGCGGTAAATGATGATTCGGTTTTCCTCCCAGATCGGCATCCCGACAATCAGGGAAACGGCGTCTTTTGTTTTCCCGTCCCTGATCAGGTGGGCTTGCTTTCGAAAAGATCCTGAGCAAGCTAATGGCAGCGGATCAACACCGGACAGAACCCCTCAACAACTCACTGAAAATGACCAGAAACCGGAACAGGAGAAACCCAGTTTTCTGCGATGCTGCCATTGCCGCCACAATATCACCACCACTGAGGAAAAAATTGCCGTTAACAATGCCCATCACCACACTTTTGCCAATCCGGGCGGCATTGTTTTTCATGTGGGATGCTTTCGATCCGCACCGGGCTGTAGCCATTCCGGTTTGGCCACAGATGAGTTCACCTGGTTTCCCGGATATAAATGGCAGATCGCTGTTTGCAGCGCTTGCCTGCTGCACATGGGATGGCGGTTCAGCACCACGGGTAGCGGATTTTACGCCCTTATTCTGGATCACCTCATCGAATCGGAACAAGGAGATGGACCATGATGCGGCACAATCCGTACGTGCCATGCACAGCCTGTATCAATGTTCAATAATTGCTACAGGGTGACCAAAACGCTTTCCCGCCGACACTTCCGAGAGGTCAATTCCCAATCCTGGTGCACGCCCCGGCCCCCGGGCAGATACATGGCATGCGCTTTCCCCGTCACTGGGAAGAAACATCGGCGGTTCACCAAACAACAGGGATGAGCCCGTTTCCATGAGTTGCAGCCCGGGTGCGGTCATCGCAAAACAGATTCCCGCCGCCCCCAGTATCAGGCTTTCCCCGACATGAGCACCCAGATGACATGACAGCCCGTGTTTCTTTGCATAGTCTGCGATCTGAAGACTTTGCAGAAATCCACCGCACTTTGAAATTTTGATATTGATCCGGTCAAACAGGCCGGATTCCGAAATGGCGACTACATCTTCAAAAGAACAGGCTGATTCGTCCGCCACTACCGGGATCGGGATGTTGGACCGGATTTCTTTTAATTCATCTATTGCCGTTGGCGCCAAGGGCTGCTCAAAAAAGGTGAATGCCGTCAGCGGCATTGCCGCCAGGATCCGCTCAAGCTGGGGCATAGTCAGCTTACCATTTCCCTCAAGCCCCATGCTGATATGGTCGCCGGCCAGCGACCGGATTGCGGATACCCGCTCCATGTCAGCATCCGGATCGCCGGACAAGGCAATTTTAAAATGTTTAAAGGGATAGTCCCGGGCCACTGCATAATGCTTTTTCACCGTTTCCGTGGAGATAATCTGAACAGTGGTCGAATAAAGCAGGTCAGATCGTTGCGGCAACCCCAGAACTGTGGCTATCGATTCCTGCCGCAATTTTCCAAGCGCATCCAACAACGCCAAGTCAACTGCCCCAAGCGCTGAATTAACCGGCATTTCCGACGATAACGCATCCGTTGCAAAGGCCTCCATCATGACTTTGATATCCGCCACAGTATGATGAGGGGTTATTTCAGTGCCGATCAATTTTGGGCCCAGGCAGGTTTTCAAAACCTTTAGAACACTTGCACAGTCTTCGCCGGTGACATAGGGCCGCGGCGAACTTTCGCCCCAGGCGAAAATGCCATTGTCAAAACCGAGCGATATAATAATAGACCGGGCTTCGGTCCATTTTGTGTGCGGCGATTGAAACCGGAACACAAAAGGCGTCCGGTTCTCATACAAAACCACTCGTGTCAGATGCACGAAAATCCCTTTCCTTGCTTGGCCGTCATTTTTTAACCTGCTGCTTCAGCCCGGCCTCCAACTCCTCAAACAATTTTTTCTTGCGATCCGCCTCGCTCTTCTTCATGGCTTCAATCTTCTGATCCCGCGCCTGCTGTTCTTTTTTAAATTGTGCAAGTTCCTCTTCTATCCCGCTTTTTGGCGTATCATCGGAAAGCTCCTCAATCGCCGTATGATCCCGGACAAACCATCTGGCCCCCTCCACACCCGTCACTGCTTCAAGGATGCCGGAAGCCTCCAGACGACGGCAGATCATGTGAACATGCTCGGAAGATGCATTCAGGCATTGGCATACATCTTCCACCGATGGTGCCCGGTTTTTCCGGTGCGACAAAACCCGGACCGCCGCCACAATCAAGTGCGCTTTTTTATACATTGACAGTGTTTCCATAAACATGCCCCCATATGGCTGATTTGTCACGTTTTACTGAAAATTATAAGGCGCATCTGCGCTTGACACAAGCCCCTTTTGGTAGTAGCATCGTTTTAATTCAACGCTTACATAGTATGGGTTTTAATAAATTCAAGATCAGGGCGTACTTATGGTCTTTAACTTATGAAGAGCAATGATCATCCTTATTAAAACGTTTCTTAATATATTTTCGGGAGGACAACCATGATTGAGATTGTCGATGTTATTGCACGAGAGATATTGGATTCACGGGGGAACCCGACAGTGGAGGTCGATGTTACCCTTGCCTGTGGTGCCATGGGAAGGGCTGCTGTTCCGTCCGGTGCGTCAACCGGCGCCCGGGAAGCGCTGGAGCTTCGCGATAAAGACGCCACACGATTTTTGGGAAAAGGCGTCACGAAAGCCGTTGTCAATGTAAACGACACCATTTCCCCGGCACTTGCTGGAATGCCGGCCGACAACCAGACGCTTATCGATAATACCATGCTGGAATTGGACGGCTCGCCGAACAAGGACAAACTCGGCGCCAATGCCATTTTAGGTGTTTCCATGGCCACGGCCAGAGCCGCGGCCCAAGCCTATGGCTTGCCATTGTATAAATATCTGGGCGGTATTTATGCCCGGCATCTTCCCATGCCCATGATGAACATCGTCAATGGCGGTGCCCATGCTGCCAACAGTCTGGACATTCAGGAATTCATGATCATTCCGGTAGGGGCAAAAACTGCCGCGGAAACCATCCGCATGGGCGCCGAGACCTTTCATCATCTGAAAAAAATTCTTAAAGACAAAGGGCTGGCTACCGGCGTGGGGGACGAAGGTGGATTTGCACCGGATCTGGAATCCAATGAAGCGGCCATTCAGAATATTATTGCGGCCATTGAAGCCGCCGGTTACAAGCCCGGCCAGGATATCGGCATAGCACTTGATGCCGCAGCCAACGAATTTTTTGAAAACGGTAAGTATACTCTCAAGGCCGAGGGCAAAACCCTTACGGCCGAAGAGCTGGTCGATTATTATGCAAATCTGATCGACAAATATCCAATCCTTTCCATTGAAGACGGGCTGGCCGAGGCAGACTGGGACAGCTGGCCCATGATGACGGACCGGCTTGGCAGTATGATCCAAATCGTCGGCGATGACGTTTTTGTGACAAACCCGTCAATTTTTAAAAAAGGCATTGCCGAGGGACTTGCCAATTCGATTCTTGTTAAACTCAACCAGATCGGGACTATCACAGAAACCCTCGACACCATAGACCTTGCAAAACAGTCCGGATATTCAACGGTTATTTCCCACCGTTCCGGCGAAACCGAGGATACTTTTATTTCCGACCTGGTTGTGGCGGTCAACGGCGGTCAGATCAAGACCGGCTCTTTATCCCGATCAGACCGGGTCGCCAAGTACAACCAGTTGATCCGTATCGAGGAAGAACTGGGAGAAGGGGCGGTGCTGGCGAACAACCTGCTCCCCGACAAATAGCGGCCTGTTCAAAAGGAGAACATCTTTTCACAAACAAACTGGAATAATTTCACGCAGGGGTGACAAGACAAGTTGTGACGCGTTCTATCTATCATTGGTCAGACATACACCGAACACAGCAGATTTGGGGGACATGCCTGCCCCATACTTGTTTTATCACGTTTTTTCTCTTGCTGGCCTGGCTGATGGGAACAGGCCCGGCATCCGGATATGTACTTTACGGCGAGCACCTGCTTGACCGCATGAATCAGCGCCTTTATACCGGTGCCAGCGGTTTCATGGTCGAGCAATCAATCTCCGCCCAAAGCGGGTCTTGCGAAATGATCCTTGCCCCCGACCCGGAAGCCGCTTTAAACAATCCTATCCACGGTAACGCCTGGTTTGGCACAGACGGCGCCTTTAGAATGGAAGTTCAGACCGGCAGTTCCCGAAACATTTATGTGACCCAAGACAAGGAGGCCCTGACCATCATTGACGGGGCCATTCGCGGCACCAGAGAAAATCCGCTGCTGCATTACAAAACGCCGCTTCTCTGCCAGGATCACTCCCAACTGAGCAATCGACTCACCGATATGGGCATCAATACAACCATATCCAGCCTTGGGCGAACGAGCGACAACCAGGTAGCCTATGTGATCGGCGCCCGATTTCCCGATGCATCTGTTTCCCAGTTATGGGTGGACAAAACAACATTTCTGCCGATTCGCCTGCTGCTGATCTCTTCTCAAAACATGGGGTCAGCCGCCCCTGCAGCGAACACAAAATTGCAAAACCCCGTTGAAAGTATTGACATTCATTACGAAAACTGGGCTAGACAGAACGGCATTCGCTACCCCATGCGCATTGTAATTTTTGAAAACAGCCGGCTGGTGCGGGTTATCTGTGCAGCCGGGGTTGAAAGAAAAGACTCGTTTCCGGATAATTTTTTTGATATAAGAACACTAAAGACCCGCTATCCCGTGGCAGAGGCGCTAGAAGGGACAGAAGCAACGGCGCTCCCCGGTGATACGGACGATGTTCACCAGACAATCGAGGACTTCAAAAAACTCTATCAATAAATCACAGGGGAATGAATGGCTACGAAATCAAAATTCATTTTTGTGACAGGCGGTGTGGTTTCTTCTCTTGGAAAGGGCCTTGCCTCTGCGGCAATCGGGGCACTGCTTGAAAGCCGCGGATTAACAGTGACCATTCAGAAACTGGATCCGTACATCAATGTGGATCCCGGCACCATGAACCCGTTTCAGCACGGGGAGGTGTTTGTTACGGATGATGGAACAGAAACAGACCTGGATCTGGGCCATTATGAAAGATTCACCCATGCCAGAATGGGCCGGGACAACAACTTTACCACCGGCAAAATTTACCATTCCGTTATTTCAAAAGAACGCCGAGGCGACTATCTCGGCGGCACGGTTCAGGTGATTCCCCATATTACTGATGAAATCAAACAGAGCATCCGGCTTGTCGAAAATGACGCAGATGTTGTCATAACAGAAATTGGCGGAACTATTGGCGATATTGAGAGCCTTCCCTTTCTGGAGGCCATTCGTCAGATGCGGGTGGATGAAGGCAGGGAAAATACCCTCTTTATTCACCTTACCCTTGTACCCTATATTCCAACAGCCCGGGAAGTTAAAACAAAACCGACCCAGCACAGCGTCAAAGAACTCCGCAGCATCGGTATTCAGCCGGACATTCTGCTGTGCCGGACCAGTGCGTTTCTTTCAGAAGAGATTAAGGCCAAAATCGCCCTTTTTTGCAATGTAAGTAAAGATGCCGTGATCACCGCCAAGGATGTGGACAACATCTACGAAGTGCCAGTGGTGTTCAACAAAGAAGGACTGGACGATAAGATAGTGGGACTGCTGCACATCTGGACACGCGCCCCCCGTCTTGACTTCTGGGAAAACCTATCTGAAAAAATCACCCAACCGGCCCATAACGTCACCATCGCTATCGTGGGCAAATACACGGATCTGACCGAGTCTTATAAAAGCCTGAATGAAGCGCTTTATCACGGGGGTTTCGCCAACAACAGCAAAGTGACCCTTCTGTTTATCGACTCTGAAACCATCAGCCACGAAAACTGCGCCCAAATTCTGTCCCCGGCTGACGGCATCCTTGTGCCCGGTGGCTTCGGTGCCAGAGGAGTGGAGGGAAAGATTGAAGCCTGCCGGTACGCTCGTGAAAACAATATACCGTATTTTGGCATTTGCCTGGGAATGCAGATTGCTGTGGTGGAAATTGCCCGGCACATGGCCGGCATTGATAATGCTCACAGCGCTGAATTTGATGCAGACACACCGGACCCGGTGATCTATCTTATGCGGGAATGGTTTGATGAACGAACAAATTCACTTCAAAAACGGGATATTACTTCAGAAAAAGGCGGCACCATGCGCCTTGGCGCTTACTCCTGTGTGCTGGAGAAGGAAACCCTTGCTCATGCCGCTTACAACAAGAGGAACATTTCAGAGCGACATCGGCACCGGTATGAATTCAATAACGACTACCGGGAAAAACTACAGGCAAACGGCCTGGTGATCAGTGGAACCTCCCCCAATGGAGAACTTGTGGAAATCGTCGAAATAACGGATCATCCCTGGTTTCTGGGGTGCCAGTTCCATCCGGAATTCAAGTCCCGTCCGGAAAATCCCCACCCCCTGTTCGCCGACTTTATCAAGGCGTCTTTGAAAGGGAAGCTATCAACTTGATACCCTATTGCACGTGACATGACAAGAGGTGCCGTACAACCCAACCCCATAGACGGATATTTGGTTTTTTACGTTGCCATCATAGCTTCTCGGAAACTTCATCCCAAAACGCCTGCACCCCCTCTTTCCACCCCTGAATATAGGTTTCTACAAACGCATTGACGCTGGTTGGATCACCCACGGCATAATCCATGATGTCATCCTGCTTGATTCTGTCATCAAAATAATCGCCAAGGATATTGTCATGGGTTGGATTGTCGCCAGGTGTCCATCGAAGCGCATATTGCAGGTCATCATAGTGGGCGTTCTTTGCCCATTTCAGCCCATCTTTTTTTCCCAGATCAAAGTAATTATTTTCAGACTCGGCCTTTTCGTTTCTTAACCGTTCGATAATGGCCGACTGATCCAGTTCATCCTGCAATCGTGTCTGAAAGTCCTCTTTTTTCTGAATCATTGCCGAAATAGCTTTCTGAAAGACATTTGAAAAGTTCAAGCTGTGACGCCACTTTGTCATTTTCTCATACAGGTCTTCCGGAACACTGATGGTAATTTTCTTTGCCATAATACGCCTCCTCGCTGGATAATTTTATTATCCTGCCAATAACGTATCATGAAAAACAATACGTGTCAATAAAATTAATACGTATCCAAAAGGGGCTCTGGCCAGGATTTTGACCAAATCGAAACCGGGATAGAAGATACTGCGAATTTGGGGATAGGTGACATGACGGGAGATCAAGAATAATCTGTTCCGGCGGGTTGGCGCAACTGGATGCCCGTGTAAGCTGATCAGTGCTACTTTTCGGCTATCATCTTGCGCAGGCTAGGGTAAAAAATATTCACAAGAGCATCTTTGACCCACTGACGGTATTGTGGGCCATTCGGATCCATATTCAGTAATTGCGCGGGATAACCCGGGGCACCGACGAAATTATTTATCAGCATGGTCAGGCAGTAGTGCCATTTTTGAACGGTTTCCTTTGGGGCCTCAAGGGGCAGCAGAAAGGTCATAAAGTCCGTCAATTCTTTGTAAAATTTCTGCGAAGCCTTAAACCCCGGCACTCCATCCAATTGCTCGGGTTGTCCGATATTCTGCATCACCATCGCCAAAGAACTCGGCGAACTGAAATAAAAATCCACACAATGATCAATAAATGACGACAGCCCCCGGTAAAGGCCAATATGTTTAAGGTTAAGTTGACTCATACCGGAAATCCATGTGGTTGTCATCTTGAAAAAATCATCATAAAAATTCTCAGCTACCGCTTCTGCAAGGCTTCGTTTAGTGGGAAAGTAATGATGGACCAGAGTGAAATCAAACCCCCCCTCCTGGCCGATTTTCCGGATACTGGCTGTTTTGTATGGATAGCGGGTGAAAACCTGGCGAGCAGCTTCAAGAATTTTGTTTCTGGAAATTTCGCCCTTGGTTTGCGGCGGGGCTTTCTGTTTTTCTCTGATTTGGCGAGGGCTTATATAATTGTTCTTGTTTTTGGCCGATATCATTGGATCTGTCGGGTTGTTACCGGTATTGTCGGCCTCCGATTCCGCTTTGCACTTAGCTTCAAAGACCGGCTCAAAAATCTGAAGCACGGCTTCTTTTACCCAGTTCCGGTATTCCCGGCTGTCCGGGGCCAATCCCAGTTTTGCTGCATGAAACCGAGCCGCGCCAATGCCATTGGCAGACAGAAAAGAGAAGACAATGGCCCAATCCGTGGCGATTTCCCTGGATAATGACAACGGAAACGCATGCTGAAATACACCCAAAAGGCTGTAAATATACTGCTGGAGCGCAGTTATTCCCGGAAGATCGGCATGAGATTGCTTATGGGTGCTCGATTGCCGTGACGCCCCGATATTAAACATGATCATGCCCGGCGCCTCCGGGTTATCAAAATAGTAATCAAGCAAGCTGCCGATGAAATCCGGCAATACCGCAACCGGATTCTGATTCGTGGAAAACACCGCCACGAGCGGCATGGCATGTTCAATACAGTCGTTGGCCAGCTCCATAGCGACAGCTTCGAACAGGCCCTTTTTGGAGCCAAAATAATATCGAATCAGGGCATAATTAAAATCCCCTGCCTGCTGCATTTTTCGAACACTGGCTTCGCTGTAAGGTTGCTGGGTAAAGGCCTTTTTCCCGGCATTGAGAATCCGCTCCCGGGTTCTTTTCCCCTTTGTGCTCTGTTTGCTGTTGGCAGTTGTACTATCGTAGAAATACATGGCGATCACGTTTATTGAGCGTTCCGGGACCGATCCTGATGCGATCTGATTATCATTATCTTGGTTTCTTAGATATCCGTCCGCCGCTGGATAAATATCGCAATTGCTCTTCTTCAAACAAATAACAGGGAATAAGGATCAGTATTATGAGCAATGCTTTATGTTTAGCAAAAAACATGCCATTATTTAATTTTATGCTTTTTTAATTTCCACATATCCGTTTTTTCTAGCAAATCTCAAAAGCTATGTCAATCCTTTCCTTTTTGGCTTGCCTACAGCAACATAATCAGATATTAATTATTATGATATTTCATCTTTTTAATATTATATGATAAAAATAATGAAATAATAAGAGGAAGGCAATGGCTACCCACTCGCTCAATGATACTCTTGAAGACGCTCAAAACGCCCCCCTGGACCTGTTCAAATCATTTGCCCTGGAACATGATCCTGACAAGCTTCAAAGGAAGTTCCTGTTCTCTTTATTGAAACTTCAGAAAGTGGACCGGGGCTCCATCTGGATTAAAAACAATGACGGCTATACTTGCATTGAAGCAGTGGGCCACCAGAGCAACAACATAAAAGGCATCACGCTGGCCGCGGACCAGAAAAGCATCGTGGGATGGGTTATCGAAAACGGCCAAATGACCGTGGCAGACCCGATTTCCGACCCTCGCCATTTCAGGCAACTGGAAAAGAACCTTGCCGTTAAAAGCAGCCTGATCCTCTGTTTCCCCCTTTATAACAACAACACGGTATATGGTGCCGTTCAGGTGATCGACACGTCGCCTCACCGGAACCGCCTCAACCTGGAGCAGGAATATTTAAACCAGCTGCAAAACCTTATCGATATCGGCTCAATTACGATCGGCAACATGCTGCAATACAACACGCAGGTGCAAAGAGCCGCCCGGCTTGAAGATGAGTTAAAAGAGATACGAAAAAAAAGCCGTTTTATCGGTCAAAGCCGGGGGTTTCGAAAAAGCCTCGAGTTGATCGACAGTTATGCGGTGACCGACTACCCGGTTCTTATTACCGGCGAAAGCGGTACCGGCAAGGATCTTGCCGCCGCCCGGATTCACAATCACAGCAGCCGACGGGGAAAACCATTTCTTGTTCAGAATTGCAGCGCCATACCGGAAGCCCTTCTGGAAAGCGAGCTCTTTGGATATAAAAAAGGGGCCTTTACCGGCGCCACAAAAGACAAGATCGGCATATTTGAAGCAGCTGACGGGGGCACCGTTTTTCTGGACGAAATCGGGGATATGCCAATTGCGCTGCAGGCCAGCCTGCTGCGGGTGATTCAAAACAGTGAAATCAAGCCGGTGGGCGCCAACACCACCCGGCGGGTTGACATTCGTATCATCACCGCCACCAACAAACATATCGAGGAACTGGTGACCCGAAGTATCTTCAGGAAAGATCTGTTCTTCCGGATTTCCGTTCTGCCGGTCCATTTACCGCCGTTGAGAAAACGCAAGGAAGATATCCCCATTCTGGCAAATTATTTGCTGAAACGGGAAGCCCTGAGACTCGATGTGCCGGTTAAAAACCTGAACGCAGAAGTCCTGGAGCTTTTCATGGCGTATTCATGGCCCGGCAATGTAAGGGAGCTGGAGAACACTATTCGGTACCTGCTCACCGTAACGGAAAAAACACAGATCACCGCGGACATGATCCCGGCACGAATAAAAACCAATACGCATGCCATAAACGATCATGAGCTGGTGCCGGCACCGCCCGCCACTTCGGGGAAGAACCAACGCCACCCCACTGGTTTTTTCACCGACCAGACATGGAGAGATATTGAGCGGGCTTATGTCCACCATCTTCTTGAAACCCACAAATGGAATATTACGCAATGCGCCAGAACAGCCGGACTTAACCGCTCAACCTTTGATTCCCGGCTGAAACGGCTTGGCATCCGTAAAAATCAGTAAATCTTGCGCTTGCCAAACCCCGTCCCCAGCACATTAAATGTATTTTCCACCACAAACAGGGCATCCGGATCGATACTAAAAACAGCCTCTTCCATGCGCTTGAGCATGATATTATTGGTTATGGCCATGATAATATCCCGCTCTTCCCCACTGTAGGCACCCACCGCCTTGATCAAGGTGGCGCGATGACGGAAACCGTTGATCAGCATGGATGCGATCTCTTTGTTTTTTCTGCTGATAATCAGCACGGTCTTGCGATTGCTGAACAGTGCCAGCATATAATCAATCATGGTCGTGGAGATGAACACCAGAATCAGTGAAGCAATGAGCAGGTCCATGTCATCCACCCAGAAAAGAAAAAAGCCGAATAACAGACCGTTAAAAACAAAATAGAACCTGCCGATACCGATATTAAACCGCTGATTCAGAATAACCGCCACCACGTCCAGACCGCCGCCGGACCCCAGAGACCGAAGAATGATGCCGCTGCCGAACCCGCAGAGAGTCCCTGCTGTAATGGCGGCATAAAGCTGATTATGAATGCCGGCGTCTATCCGGATCACTTGGGAAAACGCAACAATAGCCACAGAGGCATACACACTGTAACCAAAAAAGCGTTTACTGATAAAAAACCAGCTCACTGCGAACAATGGAATATTCAACAACAAAAACCAGACCGCCGGGCTGAGGGCTTTGGTGACATAGTAGACCAGCAGGCCGATCCCGTATAACCCGCCGACGATGAATTGGTGGTGAACAACTACCGCCTGCACCCCCAGCGAAAACAGTGCCGAACCAATAGTGATCACCAAAATATTGTAAAATGGTTTATAGGTGATTCCCTGGAAGCGTTTCATGGATCAAAACTCATCGTACGCGATCATCTCGGGCTCAACGCCCAGATCATCCACGGTTTTCAAAAGGGCCCGAAGCATTGGCGGGGGGCCGCAAAGATAATATTCGATCTCAGCAGGGTCGGGATGGTCCTTTAAATAACGGTCGTAAAGGCGCTCATGAATAAACCCGGTCATGCCTTCCCAGTTATCCTCCGGCAATGGCTCGGAAAGGGCCACATAAAAGGAAAAATTCTCGAATTCTTCAGCCAGGGCTGAAAACTCATCTTCATAAAAGAGCTCCTGAAGGGAACGGGCGCCATACCAGAAGGTGATTTTGCGTCTGGTTCCCACTGACTTGAGCTGATGCAGAATATGGGACCGCATGGGTGCCATACCGGCACCGCCACCCACAAAGCACATTTCCCGATCCGAGTCTTTCACAAGAAAGTCCCCGTATGGACCGCTAAGGGTCACGTTGTCACCCGGCTTCAGATCAAATACATACGATGACCCAACGCCAGGGGGAATATCGTCCCGGCCCTGGGGCGGCGTGGCGATGCGTACTGTAAAACGCAGCTGCTCTTCATAAGGCGGATTGGCCAGAGAATATGCGCGAAAGACCGGTTCGTCTGTGCCTGCACACAATCCGTTTAATTCGAATTTTTCCCAGGTTGCCTGGAACCGGTCTGCCACATCAAAGTCTTCAAAACAGATATCATATTCCGGGATATCGATCTGCATGTACTGACCGGCTTCAAAGTCAATGGTTTCGTTGCCGTCCAGCTTAAGTACCAGTTCCTTGATAAAGGTGGCCACATTGTTGTTGGACACCACAGTGGCCGTATATTTTTTAATACTGAAGATGGACTCGGGAATGCGGATCGCCATATCGTCCTTGACCTTCAGCTGGCAGGCCAGACGGATATTGTTCAGCTTTTCCTGGCGGTCCAGGTGGTTGAGTTCCGTGGGCAGGATATCGCCGCCGCCGGATTCCACCTTGCACCGGCACTGTCCGCAGGAACCACCACCCCCGCAAGCGGACGGAAGATATATTTCGTTGTCCGCCAGCGCACTGAGCAGCGTTTTGCCAATAGGCGTTTTCAGGGTGTTTTCTTCATCATCGTTGATCACAATGCGGGCGTCTCCCTTGCGGACCACCTTAGCCTCCAGCACCAGCAGCAGCAGGACCAGCACCATGATCACCGATGAAAACACACTGAAACTGACAAAATAAATCAATGCGATCACCCTCAGAGCGTTATACCCGAAAACAACATAAATGCCATCGCCATCAACCCTGTCACCACCATGGTAATACCGTAGCCGTCCAGCCCCTGAGGCACATCCGCATACCGGAGCTTGCGACGGATAGCGGCCATGGACACAATAGCCATCAGCCATCCCACCCCGGACCCGAACCCGAACACCAGAGATTCAATAAACGTATAGTCCCGCTCCACCATAAACAAAGAGGTGCCCAGAATGGCGCAGTTTACCGCAATCAGCGGTAAAAACACCCCCAACGCCGTGTACAGAGACTGAGAAACCCGGTCAATCACCATCTCCGTGCCTTGCACCATAGCGGCGATGACCGCAATAAAAGTGATAAACTTCAGGTAACTCAGGTCCACATTGGGCAGCCCCGCCCACACCAGTGCACCGGGCGACAGTAGATAGCGGTATATCAGCCAATTGACCGGCGTGGTGGTGGTCAACACAAACACCACGGCAAATCCCAGACCGGTGGCGGTCTGGATATTTTTGGAGACCGCCACAAAGGAGCACATGCCCAGAAAGTAGGCCAGAAGAATATTTCCCACAAAAACCGAGTTCAAAAATATACTGAGCAGTTCTTCCATCCTATTGATCCTTTTTGATGGTTTTCTGCAGCCACACCAGCATGCCGATGATAATGAACGCCGCCGGGGCCACCAGCATAAAGCCCATGTCCTCATACCCGGCCGCATAAAACGACTCAGGAACAACCTTGACGCCGACCAGCGATCCCGACCCCAGCAGTTCCCGAATGGCGGCCACAACAATCAGCACCGAGGCATAGCCACAACCATTCCCCACGCCGTCAATAAACGAAATATAGGGGTTGTTGCCCAAGGCAAATGATTCGGCCCGGCCCAGTACAATACAGTTGGTAATAATCAAGCCCACAAATACCGACAACTGCTTGCTGATATCGTACATAAACGCCCGTAAAAACTCATCGCACAGAATCACCAGAGAAGAAATAATGGCAAGCTCCACAATAATCCGTATATTCCGTGGAATGATACGGCGCAGCATTGAAATAAAGAGGCTTGAAAAAGAGACCACAAAGGTCATGGCCAACCCCATGACAATGGCGGTTTTTAGCTGGACGGTCACGGCCAGGGCCGAACAGATCCCCAGCATCTGTATATTAATGGGATTGTTATCCCACACCGCATCTGTAAACACCTTGTATGTCTCTGTCCGGGTCAACTTCATGATGATTTTCCTTTTGTACGGCCAGTGGGCTTTCCGGTTTCACAGCTACCCTGACCGGCGGGAAGCTGATTCAGCCGGTTCTGACGAAAGTCTACGGATACAGGCTCGTATGTTTTCAGGATAGAAGCCAGCCCCCGGGAAAGATACTTACCGGTCAATGTGGCACCGCTGATGCCGTCCACATAGTGAGATCGTTTCTCCTTGGCGACACTGTCCGCAACCTTGCCCTTGGCAATGGTTATAGAGACAAACTCATTGTCCTGATTGACGATCTTCTTGCCCACAAAATTCTCCTGAAACCACTGCTTTTCAATTTCTCCGCCCAGCCCCGGGGTTTCATTGTGTTTATACACCGTAAACCCGGCCACGGTTGCCCCGTCCTTTTCCAGAGCCATGTAGCCCTTTATCTTGCCCCACAGGCCGCGGGTATTAATCGGAATGATATAATTCTGAATGGACCGGTCGGCATTGATGTTCACATAGACGTGCAGAGCATTGTTTTTGTGCTGCCCGGTTTCCAGAAGGTCGCCCGACGGTGATACCCACAGGCAACGGATATGATCTTCATACAGTCGGGCAATCTCTTCCGGTGTATAAACACCGCTGCTCTTGATAAGACCCACTGCCTTTAAAATATTTTTCTGCCGGTCCACCATCAGGTTCTGTCGCTGATACTTACGCAATCCCACAGACGCGCTGGTCAGCAATACACTGCACACCAGACACAGAACCAGGGCGAACACAATCGATTTCACATAATCAGACATTGGGAATTCGCTGCCTCAATCTAAGTTGAATCTCTACATGGTCCAGCAGCGGCGCAAACAGATTCATAAAAAGAATCGCCATCATTACCCCTTCGGGATAGGCCGGGTTAAACACCCGGATCAACACGGTCAGCATCCCGATCAAAAAACCGTAAACCCATCTGGATTTCTGCATACCCGGCGCCGACACCGGATCTGTGGCCATGTAGACGATACCAAAAGCAAACCCGCCCATGACCAGATGATAAAACGGATTCAGGCCATACCAGGGATGGGCCCCGGGACCGGCAAACAGGTTGAGCAGCCCGCCGGTGGCCAGTACGCCGATAACACCGCCCAGCATAATCCGGTAGCTGGCAACGCCCACCACGATCAGAAATACAGCCCCCAGCAGACAGCAGAATGCGGACGTACCGCCCACACTGCCGGGGAGATGACCCCAGAACATTCTCATAAACGAAAATCCGGCATCGTTGAGAACCGTGGCCATCGATTTTCCGGCCTGGGACAGCGCTGAAACCGCAAGCGGGGTGGCACCGGTTACCACATCGGTTCCGTGGGCGGCCAGGTTGGCCACCCAGACCTGATCGCCGGACATCTGGGCAGGATAGGCAAAAAAGAGGAATGCCCGGCCGGTCAAGGCAGGATTAAAAACATTACGGCCAGTCCCCCCGAATATTTCCTTTCCGATAACCACACCAAAGGAGATACCAATGGCTGCCTGCCACAACGGCGTTGTGGGCGGCAAAATCAGGGGAAACAGAAGCCCGGTCACAAGAAATCCTTCGGATATTTCATGTCCCCGAATGGATGCAAACAAAAGTTCCCAGAAAAACCCCACGCCATACGAGACAATAATCAGGGGCAGCACTACTTCCACCCCCCTCAATACAACCGGCAGCCATGCCGTGGATAGCCCCGCGGCCTGAGATGCCTGGTACCCCGTATTATAAATACCGAACAGCAGCGGCGGAACCAGTGCGACCAGCACCATGCTCATAAATCGTTTCAGGTCCAGACTGTCCCGGACATGGGGGCGTTGCTTCGTTACCAGGCCGGGCAGGAAAAAAAAGGTCTCCGTGGCATTGAACAAGGGCGCCAGCCAGGCCAAAGGGCCGTCTTTCGAAAAGTGCTTTTTCTGAGATTCAAACAAGTTCCGTATAAATCTCATGATGCCGCCTGTTCCTTATAAAATCTTTGTCGCCCATGCCGAAGCTGCTCACACAGATCCACCTTGGACGGGCACACGTAACTGCATAACCCGCATTCCACGCAATCCAGCAACCCGTGGGACAGGGCCTCTTCAATTTCATCGGCCACCAGGCTCTTCATCGTAAATTGCGGTAAAATATCCACCGGGCACACCGTGGCACAGGTACCACAATTGATACAGGCCCGTTCCTCGCCGTGCAAACCGGTATCCATCTCAAAAGGCCCGGCATTCAACGCCGATAAAAAAGTCCGCCATTGACTGGGTTTGCGAAATCCGGGACGGAGAAATCCGAAAAATTCATCTGCATTGCCTTCCGGCAGCACCGTCACGGCGGTATCGTAATAGTTAACCCCCGCCCCCGGCCCGACACCATGCCCCCGAAAAACCCCACCAGCGATAATCCGGTGATTTTCCAAGGCTTCGATGTTCGGCACCAGGGCGGAGACAGGTGCGCCGATGCGGGTATGGAAATGGGCCTTCACATCGGGCGACGAGACCGCCACGACCCTATCAGTGGGGAAACGGCCGTCAGTCAGAAATTGCCCCAGCAACACCACGTCAGCCCCGTGAATGTACCAACTTGTATTCGCTTCAGCGGCCGTGCGGGTCTTATAAACAAACACGCCCGGATCATCCGCAGGATAGGCACCTGCCACCTTGTGAGTGACCGCTTGTTGAATTGCATCGGGAATAGCCGCAAATGCGGGGGCACTGATCACAACACTCACAACAGGCGCTAACGTGGAAAGGGCCTGAAGTCCCGTCTCAAACACCGCTTCTCTTTCGTTCAGATAAATTTCCGGCGGTGCGTGAAACAGGTCCAGGCAATCCATGAGAACGACAACAGCCGGGGGGGGGGTCTTCGGATCGGCAAAGTCCCTGAATGGCAATGACCGGATATAGGGCCATACACCGCCGGTTGTCAGACGTTTAACCAGTTCATCCCGCCCGAGGATCTCAGGGGACTCCCCGGTTTTCAGAGCCGGAAAGGTTTCTTCCGCCTCTGTCTCGTCCAGTTTTACGACAATACGCCGGATCGCCCGGCGCGGACCGTATTCGATGGTTTCGACAAGCCCGCCGCCTGGTGAGAGAAACCGGATATCCGGATTACGTTTATCAGTAAACAACACCGATCCGAGGGCAACCCGGTCCCCTTCACCCACCTGAAGCCGTGTTTTGATGTGGGGAATGGGTTCAGCAGAAACGACCAGCCGCTCCAGATCCTTCCGGGTTTTCGTCTCCATGGCCGGTGTACCGGCCATGTTCAACCGCAGCCCTTTTTTTATGTGAATCGTATGCATTGATTAATTCATTTTCTGATTTTTGCGGGAAACCGGTTTTCAACTTTATCACTTAACCGGTAACGATTCAAGCCGGTATTTCATTGTCGGCATGGTTTTCCCCGTTGTTCTTTTTGCCGAATTCTGGTAATCAAATAAGCCATATGGAGAAAAAAATATGACACATTTAAGTGAAGTCAAGGAAGGGCAGTCCGCCACGGTTGTCCGGGTGGGCGGCCAGGGCGCTTTTCGCAGGCGTATTCTGGAAATGGGCATCATCAAAGGTGCCCGGATTTATGTGGAAAAGTACGCGCCGCTGAAAGACCCGCTGGAACTAATGGTGAAAGGCTATCATGTGTCTCTTCGCGTGGAGGAAGCGGCGCTGATAACCGTTGAAAATGTGACCAACGGAATGGACTCGACCACTGCCAATGGATAGAAAAAAGCTGACCATCGCACTTGCCGGCAATCCCAATGCCGGCAAGACAACGATTTTCAACCACCTGACCGGCACCCGTCAGAAGGTGGGCAACTGGTCCGGGGTGACCGTTGAAAAAAAGACAGGCCGCATCACTAAAGACAACTATGATATTAACGTAGTGGATCTGCCGGGCACGTATAGCCTGACCCCCTTTTCCATAGAGGAAATCATTGCCAGAAACTTTATTATCGATGAATCCCCGGATGTGGTCATCAACATTATCGATGCATCAAATCTGGAGCGCAGCCTGTATCTCGCCACACAGGTCAGGGAACTGGACTGCAAGGTATTGTTTGCCCTGAACATGGCAGACCTTGCCGGCGCCAAAGGCATCAAAATCGATGCAGCAAAATTGTCGGAACTGCTTCGCGTCGATGTGGTTTTTACCGTGGGCAACAAAAACGAAGGGGTAGACACACTCGTTGACCGGGCGATTCGCCTGGCGGAATCTGAGGAGATACCGCAGTCCGAACGCCGGGTGCGGTATAGCAGAGATATTGAAGAAGCTATTGCCGAACTCAAAGAAATGCTGGAAGCCCAGCCCAAGCTGTTTTATAACAGCCGATGGCTGGCCATCAAGCTTCTGGAGAATGACCAGATTGTCCGTGACAGAATAAAAAAGACATTTGGCACAGCAGCGGAACCGATACTTGACAAAAATGCCGAGTGCCGGGCCCGGCTTATGGATATTTTTGACGAGGATCCGGAAATCCTGATGACCGACGAACGTTATGGTTTTATCGCGGGCTTAATCAAGGAAGTGGTCAGCGTTTCCGGTATCAACCGGGTGGATGTCTCGCGGAACATCGACCTGATATTGACAGACAAATACCTGGGGTTTCCCATCTTTGTTTTTTTTATCTGGCTGATGTTTCAGCTCACCTTTACCCTGGGCGCCTATCCCATGGGCTGGATTGAAGAAGGGTTTGCCCTGTTGACCATGGCCACCGAAGCCGTGCTCCCAGCCGGGCTCTTTCAGGATATGCTGGTTAATGGAGTCCTTGCCGGAGTTGGCAGCGTGGCGGTGTTTCTGCCGAACATCCTGATTCTGTTTTTCTGTATTGCCCTGTTTGAAGACACGGGATATATGGCCCGGGCCGCTTTTTTGATGGACCGCATCATGCATCTGATCGGGCTTCACGGAAAGTCTTTTATCCCCATGCTCATGGGATTCGGGTGCAGCGTGCCCGCGGTTATGGCCACCCGCACGATTGAAAACACAAAAGACCGGCTCCTTACCATTCTTATCACGCCGTTCATGTCATGCTCGGCCCGGCTGCCGGTCTATATTGTGCTGGCCGGCACGTTCTTTCCCAAAAATGCCGGCTCTGTTATATTTCTGGTTTATCTGCTGGGGATCGTCATGGCGATTCTCACCGGCCGGCTGTTCCGGTCAACACTGCTACGGGGAGCGGACGCGCCTTTTGTGATGGAACTGCCGCCTTACCGGGTTCCCATGGCCAAAAGCCTGATAATTCACATGTGGGACCGGGCCAAGATTTTTTTAAAAAAAATGGGGGGGGTTATTTTTGTTGGCTCGATCATTGTGTGGGCTTTATCCTCTTTTCCCCAGAATGTCTCTTTTTCAAAAGATTACGCAGCCGAAATCGCCGCCAAGGAATTATCTTATGACAAAAAAATTTCCCAAAGCACCGATGCGACTGTCCGTGAAAGGCTACAAGCCCAAAAATCCGAGGCTGTCGCAGCCCTTCAAATAGAAAAAGAACAGGAGCGGGGCCGCCATGTCTTTATGGGCAGAATCGGGACGTTCATTGCACCAGTTTTTGAACCAATCGGCATTGACTGGCGGGGAAGCGTGGCCCTGCTGACAGGCTTTGTGGCAAAAGAGATCGTGGTCAGTTCCATGGGGGTGTTGTATGCAGTTGATGAAAAAGGCACCAATGAACTGAAAAAAGCCCTCAGATCTTCCGGCATGACGGCACTTTCAGCACTTTCAATGATGGTTTTTGTTCTTTTATATGTCCCCTGCGTAGCCACGGTTGCCACCATCATGCGGGAAACAAAATCCGGCCGGTGGACGCTTTTCAATGTGGCCTACAGCACACTACTGGCCTGGTGCGTGGCATTCATCATTTATCAGGGCGGGATGCTGATTTCCTGAAACTTTTACTGCCCGGGTTGATTTTCCTCCGAATGAGCGATACAATTAATGAATTGCCTGCGGGCGTTGATCAGATGAAATGATAACGGCGTGCTACTCATATGGGGAAAATATTCGCTGTCGGTGACATCCATGGGTGCTTTGACAAGCTTAAACACCTTATGGATCGGGTACCAATCAATTATGATGAAGACACCCTCGTCTTTTTGGGCGACTATATTGACAGAGGGAATGATTCTTACAAGGTGGTCGACTATCTCATTGATTTGAAAAAGAAACACAATGATATCGTTTTCCTCAAAGGCAATCATGAAACAATGCTGTTTCGATACCTTTCCGGGGAAGACGAGGCCACGTTTCTGTACAACGGCGGAGAGCAGACCTTAAAAAACTATTTTAATGAAAATGGCCGAATTGTCATTCCACCTGCGCATATTGACTTTTATCGTTCCCTGCAACCCTATTATGAGACCGACGACTATATCTTTGTACATGCCGGCATGAGGGCCAATATACCCATTCATAAACAATCCGAATCGGATTTACTCTGGATTCGAAGGCCCTTTATCGATTCTGACTACGATTTCGGAAAACGGGTAATATTCGGTCACACGCCCTTTCCCCAGGCGCTTATTCATGACAACAAAATCGGTATTGATACCGGTGCTGTTTACGGTTATAAACTGACTTGTATTGAATTGCCGGCAATGGTTTTTCATGAAGCTTGAAAGTATTCAGGAGGACTGTTTTATGAAATATAATGCTTGGAAGACAGTTGGCTTTATTTTGATTTTTACGGCGTTCTCAGCGTTTTTTGCTTTTTCAGCGGGTAAACGCATGACCATATCCGTTGCCACGGCCAACATCCGTATGGGGCCGGGCACCAACTATGAAGTGCTCTGGAAGGCGGAACGATACTATCCTGTTGTGGTCCTGAAATCGGAAGGAGAATGGGCGAAATTTAAGGATTTTGAAGGGGATGAGGGGTGGATTCACCAATCCCTGCTTTCCGACACCAAAGCGGTGGTTGTGAAAAAGGAAAAATGTAATATCCGGTCCGGCCCGGGAACCGATCATGCCGTCAAGTTTGTGGCCGGCAAGGGAGTTCCTTTTAAAGTGCTGAAGAAGAACGGAAACTGGATTCAGATAAGGCACTCAGATGGGGATACGGGTTGGATTTATCATTCCCTGGTATGGTAAGGCTGATGGCTTCATAAAAAGCTCAATAGCTGCTGCTTACCGGTTTTCCCAAATATGCATCCACGAAAGACACGAAAACCACGAAAAAACGGGCTGTCGCAAGCAAGTTGCGACAGCCCGATCTAATTTTGCCTTCCCCCGCAGGAGCATGGGAACGAGACATATTTTCGCTGTTCAACAGGCCGGCACGGCAAAACAGTCATCACCCTGACCGTGCCACACCCGTTAAACACTTAAATTATATACCGGCTTTTTTCCTGATCTCCTCCGCCTTATTCGTGGCCTCCCACGGGAGGTCTACGTCACTGCGGCCGAAATGGCCATAAGCCGCGGTTTGGCGGTAAATCGGCTGTTTCAGGTTTAAATATTCAATGATTGCGGCCGGCCGCAGGTCAAACACCTCACGAACAATCTCCTCGGCTTTTGACTCCTCGATTTTACCGGTTCCCATCAGGTCAACCATCACGGATACCGGCTCGGCTACGCCGATGGCATAGGCGATCTGGACCTCACACTTCTTCGCAATCCCGGAGGCCACAATATTTTTGGCCACATGACGGCCCATGTATGAAGCGCTCCGGTCCACCTTGGAGGGATCTTTACCGGAAAAGCACCCGCCGCCGTGACTGCCCTGGCCACCATAAGTATCAACGATTATTTTACGCCCCGTCAGTCCACAGTCACCCATGGGCCCGCCCACAACGAATTTTCCCGTGGGGTTAATAAAGTACTTGGTATTATCGTCCAGTAATTCCGCCGGCAGCACCGGGGTGATAACCTCACGGATAACAGCGTCCTTCAGATCATCATATCCGACATCCGGGCTGTGCTGGGTGGAAATAACCACCGCATCAATACGCTTTGGCTGATCATCCTCATACTCAATCGTCACCTGCGACTTCCCGTCCGGCCGGAGAAAATCCAGCTTGCCGCTTTTACGCACATCGGTCAGTTGCCGGGTCAGTTTATGGGCATAAAGAATCGGAGATGGCATCAGTTCCGGGGTTTCATCACATGCATAGCCGAACATCAACCCCTGGTCGCCGGCACCCTGTTCCTTGTGAAGCCCTGCACCTTCATCAACCCCCTGGGCGATATCCGGCGACTGCTTGTCAATACTGGTCACAACTGAACATGTCTGCCAGTCAAATCCCATATCCGAAGAACAGTATCCGATTTCACGGATGGCCTCTCTGACAATATCGGGAAAGCTCACCGTTGCGTTGGCGGTGATCTCACCGGCAATAAACGCAATGCCTGTGGTTACCAGGGTTTCACATGCCACCCTGCAATTTTTGTCCTGTTCAAGAAGCGCATCAAGAATTGAATCGGATATGCAGTCTGCAACTTTGTCCGGATGTCCTTCTGTAACAGATTCTGAAGTAAAAAAATGGCGTTTACCCATAGGAAACTCCTTTTCTAAATTTTTTGTTTTCGCCAGCGACCCCGATAAAAAGCTCCCGCCGTTAGAATCGCCTGCAATGAACCTTCAAAAACTAATTTTTATACGCCAAAGCCATTGAAATGTCAACCGCAAAATCTAAAACATGAAACCGGCATCAAACGGCATTCATTGCCATAGCTTGTTCTTCTTTACTTCATGGATATTTTGCAAAGCTTTTAAAAAGTGGTTGTTCAGATGATATCCTTAATGCATAATTGCGACATGTCATCAATAAAAATTGCCACTGTCATACCGGCATATGGATTGCTGGGCGGCGCTGAAGGATTTGCTTTTGAGGTCACCGAACGGATTGCTGCACGCAGCGATTTTGATATGCATGTTTTTGCAAACAAATGGCGGGCCGGCAAGGCGCCCGTGACATTTCACAAGGTCCCCGTTATTCGATTTCCAAGATGGGCGATACCCATCAGCTTTGCATTGAATGCAAACAGACAGATCGCCACAGGCGGCTTTGACCTTATCCACAGCCATGAACGCCTTTTTGAAATGGACATCTTTTCGTTTCACGGCATACCCCACCTTTACTGGCGTAAAAACGTAAGAAAGAAACCCCCCGGTCTGTTTGATTTGGCGACCGCCTGGGTGGAAAAAAAGGGAATTACCGGCAAACGCCTGCAAAAAATTATGCCGGTCTCTTCCCTGGTTGCAACGGAGCTGTCAAAAATGTACCCGGATATTGAGCCCAAAATACAGGTTTGTCATCCCGGTGTCTCTTCAGATCAGCTTAATCAATATGACAGGGACCAGTGCCGGAACGATATCCGGAAGCAATACGGCTTTACCGACAAGGACATTGTCGGCCTTTTTGTGGGCATGAACTTTGAGGTCAAGGGCCTTGACCTGGTCATCGAGGGATACAGCCGGCTGATGACTCAGACATGTAACGACAATTCCGCAAAACACCTGAAGCTACTGGTGGTGGGGCGGGGCAATCGCCACAAATTCATGGCCATGGCTGAAAAGCGCGGCATTGCGGAGGCTGTCATCTTTGCCGGGCCAACCGATGATGTAACCCCCTTCTACCTGGCAGGCGATTTTTTTGTCATGCCCTCTGTTTACGATACCTTTGGCCTGGTTGTGCTGGAGGCCATGGCTGCCGGTTTACCGGTTATTATCTCCGGCAATGTTGGCGCCAAAGATCTGGTGGACCATGATGTCCAAGGTTTTATTCTGCCGCCAAACCCCACGCCTGCCGATATGGCAGGCATGCTTTCCCGCATTCTGTCGCCTGAAACACGGGCTTTGGCTGCGCAACACGGCCGTGAGCGAGCGGCACGGCAAACATGGGACAGATTGGCAGATTTTATTGTCAATCTGTACATTGAAATCTCAGGCCGGTCCCGGAAAAAGCACACCCAGCAATAATTTATCTCCCGCCCCCCATAGATTATATATATTTGTTTTTATTATATCTTCAATCAAAATGGGGCGAAAGTCCAAAATAATAACGAATTCTTAACAAATTCTTCAACACTTATTAAAAAATAATTGACAAAAGAGGCTAGAAATGATTTAAAAATGGTCAGAAACTAAATGGGGAGCAGAAGGAGGAGTGCGTATCTGCCTTTTTGCAGGTTTGACATTTTTTAGTTTCAATTTTTCAAGAAAAGTGGATGTTCAAAATTTCGCCCTGACTTCTTGGATCAATTGGAGTCGGGCGGTTTTTTTTCGAGAAAGCAGAAGGTGTAAAATGCGTGTTTTATCTATAAAACGGTTAACTGCGGCGCTGGCAATTTTTTTGTGGGCAGCCGGTATTGTTTTAGCAGCCCCGGCCCCCACGGCCATGTCACCAGTTCCCCAGAGTATCGGGCTGGATCAGATATATTCCATGATCGGAGTCGAACAATTTGACGTCCGTGCCATGTCAAACGCTGCATGGACTTATAACCCGGGTTTTTCGGAAAGTGAGCATCCGATACCGGACTCCCTCGTGATCCTGCTCACGGGTGGTGGCCTTTTTGCAATGGCATTTATCATAAGGCGGCAGCGCACAGGGTTACTGTCTTAAAGAGAAACATATACACAAATACAAACCGTTCGGCGAGCTATTGCTGAACGGTTTTTTATTGTGTGCGCTTTCTTTAATATTGCAATTATCTGTAAACACTTTTATATTAAAAGTCCAGGCGATGCTTGAGAAACAAACCCAAGGGTGCCATAACGTCGCATTAAGGGATTATAACAATTACTAATTGAATCGTTTCACATTGTGTTGAAACAGCTTGTCGGTTGTTGGTTTCATGACATTAGCATACAACCAAAACCCTGAACCGGCTTTTCCTGAGAACATATTGACACATGAAAATCGTGTCAAACCATGGCGGGTGGCGCATACCAAAAGCCGTCGGGAAAAAGCACTGGCCGCCTATCTGGCAAAAACCAACATCGGCTATTATCTGCCGATGATGAAAAAACGGCAGGCAAGCCAGAATCGCATCCGGTACAGCTTGATGCCGATATTCAGCGGATATGTTTTTTTCAAGGGAGACGATCTTGATCGGCAACGGGCCTTGCAATCCAATCATATTGCCCGCGTAATCACCGTCGCAGACCAGAAAGGGCTGGCTGCAGAGTTGAACAGCGTACAAACGATTCTTAACCACACCGACCTGGTTTTTCCATATGAATTTATCACCAAAGGGCAGATGGTTAGGGTAAAAAAGGGACCCATGAAGGACGTGGAAGGGGTTGTCATCCAAAAAAACCGGAATCTTAGACTGGTTGTTTCGGTCAACAGCATAATGCAAGCCATCTCTGTTGAAATTGATGCGGACGATGTGACGCCCATTACGGATTAGTGTAAAAATGACATGGTGCAAAATTACCTGACCATAGATGTTGAAGATTACTTCCAGGTGGCGGCCTTTTCGGATATTGTATCCCGAGGTGATTGGGATGCCATGGATCAGCGGGTGGGGGTAAACATTGCGCCCATTCTGAAAATTCTGAAAAAATATAATGTCCGGGCTACTTTTTTTATTGTGGGTTGGATTGCAGATAAACACCCGGAAGTGGTCCAGACAATCATGGCCCAAGGCCATGACATCGGTTGCCACAGTTACTGGCACAGAAACATTTACGATCTCACCCCGGAAGAATTCCGGGAAGACACCCTTCGCGCAAAGAACATACTTGAGAAGCTGGCCAATAAAAAGATAACCGCCTATCGGGCCCCCAGCTACTCCATCACCAGAAAAACGTTATGGGCGCTGGATATTCTAAAAGAACTTGGCTTTACAGCTGACTCCAGTATTTTCCCCATTAAACATGACATATACGGTATTCCGGACTCTCCCCGGTTTCATTACCGGTGGGATCCGCCGGGAATTGAGGAATACCCCATTTCCACAGTGATATTTTGTGGAAAGGCTGTGCCAGTGGCTGGCGGGGGTTATTTCCGACTATTCCCATACTGGTTCACAAAATTTGCGCTTACGCGCATTAACAAGATAGAAAAAAAGCCGTTTGTGTTTTATCTCCACCCATGGGAAATTGACAGTGAACAGCCCCGCTTTAACAAAGCGCGGCCACTCTCCAAATTTCGGCATTACAACAATCTGGCCAAAACCATGGGGCGGTTCGAACGGTTGCTGACCGATTTTGATTTTATCCCTCTTCCAACCCATGACGGGGGAGACGGAAATCGAACAGTTATGCCCTGAACGGTATAACTGATAAAATTGATATTGTTCTTGTAGGGTGCGGTTGATCTGCCCCCGAAAGGGACGGAGTACGTCCTTGCAACGCAGATATTGACTTCCAAAGAACCTGTTTTTTGTGGAAGGCGAAAGCCTTCCGGTACATGAATTGAGGCCATTACCGAACCAGGGGATATTACTTCGGTTTTTGTAGCGGCGGTCTTTAGGCCTCCATAAGTTACTCTGCAAAAACACCACAGCGGGATTGGACGCTTTTTACGAAGCCTCAAAGGAGGAGAATGCTTTATGGCACATATCAGACAAAATCCTTATCGATTTTCAATTGCTTCGGGTTTATTATTGATTTTTTTCTGGTGCAGTCCTTTTGTTGTTTATGCCCAGGATGTGGTATTAAGCTGGGAAAAGCCGGATGACAGCCGAGTAACCGGATATAAAATATACTATGGTTTGCAGGGTTCATATTATTCGGCTTCGGCTAAAATCATCATCGATTCACCACAGGAGACTTCCTGTAATATTGCTGATCTTACTCCAGGCCGCATTTA
This sequence comes from Thermodesulfobacteriota bacterium, assembly GCA_034189905.1. Lineage (GTDB taxonomy): Bacteria > Desulfobacterota > Desulfobacteria > Desulfobacterales > Desulfosudaceae > JAXHTY01. The sequence continues at coordinate 121,151 of JAXHTY010000004.1, forward strand.
TGCCTTTGCCGCCAAAAGTATTGATGCATGTGATAATGAAAGCGATTTTTCAGAAATCATTTACTATGAGATCCCTGGCGCTGCAAGTACGGAAGGAACAAGCATGAGGAATCCCAGCAGTACCCTGATGGCTCCCCCCGGCGAAGTCAGCAGCGGTGGCTGCTGGCTTCAAATTCTGTCAAATATTTTTAAACGCTAACACATTCTATAACCCATGTGTGGTATTTCCGGCATACTGAACATTAACGTTCAAAGCATCAGGCTTTCGGAAGACATTATCCGTGGCATGATCTCCATTCTGCGCCATCGCGGACCGGATGAAACAGGTCTTTACGTTGACCCGGACATCCATCTGGGACATTCCCGGCTGAGCATACTTGACCTGGCGGGTGGTACCCAGCCCATGTCTACAGAGGACAAACGTTTCTGGATTATCTACAACGGGGAAGTATTCAACTATATTGAGTTACGGCAGGGCCTGGAAAAAAGCGGACACCGGTTTTCCACCCAGACCGATACGGAAGTTATTCTTCATCTTTACCAGGAACAGGGACCTGCGTGCCTTTCGGCCTTAAATGGCCAGTTTGCCATTGCCATCTGGGATCGTAAAAAAAAGGAGTTGTTTCTAGCCCGGGACCGGGTAGGTATTTGTCCACTTTATTACACGGTTACCGGCGGTCGGTTTGTCTTTGGGTCAGAAATCAAGGCGCTGTTCATGCACCCGGATGTGTCGCGGGAGATTGACCCGCTCTCCCTTCAGCAGGTCTTTACCTGCTGGACCACCATCGGGGAAAGAACCATTTTTAAAAATATTTTCGCGCTCCGGCCGGGCCACTATCTAACAATACGGAAAAATACCGGACCGGTAGAACAAAAGCCTTACTGGCATCTGCCATACAGGGTACCGGAACAGCAAAGGAAGGATAACCGGGAGGAGGCTTCAGAGCAGTTAAAGGACATTCTGGAAGATGCCGTCCGGTTGCGACTTCGTGCAGATGTACCGGTGGGGGCCTATCTTTCCGGCGGACTGGACTCCTCAATCATTACGGCCATTATTGCCGGCCGGTTTAATAACCGGCTCAGAACCTTTTCTATCGGGTTTGCCGAAAAAGTTTTTGATGAGGCCGGCTTTCAGGCCCAAATGGTGCAGGCACTGAAAACCGACCACAGTCAAACCCGCATTACCAATCAACAAGTAACTGAATTCTTCAGTCAGGTCATCTGGCACAGTGAAATCCCGTTGTTGCGCACCGGCCCTGTTCCTCTTTACATGCTGTCAAAACTGGTCCGGCAAAACGGCTTCAAGGTGGTGCTCACCGGCGAGGGGGCGGACGAAGTGTTCGGCGGTTATAACATTTACAAGGAAGCCAAGGTACGGGCGTTCTGGGCCCGCCAACCCGATTCCATCTACCGCCCCCTGCTGCTTGAGCGCCTGTATCCTTATATTTTCGATAACCCTTCCAAAAACAGAGCATTGCTCCAAAAATTCTTTTCGGTTACAAAAAAGGACTTGGAAGACCCGTTGATGTCCCACCAGAAACGATGGGCCAACACAGGGCGATGTACCACATTTTTCAGCACCTCTGTACGTGATGCCCTTACCGGCGCTGCCCCCAGAGATACCATTGCCGCTTATCTTCCGGAGAATTTTGCTCACCGGGACATTTTCAGCCGTGCCCAATGGCTTGAGACCAGCATATTTATGTCAAACTACCTGCTGACCTCCCAGGGAGACCGTGTTGCCATGGCTAACTCCGTGGAACTCCGGTTGCCGTATCTTGATCATCGGGTTATTGATTTTGCGGCCCAATTGCCGGCGCACTGGAAAATTCAAGGGCTGGAAGAAAAGTATATGCTGAAAAAGGCGTTTCGCGACCGATTACCCGCCAATATTACAAAGCGGGCCAAACAACCCTATCGGGCGCCAATTGGACCAGCATTTTTCAACGATGACAATACGCTTGTCCATGATTTTGCAAGCGAAGAACGACTAAAAAGCACCGGCATTTTTGATGCAAAAAAAGTATCGCATTTGTTTCAAAAATGCCTGTCAAAACCGAATGCCGCTGTCAGCGAATCGGAAAACATGGCCGTTGTAGGCATCATTTCCACCCAATTACTTTACGATCATTTTGTGAAGAACTTTCCGGGCAGACAGATTGAACTGGCGGAACCGGATAAAGTGGTGAGGAATGAGACATGAGATGTGAGGTTACCACCTTACCACCCGGTTCCCCGCGCTCCCCCGCGGGAACCCGCAAAAGAACCTGGTTCTTTTTTACTGGAAGCCTGAAGGCTTCCGTTACACTTGCCGATGGCGACATAAGAATGCACATGTAGCGGAAGGCCAAGCTGCGGGGCGCCCTTTCTTTTGCATACTTTTCTTTGGACGAGCAAAGAAAAGCATGAATGAAAAATTGGTTGTTTAGAATAATTTAGAATAATAATGGTAAAAAAGCCAATTTCCGCCCATTGCTTTCTGTAAAACACCGTGCGGCGGGGTTGGGCAATTTTTACGAAGCCGTCACCAAGGGCCGTGGCTGCATCATTCGCAGCTACAAAAAATAGTACAAGGATAAACAATGAAACCTTTTTCAAAAGACTTGCTGGTTCTTAACCCTGAACAAGAAGCCACTCGCATCTGCGACAGAATCCGCTCTCTCATGCGCAATGAAATAAAACGGCGGGGCCTGATTGTAGCGCTTTCCGGCGGCATCGACAGTAGCGTTACGGCAGCCCTTGCAGTGAAAGCCGTTGGCGCATCCAAGGTGTTTGGCCTGGAAATGCCGGAGCGACATTCCGCCGAGGAGACGCTGTCTTTAAGCAGCAAGGTGGCGGGCCATCTGGGCATCCAGACCGCCCATGAAGATATATCGGGCATTCTTGAAGCATTCGGATTTTATCGCCGTTACGACGAAGCCGTACAATCGGTTATTCCAGATTACGGCCCCGGCTGGAAATCCAAGATCGTTACCTCGGATATCATGGAGAACCGGGGGTTCAGCGTGTTTTCCGTCGTGGTCCAGCCGCCGGCAGGCGAGCAGATCAAACAACGGCTGCCGTTAAATGCCTACCTGGAAATCGTTGCCGCCACCAACCTCAAACAGCGCACCCGCAAGACCCTTGAATATTACCATGCGGATCGCCTGAACTATGCCGTTGCCGGCACACCGAACCGGCTTGAGTATGACCAGGGCTTTTTCGTCAAGCTGGGGGACGGCGCCGCGGATATAAAGCCCATCGCCCATCTGTACAAATCCCAGGTTTATCAGATGGCTGAATACCTTGAGATCCCCGAAGAGATTCGCTCCCGGCCGCCAACAACGGACACCTATTCATTGCCCCAGGGACAGGACGAGTTCTACTTTGCCCTGCCCTACGACAGGATGGACCTCTGTCTTTTCGGCAAAAACAACGGATATTCGGCTGATGACGTGGCTGACAGCGTCGCCCTGACCCCGGAGCAGGTCCAGCGGGTTTACGACGATATCGACACCAAACGCAAAACCACCCGGTATCTGCATCTTGCGCCTCAGCTCATTGAACCGATACCGGAGATTAAAGAATAAGTAAGGAGAACAAAATCACATGACCGACACCACCACCACCATCCGCCAGTTCATCATCGACAACTTTCTGTTCGGCGATGATGCCGGCCTTGAAGCCGACACCTCGTTTCTTGAAGAAGGCATCATCGACTCCACCGGCATGCTGGAACTGATCAATTATCTGGAAGAAGAATTTTCCATTGAAATCGACGACGATGAAATGATCCCGGAAAACCTGGATTCCATCAATAACATAACGGCCTTTCTCAAACAAAAACAAGCAGGTTGATGACCCATTGCGTTCACCACTTTCTGGAACAATCCGCAGCTCAATATCCGGACAAAACCGCGGTCGTCCATGCCGAAGAAAGGATCCCCTACGCTGCCCTCAACCAGGCCGCGAATAACCTTGCCGCCTGTTTGAACACCAGCGGTATCGGCAAAGGCGACCGGATTGCCCTGCTCATGGAAAACAGCGTGGATTATGTCATCGCCTATTACGGCAGCTTAAAGGCCGGCGCCGTTGCAGCGCCTCTGAATCCGGGCCTCAAACCGGACGGCCTGCAATACCTGCTGGATGACCTTGAACCAGCGGCCATCATTACAACATACAAATCCGAACGATTACTGAACGCAGTTTCTCTGAACGACCAGACCATGCGTTGCCTCATCATAAAAGCCCCCAAAAAGGACTGGTCCGGGTGTGCCTTCCGCGTATCGGCATTTGAAGAGGCCATTGCCGATAACGGTGCAAGCCACCGCTCTGCTGAAACAACCGCCCAGGATCTGTCCAGCATCATATACACCTCCGGCTCAACCGGTCAGCCCAAAGGGGTGATGCTTACCCATGGGAATATCGTTGCCAATACCATGTCTATCTGCCAATATCTTCACCTCACCTGTGATGACATTCAAATGGTGGTGCTGCCGTTTTTTTATGTTATGGGTAAATCTCTCCTGAACACCCATATTGCGGTTGGTGGCACCGTGGTTATCAATAACCGGTTCTTGTATCCTGCAGATGTGATCAAAGAGATGATCCGCAGGCGGGTTACAGGGTTTTCTGGCGTTCCCGCCACCTATGCCTATCTTCTGCACCGGTCTCCGCTGGCAAAGCACCGGAAAGAACTGGATTCGTTGCGTTATTGTACACAGGCAGGCGGGCACATGGCCACCCAATTAAAAAAAGACTTGCGCGATGTGCTGCCGGCACATACACAAATTATTATTATGTATGGTGCCACTGAAGCATCGGCGCGATTAACCTATCTGCCACCGGACCGTTTTGCAGATAAGATCGAATCCATCGGCCGGGCGATCCCCGGTGTTACCTTAAAGCTTGTGGACGAATCCGGAAAGCCCGTTGCAGGCGGTGAAACAGGCGAACTTGTGGCCAAAGGGGCCAATATCATGAAAGGCTACTGGAAAGCGCCGGATGCCACAAAAGCGGCCATTGACACCAATGGCTTTTATCATACCGGCGATGTCGCCAGAATGGACGAAGAAGGGTTTTTCTACATCACCGGCCGAAAGGACAATATGCTGAAGGTCAGCGGTCACAAGGTGAATCCCCGGGCCATTGAGGATTGCCTGATGCAGACACAAAGACTGCTGGAAACACTGGTCATCGGCGTGCCCGATGACCTTTCCGGTCACCGCTTGGTGGCCCTTTGTGTGCCACTGGAGGATGAGGTAACCGTCACGGCGCTCCAGCAATACACCCATAAAAAGCTGCCCGCACACATGGTACCCAATGAATTTGTCTTCCTGAAATCTCTTCCCAAGAGCGGCTCAGGAAAAATTGACCCCGGGCAATGTCAGGCTGTTTACAATCGATTGACGTCTAAAAAATAGTGGAGGTATAAGGCATATGAAGTTTTCTTATAATAACCGGTTTTTTTTATTGCTAGGTTTTTTGTTTCTTTTTTCTTGCAGCAGTGGAGGCGAAGATATGAACATATCAGGCAGAACCAAGTCTCTTTCCCAGACAAAAATCTATTTCGGACATCAATCCGTCGGTTTCAATATTGTTGACGGCTTAAAAGACATTCTACAAGAAGATGAAAAGCTTTCCTTAAACATTAGAGAGACAAGCAATCCTGAAGATTTTTCCAAACCGGTTTTTGCCCATTCCAGAAACGGCGAAAACAGAGACTGGCAGTCAAAGATAGACGATTTTCAGGATAAAATGGAAGGTGGGCTGGGAAATGTGGCAGACATTGCGTTTTTTAAATTCTGTTATGTGGATGTGACCGAAAAAACAGATGTGGCAAAACTTTTTGCATCCTATACACAAGCCATGGAAAAACTGGAGAAAAAATTTCCTGACACAACTTTTCTTTATGCAACCGTTCCACTTCAAACAGCCAACACAAGCTGGAAAACATGGATAAAAAAAATTATCGGCAAAAACCATATCTGGGAATATGCGGACAACATTAGACGGAATGAATTTAACAGCCTGATCCGCCAGACATATAGTGACTCCGGAAGGCTCTTTGATATCGCCCGGGCCGAATCATCCTTCCCGGATGGCAACAGGGAACTCTTTAAAAAAGATGGCAATCGCTACGAAGCCCTTGTCCCGGCTTTCACGTATGACGGCGGACATCTGAATGAGCAGGGACGAAAGGTAGTTGCAGCACATTTATTGTCTTTACTTGAAAGAATAACACAGAAATGATACGTACACTGAAAATCATTAAGCAGGATTTTGACAGTAAAATCAAACTTTTCAACTGGATATCCTATATTGTCAGAAATATGCCCGGCAGGATAGGGTTTGAGGCGAGAAAATGGCTGGTCACCAGGCAGGCCGGCGCCTGCGGGGAGAATTTAATTGTATGGCCTGAAGTAAAAATCAGAAATATCCAACTGCTGAAACTAGGCAACAACGTTACACTGGGTGAAAGAATGATGATACAGGCAGCCGGCGGCGTCTCAATCGGTGATTCTACCATCATCGGCCCGGGTGTAAAAATATGGTCGGCAAATCATAATTATAAAAACATGGATGTGCCGGTGTTAGAGCAGGGATATGAATACAAGAAAGTCATTATCGGAAAGGATGTCTGGCTGGGTGCCAACGCCATTATTTTACCAGGTACCGTTTTAGGCGACAAAGTAGTCGTATCTGCAGGTGCCGTTGTGGGTGCGAAGCAATATCCTGAGGGATCCGTTTTGATGGGAAATCCGGCAAGGAAAATAAGCCAAAGGGATAATATGTAGGAACAAAAAATGATTGCTGGCACTGGCAGCAGAAAACGGATTACAATAATACAATACAATCAGGTTTAATCGTTAAACAAAAAAATGGGTAATGATGAACGTTGAAAAAAAAATAAAAATTGATGCCGCCTCTATTGTTTTGATTGTATTGGCCGTTTCCGGATACGCCCTTATTTTTTATCCCGTATGGATCGGTCTGATAAAGCTGTGGCTCAGTTCTGAGGAATATTCCCATGGCTTTTTCATTGTTCCCATCGCTCTTTTTATTGCCTGGCAAAAAAAAAGCACGCTTAGCAGCTTACCCGTCAGGGGATCATGGGTCGGCTTGCTTATCGTCGTTGCCGCCCTTTTTCTTTTTATTGTTGGCCACCTGGCCTATATTCTTACCCTTAAACCCCTGTCCATGATACTGTTTATTGCCGGCTCCATCTATTTTCTCTTTGGATTTCAAGTAATAAAAGAGTTGCTGTTTCCTATTTTCATGTTACTGTTCATGATTCCTGTCCCGTCCCAGATCTATTCTGCCGCCACCATCAATCTGCAGCTGTTTGTATCAGCTGTCAGTGCCGATGTGTCATCTTTTCTTGGTGTCGCCCTGTACAGGGAAGGAAATGTGATCCATCTGCCGGAAAGAACCCTGCAGGTTGTACGGGCCTGCAGCGGCATGCGATCTCTGGTTTCTTTATTCGCACTTAGTGCTTTTTTTGGATATTTTACGCTACGATCCAACTTCCTCCGGTCAATGCTATTTCTTTCAAGTCTTCCGATTGCCGTGATTGTCAATATTGCTCGTGTCACATTACTAATCTGTTTTATTCATTATCTGGGGATTGACCTCACCCATGGAACGCTCCATACACTTGTCGGGTTGGGGGTCTTTGCACTGGCTCTGGCCATACTTTTTCTGCTCAGGGAATTATTAAAAAAATGGGACACTCTCTCAATAAACGATTGATCATATTAATTGTGGCGCTGCTTATAAGTGGTGCTTTCTTGCGCTGGAATTCAATTGCTTCTCATGTTCACCAGCCGGATAGACCAACACTGAGCAAGGCCCTCAACCATATTCCGGGGTGGGAAAAAAACGCCGCGGTCAAACTGGAAACCAAATTTATCAATACACTGAAACTTGACGATTTTATAAATATTCGACTAAAAAACAATAATATGCAAGTTTCTTTATACATCGGCCAGTATCTGTCTCCGGAAAAAGTCGGCGCTGCTCACGACCCACTGACATGCCTTCCCGGACAAGGGTGGAAGGTCACCGATCGACGTTCGGGGGAAATGTCGGTGCCGGTAAACAATAAAAGCTATTCGGTCTCCTACGAAACCATGGTGGCTGAACTGAGCAATGAAAAACAGCTTTTTTTATACTGGTTTCAGGCTTTTGATGCTACTTATGTGAACACTCTCTGGCAGAAGATCGCTGTTTTTCGAAATGTCCTGCTGGGGCGCAGCCAGGACAGTGCTTTTGTCCGACTCAGTACCCCATTTAACGATCAAACACGTGCTGAGGCCGAGGCTGCTCTGTTGAAATTTGTAAAAGACTTCTACCCGGTCTATCTGACATACCTTCAAACTCGTGCCGAATAAACAGGCTGCGCAAAGGATTATTAAATGGCGGTTTTTTTTGCCTTTATTTTTTTTGGATGTCTTCTGCTGGTTGTTTATGTATATGCCGGCTATCCTCTTCTCATCACCTGCATCGGCTTTTTCAAGCACCAAAAGATACGAACATCAAATACATTTGACCCTTTTGTAACCATTCTTATCCCCGCATACAATGAAGAAGCCGGTATCAGAGAGACCGTGGCAAATAAACTGGCGCTGGCATACCCCCCTGATAAGATGGAAATCCTTGTCATATCAGACGGATCTCAAGACCGGACGGACCAAATAGTAAGTGGATTTAAAGACAAACGGGTAAAGCTTCTGCGCCAGGAACCCCGTGCCGGCAAAACCAGCGCCCTGAACATGGCGGTCACCAAAGCCAGGGGGGACATTCTTGTATTTTCTGATGCCAACTCTATTTATGCGCCTGATGCCTTACGCATGCTCGTACGTAATTTTGCAGATTCCGGTGTCGGATATGTAACCGGCAAAATGATTTATACAAACCTTGACGGCTCAACCATTGGCGATGGGTGCTCCGCTTACATGAAATACGAAAACTGGCTCAGGGAAATGGAAACCAGAACAGGCTCCGTCATCGGCGTCGATGGAGGTATAGACGCTGTCCGACGCGATCTATACAGCCCCATGAATCCAGACCAACTGCCTGATTTTGTCCTTCCCCTGCACGTAGCGGACAAGGGGTACCGGGTCGTCTATGAGCCTGGTGCAATACTCAAAGAACCCGCATTAAACACGGTTGAGGATGAACATAAGATGCGCGTCCGGGTTACCCTCAGGGCCTTGTGGGCGCTGTATGATATGCGACACCTCCTTTCTTTTAAAAAAGATGGGCTGTTCGCATTTCAGCTCTGGTCACACAAAGTTTTGCGATACCTCTGCTTTATCTTTTTAGTTGGTGCCTATGGGTTCAACCTTTTGCTTGTAACGACACATTTTATATTTGGCCTTCTTTTTTTCCTTCAGACAGCCGCCTATGCCTGCGCCCTGATATCACCGCTTCTGGAGAAAAGGGGCCTGCAAACCGGATTTTTGTACCTGTTTTACTATTTCACGTTGATTAATTACAGTGCCGCTGTTGGATTTATAAAGTTTTTGCGCGGTCAAAAACAGGTTTTCTGGACGCCACGGAAGGGATGAATCGCTGGTTATAAGGCACAACCGTATACTCTGCCGGGAACGCGCTGAACACCCGACCATTAATCAAAAAATACGTAAGATGGAGAGACATGTCACATAACAATAAGTATATGGCGCTTGCCAATGCACTTTTATCATTCAGGGATAAAACCGTTCTGGAAGTCGGTGGCTGTACACCAGGCTGGCTTATCAAGCAATATGATCCGCTGCGGTGGACATCCGTTGATTTAAACTCAAGCGGTGTGGAACAATCGAATAAAGAAAATAATCAACCGAATATTCAATATATTTACAACAATATTTGTACCTATGAAACGGCAGGTGCATCATACGATCTTGCTTATTCGATCAACAGCTTTGAACATATATCAGATGTCGAAGTAGCGATTAACCATATTTACAAACTGTTAAAAAATGATGGCTATCTTTTTACCGTTTTCGGGCCGATCTGGTCTTCACATGTGGGCCATCATTTATCCATCCATACAAAGTACGGAGAATTCAATTTTGCAAATAACATTTTACCGCCATGGCTTCATCTAAAGGGGCCAGATCACGTTTATAAATATATATCAGACCGTTATGATAATGAAACAGCACAAAAAACAGTAGATTATATTTTTTATTCAAATGACCTGAACCGGTTGCAACTGAAAGATTACAAGAACATAATAAAAAATTCACCATTCAATGTGCTTGCAACCCTGTATCATTATGCAGGCCCAATGACTTATCAATACTCACGCGTAAAAGAAATTTTATGGGTTCTCAAAAAAGGGCCCGTCACGCCTCAGGAAAGCATCTCCTGTAAAATAAAATTGTTTTATCACTTATTCAAAATCCTGACCCGTAAGGCCATGAGACGGCGACCGCGGACATGTCATAACATTTTTTAATTCGGGCTTCTTTTTTAACCATTTAAAAGTATAATGAAAATTTTACATGTTATTGACAGCGGTGGTCTTTATGGCGCAGAAAAAATATTGCTTGATCTAGTCAAAGAGCAGGCAAAGAAGGGACTGAAGCCCGAGATCGCCAGTATCGGAGAAAAGAGCATACCGGAAAAGCCCCTGGAAAAAGAAGCACGGGAAGCGGGCCTACCGCTTTCGATTTTCCGGATGCGACCCGGCCCGAATTTGCTCGGGGCCATGAACATCCGCAATTATGCGGTGCGAAATGGTTTTGATATTTATCATTCCCATGGCTATAAGGGTAATATCCTTCTGGGCTATATGCCTTTTGTCCTGCGCCAACTGCCAGTGATCGCAACACTCCATGGTTATACCGGCACCGGCAAAGGATTAAGTAAAATCCATCTGTATGAATGGCTGGACAGGCTTGTCCTTCGCCGGCTGGACGCTGTTGTTCTTGTCAGTGGCCGAATGCTTGATCATCCGAAACTGATGGGGATAAAAAACATCAATTATCAAGTCATTGAAAATGGAATCGACCTTCAGCCCATAAAAAAAAGTGCGGGAAATCTGCAAAGCGCCAAAGTGACCGATTTTTGTAAAAACGGATTTATTGTCGGCGCAGTGGGGCGTCTTTCAAAGGAGAAAGGACATGAATTTTTAATTGATGCATTTGGGCGGATCGTACAAAACATCGCCGAAGCAAAATTGCTCATTCTGGGAGAAGGCCCTATGCGGCAATCGCTTGAACAAAAAGTCAGCGAACAGGGCCTGAATAACCGTGTACTGATGCCCGGCTATGTCGGGAATGCTTCTCAATTTATGACATTTTTCGACGTTTTTGTTCTGTCCTCCATGACTGAAGGGCTGCCGGTCACACTTCTTGAAGCAATGCGGGCGGAAAAACCGGTTGTGGCGACAAACGTGGGGGCAATGACCGATTTCGTTCAACACGGTAAAAATGGTTTGCTTGTGAATCCTGCTGATGCCGGCTCGCTGGCAAAGGCTGTCGAACAGATTTTTCATGACAATAATTTAAGGATGTTAAGCGACAAAACAAATGCCGATCTCTTAAAAAAATTCTCCAGTGACCGGATGGCGTCCGATTATCAGCGCCTGTATCAGGAGATCCTTAAAAAACGAAACCAGTAAAGGCAGACGCGCGTTGTGCAATTCATAAACCGCGGCATGGCAGAAAAATCAACAAATAAATCCGGCAAGATTAAAATTGCTTTTATTATAGATCAATTGGGGACCGGCGGAACAGAACGGCAGCTTAAACTGCTTCTTGACGCGCTGGATTACGACCGCTTTGAGCCGGTCCTTTACCTTTTGCGCGGCGGGACAGACCATGCCATGCGGCCGGCAAAGGCCGCCTGTGTTGTCCTTGACATTCAGTCACTGGCAAGCCCCAGAGGGTTATGGAAGATATTGTCTTTTTCACTGACCCTGCGTCGTTCAAACTGTCATATCGTGCAAACATTCTTTCAGGATTCAGCGCTTGTCGGTACACTTGCAGGCAGACTTGCTGGTGTCCGCCAAATTGTCGTATCGGTCAGGGATTTACTCTTCTGGGCGGAGGATCTTTCCACATGGCCTTTTCAATTTTCCCTCAGCCTGTCCAGCCAGGTACTGGTCAATTCAGAAGCCGTTAAACAAAAAGTGCGTGAGTTGGCAAAACGAAAGCCCATACATGTTATCTATAACGGCATTGAAACAGGAGAACCGTTTCAACAAACACAGACCGCCCGAAATGCCTTAAAAAAAGAACTGGCAGTGGAAAAAAACCTGCCAATCGTTGCACTGGTCGCAAATTGCAACCGGAAAGTCAAACGTGTTGATCTTCTGGTTGAGTCAATTCCAATGGTAATCCGAAAAAAACCGGCCCACTTCATTATCGTGGGAGATGGATGGATGCGGGAAGGCCTGGAAAAACGCGTGGATGCGTTAAACATCCGCCAGTGGGTAACATTTCTGGGGATACGGCATGATGTGGCGTATATTTTGTCGGGCAGTGATATTGCCCTGAACACTTCTGACTCAGAGGGGTTTTCAAATTCCATTATGGAGGCTATGCGTGCCGGGCTACCGGTTGTGGCAACGGATGTGGGGGGAAACAGGGAATTGATTCAGGACGGGGTAACCGGCCTGCTTTTTAAGCCCGGCAGCACCAAAGATTTATCAGAAAAACTGATATTACTTCTCAATGATCAGGCGCTGGCGATTTCCCTTGGCACGGCTGCGAGGCGATCGATAATGTTGAATTTTGACCTGAACGCTATTGTGCAGCAGTGTATCGGCTTTTACCGCTCTCTGGCAAGGTAGACTAAAATGTGTGGTATAACAGGCATTGTGAACTTTGATGAAAGCACCCCGGCTTCTGAGGCGGTATTGCAGAAAATGTGCGATGTGATTCATCACAGAGGCCCTGATGAGGGCGGAATCTGGGTCCATCATAATATTGGCATTGGCATGCGTCGGCTGAAAATTATCGACCTGGTGTCGGGTTCGCAGCCAATGCACAATGAAGATCAGACGGTCTGGATCGTTTTTAACGGCGAAATTTATAATTTCAAGGAACTTCGAAGAGAATTAATCGACCAAAAGCACACATTTGCAACAAAGTCCGACACAGAAACAATTCTTCACCTTTATGAAGAACATGGAAAAGACTGCGTCAACTATCTCAGAGGCATGTTTGCCTTTGCAATCTATGACCTGAAGCAGAAATCTTTATTCATAGCCCGGGACAGGCTGGGCATAAAGCCTCTTTTCTATACAGCAACAAACCAATCCCTGCTATTTGGGTCAGAGATTAAGTGCCTGCTTGAACATCCTCAGGCAGAGCGTTCGATCCATTACCCGGCACTGGTTACCTATTTTGCCTATGGGTATGTTCCGGATCCCGACTGTCTGTTTGCCAACATCAAAAAACTGCCGCCCGGGCACACTCTAACCGTCAAAAATGGCCGGATTGCCATCGAGCAATACTGGGACGTCAACTTCAACCACCGCGAGGTGCATGATGAACCTTATTACATGGAGCAGATACTGGCCAATCTCAATGAGGCGGTACGCATGCGGCTTGTCAGCGATGTTCCGCTTGGCGCATTTTTGAGTGGTGGCGTCGACTCCAGCATGGTCGTCGCTTTGATGGCCCAAAATATGGGAGAGCCGGTCAAAACTTTTTCAATTGGCTTTGAAAACCAGTCTTATAACGAACTTGCGTATGCCCGTGAAGTGGCACGGATGTATGGCACAGACCACCATGAAGAAATCGTAAAACCGGATGCCGAAGATGTTTTGGAAGAACTGATCCATCAGTTTGATGAGCCTTTTGCGGATTCATCCGCCATCCCGACATATTATGTCTCACGAATGACCCGTCAACATGTTACGGTATCGTTATCCGGAGATGGCGGTGATGAGCTGTTTGCCGGGTATGATCGATATCTGCCCGGTTCCTTGTTCAAAAAAGTAAGCCGAGCCCCCCATTGGGTACGAAAAGCATTGTTTTTGAACCTGGCACAGATGCTCCCTGAATGGTTTCCCGGCATCAATATCCTCAGACACCTTTCCTGCAACAACCATGAACGCTATTTACGAAGCATTTCCAAGGGTGTTTCATCAACTCACAGTACGATCTTCAGTGACGCGCTCAAGGAAAAGATTGCCAGCACAGATCCAGGTCCGGTCATGACAGATCTTCTTTGCAAGTTCCCGGACCTCAATATACTCACACAACAACAGTATTTAGACCTCAAAACCTATTTGCCGGGCGACATTCTGACAAAGGTCGACCGTATGAGCATGCTTGTGTCTCTGGAGGCAAGGGTGCCGTTTCTGGACCATAAAGTCGTTGAATTTGCGGCAACCATTCCGCCTCATTTGCTTGTCCAAAAAAACGATCCGAAATACCTGCTTAAAAAAACAGCCGAAAAACTGCTGCCCCAAAAGATTATATACCGGCCCAAGATGGGGTTTGCCGTGCCGATTGCAGACTGGCTTCGGAATGAATGGGAAGAGCTGTCAAAAGAGATGGTTTTAAGTGATCAGTCATATGTAAAATCATTCTTTGATGAAAATTTTGTTCAGAGAATTTTTGCGGAACATAAATCCAGACGAAGAAACCACGATTATCTGCTGTGGACATTGATGGTCCTGGAGATGTGGTGCAGACGATATGCTTTTTAACTCTTTAAAATTTCTATTTTTTTTTCCCACTGTATGTTTTCTCTATTATCTTACACCGCATCGATACCGATGGCTTCTCCTGCTGGTTGCAAGTTACTATTTTTATATGTGCTGGGAAGTGTCCTATGTTTTTCTTATTCTCATTACAACAATCATTACCTATCTCACCGGTATCGGGATGGGCCGGGCCATAAAGCAAAACACAAAAAGGATGCTTCTGATTCTTTGTCTGACAACCAACCTGCTGATTCTGTTCATATTCAAATATTTTAACTTTTTTAATGATACGCTCAGATCCCTGTTTGACAGCCTTAATCTAACTTATAATATTCCGGCTCTTAACCTGCTCTTGCCGGTTGGCATTTCATTTTATACCTTCCAGTCTCTGAGCTATGCGATTGATGTTTATAACGGCCGCAAAAAACCGGAAACCCATTTCGGAATTTTTGCCGTTTACGTCGCTTTTTTCCCGCAACTGGTGGCTGGGCCCATTGAACGATCAACGAAGCTGCTGCCACAATTCTATAAAAAAATACCGTTTGACTATGCAAACGTCACAAATGGTCTTAGACAGATGGGCTGGGGGTTTTTCAAAAAAATCGTTATCGCTGACCGTCTGGCCATTCTTGTTGATCAGGTGTATAACACCCCTTCCGGTTACACAGGCATTCCGCTGATTGTTGCAAGTTACTTTTTTGCTTTTCAGATTTATTGCGATTTTTCAGGGTATTCGGATATCGCCATTGGTGCCGCAAGGGTGCTGGGAATTGATCTGTCCAAAAATTTCAACTATCCCTACTTTGCAACAAACATCATGGATTTCTGGCGACGGTGGCATATTACGTTAACGAGCTGGTTCAGGGATTACCTCTACATTCCACTGGGCGGGAACCGAGTCAGCTGGCAGCGCTGGTCCATGAACATAATCATTGTCTTTTTCCTCAGTGGCCTGTGGCATGGTGCTTACTGGACATTTGTCATCTGGGGAACCTTGCACGGCCTTTTCATTCTTGCCACCCGGGTTATGCAAAACCGGAACAGATCAACAGAACGGTTCATACCCAAAAATACGGCCACGTTGCGGCATGCATTAAGTATCATTGTCACATTTCACATTGTTACCCTTTTATGGGTTTTTTTCAGGGCCAACACAATTCAAGATGCTTTCTATATTCTTGCCAATTTACTTAATTTTAATCATCTGGCCGGCAACACCTGGCAAATTATGCACGACACGAGCGCTTACTTTGGCATGAACCTTTATGAACTTTTAATTGCCTTATTTTCAATATGCTTCCTTGTTAGTGTGGAGTTTCTGAACTATCGTTTTGGGGCACTTCAAAAACTGTTGGCACAGCCAGTTGCGTTAAGGTGGGCATATTACTATCTTGTGACTTTCTTGATCGTCGTTTTTGGGCAGTTCTCAATAAACAGCTTCATTTACTTTCAATTCTGACTTTCTTGCTGAAATAATCATGGCCCGAAGCAAACGGCACCCTATAAAAAAATTTTTTATAAAAGGAATCGTCTTTTTTTCAATCGGGTATCTTTCACTTTTTTTGACTTATAATTACCTGATTACGGGTCATGATGACGAAAAGTACCTGATAAGAAAGTTTCTTAAAAACAAAAAGACCATTGAGGCCATCGCTATTGGCACATCACATGCGTGGGCCATTAATTTCAAAGCATTAGGGCTGGACGGTATTGGCCTGGGCGCAGGCGGAAGAGACCTTCAGGAGTGTAAATACATACTGGAATTTCTGATTTCACAGCCGGGCAACAACATCAAAACAGTGTTTATTTCATATTCCTACTTTTCCCTGTATCAGGACCACAGTGCTGCAAACGGCGGCATCACAGATACACGGGTGTTTATGTACAACAACATACCTTCCTGGAAAGTGATTCCCGGTGATTATAAAAATTTTATTGTCGGCAAATTCTTTCCTTTCATTCAATCTGACCATTGGAAATCGATTCTCATTCGACAGATCAGAAAATTAAAAAGAAACAAGATAGAAGAAAAGGGGGAGAAGCGGGCGCCGGGAACAAACATACCCAAAAAAGAGATTCCTTTAAAAAACATCAAGGCAAGGGTGGCGGAACAGCACAGAATACATGAGAATGCACAATCCCGGAACAGAAGCCGAGTGAAGCAGCATAGTTTGAATTTATTGAATGAAATTACAAACTTTTTGAAAGGAAAAGGCATCGAAGTTATTTTTTTTACCCCTCCCTATTATTACAAATACACCGAACTTTACAAAAATGAATACATAGATGAAATGAAAAGGGCAATGAATCAACTGGTTGAATCCGACGGGGTGGAATACCTTGATTATTCGACTGATCGCGATATTGCTTATAATGCAGATTTATTTCAGGATCCGGACCATATAAATTTGGAGGCAACCAGAATATTGGCTAAAAAAATTCTTAAAGATTTGCAGCGCTAAAAATGCAACAACCTCTCAAAACTAAAAAAGAAACGGCTTACGGCTTCTTCAAGACCATTCGTGCAGATGCATTCAGATACAAGGGCCGGCAAAAATTCCCCGTCCTGGCAACCTATGTCCGGGTCATTGAATACCGCTATATATTTTGGATGCGCCTTACTGCATTTCTCCGGCAGAAAAAAGCGCTCCGGCCATTTCATTACATATCACGGATTTTATTACACCGCATCGGCACAAGGCTTGGCATCAGCATCCCCTATAACACAACAATTATGCCCGGCTTTTACATCGGCCACTTCGGAGGCATCGTTGTTCATCCGGAAGTTCGAATCGGTTGGAATTGTAACATATCCAACCGCGTTACCATCGGTATTCAAAGCCGGGGGGAAAAGGCAGGTGTTCCAAAAATAGGCGACAATGTGTATATAGGCCCCGGAGCGGTTGTCATTGGGGCCATTACAATTGGCAGCAATGTGGCAATTGGTGCAAACTGTGTCGTTACAAAGGATATCCCGGACCATGGGGTTGTGGTCGGCATTCCTGGACAAATTATCTCCTATAAAGGTACAGAAGGCTATATTTCCAACACTGATTATGATACTCGTCATTGATTCCTTTTCGGGTGCTCGCCATGTCGAAAACCTACAGACTGTTTGACCATCAAAAAGAAGATACAACGGCGTTATTTGCACTATATGAAGCCACATATGGGGATGCTTCACCATATGCACGCCGGTGGAATTGGGAAATCAATCAAAACCCCTCCAAACGTGATATTAAAATTTTTATTGCCGAGCATGAGAATCAAATAGTGGGGGCAACAACAAGGTTTCCCTTTCAGCTCCGAAGCAATGATCGAATCATTGATTGTGCATTCAGCGGCAATTCAATGGTGCACCCTGATTTTCGACGCCAGGGCATAATGGAACAATTATACGAAAAAGCATCTGAAGTGATTCCTTTGCTATATTCAAAAGGGACCATGCCGGGAATGTATAAGCTTTTGATGAAAATGGGCTATACGCCGGTATATCCCAACACCTATATGACCTGCATATTGTCTTTTCCCCGCTGGTTTTTATGGCGAACAAATAAATATCACCCTGAGGTTAACATCGACAATCTGCCTTTGGATACCATGGCTGGTTTTCATAAAATTGATCAATTCGACGGGTCTATGGATGACTTCTGGAAAAATGCGGCATTATCATTTCCACATATCATTCAAAAGGACAAGGATTACCTGAATTGGCGGTATTTTCAAATTCCCCACCGGCACTATAAAGTCCTTTGCCGCAGGCAAGGCAGTAAAATCAGCTCCGTTACAGTAATAAACGGTTCCGGCACAACCGCCAAAATAGTCGATATTTTATGGAACCGGGACAACCCGGCCGAACCAGCCCAAACAATAAAAAATATAAAAAAAGCATGCAAGTGTTGCGGGTATTTAAAAATTTTATGCTGGGGAACCCACAAGGACCTGAGAAATGCACTGAAAAAGAATGGGTTTTGGGATCGTGGGGAGACTTCCAGATTCAGTGTTTTTTCGAAACAAGAACCGGTTGCAAACTATACAAACAGCCTGAATTTTCATTTTGTAGAAGCCGATGGTGACGCTGAATACTTATAAAAAGCAACGGCTTAACCACCGTGCAAAGAAAACGCTGAAAAAAAGCCTGTTAAGGATACCCGGCGTTTTTCAAAGCGCCTGCTTGATGACAAAAACCATGAACCCAAGGGTTCTTGTTTATCACAGGTTTTGCGACAGACCTGATACAGAAAAACTTAAAATTGACAGCCAAACATTTGAAAACCAGTTATTGACAATAAAAAAACATTTTAAAATTGTCACATTAGCGGAAATTTTAAAGCAGAAACGCTTAAAAAAACCGTTGCCAGACAATTCAGCCGTACTGACCGTTGATGACGGTTATCTTGACTTTTATACCATTGCATATCCCTTACTGAAAAAGCACAATGTTAAAGCCACCCTGTTTCCGGTCGTTAACTTTGTCGACCAGAAAATCTGGTTATGGCCGGATCGAATTCTCTATGCTTTTGAAAATACGAGCCAGACTAATTGTGTCATTGCCTTTAAAAGGTGGCGGTTTGATATCGACTTAACAAGTTCTCAAGGCACAGCCTCGGCTTTCGAGCGGATTATAAATGTTGCTATTGCCATTGATAACCATCAAAAGTGGGAGCTTCTCGATGCGGTTGCGGACCAGCTTCAAGTTGATATTCCTGGTCTGCCCACCGCAAAATACGCACCTGTCTCCTGGGATCAATTACGGGAGATGAATCAAAACGGTATCGAAATTGGCAGCCATACCATGAATCACCCTATTTTGTCACGAATTGACAAAAATGAAATAGAGGCTGAAATCTTTTTATCCAAAGCCGTCCTGACAAAAAAACTCAATAATGAAATTGTTTCGTTTTGTTATCCCAACAGTTTTCCAGGTGATATTAACGATCAGGTCGTTGAAGCGGTAAAACGTGCCGGATATTGGGGGGCTGTCTTTTATTTACCGCCAGGCGATGAGGATATGTTCAAAATCCCCAGGATCCCGGCAGATCAGGATATGGTTAATTTCAACTGGCATTTGTGCGGCATGGCATACCTCCATGCCATACGCGGATTTAAAAAACAAAATCATCCGACAGATTATCAAAATTAAACAGACACCCTGAAATTTGAAACATATATACATTATTACCGGGGATTTTCCGCCATCAAGCAAAGTCGGTGCGTTAAGACCTTTCAGGCTTGCAAAGCGCCTTTCAGCTTCCGGCTGGCAGGTTAATATTATCACAAAGCGGGTACGTATCGATTTTTCACACAACAATAACCTGCTTGACGAACTCAATGATCGCGTTTCTATTCACTATCTGCCAGGCATTAAAAAACCAACAACAGCCGGTACCGACGACCAGCCCAAATTGTTCAGTGATCTGACGGCGCTTGGCAAGTTGATGGTAAGAATAAAAGGCACTGCATGGGAGCGGCTCGGTCAATACATAAAACCCGACCTGGAATTGATGCACATCCCTGCTTATATTTTTAAGTTTCTTAAAATCTCTAAAAAAACCGACCGCTGTATTGTTTTAACCACATCACCGCCGCATTCAATTCATATAACCGGGCTGATCTTACACACTTTGACCAGAATTCCATATATTACTGATTTCAGGGATCCCTGGGATTATTATCCACAAACAGGGAAGTATGAAATAACAAATCCACTGGAACGGCTTTTGGAAAAGACCATTATCAAACATGCGGCAGCCGTCATTTCAACCACCAGAATGTATAATGAGAACCTGAAAAAGAGACACAGTGCCATTGATCCTGATAAATTCCACTGCATCACCAACAGTTTTGATATCCAAAAAACAAGCAAGACCCCTTCAAAGCCTTCAGAAAAATTTATTATAAGTTACACTGGTATTTTTTATCCGGAAAAGGATCCCTTTACCTTTTTCAGGGCATTGGGCGCCTGGCTGGACAATTTGGACGAAACTGAAAAGAAAAAACTGGAACAAGTGCTTGAGGTGCGCCTGATTGGCTCCCACTCACGCCACGTCGCTGCTATTGTTGAAAACCTGGGGATTTCAAAAGTCGTTCGTTTTTATGCCCGCGTGCCGCACGAAGAAGCCATACGATTGACAAAAATGTCTGATATGCTCTTAATCTGCGCGGGAATCGGAAATAAATCCCGGCCGGGGTGGTTGCCTTCCAAACTTATTGAATACCTGGGATGCCAAATCCCTATTATGGCCATTTGCAGAGAAGGCGAAATGGCAAGTGTAATACGGGACACCAAAAGCGGCTATGTCATAACTTCCGAGAACCATCACTTGATCCAATCAATTCTGAAAAAAGAAATAGAAAAAAAGTTAACCGGAACAGAGAGTTCGGATTTTTCGTTTCAGGATATAAAACAATTTCAAGAAGATGTGACAATGAAAAAATTCTCTAAAATAATTAATGAGATAGCAATAAATCATATCAAATGCTGAAGAAGATACTTACAAATTCACTATCAAATATGGCGCTCCAGTTTTTAAACATTATCGTCGTCTTTGTGATGACGCCGGTCATTGTTAAAAGTCTTGGAAATTATGACTATGGCATCTGGGAAATTGTCATGTCTGTCATCGGTTATATGGGCTTGCTGCAATTTGGTATTCCACCGGCGATTGTCCGGTATGTAGCAAAATATGATGCTGTAAATGAAAAAAACAAATTAAATGAAATCTACAGTTCCGTTTTTCTCATTATATTATTAACCGGGTTGTTGTGTGGACTTGTTATTGCCCTCTGGGCATTGTATTTTCCGGAGGTATTGTTTGAACACAAGTCCCCGGGACGGAAATATACCCTGTTTCTGCTGATCCTGTCGATCCATGTGTTAATAATGTTTCCGTCAATCTTTATTGAAAGCTTCCACGAGGGGTTTCAGCGATACAAACTTACCCGGTTCATTACCGCTCTCAAGCTGATCATAAGCAATCTGGTGGCTTATATTTTATTCAACAAGGGCTATGGGTTGCTTGTCTTTGCTTTAATTAACTCAATTTCGCTCTTTTTAAAATTTTTTATCTTATGGATATTGTTAATGATGCCCGCATTTGGGGGGTTCCGGCTCAAAATCAAACATTTTAAAAAAAATACAATCAAAGACCTCTATGCCTTTGGTGTTAAAAGTTTTGCCCTTGGCATAGCAGGGAGAATCACCTTTCAGACCGATTCAATCGTTATCGGTCTTTTTTTAAATCCCGCCGTTGTTGCATTTTATATAATTCCGGTAAACCTGCTGAACAAGCTGAAAGTAATTGGGATGTCAATGACACTGGTATTGATGCCTCATTTCAGTGCAATATATGCAAAAAAAGAGGGCATGGACACCTTTACTTCCGAATTTTTTCTCTATTCAAGATATATAGTCGGTATTATTCTTTGTATCTTTCTAAGTGTTTTCTTTTTGGGATTGCCATTCTTAAGCCTTTGGATCGGGCCGGAATATGCCCAAAAGGGAAAATATGTTTTATTTATGATCGGTCTTGCTTTCCTATTGCCGTTTTTAAATCCGTTGCAGGGTCGCATTCTGACCAGCATGGGGATGCATGGCATACTGGCAAAAATAAGAATTCTTGAAGCCCTGATGAACTTGTCCTTAAGTCTTTCTCTGGTGCATTTCTATGGGAAAGAGGGCGTTGCACTTGGAACTTTATTGCCGGCCTTGATGTTTGAACCGTTTATTTTGTGGGTCGTATCAAATCGCTTAAATATCAGCAGTTGGTACTACTTTAAATCGGTTTTAGTGCCCCCGGTTCTGCCGGTATTGACAACTTCCCTTCTCTATTATTACTTAACAAAATCCATAATACCAAACAGCTATGGTAACATCCTTCTGGCCTGGATATTATGTTCGTCTGCTTATGTGATATGCTTTTGCTGCTTTGTTATGTCAAAAGACGAAAGAAATCAGATTTTTCAAAAATTTAAATATACTGCTTTAAAAATATAATTTTAACAACAAACCAACAAAGTATAAAAATAAAACCATGCTGGGTTTCGGCTTCAATCTCTATCTTCTCTATATTCTGAGTTATTTTTTAAGGTTTGCGTCCAGATGGCCGATGCTTTCGCGCTTGCGCTTCGATTTTATACTGGTAGGGGTGCTGCTGGGGCTTGCGCTGATAACAGCTTTCAGGTTGGATAAACCGAAGCCTAGCGGCCCTTCCAGGTTTTTAAAAATACTTTTTGTTTACATGATCCTGTCACTGCCTTTGGTAAAGTGGCCGGGTTCCGTCATACGCTTTGGCTTTGAGTTTTACCTACAGGCTTTTATTTTCTTTTTATTTACAGTCATGTTTGTTGACAACAAAAAAAAATTAAAGATAACGATCTGGTTTTTTTTATGTTGTCAGTTGGTGCGGATTATTGAACCGGCATATTTACACATTACCGAAGGGTATTGGGGGAGCCTGGCATACTCTATGTCTTCGGGGTCCCTGACCCACCTTAACAGACTTTCCAGCGGCCCCCATGATGTTCTCAACCCGACACAATTTGCCGGCTTGATTGTTACAACCATACCCTTTATATATTTCCTTCTTTTTAAATCACCCAAGAAAATTCTCAAGCTACTTTCGTTGATCATAGTTCCTGTTTCTTTGTATGTGCTTTTTCTGACTGGCGCAAGAAGCGGTGTTATCTGCCTGCTTGTCGTTTTGTTTGCGATCATATTTAATGAATTTGATAAAAAAATTAATTTTAAGATGGTTGTTCTGTCTACCGTCATTGTTTCGTCTCTCCTCTTGGTAAGCTTTTCTTTATTGCCGGATGAATTTAAAGAACGCTATATATCAGTGATTGATTCCAATGCGGTGGGGGCCGACACCGCCCAGGGCAGAATAAAGGGACTGAAAGCCAGTTTTCTGGATTTATTTACCGCCAGGTTTTTTTTTGGTTACGGCCTGGGCACCTCAGCTGAAGCCAATTATCATTTAAGGGGAAGCGCCATCCGCTCTCACAGTTTTTACGTGGAAATAATCCAGGAACTTGGAATATTTGGTTTTATTATATTTCTGAAGTATATTCAGGCCATTTTCAAGTCCTTAAAAACAGCAAAAGAACATTTCAAACTGAACATTGAAGAAAACAAAGAAGATTTTTTTCTTTTAAGCCTGAATAAGGCTATTCACGCCTGGGCTCTCATGTTTCTTGTTTATAGTATTATCTGTTTCGGATTAAGCTCATGGGAATGGTATTTTTTCGGGGCTCTCGCCGTATTGTGCGAAAGATATTCCATGCCTCAACCTGACGAATATTGTGATGATCAATTATCTGATCAAAGTGAATAAATTACATGACTAAAAAACCTCTACCGCCATTAGTGTCTGTTATCATCCCCTGTTATAACCGCGAACGATATATCCAAAAGACAGTCGACAGTGTCCTGCAACAAACCTATCCAAATATTGAAGTTATTGCAGTTGACGACGGTTGCACGGATAACACCAGGGAGATTCTTGATCGTTTGAGGGAAAAAGTAACTGTATTAGAACATCCCGGAAGGATAAACAAAGGACAGTCGGCAGCAATTAATCTGGGCTTACGAATGGCTGCCGGAGACTACATCGCCATACTGGACAGCGATGATCTTTTTTTACCGGATAAAATCGAAAAGCAAGTCAACTACCTGGAAAAACGCCCGGAGATTGGTATCGTTTACACCAATGGTTATGGTATTGATGAAAATGACAACAGATTGTATTCATTTTATGATGATAACCACTCAGAGCCCTCGAATCCTGAAAAAGTGCTGATGAATTGTTATTTTTCATTGCCCAGTAACGCACTTACCAGAAATGTGGCTTTTCAGACGGCCGGTTATTTCGATGAAAGCTTAAGGTCTGCACAAGACCATGATATGGCAATAAGGTTGTGTGAAGTGACTCAAATTGGCTATCTAAACGAGTGTCTTTTTTGTTATCGTCGCCACCAGAACAGTATAAGCTCCAAAAATGCCGAGCTCAGATGGAAAAATGGTTTTAAAATTCTCAAAAAAGCCTCAAAAAGATACAATTACAGCCTGACTGCCAGAAGAAAAAGATATGCTGTTTTAAATTTCAGGTTAGGCCAATGTTATTGGGAGAACAACCGGCTTTTTGCTGCTGCTTTTCGCTTTACCATTGCCGGCCTGGCGGATCCCGTACGGTCGTTGGCGGTTATGTTTCTGAAAGAAAAAGTGAGTGGTCCCCATTAACATCAACACCGTATTCCATTCTTACTCAACAATCCTGTTCATTGATCAGCAAAGCAAAACATTTGGTCTGTCGGCCCATGAAAAATGGTAAATACAACATTCTTTTAGTAATCCGTTGGCCGGTGGGGGGCATTCGAACGTTTTGCAGATATGTGTATGCGAATTTTGACAAATCACTTTTTGCGTTTACAATAATCGCACCGGATATCAAAGAGCTTGACTTCCTGGTCGAAGTGTTTGACGATTTTGAGTTAAAAGTCATCAAAAACCACTGCAACGGTGAAGTAGCCTATCTAAGCAAACCTTTAACGATCAAAACAATTTTAAAAGGGTCTTTTGATTTTATCCATTCCCATGGCCTGTCAGCTGGTGTTTATGCTTCCGTTCCGGCAAAAATCAGTCATGTTCCGCATATGGTAACTGTTCATGAAACCCTGCGAGAGGAGCAGTTTGAAGGCATCAAGGGAAAATTGAAAAAAACAGGGTTATCTTTTGCACTGAGTCTGGCTGACACGGTTCACCATGTATCCCGTGACGCCAAAAACAATATGCTGGAATTTCTTCCCGCATTGAAAAAGCTTTCCAGTAATTTTTTAGTGATTGAAAACGGTGTTAACGTAGAAATCTTTCAGAAATCCCACAAAAGAGATTATCGAAAAGAACTGAACCTGCCGGGCAATACCATTTTGATTGGTTTTATGGGGCGTTTTATGCCGCCCAAAGGCTTTATCTACCTGATCGAAGCAATAGAAATATTAACATCCATGAATAAATTGCCTAAACAGCCGATCGTATTATGTCTGGGTGCCGGGGGGTTTATTCGAGAGAACCAGCAAATCATAAAAGATAAGGGCCTGGAAGCGCATTTCAGGTTTTTACCGTTTACCCCAGAAGTCGCTGCTTCAATCAAGGGATTTGATCTGCTGGCGATCCCATCCGTATGGGAAGCCTTTGGACTTGTAGCGGCTGAGGCATTGGTGGCAGGGGTTCCTGTTGTTGGAACAAGCTGCGTGGGATTGCGGGAAGTATTGGCTGGGACGCCATCTGCTATGGTTCCACCTGAAAACAGTGAGGCGTTAGCCAATGCAATATTATTGGAAATGCTCAATCCTACCTCTGAAAAAGCACTGGCCTACATCCCTCAGGCAATCGACCGGTTTGATGTAAAAAAACAATCGTCTGCTTTAGAAAAAACCATTTTAAGCATGATTCAAAACAATGAACAACATAAACACTGAAAAAAAACATCAGCTGCTTTCCGTCGTAATTCCATGCAAAAATGAAGAAAAATTTATTGGACGGTGTCTGGATGCACTTTTAGACAACAGAAGTGAAGCCGACTTTTTTGAAATCATAGTCGTCGATAACGGTTCAACAGATAACACCGTAAGCGTCTTGAAGAAATATATGCATCTGATCCACTTTTACCAGAAAAAAGGGGGCACAATTTCGGCATTAAGAAATTTTGGTGCTTCCAAGTCAACCGGGGAGTGGCTTGCATTCATTGATGCTGACGTCATCGTGGACGGTAGCTGGTATACACATATTTTTAATGCATTAGCCGCATACCAGCGGCACGATATTAACAATAAAAGGCTTATCATCGGATCAACATACGCCCTGGATGACCATCCGACATGGGTTGAAACGACATGGTACAATTACCTGACAGCAAAAGAAGAAAAAAGGGAATGCCAGTACATCAACGGAGGGAATTTAATTATACATTCGGATTTTTTCCGGGCAATTGGCGGATTTGACCCGGCTTATGAAACCGGCGAGGATGAAAAGATCTGTCAGGATGCGAGATTACAGCATGGAAAAATTGTCAGCGATAAAACAATAAAAGCCGTTCATCTTGGATATCCAAAAACGATAGGCCAGTTTTTTAAAAGAGAGCTTTGGCATGGGAAAGCATTAATAAAAAATATCAAGACCCCTTGGAAAGACAGAGCTTTGCTTTTGGCATTATATAATATTTTTATTGTCACCATTATTTGCTTTTTGGCAATAGCCTTTCCAACCCTTTTTTTTATATTGACAATATTGACTCTGGGTTTAATGATACTGCCGCTCTTTCTTTTATCCATAAAAAACCTAAGCGGATTAAACATCTCGGTTTTCAGGCTCACTGCGCTGTTCTTTGTTTATGGGATAGCAAAAAGTATGGCATTTATCAGATCTGTATTGACTTTTTTGGCTGGTGCGCGAACATTTTGACTTCAAAAATGTATGCTGACATATCCGGGAAGAACACCTTTTTAAAACATCAGCACCAGCATTCAAGCAGGAATTGAATATTTTGCTAAGAATAGATATCCAAAAAATTTCTTGTTTTGCCATTGTTGGTTTAATCGGCACATCAGCTCACTTTGGCTTGTTGTTTTTGCTTGTTGAACTCTTCAAAACAGATGTAGTTGTTGCCTCTTCTTTGGGCTACATCGTGGGGTTCTCAATAAACTATTTTCTTAATTATAAATATACATTTAATTGCCTGGCCAACCACTCAAAAGTTTTGATTAAGTATATGTTTGTGACGGTATGTGGGTTTTTTTTCAATATGCTCTTTATGTATCTAACCTGCAAAATTCTGGTGCTGCCTTATTTTTGGGGACAAATTATCTCAACGGGAGGCGTATTCTTTATTAATTATTTTTTTTCTAGTTCATGGGCATTTCGGGAGAGCTGAAAATGAATAAAAAACTACTGAGCATAGTTGCACCAGCTTATAACGAAGAAGATAGTATTGCTGAATTTAATAACCGATTAATCCGTGTATTAGAAAAAATGGATTGTCGATATGAAATCATTTACATTAATGACGGCAGTACGGATGACACATTTTCCTGTCTTAAAAAAATATTAACCAGTCACAACGGCATTAGAATTGTGGATCTAAGCAGAAACTTTGGCAAAGAGATTGCCATGTCAGCAGGTTTGGATCATGCAAGTGGCGATGCAGTGGTGGTCATTGACACAGATCTTCAAGACCCTCCCGAGGTTATTCATCAGCTATACGATGAGTGGCAATGCGGTTTTGATGTGGTTTATGCCCAAAGGGCTACCCGGGATGGTGAGAGTTATCTCAAAAAATCAACCGCCAAAGCCTTTTATAAAATTATGGGCAAAGTGGGTGGGGTGGAGATTCCAAGAGACACCGGTGATTTCAGACTGCTAAGCCGGCGGGCCGTGGATGCACTGGGAAAATTGAGAGAACAGCACCGGTTTATGAAAGGCCTTTTTGCCTGGATCGGATTTCGTCAGAAAGCCGTAATTTACAACAGGGATTCCCGCTTTGCAGGTAGAACAAAATGGAATTACTGGAAACTGTGGAATTTTGCGATTGAAGGGTTTACCTCTTTTACCATAGCCCCCTTAAAAATTTTTTCCTATGTTGGTTTGTGTATCTCATTGCTTTCTTTTTTATATGCAAGTTTTATCATTTATAAAACGCTTGTGTTCGGGGAGCCTGTCCGAGGCTATCCATCGTTAATGGTCGTAATTCTTTTCCTGGGCGGCGTTCAGCTTGTGGGCATCGGCATTATCGGAGAATATCTGGGGCGAATGTTCGATGAAACAAAGCAGCGGCCCTTATACTTTGTGAATAATTGCTTAGGATTTGAAAACGATATACAGGGTTGGGAGAAGACTGATGGCGGAGAATAAACGCAATACGGTTAAGTTCACAAAAACATCATTTATTCTTTTTTTATTGCTCATCGTCGTCTTTTCCTCCTGGCTCCGCATCAGGCATATCTTAAACAATCCGGTAATGGTACATGATGAAGCCATTTCTTACTTAGCTGCGACTGCCAATCAGGGAGAATACCATGATGCAATAGAAAACAAGACTTTTCCTTACGGAGAGTGGGCAACTGTTAAGGACTGGCAAGAATTCCTCAAATCGGATGGTAAACTGGCCTTTTCAAAAATCCAAAACGACCTGGCAGCATATGATGTCCATCCGCCATTATATTTCTGGTTGCTGCACCTGTGGGTATTGATATTTGGGGTTAATTTCTGGACCGGCCCTTTATTAAACGTATTCCTAAGTGCCTTGAATATCGTTTTGCTGGCATTTCTTGCGCGAAACATTATGAACTGTGACTTTCGTGCGCTTGCTGTCGCCATTACCTATGCTTTCAGTCCGGGTGTCATGAGTACCACCTTTCTGGCCAGGAATTATGAGCTGTTCAGCTTTTTTTCAATTCTGTTTTTATGGGGATTGAGAAGGCTGTTTGTTAAAGATGCTGACGCTCTATTTCTAACCGGAAGTATTTTAACAGTGATTGTTTTTCTCGGTCTTTTAACCCATTACTATTTTGGATTATTTGCAGCTGCAGCGTTTCTGGCTTATTTCGTCTGGGGAATTCGGCAACAAGAGAATTTTAATCTTTTTTTTAAAAAACTGCTGACACTTGGGACATCCTCCGCAGTTGGCTTGCTCTTGATGCTGATGGCGCATTCAGAATTTTTTCATCAATTTTTTTCTTTCCAGTCCCAAGGCCAGCCTTTTAGCGGGTTTGATCTGGTGTTAAGAATACTTAAGGTTTGCCTGGGTATTTCAGGATACTTTGTCGAGGTTCATCGCCGCGGCGCGCCTGAAACCTCCTGGCTCCTGCTCATCATCTTAGGGGTCATTGTCAGCACTGCCCTAATTAAACCACTGCGGAGAAGGCTGTTCCCACAGAATCAGCCGGTGCTTATGAACAGCCAAATAACCTTCCTGCTGATTTACCTGACGTTGGTAATAGGAATAATGGTAACCCTATATCTTACTTTTTTTACCCATCAGGCGGTTATGGGCCCTCGATACCTTTCGCCTGTTTTTCCCGTATTATCATTTTTTCCCGTTTTATTTTTTCGTCTCTGGGGTCGAAAAGAAACCATTGGCATCATTGCCTTTGTTTGCCTTATGTTGATTTCCGGAACGCTTTATGCCAGACCATGGTTTCAACTGAACGCGGAAAAGCAGGCTGAAATTTCCCGCGCAGACACCATTTTAGTTGATAATGTCAGTCGTGGGATCTTGCCTATTTTCATGATGTACCTGCCGGCTGATAAGTTGGTTTTTGCCGCCATGCAAGACGATTTACTTGATAACAAAAAATGGATCTCCGGCTTAAAGCACAGGGTCTTATTCTTAAGTGCTCTGGAATACGGAAATACTGCATCAAAAAGAATTGCATTGATTGAAGGCATACAAGATGAATATGAGGCAATCTTGGTTCCAGGCGGCCAATGGGGGCTTTATGGGCTAGGCCAGGCATATGCCTTTCGGCGTAAAGGCGATAACCCATAAAACCCTATACATCATTTACTGAATAGGTGTTGCATCTAACCCTCCCGGAGGGCTCAGGGCGGGATCAATATCGTCGGCAGGTTGCCCCACAACAAAAGAGATTGCCTCGCTCGCGTTATTATTTTCATCGATAATATAAAGGTACAATTGCTCTGAATCATTAAAAGATCCCTGATTAAACCGGAATGTTATCTCATCACTGGACCAGGAAACCGGAATCTGTATTTCTTTATGGGCATAAGTGGACTCGCTCCACTCGGCATTATCTGAAACTTCGATTCTTGCCCATGTCTTTGACACGTACATATCATCATAATACAAATTAAACTCAGACCCGCCATCCAACCGCATATATTGTCCCCATGTTGCCGTGTCCCAAAACCGGGGGCAATACTGCTCCAGGGAGCCACACGTCGGTGGTTCGGTATAATACTCTCTGGATTGTACGCCACAGGAAGTGCAATCAAAGGTAGAGTCAATTGTTCTTTTACCATCAAAATAAAAATAACGGACTTTATTGCATGCTGATCTGCTGGTGTCTATGGCGATATCATACCGGTGCCATTCATTTTCAACAATAGCTCCGCTACCGCCAAGTTTACTGATATCTGAAAAATGATCATAAATCGGCCCGTCTTCAAAACAGGCAGCCACAAAATCACTATTAACGATCCAAAACGTCTTAGCCTGGTCATTGTCAGCCGCCGTCTTGCCATATGGATAAGCCGTCATAAACTTACATTGATTGAGCGACCCCTCAACAGCATCAACATACCCGGCCGGAAACATGAACCAGCCGGAAATAAAAACGATTTGAGTATCATCGGGTAAGTCCACCGAAGTCGAATATCCCCGTTCATTTGTAACGGTATTGCCTAACAAATCCGTGTAAGTGCGATCGGAGGAACGGATGAAGGCATTTGCGCAATAATCACTATTGCCCCGGTTTATATTAACATCGGAGATTCGCTCGGCCCTTGCTCCGTCATTAATTTCAAACACATCAGTGTCAAGCGAGCCGTCATCTAAATCCTCCCATCCAGCGGCCAGGTACTCTTTGCTTGATGCATAGTCAGCATGCGAGCCAAAATCACATCCTGATATGGTTATAATATTGTTGTCCTGAAAGGTCCCGTCAACGCCCGATACTATCGGATTTGTAAACCCAAAATCCGGGATCAGGATTATTGCTAATAAAAATAAAATTTTGAATTTCATCTTTATCTCCTTTTTGAATTTTTTATGTTAGGCAAGCACTTCATCTGATATTTTGCCTTATCCACTTTTCTGCACCGTCACCCAGACGGTGTTTTAAAAACAAACTCGAAATCTTAATTCTTACCCGATAATTATACCTTCTATTTCAAAGCATGTTAATCTTTTTTACTTTTTCAAACCGTTTGATAAAAAAGACCGGTTCTCTTCCTAGTTCAATCCCATCATTGTTGTTAAGAAGATTAGCCATCGCTTGCTTTTGAAGTAGTTGGTTTTACACTCTAAGTCTTCCCCATTGCAATCCTGGTCAATACCGTCACCGCAGATTTCCGGGGCGCCGGGGTAGACGGTGGCATCACTGTCATCAAAGTCTCCGTCTGATGCGGTAAAACCATCATTATCCTTGTCATGGTCAATGCAGCCGCCCAGTTCATTGTCCGGATAAACATAGGCGTCTGTATCATCACAGTCTCCCTGATTTTCTGTAAACCCGTCTCCGTCATTATCGATATCTTCAGCACAAACCAGATCCTTTCCGTCACAGTCCTGGTCTATCCCGTCGCCGCACACCTCTTCCGCACCGGGATAAATGGTCGCATCCGCATCGTTTAAATCCCCCTGGTTCTCGGTGTAGCCGTCCTGGTCATTGTCGATGTCTTCGGGGCAGAGCAGGTCGCTGCCGTCGCAATCCTGGTCAATACCGTCACCGCAGATTTCCGGGGCGCCGGGGTAGACGGTGGCATCACTGTCATCAAAGTCTCCGTCTGATGCGGTAAAACCATCATTATCCTTGTCATGGTCAATG